>NZ_JAKUDX010000002.1:0-760449 GCF_022662615.1 Bacillus cereus group sp. BfR-BA-01523
CAAGAAGGGACAGATGGAGAAAACCAACTTGATCAGGCAGGAGAAAGAACAGAAGAAACTGGAGGAAAGAATCCAGAGCAAGTAGAAGAAATGCCGAAGCAAGAAGAAACAGATGAAGGTAAGAAACTTGAACAGTTGGAAGAACCAACGGAAGAAGCTGGAGAAAAGAAACCAGAGCAAATAGAAGAAACGCCGAAGCAAGAAGGGACAGATGGAGAAAACCAACTTGATCAGGCAGGAGAAAGAACAGAAGAAACTGGAGGAAAGAATCCAGAGCAAGTAGAAGAAATGCCGAAGCAAGAAGAAACAGATGAAGGTAAGAAACTTGAACAGTTGGAAGAACCAACGGAAGAAGCTGGAGAAAAGAAACCCGAACAAGTAGAAGAAATGCCGAGGCAAGAAGAAGCAGATGGAGAAAACCAATTTGATCAGGCAGGAGAAAGAACAGAAGAAACTGGAGGGAAGAATCCAGAGCAAGTAGAAGAAATGCCGAAGCAAGAAGAAACAAATGAAGACAAGAAACTTGAACAGACGGAAGAACCAACGGAACGAGAAGTGCAAGAGGATGAGAATCCCTCTGAGACAAGAGAGAATATAGAAGGAACTGATTCGTCGGAAGGTCCAAGAGAAGAAGAAACTGTTAAAAAAGAGTTTGAGCCGAGAAGCGAGGCAGAAGAAGAATCGGGATTCGATTTAGAAGAATTGTTTGATCAGAAAAAGAAAGAGATAGATCAACGAACGATTGGACAAATTTTAAAAGAAAGAAAAGATGCTTGGAGAGAAGCTGGCTATGGTGATAGTTTTAAAGAAATGTGTAAGAATGCGATACAAGCACAAATAGATGCGGCAAAAGAAGGTCCGAAAGCGTGGTTGAAATATAACAAAGAAGAGTTTAGTAAAGAGATAAAACATGTGTATGAAGATGGAATAAAGTTAGCGAATAAAGTAATTGAAAATAATAAAATATTAGGTCCTATAAAAGAAGTACTGGAAGAGCGGAATAAAAAATGGAATGAAGCTGGCGAAGGAAAATACACATTGAAAAGTAGTATTGAGGCGCAAATAGAAGCCGCAAAACAAGGGCCAAAAGCATGGTGGGAGTACAATAAGAAAGAGTTTAGTAAAGAGATAAAAACTGCGTATGAAGATTGTGCAAAAATGGCGGATAAAATCACCGACAATTATCAAACGTTAAAAAATATAAAAGTGTCACTGGAAGAGCGACATCAAAAACGGATAGAAGATGGTGAAGGCGCAACGCTATTAGAAATGTGTAAAAATAGCGTGAGGGCACAAATAGATGCGGCAAAAGAAGGTCCGGAAGCGTGGCTGAAATATAACAAAGAAGAGTTTAGTAAAGAAATAAAAAATGTGTATGAAGACGGCGTGAAAATAGCGGATAAAATTACTGATACTTATAAGGTAATAGCAAATGCAAAAGTATCATTGAGAGAGCGACATGAAAAGCGAATAGAAGATGGCGAGGGCGCAACGCTATTGGAAATGTGTAAAAATAGTGTGAAGGCACAAATCGATGCGGCAAAGGAAGGTCCGAAAGCGTGGTTGAAATATAACAAAGAAGAGTTTAGTAAAGAAATAAAAAATGTGTATGAAGATAGTATGAAAGTAACAAATAAAATGATAGAAGGTAATAAAATACTATTTTCTATAAAAGAAGTTGCCATAGAACGCGAGAAAATATGGAGCGAGGCTGGAGACGAAAAGTACACATTGAAAGGTAGTATTAAAGCACAAATAGAAGCGATAAAGCAAGGGCCGGCAGAATGGTTTAAATATAATAAAGAAGAGTTTAGTAGAGAAATAAAAACAGTTTATGAAGATAGCATGAAAGTAGCGAATAAAATCATTGATAAGTATAAACCGTTAGCTGATGCAAGAGATATTTTGGAAGCACGTGATAAAAAATGGAGAGAAGCTGGTGAAGCAAATACGATAATAAGTAGTTTTAAGGCGCAGCTAGAGGCAGCTAATAAGAGTCCAAAAGCATGGTGGGATTATAATATAAAAGGTATTCATAGAGAAACGAGACATCTGTTTGAAGATGGAAGAATGTATCTTATCAAATATATGGACACACCAGGGTTATTTGATGAAGTTGATGATAAGGCTTCTGAGAAAAAAGATGATACAAAAAAGGTTAGAGAAATAGAAAGAGTCGGGATAGAGAGAGAAGGTTCATCTCGGTTGAAAGAAATACTGGCTAAAGTTGAAGACGCTGATTATAATGAGTTGGTAGTAGAACTCGACGGACAAATTGGTCAGGAGACGGATAGTGGACAAGAGAAAGAAGTCTTAGAGGAAGAGGTTAAACAGGAAGTTAGTGATACATTTGCTGAAGTTGATAACAATGTAAGTTATTTTCTTGATGGTATAGTCGAGGGTGATAGTATCAATTCCGCTAAGCTTAATAAGCTTAAAAACGCTATTCAAAATAATACTTTTAGTGTGAGTGAATTGTCTGATGTTAGTGAAAAGATATCCGATTTAGGTATTACTAAAGAATATAATGAAGCATTAATTAAAATGGACTTTGGTAAGTATCTTAAAGGATTGGTAGGTAGTCCGCCTGAGGATATGATAAACCCACATGCACATCATATCTTATTTAAAAGAGGTCTTGGTCAGAAGCAACAAGAATTGGTTCGAGAAGGTCAAGAAATATTAAGAAGGTATGGATTAGATCCGATAATTGGGAAAGAAAACCTTGTTTGGGCACCTAATGCTGTAATAGGACAACATAGTTTTGGTGCCTTGGAGAATGTTGTAAATCGATTAAGAGCTGTTGAAGATGAGGAAGGTGACCTTGACGATATTGTTGAAGCTCTTGAGGAATTAGGTGAACTAGCTAGTAGAAGATAATTGAAATTAAGGAGGATATGTTTTGGATAAGAAAAGTGTAAACAAAGCGATAAGGAATGCAATTAAAAATGGCGATATTAATGAAGTACAGCGATTAATAGGCGATGATAAAGAACTTTTGAATACAATGACTTCATTTGGAACTTGGTTACATGTAGCTACCAAGAGAGGACAACTTGACATGGTCGAGTATTTAATTAATAAAGGTATAGATATCAATGCTAGAGGAGGTACATTTGATGCGTCTGCATTAAATTTGGCGGCAGGAGCCGGATACTTGAATATAGTAAAGTATTTAATAGAGGCCAATGCAGAATTAGATGTGAGCTTAGCGAAAAGAAATCCAGTATTTGGGGCTATTTATGGTGGGCATAAAGAAGTAGTTGAGTTTTTGGTTGAAAAAGGTTTAGATATTTCAATTAGATATACTGGAGAGAGTATTAAGAATATGAATGCATATGAATATGCTAGAGAATTTGGGCAAACAGAAATTGCTGAATATTTGAAGGCGAAGATGGCTGAAAAAGAATAAAAAGAAATTTATTAGAAGTTGTTATAGAGATAGCGAAAGAAAACTGATGACTATAGATAGTCCTCGATAGCATAGAGAAAAGTGCGAGCTTAGGCGAGATTCTATTTTATTGAATGATGGATATAAAATATGAAATGTATATTAAATTAATGAACTCGTACAAATTGGTAAGGTTTACGGTATTGGTAGACAGTTTTATAAACTATTTATGAGGTGGATAAAATGTCAACATTAAAAACAATAAAAGAGAATTTAATACAATCTGTAATTGCATCGGTATTAGCGGTGATTTCGGAAAAAGGATTGAAGCCAGTAGAAGAGTTGAAGATAGATGGATCCCCTGTTGAATACACTGGGGATGTAGGGATGTTCATTTCAGCTCTTATTGAATTACATGATATTTTCGAGCTGAACTTTGAAATGGATTTGAACGAAGTTGGGACTAAGTTTCTAACAATTGAATCGCTTGTTGAGTACTTTATGATTCGTATTGTAGATGAAAAAATTTAATATATTTGTAGTTAAGGTGGCTTGTAGTGTGCTTACTAAAGCCGCCTTATTTTTATATCAGAAATTATTTTATGATTTTTCTGAAAAAATACAACAAAAATGGTCGTAGAAGGTATAAAATATACATAAAATGATGTAGTTAAATTAAGGGAAATTTTCATTGACGGAACTTTTTTAACTATTTATTATAATTAATGAGTCGTGCTTATGGCAAATTTGTGAAAAAAATGTTAGATTTATCTTATTTGTTATAACAATATGTAGTGAAAAAAGGATATTGAGGAGCTGATTAGGTGATTATTGGTATCGATTTAGGAACAACCAACTCGGCGGTGGCATACATAGATGATAGTGGAAACCCAACAATTCTGCCAAACCGTGAGGGAGAAAGAGTTACTCCATCAGTTATATTTTTTGAAGATGGATCGCCTGTTATAGGTTCAACTGCAAAAAGTATTTCTGTATCAGACCCAACAAATACTGTTCAATTTGTGAAGAGACAGATGGGAAATGCAAGTTATAAATTCCCGATAGGTGGAGAGGTATTTACACCTGAGGATCTTTCGGCTCTTATTTTAAAACGTTTAAAAGAAGATGCAGAAGAAGCAATAGGCGCTAAAGTGACGAAAGCTGTTATTACAGTACCAGCATATTTCGATGATGCGCAAAGAAAAGCAACGCAAGATGCTGGGAAAATTGCTGGCTTACATGTACTTAAGGTAATTAACGAACCGACGGCTGCTGCATTAGCATATGGTTTAGCGAATCGTGAGCAAAAGCAGAATGTAATGGTGTACGATTTAGGCGGAGGTACATTTGACGTGACGCTGATACAACTAAATCAAGATGAAGTAGTTGTTAAGGCTACTGGGGGAGATCGTAACTTAGGCGGTTTCGATTTTGATAACAAAATCTTTGAATTAGTAGAACAGAAATTTGAAGAAGAGCATGGATTAGATTTATATGATGATTTAAATGCAGTACAAGATTTACGTGAGAAAGCTGAAGCTTGTAAAAAAATGCTATCATCTCGTAAAAAATCGGTTATTACACTTTCATCTCAAGGGCGTACAGTAAAAGTTGAAGTGACAAAAGAAAAATTTGATGAGCTTCTTTCACCTCTTTTAAGTCGTACTGCTTTAATTATGAAGAATGTTTTAATAGATGCTGATTTAGCTTGGGAAGATATTGATAAGATTGTACTTGTTGGCGGTTCGACAAGAGTTCCAGCTGTTTCAGATTTAATTGAACGTACAACAGGAATTAAGCCTTCAAAAGATGTTAACCCTGATGAAGTAGTTGCATTAGGAGCTGCTATTCAAGGGAGCTTATTACAAGTAGATAATGAAGCGTCTAACAATGCAGAAGAGTTTAAACCGAAAACGAGAGTAGTAGATGTAAACTCGCATAGTTTAGGGATTTTAATTCATGATAATAATACTGGTGGATTCATTAACGAAAAAATTATTGTTCGAAATACACCAATCCCAGCTAGTGAAGAAGCTGTGTTTTATACAGTTAATGAGGGGCAAACATCTCTTCACGTTCAAGTAACAGAAGGGGAAGACAGTGACCCTGATTTTGTAAAAGTTATCGGTCGATCGAATTTAGATTTAAGAGGACCAAAACCACAAGGATACCCAGTTCGCTTCATTTTTACATATGACGAAAATGGCGTTGTACACATTTATGGAAAAGACGAAAATACTGGTCAACATTTAGGTGAAATGCAAATTGAAAGAAAATCAAATTTAACAGAAGCAGCAATTGAACAAAAAGCTGAAAAATTAGCAGGAATTTCAGTAGAATAACGATTTTTTTTTGATGTATTTTATACGGATAGGGGTGTTTAACCTTTGGAGAATTATTATGAATTGCTGCAAGTTGATCCAAGTATTGGAACAGCCGAGCTGAAAGAGAAGTTAATTGAGGCGCAGCGAAAATGGTTAGGGAGAACGAATGCACCTGATTTAAAGCGTAGACAGGAAGCTGAACGAATAGTTGAGATTCTTGCTGAAGCCGAGGCAATTCTTTTGGATGAAACGAAGAGAAGCGAGTATAACCGTACGTTAGAGGGTTCTACTCCTGAAGTGGATGCAAATTACCAAGAACCGTTTGATAATACAACAGGATCTACTGCACAAGAATTAATAGATTATGCATGGAGTCTATTAGAAGAAGGAAGAGTTGCAGATGCAATTGTTGTAGGAAAAAAAGTCACTGAGGATTATGGAGCTAACGCACACGGGTGGGCGATATTAGCGAGAGCACATTATATGTGGAATGAGTATGATGATGCGATTTATGAGTATAGAAAAGCGATGGATATCGAAACAAATAACGATGTATTCTATTACGATTTATCTGATGTTTATTTAGATCATCCGAAATTAAGCTTTGAAGAGCGATTAGATCATGCTGAAAGATTAACTCAACAAGCATTAAGTATTAAACCAAATGAGCGAGCATATCGTTTCAGAATGGCAGTAATCGCAAGACATAGAGATAATTATGATCAAGCGATTGACATTTTACGTAAATTAATTGAAATATATGGGAAAGACCCAAGTTTAGGAAATGAATTAGCTTATAATTACTACTATAAGTGTTTATCGATGCTATACGCTCAAGAGAGTAATGGTGAGACTTATTATAGCTATATTTCTCAAGAGAGCGCTGAACAAGGACTAATCTTATTAAGAGAAGCAAAGATTTATGCAACAGATAGAGATTTACTTGGATACATTCAAACATTTATTGATTTAGGCGAAAAAGCATTACAAACAAAGTTTTTAGTAGGGCGTTTTGCTGGTTTAGGTTTTATACCTGCAATATGGTTCTTAAATGCACTATTTTCTTTCTCATTTATTAGTTTATTAATTAGTGGAGCGTTACTTTACTTTGTTTGGAAAATTAGTAGAATTCCAGTTTGGCTTGATAATAAAGAAGTTAATACTGGTCAAAGAGAACAACGAAATCGAAGTATTTTAACCGCCATAGCGGTTGTGTTCGGTAGAAAATAATGAAACATTTTGAAAACTCCTGAATAGGAGTTTTCTTTATTCATAAGTCTTGAATTGCTTTATAGGAGGGATACAATGTCAACGGCAAATTTGTATAACAAAGAAGAGTTTTTGGCTTTTAAATCATTATTTGAAGCGAATGTCCATTCAGGAGAATTGTCAAAAGCATTGACACAAATTGATGGATTACTTGCTCGATATCCTGATCATCCGGGGTTATTTTATTTAGCTGGATTGTTATTTTTCCATAATCAAAATTACGATAAGGCAAAAACGTATTTTGAGCAAGCGCTATCACTAGATGAGAGTAATAGCGAATACATGGTGTATTTAGGGATAACATATGTAGAATTGAATCAGCTTAATCAAGCAGAGACGTTGCTTCTAAGTGCATATAATTTAGGAGAAGCAGATATAACTACGATAATGGGGTTAGGAAAATTATATTTAAAACAGGAAAATTATGAGAAAGCTAGATTTTATTTCAATAAAGTTTTAAGTCAAGATTCATTGCACCATGAAGCGAATGTCAGAATGGGACAAGCTTATCTGTTTGAAAAAAAGCATGTGCAACAAGCAATTACACATTTTGAACAAGCGTTGAAAAGCGGAAAGAGTGAAGAATTAGAGTATTACTATGCGAAAGCCCTTTTACAATCAGAAATGGAAGCGCAATGCATAAAGTGTTGTAAGAAGTTTTTGATGAGAAATCCGAATTCCTCGTGGGCTGATCGATTCCGTGAGTTAATGCTAAAGGCTCAAGGAGTAAATACGAAGCAACCTCCTAAAGAGGAATATAAGCAGCAAAGAAGAAGAGATCCCAATTTCGATTCGAATACAGGGGAGCAAAATCATAATAATGAAATCGATAAGTATCAAAGAGTGTTTACAGATGCGAAGAAGCGTTTAAATAGCTATATATTTGGTCAGGAAGAGTTTATCGATCAGTTATGTATGGGTTACATGAGAAGCTTTATTTACGAACGTCCAGATGCGAACTTAAAAAATGTTATTTTTGTCTCTGGTCGAAAAGGTACAGGAATATATAAATCAGTAAAATATTTAACAGCGATTATGAATGAGTATAGTTTATATGAAAAACCAGATGTACACTACATTGATATTAGTAGTTCGCTTGGAGCGTCAGATATTGAAAGTACTTTTTTATCAGATGTGTATAGAGGAATCAAATCTGAATCAGATGTACTGTACTTTGATAATGTCGATAAATGTCCGCCTAATTTAATTTCTAAGTTATCAGAATTAATTATGAATGGGAAAATTAAGTTGAAGGATCGCTATGTTTACAATGGGAATTGGCAAGCGCTCCAAAAAACATATAGCAATTTAGCGGAGAAAAGTATTGATTCGATTCAAATAGAAAATAAGCTAATTATTTTATCTACCGAAAAGGATTTGAAAGATATTCGTACAATGTTCCCGGCCACGGTATTAGAGAAAATAATAGATTATCCGCAAACATCGGTATTACCACTCCATACTTTGACAAAAATATCAGATCGCTATTTGAAAAAATATCAAAAACGTATTCATACGAAATTACAAGTGAATATGAACTGTACTCATGATGTATCTGATTTTATTGTTGAGAAAGCGAATTTAGCAATGGGTGTACACGGAATTAAGAGTTATATAGAAGATGATATTTATCAGTCTATTACAAATTTGCGTATAACAGGAAAAATAGAACCAGGCATCATTTATCAACTTACAGCATCGGATGAATTATATTTAGATGATGGTGTGGAGAAAATACAAATTACGCGTAAAAAAGCAGGAGCAGAAAATTTAGAAAATATTAAAGGTAAATTTGAAAAAGTCATTGGTTTAAATACAGTTAAAGAAAGAATTTTTCAGTTGGAAGAGTTCTTGGCACTGCAAAAGATTAGACAATCTCGCGGGTCGAAACAAACACGTTTAACGATGAATTTTATCTTTACAGGAAACCCTGGTACAGGTAAGACTACTATCGCACGATTAGTCGCGGAATATTTAAAGGCTGTAGGTTATTTATCCAGCGGTCATTTAGTCGAAGTAGATCGATCTCTTTTAGTCGGTCAATATATAGGTGATACAGCGCCAAAAACACAAGCTGTGATTGATTCTGCAAAAGGCGGGGTTTTATTCATTGATGAAGCATATTCTTTAGCTAGAGGTGGGAAAAATGATTTTGGGAAAGAAGCTATTGATACTATAGTTAAAGGAATGGAAGACCTTAGAGAAGATTTAGTTGTAATTCTTGCTGGATATAAGGATGAAATGGACGGTTTTTTAAAGACAAATCCAGGCTTGCAATCTAGATTTAATAATCATATAGATTTTCCAGACTATACATCTGAAGAACTTTTCATGATTTCTGAAAAAATTGTAGAAAGTGAAGGGTTTACTCTTGCAGATGATTTGAAAGATGATTTGATTGAAGAATTCTCGAGAAAACAAATACCAGGGAAAAATGATTCTGGAAATGGACGATTGGCAAGAAATATCGTTGAGAAGGCTATGGCGGAGCAACCAGCTAGACTTAAAAATTCTGGTGATACGTTAAAACTTTTAAGCGATGAAGAATTAAATATGTTAACGAAAGATGATTTTGGATTAGGCGCAGAAAATACATTTGACTTAAATGCTGAATTAGATAAAATCATTGGCCTTGATCAAGTGAAAGAATTTATGAGGGGGATGAAACTTCAGCTTGTAGCGCAGAAGAAAAGGAAGAATGCTGGATTACAATCTCCGGCTGGGCAAAGTCTGAATATGATTTTCACAGGTAATCCAGGAACAGGTAAAACAACTGTTGCTAGATTATTAGGGACCATGATGAAAGAGATGGGGATTTTAAAATCTGGACATTTCGTTGAAGTTGATCGAGGTGGACTTGTTGGCCAGTATTTAGGACATACAGCACCGAAAACAACTGATAAATTTATGTCTGCTTTAGGCGGGATTTTATTTATTGATGAAGCGTATGCATTGGCTACTGATAAATTTGGAAAAGAAGCAATCGATACGATTGTAAAACTTATGGAAGATCATCGGGAGAATATTATCGTCATACTAGCTGGATATGAGAATGAAATGAAAGAGTTCTTAAAAACAAATTCAGGTCTGAAATCTCGATTCCCTCTAAATGTCGACTTCAAAGATTACTCTCTACATGAGCTTGTTGCAATTGGAGAAAGCATGATTAAAGGAAGAGGGTTCATTTTACCAGAAGAGGAAAGAGACGCTTTAATAGAAAGAATAGAATCTGAAATGCAACTATCTTCTGCAGAATCAGGAAACGGAAGAATGATTAGAAATATTATAGAAGAAGGGGAGCGTAGACAGTCAGCACGAATTAGTGAGGATGAATATGCAGACTCTACAGAACTTATAACATTCAAAGCGTCAGATTTTCTCACAGATACAAGAGATAAAGAATTTGATTTAGAAAAAGAACTGGAAAAAATCGTGGGATTAACAGACATAAAAGATTTCGTCCGTTCATTAGAAAAACAACTAATTGCCCAGCAGCTTCGCCAAAGTGTTGGAATTAAGAATAAATTTTCTCAAAATCTAAATATGATTTTTACCGGTAACCCGGGAACAGGAAAAACGACTGTAGCTCGTGTAGTTGGTGATTTATTAAAGCGAATGGGGCTCTTAAAAAGCGGTAAATTGGTTGAGGTGGACAAAGGTAACCTTATTGCACCTTATGCTGGTCAAACGCCTGAGAAGGTAAAAGAAGTATTTATGTCTGCGCTTGGCGGAGTGCTGTTTATTGATGAAGCATATGCGCTGAGTAACGATAATGTTGGTAAAGAGGCGATTGATACATTAGTTAAACTAGTGGAAGAGTATAGGGATAGCGTTATTGTTATACTAGCTGGATATGAGAAAGAAATGCGAGACTTCTTACAAGTTAACTCAGGCCTAAAGTCGCGCTTCCCAATTGACGTTCATTTCCCGGATTATTCGGTCGCTGAATTAGTGGAGATTGCAAAGTTAACGACAGCAAATGATGGGTTTGTACTAACAGAGCAATCAATTGCTCCTTTGTCGAAAGTACTTGGGAGAGAAATTAAACGTTTGAAAGCTGATGCAGGGAACGGAAGATTAGTCCGTAATGTTATTGAAGAGGCTAAGAGAGAACAGGCGAATCGAATTGTAAATGAAGGAATTCTAGATGAGAATGAAATTATGAACTTGCTTCCTGAAGATTTTGAGAAGGAACAAAATAATGTAGTAGCAGAATTCCAATTAGAAGAACATTTGCAAGCAATTATTGGATTAAACGAAGTGAAAGATTTTATGAGAAGTTTACAAGATCAAATTCGAATTGCGCAAACAAGGAAAAGTTTAGGCTTGCCAGTAGAAGAAGGGTCTTCATTACACATGATCTTTACAGGTAATCCAGGAACAGGAAAAACGACTGTGGCAAGAATTGTTGCTAATTTACTTTATCATTTAGGGATCTTATCTTCTAATAAGACGATTGAGGTGGATCGTTCAGGCCTTGTTGCTGGATATGTAGGGCAAACAGCTATAAAAACAAAAGAAGTGATTCAATCAGCTCTTGGCGGTGTATTGTTTATTGACGAAGCCTACGCTTTAGCTCAAGATGTGAATACCGGACATGCTTTCGGAAAGGAAGCGATTGATACGTTATTAAAAGCGATGGAAGATTATCGTGATGATTTAATCGTCATTCTTGCTGGTTATACGAATGAAATGGAAGGATTTTTAAATACAAATCCAGGGCTGAGATCGCGTATACCAAATGTAATTGAATTTAAAGATTATAGTGTTGATGAGTTGTTACAAATGGGAGAGAAAATGTTTAAGGGAAATGGATATCAGTTAACAGAGACTGCTGATCAGAAACTTCGAGATAAAATTGAAATTGCGTGTAAGGAAAAGCAATTCGGAAACGGAAGATATATACGTAACGTATATGAAGAAACGAAACGGAATCAAGCAGTACGTCTACGAGGTGTAGAATTAACTCGTGAGAATTTAATGCTAATTGAAGATACTGATATTAAGTAATAAAAAAAGCTTGGGGCTACCCAAGCTTTTTTCACTTCATTATTTCTTTGCGTCTTTTTTAGCGTCAGCTTTTGGTTCTTCGAAAAGATCTTTCAAATCTTTATCGTCAACTTTTACGTCAGCTTTTTTGATTTCTTTCATCATAAGATCATTCATAAATTGAGCATCTTGTGTTTTTTCTTGAACTACTTCTTTTTTGATGTCAGCTTTTGCTTTATCGAAAGTTGCGTCAGCATGAGTCTCAGTTACTTTAATGATATGGTAACCATGCTGTGTTTTTACTGGTTCACTTACTTCATCTTTTTTCAGCTTACGAGCAGCTTCATCGAATTCTTTTACCATTTTATCTGGTCCGAAGAATCCTAAGTCGCCACCTTTTTCTTTTGAACCTGGATCTTCAGAGTACTTTTTCGCTAACTCTTCGAAAGATTTACCTTGTGCAAGTTCTTCTTTCACTTTTTTAGCAGTCTCTTCATCTTTTACAAGAATATGGCTTGCTTTAATTTCTTGCTTATAGTCCTCAAATTTTGCTTTTAAGTCTTTATCAGTAATTGCTTTTTCAATCGCTTGTTCTTGAGCTAATGAAGCGCGAACGCCATTTTTAACTGTTTCTTCTTTAAGGCCTTGTTGTTTCATTAGTGTATCGAATTGGTCACCGACTTGCTTTTTCATTTCATCGAACTTTTTGTCTACTTCTTTTTCATCGACTTTGTAGTTTTTAATAAGTACTTTTTCCATAACCATGTTATTTAGTACTTGTTTACCAGCTTGTGTCTTCATTTGATTGTAGAACTCTTCTTTAGTGATGTCACCAGCTTTAGATGTAACAATTTTGTCTGATGATGATGTTCCACATGCTGATAATGCGATTACACTTGTTGCGGCTAAGGCAAGCATAGCTTTCTTCATTCAATAAACACTCCTACTATTATGTATTTTTAATTTATCCCATACGAATGAAGAAACGCCTTATGATAGGTTATTTTCGTTCATAAGAACCTGATTAAGTCTCACTGATGTCTTTGCTTTTTTTATATGTAAAAGCACGCTTAACAGGGCTTACCGAGGCTTTAGGATAAAGTTTAGATGCGTGTCGTTTATTTCATAGTATAAGCAATATGTACAAAATTTAATATATCATATTTCGACGGGTTTTCCTATTGATAAAGAAATTTTAACCAGTTTGTGTCAGATTTTGAAAGGGTACCATATTGGGCGGATGTCGCATATACAGAAAAGAGGAGGGGATGGGGGATGAATTCAAAACTTATTTTATTACTTGTACTGTTTATTTTATTAGTTATAGTAGGTATAATTTGCTTATAGAGGAAAAAAGTGAGGAAGGGGCTTCCTTCCTCACTTTCCATGAAATATAATTTCTACATAACTAGAAATTAATAGAATGGTAATACATACATTAATAACTCGAAAGACACCGGGCTGGCGGCTCGCAGATATTTGTTTTCGCTCACACAGTGTATGTGTCATGAAATTCGTGTAAAATATAACAAGAAGTGCGAATGCAACAAAAACAACGGTTATAAGAGTCATGAGGCGAGACCTCCTTTTGGCTAAAATACATATACTTTATATATTGTATCATACGATATTTTGTTCGTGTTACAAAATTCAGAAATAGAAGACTTTGTGTTAGGAAGCGAGGGAGAAAATGGACGTTGTAAGAAGACTAGAACAAGCTGAATACTACGTAGACCTACTATTTAAAATGATTGATGAAGAAAAGTGTCCATTTTATTCTTTAATCATAAAGAAAAAAGCTCGTAAAAAAGACATTGAACGTATACTAAAACTTTGTGAAAGACTGAACGAACAATATGTGGTGGAGAAAGCAGAAGGCCTTCTATTGTTTGATGCGCTATTAAATCAATTTGAAAAAGCGCTTCCACATCAGCTCGAAGTACACGAAACTGCGGAAGCGCTAGCAAAGCAGGGCTTATTTGTGCCACTTATGAATGAATTCTTACGCATGATTGCGAAAGGATAAATAGATTATTTCTTAACTAATTTTTGATCGGTCTCCGTAAAGTTCTCCTCAATATTCTCTAATGATTTCTCAAAAATATCGATGAAGTCCTGTCCGTAAATATTGCGAAGGATCGCAATAAGTTCGATATTTTCTGGGAACTTACCGTAAAAATTACGAAGTTCAAGTGCCCCATTAAAAACAGAATTATTTTCAGGGTCATACTCCTCCATTAAGCGAAGTAGTAATTCTTCCCCTTTGTCTGTAATTTCAATATACGTATTTCGTTTATCATCTTCTTTTTTAGAGAATACAAGATAGCCGCGTTCTTCTAGCTTTTTAGAGAAGTTAAACGCTGTTGATACGTGCATAACTCCAAACTTAGCAATCTCAGAAATAGAAGCCCCTTTTAAATGATAAGCGATTGATAAAATATGATGCTCGTTAATGTTTAAATCGTAAGGTTTAATCCATTGTTGCCAATCTTTCTCTACGCATTTCCATAACGCTTTCGATAATTGAGCAATACGTTGGCTGAAAATCATCGCTTCTTTTACCGAGTAATTTTTTTCTCCACTTTTCATTTACTCACCCACTTTAACATTCTTTTTTCATTATTATCTATTATGCCAGTAAAATAAAAATTAATAAAGTCTTTTTGTGAGAATTGTGAAAATTTTTCGGAAAAATAACATTCTATACAAATCATGCATAACTATGGAAGCGTTTTATGAGTCGAGAATACATGTGTTGTCTTTACATGTTAAGGGATAACATATATTGTAAATGCATAAAAACACGGCATATCTATGTGATATGCCGTGTTAAGGTCAATTCGTATGAAAAATATTTGTTATATGCAAAAAACTAAGCAGGAATATGTTTACGCTTTTTCTGGAACGGCTTCTTGTAGTTTCTCAATTGACTTTTGAATGTCTAAAATTTCTTTTTCGATATGTCGTTTGTTTTGAGAAATATCTTGTTTCCAGTTAGAAAGCGTGTCATGCATATCGTCTTTTAGTTCTTGGAATACTTCTTTACCTTCTGAAGCAGTTTCAACGATTTGACGCTTTAATAACTTCGTATCAGCTGTAATATCAGCTAATGTTTTTTTAATATCAGTTCCTTTTTCTTTCAGCTTACCACGCATAGCTTTACCAGAAGAAGGAGTTGAGAAAAGAACGGCTAGTCCAGCAACTGCTCCGCCGCAAAGTACACCTGTAATAAAGGATTTAGCTTTTGACATAAAAGGAAACCTCCTTATTTTTCGTTCGTATTCATGATGTATAAAAGTGTGCATATCTTTAAGACAAGGGGAAGAAAAGTGAGCTTTTCTCTCTTGTACATGCTATGCACAAAAAATCATACCCCCGGCATTTTTTGTGAAGAAAGAAGCCATACAATAAATGCCAGAGGAATCGGCTTATTATGTATTACTTCTTATTATAGTGGCACTATTTCACACTATTTGCAATTGTACTTGCGATGTTTTGTAAATTTTCCATTGTGTATTCATTTTGGTGTGATTTCCAAACAGCACCGAAACCATCGTTTTCACCGTAGCGTGGAATTAAATGAAGGTGGAAGTGGAATACAGTTTGTCCAGCTTTCTCGCCGTTATTGTTAAGTAGGTTGAAACCAACTGGATTAAATTCTGCTTTCATTGCATTTGCGATTTTTGGAACGACCGCAAAAATATGTGATGCGATTTCTGGCGTTAACGCAAAAATGTCTTGTTTGTGAACTTTCGGAATAACAAGAGTATGTCCTTTTGTTACTTGACTAATATCTAAAAATGCAAGTACATGTTCATCTTCGTATACTTTTGAGCAAGGGATTTGCCCGTCAATGATTTTACAAAAAATACAATTGTCCGCTGTATGATTCATCGATCTCATCCTTTCAAATAGTCTTAGCCGTATTTTACCATAATTACATAGGAGAACAAACACGAAAAACAGGAAGCTGACTCAGCTTCCTGTTTTCTGAAGATGGATTGAAAAAGCATTTTTTATAATTTACGGTTCGCAGACACCTCATTTATTTAAGAAATGCACGGTAAATCGGCTAAAGTTTCTGCCGTAGACACCCCATTTTCAAGTGAAATGAATTGCAATCTTTTTTAAAATGAAATTGTTTATTTTTTAAAACAGTATATGCTCTTTCGGAGACACCCCGTTTCGAAAATGAAACAAATTATCTGGTTATGTGTAAATTTCATTGTCCAACTTGGACACCCCATTTCATGATGACTTCACTATGTTGTTGTACTCATCAATTGGTGGTTGCTTTTTCAATGTGTTCCTTCTTCACTAATTATGATGTCCGCTTTCGTAAAAATATATGCCAAGAAATTTAAATTTTTTTTTGAAGGCATCGATACTATGTAGTGCACCATGATTTTTGGTAAGATGAATATATACATTTCTTACAAAAGTGAATGAATATAAATGAAGAAAGTGGTGTCGTATGAGCGAGTTATTGCGTGTAGAAAATGTTACAGGAGGATATACGAAACGACCTGTACTGCAAAATGTTTCGTTCTCTGTTAATAAAGGCGAACTTGTTGGCTTGATCGGTTTAAATGGAGCCGGGAAAAGTACGACAATTAAACATATCATCGGTTTAATGGAGCCGAAAAAAGGAACTGTCACAATTAATGGGAAAACAATTCGTGATGATATGACAGCGTACCGTTCTAGTTTCTCCTTCATTCCAGAAACGCCAGTATTATATGATGAGTTAACGTTAGAAGAGCATTTGAAATTAACAGCGATGGCGTACGGTGTAGATGAAAAACAATATGAAGAACGCGTAGGACAACTATTACAAAAGTTTCGGATGAAAAATCGTTTGAAATGGTTTCCGTCTCATTTCTCAAAAGGGATGAAACAAAAAGTGATGATTATGAGTGCATTTTTAGTTGAACCATCACTTTACATTGTGGACGAACCTTTCGTTGGGCTTGATCCGTTAGCGATTCAATCACTTCTTCAAATGATGGATCAAATGAAAAAGAGTGGTGCGGGCATCTTAATGAGTACACATATTTTAGCGACAGCAGAGCGCTATTGTGATTCATTCATTATTTTGCATCAAGGTGAAGTGAGAGCGATGGGAACATTATCAGAACTTCAATCCGGGTTTAATATGCCTGGTGCAACGCTTGATGATATTTATATTGCGTTAACGAAGGAAGAAGATTATGAATAGCACAGCGTTATGGAAAGAACGATTTCGGCACTTTCTAAAAGAAGTTCGTACATATAGTAAATACGTATTTAATGATCATTTGAAATTTATTTTCGTATTTATCATCGGCGCAGGAGCGTATTATTACCAGCAATGGTTACAAACGTTAACACCTTCGTTTCCGACAGCGTTTGTTATGGCAGTCTTACTTGGCCTCGTATTAACAGCTGGGTCCATCCAAACGTTATTAAAAGAAGCAGACCTCGTGTATTTGCTTCCAGTTGAAGAAAAGTTAAAGCCTTACTTTACGAAGGCATTTCTCTTTACGTTTATGATTCAGTTATACATAATCGCAATGGTAGCAGCTGCGCTTGCCCCGTTATATTTCCAGCAAATGAAACAAACAGGTGCCAATTACATATGGATTGTAATCGCGTTTGTCATTGTAAAAGCGTGGAATTTATTCGTAGCGTGGGAAAAATCATTTTTAACAGATCAAAGCGTTCAAAAAGCAGATTGGTTCATTCGCTTTATCTTAAACGGCTTATTTGTGTACTTCCTTGTAGAACGTACTTCATTCATTTTTACCGGTGTAATTGTCTTTCTTATGGCACTATACCTTGCTGTTATGCATCAAAAGGTGAAAGGAAAGCCGCTAAACTGGGAGTATTTAATTTCTGAAGAAGGTAAAAAAATGATGCTGCTGTACCGCATTGCGAATATGTTCGTTGATGTACCAGCGTTAAAAGAGAGAGTATCACGTAGGAAATGGCTTGATTTGATTCTTTCGATGATTGGTGAGAAACGTACATATTTATACTTATATACGAGAACATTTTTAAGATCGGGTAACTATTTCGGATTATATATGCGTTTACTCGTTCTTGGGGGAATTATTCTTTACTTTATCCCATTTTTATATGGACGTTTTATCGTAAGCCTTGTTTTCTTATACTTAATCGGCTACCAGCTCTTAACCCTTTGGAAACATCACCGTATGAAAGTTTGGCTTGATTTATATCCGGTAGGGGGAGACGAGAAGAAGAGAGATTTCCTTACTTTATTAAATGCGATTCTTATTATCGGCAGCGTTGTATTTACAGTTATATTTGCACTTGCGACGAAAGATTTCATAATGACCGGCATTTTATTTGTCGTAAGCATATTATTTAGTATTGGTTTCGTTTATCAATACGGTGCGAAACGCATTGAGCGTTTAAACTGAAAGGAATGAACCTATGATTACATATGAAGAGAAGGTTATAAAAGAATTGGAGCAGTGGAAAGCTACATTCATGAAAGATTCTTCTATGATGACACGGTTCTCTAAAAAAGTGCAGGTGAAAGTGCAACAACTAGTGCCCGCGAAAGTGCAAAAGGTACTAACAGAAACGATTCGGATGATGGTGCAAACAATTAGTGCTGGATCAAACTTCATAAAACCGAAGCTAAAAGAAACGAACTGGTCACTGCAAAGACGAGACGATGAAGTACGTAAAAAAATGGATGAGTACAAAAAAGTCGCAGCGGCAGAAGGGGCAGGAACAGGAGCAGGTGGTATTCTCCTTGGCCTTGCCGATTTCCCGTTATTACTTACTATTAAAATAAAATTTTTATTCGATGCAGCAACATTGTACGGATTTGATACGAGTAAAAAAGAAGAGCGCCTTTTTATTCTTCATGTTTTCCAACTTGCTTTTTCAAGTGACGATCACCGAAAAGAAGTATGGAAAGCGATTGAAACGTGGGATACAGAAGAAGAAAATCATATGGACTGGGAAAAGTTCCAAACAGAATACCGAGACTATATCGATTTAGCGAAAATGCTTCAGCTCGTCCCAATTATCGGTGCCCCGGTCGGAGCGTACGCAAATTATCAATTGTTGCAAAGGCTTGGAGAAGTGACGATGAATTGTTATCGTATGCGCTTGCTTAATAGAAATTAATTTGTTTTACAAAAAGTATCCTAAATTACACATTTAGGATGCTTTTTTTTATTTTTATTCATATTTTTAATTTTTTTACCAATAATATACAGATAAAGTTACTTGAGCTTACTTTACTGTATTTAGGGGTGCAAAATATGAAAGTATCAATATTTATTACTTGTGTTGCAGATATTTTTTATCCAGAAGTAGGGAAAGATGTTGTGGAAATTCTTGAAGATTTAGAGTGTGAAGTTGATTTTCCAAAAACTCAAACTTGCTGCGGACAACCTGCTTATAATAGCGGGTATGTGAAAGAAACAAAAACAGCTGCAAAACATATGATTGAAGCCTTTTCTAGTTCAGAATATGTTGTGGCACCATCGGGGTCTTGCGCTATGATGGTTCACGAGTTTTCTAGCTTGTTTTCTGAAAGTGAAGCGGATTGGAAGAAAAAAGCTACTGAACTTGGAAATAAAACATATGAATTCACACAATTTCTAGTTGAAGTGTTAGGGAAAGAAGATTTAGGTGCGGAGCTTCATAAAAAAGCAACGGTTCATACATCTTGTCATATGAGCCGATTAATGGGGATTAAGGAACCACCGCAAAAACTATTAAAGTGTGTAAAGGGACTGGAAGTTGTTTCATTGCCGCATAATTATGATTGTTGCGGATTTGGAGGGACATTCTCGGTGAAAATGCCAGAAATCTCTGAGCAAATGGTTGAAGAAAAAGTAAAGCATATTATGGAAACCGGTGCGGAATTGTTAATTGGGATGGATTGTAGCTGCTTAATGAATATAAAAGGACGTTTAACACGTAATGGTTATCCAATTGATGTAAAACATATTGCTCAAGTATTAAATGAAGATCGAAAACAAGGGGGGATATAGAGATGGGAATGAAAATTGGGAACGATCCCTTTCATAAGCGTACTGCAACAGGTATTGGGGATCAATTTATGCGACAGGCTGTCAGGAAAGCGCAAGATGGTCTGAGAGTCAAGAAATTAAAAGCTACTGAGAGTCTTGGGAACTGGGAAGAATGGCGAGCTTTAGGAGAAGAAATTCGAAAGCATACATTAGAAAACCTTGATTATTATTTATATGAGCTGAGTGAAAATATTGAGAAAAACGGTGGTTTCGTTTATTTCGCAAAGACTGCAGAAGACGCAAGGGAATATGTAAAAGAGATTGTAAAAAAGAAAAACGCGAAAAAAATTGTGAAATCAAAATCGATGGTAACGGAAGAGATTAGTTTAAATGAAGCGATTGAAGAAGCTGGAGCGGAAGTGTTAGAAACAGATCTTGCTGAATTTATTCTACAAGTGAACGACCACGATCCTCCATCACATATTGTTGTTCCGTGTCTTCACAAAGATAAAGAGCACATTTGTGAAATATTTAAAACAAAGTTAAATTACACTGGAACATCTGATCCTACGGAAATGGCGAGGTTTGTAAGATCGTATTTACGTGATGATTTTTTTGCAGCGGATATAGGGGTGACTGGATGTAACTTTGCTGTTGCAGAGTCGGGATCAATTTCTATCGTAGCAAACGAAGGAAATGCAAGACTTACTACGACACTTCCGAAAACGTTGATTACAGTTATGGGGATGGAGCGTATTGTTCCGACATGGGAAGAGCTTGATGTTTTAGTAACACTTCTATGCCGAAGTTCTGTAGGACAAAAGTTAACAAGTTATATTACAGGGTTAACTGAGCCTGGCGGAACAGATGGACCTGAGGAATTTCATTTAGTTATTGTTGATAATGGTCGTTCCAATATTGTAGGAACAGAATTCCAAAGTGTCCTTCAGTGCATTCGTTGCGCGGCATGTATTAATGTGTGTCCTGTATACAGGCATATTGGTGGACATGCATATGGCTCTATTTATCCAGGACCAATTGGAGCTGTGTTGACACCGCTTTTAGGGGGATATGGTGAATATAAGGATTTACCTTACGCATCTAGCCTTTGTGGTGCTTGTACAGAAGCGTGTCCAGTGAAAATCCCGTTACATGACTTATTAATTAAACATCGCAGCCGCATTGTAGAAGAAAAACGATCACCTGTAGCTTGGAACGTGGCTATGAAAGGTTTTGAAAAAGCGGTGAAGAGTCCTAGACTATTTTCTTTTGCAGCGAAGAGCGCTCCGTATGCATTAAAACCTCTTGCAAAAGGGGATAAGATCGAGCGTGGAATTGGGCCGTTAAAAGCTTGGACGGATGCGAGAGATTTTCCAGTTCCGAAAAAACAACCGTTTCGAGAGTGGTTTGAAAAACACGAAAAGGAGAACGATGATGGCCATCCAAAATCGTGAGGAATTTTTACTCCAGTTATCAGAAAAGCTTGGTAGGAAATGTCCAGAAGCAGTGAAAAAACCGAACTGGTCTTTTTCCCCGCAGTGGACTGTTTTTGACGGACTGGCGCAAGATGAACTTGTATTAAAGTTAATAGAGCACTGCGAAGTCATTCATACAGAAGTAAAGCGAACAACAAAGGAAAATCTTGTTGAAACATTTCAATATTTAATAAAAGAATGGAATATCAAATCTGCTATGTATTCGAACGATGAGCGCTTTAATGAGTACGGTCTTACTTCATGTTTCAACAATGAAGGCACAACACATTTTCGTGCATGGGGATTAGGTGATAAAGAAGAGGACATAAAATTTGCGAAAGCTGCTGACCTTGGCATTACGTTCAGTGATATGACTCTGGCGGAATCAGGAACCGTTGTGCTATTTAATGATGGGTTAAAAGGAAGGCATGTTAGTTTGCTTCCAGAGTCATATATTGCAATCGTTCCTAAAAGTACGATCGTACCAAGGTTAACCCAAGCTACAAAACTGATTCATGATCAAAGTAAAGCGGGAGAAAACCTGCCAGCTTGTGTGAACTTCGTTTCTGGTCCGTCAAATAGCGCAGATATTGAAATGAACCTTGTCGTAGGTGTACACGGGCCAATTAGAACAGCGTATATTATTGTGGATGATCAATAATGATTTACGTGTGCGACAGAGCGCCCGCGCATACGAGTTGGAAATATAAATGAAACATTATAAGAGTACTGAAAATAGAAAGCGCTGGCTGTTAAATATAACCGGGGCTTTTTATTTTGCGTGCCCAGGTTATTAGTTTTTAAGTTCTAAATTTTTTGAATGAGACATAGAGCTTATACGATATTCTCCGCCACCATATTCTACATCCACAGAGAAAGTTTTACTTTTGTCATCTTTAACATGTCCATTTATAAAAACTGTTTGAAAATCATTGGGAGCAAATTTATGACTTGTAAGGGTTACTTCTAAATTCTCTTTTTCTTTGAAATATTCAATTGTTACTTTTTCTGCTTTATTAACTATTTGTTGTTCATCATTTTTTTTATCTATAGTACATCCTCCTAAAAGTATAAGTGTAAAAATAAAGAATAATCTTATACCGAATTTTTTCACGTAGAATCACTCCATTAATATTGCGTTATATTTCTTTTTCCTAAATTTTATACCCACTGAACATTGTGGTGGGGTATAAAGAAAAGGCACTTTAAAAGAGTGCCTTTTCCTTTATTATTTTAAATGTAAATTTTCACTTGTAGAGATTGAACCTATTGTATATTCATCTCCACCGTATTCTATTGTAATATTAAATGTTTTGCTTTCATCATTTTTTATATAGCCGGAGATAAAGATACCTTGTAAATCACTTGGACCAAATCTATAATCAGTGATTACTACATCTAAGTCTTGTTTTTCTTTGAAGTATTGGATTGTTCTTTCTTGTGCCTTTTCAACTATTTGTTGTTCAGTATTTTTTTGATCTATAGTACATCCTCCTAAAAGGATAAGTGTGAAAGTAAAGAATAATCTTATAGCATATTTTTTCACGAATAATCACTCCATGAATGTTGCGTTATATTCCTCTTCAATAAATTTTATATTCACTGAACATTGTGTGGTGAAGTATAAAGAAAAGGCACTCTAAAGTGCCTGGATTATTAGTTTTTAAGCTCTAAATTTTTGGTGGTTGAAATAGCGCCGATATGATAATTATTTGCGTATTCAACTGAAGCAGTAAATTCTTTAGTTTTATCATTAGTCACATAGCCTGATATAGAGATAGTTTGAAAGTCTTTTGGTCCAAATTCATGATCAGTAATTGATACATCTAAGCCCTCTGTTTTTTTGAAATATTGAATGGTTTCTTCTTTTGCTTTATTAATGATTTCTTCCTCGGTATTATTTTCATTATTACAGCCTCCTAAGGTAGTAATAATGAAAATGAAAACTAAATAAAAAAACAATCTTTTATGCAACATAATTCTCCTCCAATCATTGGTTCCTAAATTAGGGATATATCAAATGTTGCAGAAGAGAAACTTTAAAATGTTTTAATAGGTTCAAATCAATCTAGGTTTTTAAGAATTATTTGAGGGGCTCCTTTTGAAAAAAAAAATAGACACCTTATTGTTAGGTGCCCAAAAGTTTGATACATTGCTTCTAAATTTTTAATGTTAGAAGTTGAGCTTATTGAATATTGATCTCATCCTTTATATACATATGAAATAATTGGAATTAATATAAAGGGCCAACAAAAATATACTTTATTTTCATATTAATTTCAGTCATCATAACTAATACTTTCAACCTTATTTTTATAATTTATATCTGCAGTTATTTTACGGTTTGGATTATTTGTTACATGACCAGATACAAAAATCACCCAAAAATCTGAGGGGGCGAATTCCACTCTTGTCACTGTGACACCTAGCTTTTTATCTTCTTTAAAATGTTGGATTGCGATCTTTTCTGCTTTTTCTTTTAATGCTATTTCCTCATTTTTTTATCCATATTGTATTATTTTTTTAGAGAAAAATTCGTTGAAACAGAACCAACATTATAATTATTATTGTAATCTATTGTAGCAGTGAATTCCTTGCTTTCATCATCTTTGATATGACCAGTTATGAAGACTGATTCTAGATCATTAGAAGGGAACCTGTAATCAGTAATAGTTACATCTAAATTTTGTTTCTCTTTAAAGTAATTAATTGTTTTTTCTGTTGCTTTATCTACTATTTGTTTTTCTTTATTATTTTCCTGCATATTACATCCCCCAATTATTGTACTTACAAAGATAAAAAAGACAAAAAAGGTAAATTTTCGGATTTTAATTCTCATGTTTACCCTCCGTTAATGTTGTTCTATAATTTAGAATATACTAAATATCCCGAGGAGGGAATACTTTGGATAGCAAAAATACACAAGAAGTGTTAGATTTAAGCTTTTATCGAATGGCTAAAGATGCGTATAAATCAGATAAAGAGTTAAGAAATGAAATTACAGTGAATAATGCGAATGATGATACTTTACAAACATGGAAGGTCCGTGAAACATTCCACGACAAACAAACCGGAATGGACGCAGTAGTCTTTGAACGAGATGTCGATGGCAAAAAGCAAGTTATGGTAGCTTTCCGAGGTACAGAAGGGGATAAAATTATAGAGAAAAACTCTTTAGGCATTCCGATGAAGTCAGGGGAAGGCATGAAGGATTTAAAAACGGATACCAATCATTTTGTATTACGAGAAGGTGTTCATGAACCAGCAGCACCTCCTGTAGCAGGGACTGAGAATGAAGGTTCAAAGAAATATTGGAATGAAGAGAATCAGCGCTGGGAAACACACAATCAATTCGAACAGGCTGAAAGGGTCATGAAACAAGTAACGGATACATACAAGGACAGGGATGATGTGGAGATATATACGACGGGTCATTCGTTAGGGGGAGCTTTAGCGGAATATGCAGCGGCATCTAATGATAATGTAAGATGTATGTCATGGAATGCGCCGAGTGCAAAACATTTGTTACCGCCTGATTTACAAGAAAAAGCAAATAATGGTGAGTTTAATAATAGAATTGTAAGTGTTGTTCACGGAAATGATTCAATTGGCTATGGACCATTTGGTGCATATGAAAGTCATATAGGCTCTACTTATGCGGTAACCCCACCAATTTCGAAAGAAGAAATGTCAAAGCTATCATTACAGCAAAAGATCGGGATGGATGTTACTCGATTTTTGAATTCGATAAGTGGCCCTGGTTATCACTATCAAACAGATCAGAACTTCCGGTTTGGAGAGAATGGGTCTTTATCCAATAAATACTTGTTAAATGTAGACACGAATGAAAGAGTTTATGATTCACCGGGCGCGTTATTAGGCGGGGGAGAGATTCGTGTGGTTGTAGAGAATTTGGAAAAGGCCGTAAGAGATATGAAGCAAAACGCGCAAGAATTTCAAGATAGAGTACCGAGGTTAATTTCTAATATGATGACATTATTAGAAACGGCTGAAAGTAGACGGGTAGAAGCTAAAGTAAATAATATACGTGGACATGTAGAGCATTTAAGTTTTTGGTACATACGAACAGCAACGGAAATTTCAGATTTTATTGAGAAGAAAGCCGATGATTATAAGAAGACGGATCAACAATATTAAGGGAGAAGATTAGGATGCCGAGAATTTACTTAAATGAAGAAGCATTGAGCCAAGCTTTACAACAATTTGACCATATGATTCAAGACTTAAACCATAATAAAAGAGTTGTAAGTACTGTACATGATTTACTCTTATCAAGCTGGTCTCAGCTTGGAGTAGGGAAAAAAGCCATTAGCGATTTAGAATCTTTTAAAAAAGATATTGAAAGAAAAATGGAAGAATTAGAGTCTGATAAACGAGAGTTAAAGGGTGCGATTGATTTACTAAAAGCGCTGGACCAAAGTTATGATTACATGGGTCCTAAATATTAGATTACAAGAAGCACTCATAAAGGTGCTTTTTGTGGTTTAAATGGATTAAAGATTACTGTAGTAATTATTGAGGAATATGGCTCGGATCCATAATGTTGATCAAGAAAGTACCATATAGTAGTTTTAATAAAGAAAACTTGCAAATCATTCATTTTCATTTTACAATTTACTTACCGACCGGTAAGTAAAAATAAGTGAGGTACAGTATGACAAAGAATTTACAAACATCGAAGAACATTGTAGAGGCATCATTTAAACTAATGGCAGAGCACGGTATTGAGAAGATGAGTCTTTCAATGATTGCAAAAGAAGTTGGCATATCAAAGCCAGCTATTTATTATCATTTTCCGTCTAAAGAAGCGCTAGTTGATTTTTTATTTGAAGAGATTTTTTCTGGATATTATTTCGTGGGTTACTTCGATAAAGAACAATATACGAAAGAAAATTTTGCAGAAAAGTTAATCGCAGATGGTTTACATATGTTGTCTGAGTATAGAGGTCAAGAAGGCATATTACGCGTTATAAATGAATTCATCGTAACTGCGACGCGAAATGAAAAGTACCAGAAACGCTTATTTGAAATACAAGAAGAGTTTTTAAATGGATTCCACGATTTATTAAAGAAAGGTGTGGAACTTGGTGTTGTGTCACAACATGCAACTGAAGAAAACGCGCATACGTTAGCGCTCGTTATTGATAATATGAGTAATTACATATTAATAGGATTCGATTTAAAGTATAAAGAAATTTGGATTCGAAATGTGAAAAACGTAATGAAGGAGGGGGAATAAAAATGAAAATGCAGAAAAATTGGTGGCTCGGTTTTCTGGGGTTAATTGGAATTTATAAAATCCCAGGTATGATTGAAGCTTTTCAAGCGGATAAAGGTTGGTTCGCGTTAATTAGTTTAGTTTGGCTGCTTTGGTTCGGGTATTTTATTCCTGAGAAAAAAGAGGATAAATAATAAATTTTCAATTTTATGTAAAGTTATGTAAAATATAGATTGAGACAATTCATATATTAGATTAATAGATTTGGAGTGGTTACATGGATCCATTGAAAAATGAAATTCATCCTGACATGGTCAAGGTGTGGAAAGTTCGTGCTGTAATTGAAGAAGGGATAGGTATTCTCGTCATCTTAGTATACTTTTTCCTCATGATAAAGTTTGATTGGTGGGCGTGGATTTTGTATGTGATGGTTGGGTTAACAGTTGCGCTAGCACCATTTTCGTACTTTTTATTCCCGAAACTACGTCAGCGTTATTATAGCTATCAATTAAATGAAGAAGAGCTTGAAATTCAGCACGGTCTTTTCGTTGTAAAGCGCGTATTAGTACCGATGATTCGTGTACAGCACGTTACAATTGAACAAGGACCAATTATGAGAAAATATGGATTAGCAGAATTACATATTTCAACAGCGGCAACTTCTCACAGCATTCCAGGCTTAACGATGTACGAAGCAGAAATGTTAAAAATGAGAATCGCAGAATTAGCGAAAGTGAGTGATGAGGATGTATAAGAGGCAGCATCCCATTACGATGTTATTAGAATTAAAAATAACAGACTTTATACCATTATTTATTTTCATGTTTAGTTTAAATGGAAAGTTTCCATTTTGGTATTTAATTCCCGCTGGATTCGGTTTACTCACCGTCTTTTCAGCGTTTGAAAAATGGTATTACACAACATACTGGGTTGAAAATAACGTATTACATGTGAAACAAGGGCTCTTTGTGAAGAAGGAGAGCTACTTAAATAAAGAACGTGTTCAAACGATTAATACAAGTTCAAACGTGTTATATCAAATGCTCGGTTTAAAGAAAATTCAAATCGAAACAGCTGGCGGAGGCGATGATGCCGAAGTAAGCCTAGCTGGTATTACAGAAGATGAGGCGAAGGAGCTTATTTCCTTACTAAATGAGCCAACTCCAGAAGTAAAAGCAGAAGAAACATCAGAAGAAGTAGTAGAAAAAGAAGTTATGACAGAGGAAAAGCAAGCGACAGAGTACAAATTAACTTTGAAAGAAATTTTATTAGCATCTGTTACATCTGGTCAGTTTGGATTATTATTCTCATTAATCTTTTTCGTGTATCACCAAGTAGATGAGTACATTCCGAAATGGATAAAAAATAGCGTAGAGTCGTATGTAATGGATCATGATATATACGGCTGGATTTACATGGTAGCTATTTTACTCGTCCTTTCGTGGATTATATCTACAATTGGTTACGCGTTAAAACATGGTAATTTCACAGTAAATCGAAAAAACGATGAAGTGCGTATTTCTCAAGGATTACTTGAAAGGAAAGAACTAGTACTAAAGTTACACCGCATTCAAGGGATTACGATAAAAGAAGGTATTTTCCGTCAGATGTTCGGTTATTGTGCTGTGCAAGTCGAAGTCATTCAAAGTAAGGGATTGGGAGAAGAGAAAGACAAAGTTACGCTGCATCCGATTATTCGAAAAGATCGTGTGCAAGAGTTACTCGCTCATTTACAATTGCCATATGAACTGAATACAAATATTACTGCATTACCAAAAGCAGCCTTGCGCCGTTATTTAATTGATAGTTTCATTTTCTTCGCAATGCTAGCAGTCCCGCTTACTGGGATAAGCATATACTTTGAAAAGTATTTCATCATGTGGGCGTTGTTACCGCTAGCTATCCTCATCTTTACACTTGGATACGCAACATTTAAAACAAATGGTTACGGTGTAAACGGAGAACAAATTACGATTATACATCGTAGTATTGGGAAACATACAGGACTTGTAAGAAGAAGACACGTCCAATCAATTGAAAAAACACAATCATATTTCCAGCGCCGAGCGGATTTATGTACGTATACGTTTTCTAGTGCATCATCGAATTATAAACTAGAGCATACGAGAGTAGAAGATGCGGAGAGAATGCAGGATTGGTATAAGAAGAGAATAAGTGAGAATTAATTTGAAAAAGCTTGCCTATTATGAAAGGCAGGCTTTTTTGTTATGGAGAAATGAGTAGTTTGATTCATATATGGGTGCAAATACAGCTCACATTTCTCAATACGTATCAGAAAAAAGTAGTACCTTTCTATTTCAGGGAAATTCGTGAAAATTTTGATATAAATGGTATACTAATATAGAAATAATATTAGGAGGTTATATATGATAAGTCAGTTGAAAAGAGAAGCACTTGATGCATTAAAAGGAAAATGGGGATTAGCGGTAGGGGCAACCTTATTACTTGGAATCCTTATTGGAGCTGTTGAACTTCTAATTACAGGTGTTTTCTCGATGTTTTGGGGTTGGGAAGAAGCAAGTGATTCGCTTACAGTAAGTATTATTGCAATGCTTGTTATTGGTCCGTTAACAATAGGCGCCTACTATCTTGTTTTAAATGTAATCCGTGAGACTAGTGCTCGCATTGGTGATTTATTTAGATGGTTTAGCGATGGAAGTAAGCTTATGAAGTCGTTTTTAACATATTTACTAATGTATGTATACTTGATGCTATGGACATTACTTCTTATTATTCCGGGTATTATTAAATCATTTTCTTATTCTATGACGTATTTTATTTTGAATGATCGTCCAGAATACACAGCGAATCAAGCAATTACCGAAAGTCGCCGTATGATGAATGGACATAAAATGGATTACTTTTTACTATGCTTAAGTTTCCTTGGCTGGTTCATTTTAAGTATTCTTACTTTAGGAATCGGTTTCTTATGGTCTGCACCTTATTTCTATGCGACATCGGCAGCGTTTTATGAAGAGATTTCAAAAGAATATTATAAAAAAGAAGATACTACCTTCTAATAAAACACCTAAACCACTTATCCCCTAAAGAATATAGGGAACAGACGGTTTAGGTTTTTTGATATGTGTACTGTTTTCGGGGTTCACTTCAAAGCTCTTCCCTCTATGTTTTATCATAGAGGGTTATTTTTTTATGTAAAAATGATAGAAAATAATGAATAATATATGTGAAGGGAAAAGTGAGGTGAATGAGATTGAGCAAATTTTTAATTCCGTATTCATTTTCTATATTAGGTTTCTTTATTTCAGCAACGGCACTTGATTTATATGATAGGATGGGAAAAAATGATGAGATGACTTCGCCGAACATAATTGGAAAGATAATTCAATCTACTGCGCAAATGGGAGTCCTTACATTGTATTTTGGAGTACCTATCATTTTAGGTGGCTGTCTTCTTGGTGAGCTATTGTTTAGAGGTATCATTTTACGATTTAAACTAAGCTATATTATATCTTTATTATTATATTTACTTTTAGCTTGTAGTATTGTTTCAGTAACGGTTGGGATTCCAACTACATATGAAGATTCTAATGTTTTTTTCATGGGAATAACTATGATTTGCGCTGTGACATTCTTTGTGGGCCGGAATATATGGGAGAAAAAACAAGTTAATAATGGAGTGACAGAATGAAATATACTTGTCCATGCTGCGGGTATAGAACAATAGAAGAAGAACCACCAGGTACATATGAAATCTGTAACATATGTTATTGGGAAGATGATCCTGTTCAGTTTAACGATCATGACTTTGAAGGCGGAGCAAATGAGGTTTCGCTAAGACAAGCGCAGAAAAATTTCATTGCGTTTGGTGCTTGTGAGGAATGTTTTGTTGAATCAGTTAGAAAACCGACTGGTGAAGATATGAAGGATGCTAGTTGGAAGCAAATTTGTTAAGTGGTTTATAGGTAGAAAATGTTATTACTTATAGAAAGAGAAGTAATAACATTTTTTATTTAGTGATTAAAGAATTGGCAACGTCTTATAAAATAAAACAATAAAGCTGATAGGGTGGTAGGAAGACCAGCGTCGAAAAATGCTTGAAAACTAAAGGATAGGAAATCGACTCGTTAAAATTGTATTTCGCATTTATGGGAATATTAGGAATTTATATAAATGTATAGATGTATAGTCTACGGAGTGTATTTAATGTTATCATATTGGATGATATGGAAATTTTTAATAGAAGAAGCAACTAACAATTCAAAGATAATGAAGCCTATATTGAATAAAAAAATACCTAGTAGTACTGAACAATATTAAAAATAAAATACGTATTTAGATAGAATTAGTAGAAATGAGGGTTTAAAAAGGAATGAACACGAGCATAACACGGCAAAAGATTTTAGCCGCCGCTTCTCAAATTGTTCAATTTAAAGGGGTAGCTAAGTTAACTTTAGAAGCAGTAGCAAAAGAGGCAGGTGTAAGTAAAGGTGGATTATTGTATCACTTTTCAAATAAAGAAGCTTTAATAGAAGGCATGATACTTAAAGGGACAGAGGAGTATCATGGTGCTATTCATAATAGGGTAACGGAAGACACAGAGAAGAAAGGAAGGTGGATTCGTTCTTTTGTAGAGGAAAGATTAAGTAATGAGAAAAGAACAGAAGAGTTGTGTAGTAGTATGATGGCAGCATTAATGCTAAAACCGGAATTACTTGAGCCATTACAACAAGCATTTCAGCAATTGCAAACTAAAATAGAAAATGATGAAATGGATTCTGTTTGTGCCACAATTATTAGATTAGCAGCTGATGGATTATGGTATTCGGAATATTTAGGGATTGGAAGACTAAGTTCTGAATTAAGAGAAAAAGTGATTCAAGCTCTTATCAATGCTTCCTATAAGTAGAATATACAAACTATAGAATAAAAAATAATTCCCCATTGGTTTATTTAATCCGATGGGGAATTATTTTTTTATTAGAATAATAGAACAATTTTGCAGGGTGTTGAATTATAACCGTCCAGACGGTATAGTAATATTTGGTTCAAAAGGAAAATGAAACAAAAAAAGAATAAAAAAATATTTTTAGCACACTATTCGAAAGGATAGGCCGCAAAGCTTAGAGTCTACGGTAATATATTGGTTACTAAGATCGTCTGGTTGCACATTTTTGATGCAACCGGACGGTCTTTTTTTGTTATATAAATATAAAAAATCAGGAGGAAATTATGCAAACGAAAAGTACTAAAAGGCACATTTCAATGGTTTCATTAGTTTTTCTAGTATTATTTTCAGTGCTGAATGTATGGGCTCCAGTTATTCAAGCCGCTGTGATAAAAAATCCAGTGGACGAGATTAATATTTCTCGTACTGATGGCACAACATCTGAACCATATCAGGCTTCAGATGGTATGAAAGTAGAAGTGAAGTGGTCAGCTAAAGAGCAAATAAAAAGTGGAGATCAATTCACAATTGATATGCCAAAAGAATTTAGAAAAGATCTTATGAATATGAGTTTTCCTTTAAAAGATGCTGAAGGCAAAACAGTTGGTATATGTGAGATGAAAAAGGGTCTATTAACGTGTACTATGGGTGATTATGTAGAAGGAAAGAATAACGTTAAAGGTTCTTTATTCGTAGAATTTTACTTTGGTCTAGAAGCATATGATGGTGTCCAAAAAATCCCATTAGAATTTAACGTTGATGGTCAAATCGTAAATAAAGAAGTAAGTGTAAGTAATACGACAGAGAGACCGAAGCCGCAGCCCAATACAGATAACCTATTGAAATGGGGTTCTTATAATCAAGAAGATCCGTCCATTGCTGATTGGCTTGTATATGTAAATGCAACTGGAACAGAAATGCAAGATCTTAAATTAACAGATACATTAGGACCTGGGCATGAGTTAATTACAGACAGTGTAGTATTAGAAGAGGCTGTATTTGAAGATGGTTATGCACCAACAAATATTAAGCCAGCAGATTTATCTAAAATTAAAATTAATGCAACGAAGACTGGATTTACAATTGAATTTCCAGACAGTTCAAAAGGTTATATTTTAAGATATAAAACAAAGATTACCAATCCCGCTGCAAAGCCTCATAAAAATACAGTGAAATTAGAAGGTAAAAATATTAAAACTGAAGAAAAAGTAGGAGAAGTATTCGTAAGTGGTGGGGGAGGAAGCGGTTCAGGCGAAGATAATCCACCTAGTATTGAAAAGAATATAGTTGATGAGAATGGTAAGCTTGTAGAGAATCAGCAGTTAGCGCAAATGGATCAACCTATTCAATATCAAGTTGGTACACATATACCAAACGATCCTCCTAAATACACATCTATGGTAATTAGTGATGACTTAGAAGATGTATTAGAAGTATTAGAGGCAAAAGTGTATGATCAAAATGGCCAAGATATTACTTCTAAAGGAACACTAAAGATAGATAAACAAAAAAGTGAAGTAGCATTTACGTTCGGTGAGAGTTTTGACTATAAGTCATATGAAGACCAGATAATTAACTTGAATATTAAGGCGAAAATTAAAGCTGATGCAGACTTATCTTCTTACGTAGATAAGAAGATTCCTAATAAAGCAGAATTACATTTTGATGATAAGAAATTAACATCAAATGAAGTAACGGTTACGCCGCCTGAACCTCTAAAAGACGGTACAGTAGCTATTCATAAAATAGATGCTGAGGATCCGACTAAAGAGTTAACAGGTGCCGAATTTGAAGTTCGAGATAGTGAGGATAAGGTTGTTGCAGTACTGAAAACAGGCGAAAAAGGTTTTTCAGCCCCTCAAACTTTAGCACCTGGAACGTATAAAATTTATGAAAAAGTAGCACCTGAAGGATATCAAAAATTAACAAGTCCGGTAGAGGTTACACTTCAAGCTGGAGAAACAAAAACAATTGAAATTAAAAATACCATGCAAAAGGGTCAAATTGAATTAAAGAAAATTGATTTGGAAAATGGTGGTAAAGCATTAGCGAATGCAGAGTTTGATATAGTAAAAGACGGTGTAGTAGTTGAGCATATTATTACAGATAAAGACGGTAAGGCAATTTCTAAACCGTTAGCACCAGGAAAATATATTTTAAAAGAAACGAAAGCGCCCGAAGGATACCAATTAAAAGAAAAAGAGTTCGAAGTAAATGTAACAGGGGACGGCATATTCCCAATAACAGTAGAAAATGCAATGGTAGACAAAGGTAATGTAGAAATTACAAAAGTGGACAAAGAAAGCGGCGCAGTATTAGCGGGTGTCGAATTTGAAGTCCAAGATGAGAAAGATAAAGTGGTAAGAAAAGTAGTAACAGATAAAGATGGAAAAGCAAACGTTTCAGATCTATCAGTAGGAAAGTACAAATTAGTAGAGACGAAAAGCTTACCAGGTTACAAGAAACTAACAGAATCAGTATCATTTGAAATTAAAAAAGGTATGACGACAGTCCTATCATTGAAAGTAGAAAATGAGCAGTTAGACAAAGGCTCATTAGAAATTACAAAAGTAGATAAAGACAGCCAAAAAGCATTAGCAGGCGTAGTCTTCGAAGTGCAAGATGAAAAAGGAAAAGTGGTAAAAAAAGTAACGACAAATAAAGATGGAAAAGCGAATGTCTCAGACTTATCAGTAGGAAAATACAAATTAGTAGAGACGGAAAGCTTACCAGGTTACAAAAAATTAACAGAGCCAGTATCATTCGAAATTAAAAAGGGTATGACAGAAGTCTTATCACTGAAAGTAGAAAATGAGCAGTTAGATAAAGGCTCAGTAGAAATTATAAAAGTAGATAAAGACAGCCAAAAAGCATTAGAAGGTGTAGTCTTCGAAGTGCAAGATGAAGCTGGAAAAGTAATAAAGAAAGTAACAACAGATAAAAATGGGAAAGCAAAAATTGCAGACCTATCAGTAGGGAAATACAAACTAGTAGAAGTTGAAAGTTTACCAGACTATAAGAAACTAACAGAGCCAGTATCATTTGAAATCAAAAAAGGCATGATCGAGGTACTATCATTAAAAGTAGAAAATGAAATGGTAGATACGGGAAACGTAGAGATAACGAAGATAGATAAAGATAATAAGGCGCCGTTAGCGGGAGTAACGTTTGTTGTCCAAGATGAGAAGGGCAATGAGGTAAAAAAAGTAACGACAGATAAAGATGGAAAAGCAAATGTTTCAGATTTACCTGTAGGAAAGTATGAATTAGTAGAGGTAGAAAGTTTACCTGGTTATAAAAAGTTAGAAAAACCAGTATCATTTGAAATTAAAAAAGGTATGACGAAGTCTTTAACATTTACTGTAGAAAACGAAATGGTGGATACGGGGAATGTTGAAATCACGAAAATAGACAAAGATAGTAAAGCACCATTAGAAGGTGTTGTGTTTGAAGTACGTGATTCAAAAGGTAAAGTAGTTACTAAAGTAACAACGAATAAAGATGGAAAAGCAAATGTTTCAGATTTATCTATTGGAAAGTATGAGTTGGTAGAAGTAGAAACACCAGCAGGATACAAACCGCTAGAAAAACCAATTTCATTCGAGATTGAAAAAGGTAGAGTTACAGCATTACAATTAACTGTCGAAAATGAATTAGTGGATACAGGAAATGTAGAAATTACAAAAGTAGACAAAGAAAATAAAGATGCTTTAGCTGATGCCGTATTTGAGATTCAAGACGAAGCAGGACAAGTAGTCGCTAAAATAACGACAGATAAAAAAGGGCACGCACAGGTTACTAATTTATCAGTTGGAACATACAAGTTGGTAGAGGTAAATGCACCAAAAGGATATAAGCAATTAGTAGATCCTATTACTTTCCAAATTGAAAAAGGTATGACAAAATCTCTTGCTTTAACAGTAGAAAACGAAATGTTAGACAAGGGTAATGTAGAAATTACAAAAGTAGATAAAGAAGGCCAAAAAGCATTAGCAGGCGTAGTCTTTGAAGTACAAGATGAAGCAGGCAAAGTAGTAACAGAAGTAACGACAGATAAAGATGGAAAAGCAAAAGTCTCAGACTTATCTGTAGGCAAGTACAAATTAGTAGAAAAAGCAGGCTTACCGGGATACAAAAAACTAACAGAGCCAGTATCGTTCGAAATTAAAAAAGGTATGACGAAAGTTTTATCATTGAAAGTAGAGAACGAACTGTTAGATAAAGGTTCAGTAGAAATTACAAAAGTGGACAAAGAAAGTGGCGCAGTATTAGCGGGCGTAACCTTCGAAGTGCAAGATGAAAAAGATAAAGTAGTAACAAAAGTAACAACAGATAAAGATGGAAAAGCAACAATTTCAGATTTATCAGTAGGGAAATATAAGCTAGTAGAGGTAGAAAGCTTACCAGGGTACAAAAAACTAGCGAAACCAGTATCGTTCGAAATTAAAAAAGGTAAGACAGAAGTCCTATCATTGAAAGTAGAGAACGAAAAGTTAGATAAAGGTTCAGTAGAAATTACAAAAGTAGATAAAGACAGTCAAAAAGTATTAGAAGGCGTAGTCTTCGAAGTACAAGATGAGCAAGGAAAAGTAGTAACAGAAGTAACGACAGATACAGAAGGAAAAGCAAAAATCTCAGACTTGTCTGTAGGCAAGTACAAATTAGTAGAAAAAGCAGGCTTACCAGGTTACAAAAAATTAACAGAACCAGTATCATTCGAAATTACAAAAGGTATGACGACAGTCCTATCAATGAAAGTAGAAAATGAGCAGTTAGATAAAGGCTCAGTAGAAATTACAAAAGTAGATAAAGACAGCCAAAAAGTATTAGCGGGCGTAGTCTTTGAAGTACAAGATGAAGCAGGCAAAGTAGTAACAGAAGTAACGACAGATAAAGATGGAAAAGCAAAAGTCTCAGACTTATCTGTAGGAAAGTACAAATTAGTAGAGAAAGAAAGCTTAACAGGTTACAAAAAGTTAGCAGAACCAGTATCATTTGAAATTAAAAAAGGTATGACAAAATCTCTAGCGTTCACTGTAGAAAACGAAATGGTGGATACGGGGAATGTTGAAATCACAAAAATAGACAAAGATAGTAAAGCACCATTAGAAGGTGTTGTGTTTGAAGTACGTGATTCAAAAGGGAAAGTAGTAACAAAAGTAAAAACGGATAAAGATGGAAAGGCAAACGTTTCAGATTTATCTATTGGAAAGTATGAGTTGGTGGAGGTAGAAACACCAGCCGGATACAAACCACTAGAAAAATCAATTTTATTCGAAATTGAAAAAGGTAGAGTTACAGCATTACAATTAACTGTCGAAAATGAATTAGTGGATACAGGAAATGTAGAAATTACAAAAGTAGACAAAGAAAATAAAGATGCTTTAGCTGATGCCGTATTTGAGATTCAAGACGAAGCAGGACAAGTAGTCGCTAAAATAACGACAGATAAAAAAGGGCACGCACAGGTTACTAATTTATCAGTTGGAACATACAAGTTGGTAGAGGTAAATGCACCAAAAGGATATAAGCAATTAGTAGATCCGATTACTTTCCAAATTGAAAAAGGTATGACAAAATCTCTTACTTTAACAGTAGAAAACGAAATGTTAGACAAGGGTAATGTAGAAATTACAAAAGTAGATAAAGACAGCCAAAAAGTATTAGCAGGCGTAGTTTTTGAAGTGCAAGATGAGCAAGGAAAAGTAGTAACAGAAGTAACGACAGATAAAGAAGGAAAAGCGACAATTTCAGATTTATCTGTAGGAAAGTACAAATTAGTAGAGAAAGAAAGCTTACCAGGTTACAAGAAGTTAACAGAACCAGTATCATTTGAAATTACAAAAGGTATGACAGAAGTCCTATCGTTGAAAGTGGAGAATGAGCAGTTAGATAAAGGTTCAGTAGAAATTACAAAAGTAGATAAAGACAGTCAAAAAGCATTAGCAGGCGTAGTCTTCGAAGTGCAAGATGAGCAAGGAAAAGTAGTAACAGAAGTAACGACAGATAAAGAAGGAAAAGCAACAATTTCAGATTTATCTGTAGGAAAGTACAAATTAGTAGAGAAGGAAAACTTACCAGGATACAAAAAATTAACAGAACCAGTATCATTCGAAATTACAAAAGGTATGACGAAAGTTTTATCATTGAAAGTAGAGAATGAAAAGTTAGATAAAGGTTCAGTGGAAATTACAAAAATGGCTGCTGAAAGCAAGAATATATTATCAGGAGCTGTGTTTGAAGTTCATGATGAAAAAGGTAAAGTAGTAGCGAGAGTAACAACAGATAAAGAAGGAAAAGCAAAAGTCTCAGATCTATCTGTAGGTAACTATACACTTGTAGAAGTAGAAGCACCAAAAGGATATGAAAAATTAACTAATCCAATTCCATTTGAAATCACAAATGGAATGATAAATTCAGTTCAATTAGAATTATTAAACGAATTGAGTCATTTAGCACCACCAGGTCCAGAAAAACCAGATCCAGAGAAACCGGAAAAACCAGATCCAGAAAAACCGGAAACAACAGATCCAGAGAAACCTGGAACAACGAATCCAGAGAAGCCTGGAACAACGAATCCAGAGAAGCCTGGAACAACGAATCCAGAGAAACCTGGAACAACGAATCCAGAGAAACCTGAAAAAGAATTACCGAAGACAGGGCAGAAAATGCCTGTGGAACCATATATGGGAGCACTTCTTGTAATGATGAGTTTTGGATTACTCGTATTAGGTAGAAAACAGCAAAGATAATAAAAGTGAAAAGGTATCCTCAAAGTATTTGAGGATACCTTTTTTATCTTTATTTGGCATAAAAAAAGCATCTAGCAAAAGAATTAGCTGCAAATAAAAAACACAAGGGAAGATAAATGTCTTCCCGCTTCACGAATGTGCTTATTTCAAAAAAAGTATAAAAACTAGCTTTATTATATATATTTGATGTGTAAAGGTATGGAAGGAAAAGTTTATACGTTTTCGTAGTGTTTTGTTGAAAAAAGAGCAATCTATGTAATTAATTTTAATGATTTAGGAAATAAGTCCCGTTCTTAAAGCGTTTGAAGAGCGATAGTCCAATAGTAGGTGGGAGATGAAATTAGGGTTGGAATCTTATTGGATCTTAAAATGTAGAGGCGGAAAATAATGTAAAAAAACTATTGTATGTTTAAAAACCTTATGTTACATTTATGTTACAAGAGAGTTACGAATCGTGACTTTTGTTACGATTCGTTTTCTGTTGCTTTTCGGTATGTTACAGATTATAGTTTGTATTCCAATTAGCTGAGAATGTTTAAAGCTGAAGAAATAGCAAACTATAAACGAAAAATGATTTTTCTATGTGTATAAGAGTGTGTGTAGTAAAGATTCTGAGTAAGGGCTTTATTAAAATTCCTTTCTGTCTTAAAAGAAGAAGAAAACCAACTACCAACTATTTAGGAGTTTTAAGTAATGATAGTAAATGAAATGTACAGTACATAGTTACTTTCAGTCTAATTACTACACAGACTTTTATACATATGATGTTATTGTTTTAGTTATATATAGGGGGAGAGAAAATGAGAAAGTTATTAGCGGTAATTGGACTTACGTTTTTAATGCTAGCTGGATGTAGTAATGGGGATTTTGACAAAGCAATGGATGAAGGGAAGACCGCGTTAACGAATAAAGAATATAAAAATGCTTTATCATCATTTGAACGAGCACTAGATGAGAAAAAAGATGATTCAGATGCAAAAGTGCTTGTAGAACAAACGAAAGTAATGATTGAAGCAGTGAAGTTAAAAGAAGAAACAAAGGTAGAAGAATCGATCAAGTCATTTGAAAAAGTAGAGAGCATGAAGAATGGAAGTAATGCGCTTATAAAACAAGCAAAGGAAGAACGAACAGCATTAGTAGCGATCTTAGAACAAAAAAAGAAGTATGAAGAGCAACTGGTGAAAAGCGAAGAGTTAATAAGTAAGAAAAATTATGCAGAAGCGAAAGAGATGTTAAATAAGGTAGTTTCAGAAACAAAAGATAACAAGAACCTTGAAGAATATAATAAAAAGGCTTTAGGATTAATCACTAAAATTGGTGAAGAGGAAAAAACCGCAAAGAGTGTAACGACAGCAGCGAAGGCACAAAAAAATGATGCAGTAACGAGTCAAAAGGTAGCGACAGAAAAGAACCAAAAAGCAGAGACAGAAAAAAATCAAAAGGCAGTAACAGAAAAGAACCAAAAAACAGAGACAGAAAAAAATCAAAAGGTAGTAACAGAAAAGAACCAAAAAACAGAGACAGAAAAGAATCAGAAGGTAGTAACAGAAAAGAACCAAAAAGTAGAGACAGAAAAGAATCAAAAGGTAGAGACAGGAAAGAATCAAGATGCATTTACTTTTGAGAAAGCTAAAGAATATATCAAAAAAGAATATAAAGAAGAATATAATTACACGCTAGAGGATACGCAAGTAGAAAATGGAAAGAAATATTATCAAATTAGAGTGCGTACGACATATAAAATAGAAGGTGCAGCTGGAGCAGGATTTACTGGAGTATTCAAGGTGTTCGAAGATGGTACAATTGTTGAAATGCACTAAATTGATGAAAAAGGTATCCTCAAAGTATTTGAGGGTACCTTTTTAGCATAAAAAAAAGCATCTAGCAAAAGTACTAGATGCAAATAAAAACACAAGGGAAGATAAATGTCTTCCCGTTTCCCGTAAGTAATTATATCAAAAAAATTATAAAAAACTAGCTTTATTTTTAATATAATGAATGTGTGAGGCTATGAAAGTAAAAGATTACACTATTTTCATAGTGTTTTATTAAAAAGGAGTTGTATAAATGATTAATTTCAAGCCAGAAAATTTAAACCAACTATTAAAAGTGACGCTTATAAGTGCGAATAAGTCTTATGATACGATTAAAGAGTATGAATTTACGGGAGAAGCATTAGTATTCCGTGTAGACTTCGAATATATTGACGTTTCTCTAATGATTATAGATATGTTAGGAAGAACTGCTTCTAAATTTAACATTTTTCCATACGCTCGCCCTAATACGAATGAGATAGATTACATTCAGTTTCAGGTGTATTCCATTAATGAAGGGAATTTTAAAGAAATGCTCGACACAATGTAAGGAACTATAATTTTACAAAACTGTATATAACAACTAATATATAATTAATAAATTCATATAATTGGAGTGATGAGATGCAGCCGTTAGAGAGGGAGATTCATTCTAATATGCTGAAAGTGTGGAGAATTCATGCTTTAATTGGGGCGGCAGTTATACTAGCAGTCGTAATTGCGTATTTCTTTTTTATGATTAACTTTAACTGGTGGGGCTGGTTGTTTGGATTGTTAGTGACAGGAGCAGTTATATACATACCACTCGACTATTTTGTATTTCCAAATTTACGTCAACGTTATTATAGTTACAGATTAAATGAAGAAGAGATTGAGATTCAAAAGGGAATGTTCGTTGTAAAACGCGTACTTATTCCGATGATTCGCGTGCAGCACGTAACGATTGAGCAAGGACCGATTATGAGAAAGTATAATTTAGCAGAATTACATATTTCAACAGCGGCAACTTCTCATAGTATTCCAGGCTTAACGAAAGAAGAAGCAGAGCAGCTGAAAAGACAAATTGGAGAGCTTGCGAAAGTGAGTGATGAGGGTGTATAAGAGGCAACATCCGATCACGATATTGTTAGGTATTCGAATTGCGACTTTGTTGCCTTTTATTTTGCTTGTTTTATTTCGTTCAGATGGTGAAGTAAAACCTTGGTATTTCTTACATCTTGTTCTTTTGGCCATATTATTTATTATGGCAATTTTCTCATCTATAAAATGGTATTTCAAAGTGTACTGGGTTGAAAATAATATTGTACATATTAAACACGGTGTTTTTGTGAAGAAGGAAAGTTATTTAAATAAAGACCGTGTGCAAAACATTAGTACATCTTCTAATGTCATTTATCAAATGCTTGGGCTTACGAAATTAAATATAGAAGTAGCGGGCGGCGGTAGTGAGCCGGAAGTGATGTTAGCTGGTATTAAAGAAGATGAAGCGAAGGAACTGATTGCCTTATTAAATAAAAAAAGAAGCGCTGCGAGTGAAGAAGTACCCATGGCAGAAGAAAGTAAGACGATTTATCAGTTAACGATGAAAGAGATTTTAGTAGCTTCCATTACGTCTGGTAGATTCGGATTAGTGTTTTCTGGATTACTTCTTATTTACACAGAGTTTAATCAATTTCTTCCAGAATGGCTCATAAATAAAGTGGAAGCGTATGTGATGGATAACGGTGTATATGAATTAATCGTTATGGCCGCGATTTTAATGGCGGTTTCGTGGGTCGTTTCGACAGCTGGTTATGCGCTAAAATATGCGAACTTTAAAATAGAGCGAAACGGAAATGAAATTCGTATTGTGCAAGGGTTATTTGATAAGAAAGAGTTTGTCTTAAAGCTCCACCGCATTCAAGCAATTACTGTGAAAGAAGGAATTCTCCGCCAGCCTTTCGGTTATTGCTCTGTCGAAGTGGAAGTCATTCAAAGTATAGAAGCGGCAGGGAATGAAGTGATGTTACATCCTTTTATGAAGAAAAAAGATGTACAGCAGCTACTTGCCTATTTACAGTTGCCATATGAAATAGAAGAGGAAATCGTTCATTTACCGAAGGCTGCATTACGCCGTTACGTCGTAATGGGCTGGATTACAAGTGCTGTGCTCGCTGTGCCAATCGCTGGTGCGAGTATATATTTTAAACAACATACTGCGTTGTTCGTTCTTATACCGCTATTTATTGTATTTACAATACTTGCATACGCTAGATATAAAAGTGGTGGATATATGATACGAGACAATCAGTTAGTAATGGTGCACCGAGGTCTCGCGAAATATACAGGGATCATGCGAAGAAGGCATATTCAAGTGGTCGGATACAATCAATCTTATTTTCAAAAGAAAGACGAGTTATGTACAGCTGCTGTAGCGGTGGCGGGACATGGTTATGAAGTGAAGCATATGCGAAAAGAAGACGCGCTTCGCATATATAATTGGTACAAAGAAAAAGGAAACACCAGTGTGTAATGGTGTTTCCTTTTTTTGTGTCGTCATTTGTCGATAAGTCGATATATTCGAAAAATCGCTAATATAATTTCATGTACCGAGGTCTCTAAACTCAGAAACTTAAACTAACACATCAAAAGTAGTCACGAACGACGGGCGCGAGAAAATACTTTTTTGCTGTTCTGCATGTGGATGCGCCTGAGCCTGAGCCTGAGCTTGTCCCTCTGCTTGTGCAGGGCGTTTTTTATGAGCGTTTTCGAATGAACGTGATTCTGTCCAGTCTTTAAAGTTTTGCTCAGTTTCCCACATCGTTAAGATGACATATGTATCATTACTTAATGGGCGAAGAACACGGATTGCTTGGAAGCCAGGCTCATTTTCGATTAGACCAGCACGGTTTTTAAAACGGTTTTCAAATACAGGGCGACCTTCGTCTGTTACAGAAATGTTGTTACAAACGATGTAGCCAGATTGTCCTTTAAATTCTCCAACAGCGTCTAATACGTCATACTGAAGTGTAGATTCTACAGATTCTTCAGTATTTTCTTTATAAAACATATCTTTTTCGTTATTTTTTGCAGTGAAATGTGCTTGTTCTAGAGGTGTTTCGTATGAAATAATAGCCTTCATTTTAATGCCCCCTTTATGATTTGTCTCTATTATATCAATTCTCTTAAAAAACTTCGAAGATTATATACATAAAGATACTTCTTTTTCAAATAATAAATGTACCATCATTTGGAAAGAAGGCCGATGTATGAAGAAAGCAAAGTGGACTTTATTAGGCGGGGTAGCAACGTTCGTAGTAGCGATTGTACTCTATAAACTTATTGTGTTAACTGGTGGCTATATGATGGATGAAAAGCAGCTTGTTTTCCACTCTTCATCACGTATCGTTGACCAGAAAGGAAAAGAAATTACGAAGTTATATGTAGAAAATAGAGAGCTCGTGCCGATTGAAGAAATTCCAAAGTACGTGCAGCAAGCATTTATTGCTGTGGAAGATTCTCGTTTTTATGAGCATCAAGGAATTGATTACCCCTCTATATTTCGGGCGCTTTATAAAGACGCGTTAGCCGGAGAGAAGGTAGAAGGCGGTAGTACGATTACGCAGCAACTAGCTAAAAATGTCTTTTTAACTCGCGAAAAAACATTTACGCGCAAATTGAAAGAGGTCGCAATTTCTCTTCAATTAGAGCAAAAATATACGAAGCAGCAAATTCTTGAAATGTATATGAACCATATTTATTTCGGTCATGGGGCATATGGTATTCAAGCGGCAGCAAAGTTGTATTTTAATAAAAATGTAGAAGATTTAACAGTGGAAGAGGGAGCTATGCTTGCGGGGCTTCCGAAAGCGCCAAATGGCTATTCACCGTACTTATCCCTAGAAAAGAGTAAAGGGCGCCGTGATCTTGTTTTGTCACTTATGCATAAACAAGGCTATTTAACAGCGGAAGATAGTGTTCGTTACCAAGGGAAAACAATCGCTCTTTATAAAAATTCAGATGAACGTGAACTCGCATATATGCCGTATATCGATATGGTTATAGATGAAGCGGCGCGTTTATATGGTTTATCGCATCAAGAAGTACTGCGCGGAGGATATACGTTTGTCGTACCGATGGATGAAAAAGTTCAAAAGGTAGCATATAACCAGTTTCAAGATGCGAGAAATTTCCCTGGTAAAGAAAACGGGGCGCAAGGTGCATTTTTATTAATGGATAATCAGACTGGCGGAATTAAAGCCGCGATTGGCGGAAGAGAGTATGTTCCGAGAGGGCTTAATCGCGTTTTTGCAAAGCGGCAGCCTGGTTCTGTTTTAAAGCCGCTTATCGTATATGGACCTGCACTTGAGACGAAGAAATATAATCCATATTCTTTATTAACGAATGAAAAAAGTTCGTTTGAAGGTTATGAACCTCGAAATTATAATCATGAGTATACGAAAGAGATGACGATGTACGATGCGGTATTAGAATCAGCAAATGTGCCAGCTGTATCTTTATTAAATGAATTAGGGGTAGATGAGGGAAAGCAATATTTAGAGAAAGGGAATGTTCATATTGCGGACTCAGGTTTAAGCACAGCACTTGGCGGGCTAAAAAATGGTGTGTCTCCATTCGATCTTGTCAAAATGTACCGATCTTTTTTAGCAAACGGGAATATTATCGAACCGCACGTTATCGATAAAGTATTAAATAGACACGGAGCAGTCATTGGAGAATCATCAAAAGCTGAAACGAAAGTCTTTTCGAAGCAAACGGCATGGTATATGACAAAGATGCTTGAAGGAGTTGTGAAAGAAGGTACGGCGAAAGCTGGCGTATATAATGGAGCTTTAGCTGGAAAAACAGGAACAACTTCACTGCCGAATGATGACAATGGTGCGCGTGATATGTGGTTCGTTGGATATACACCGAATTTAGTAGGTGCAGTTTGGATTGGCTATGACCGCACCGATAAAGAGCATCAATTACAAGATGGAAATGCATCTGCAACGATGTTATTTAAAAAGATTTTAACGAAAGCAAACATACAAGATAAAGCGAGTTTTCATAGGCCAAAAGGTGTTGAAACAATTGGACTGCCAATTCGTTTAGATAAGATTCAAAACGTGGAAGCAAAACTAGCATTTAGTCCTTTCGGTTTATTTGCAATGAAACTAAGCTGGACGCCGCTTCCTGATGAGCGAATTATGTATCGGATTTATAAAGTTGAAAAAGGAATTCATACTCACGTTGGAACGGCAAAAGGAACGGGGAAATATGAGGAGAAGTTTATTAATATATTCTCAAAACCAAGTTTTTACGTTGTACCATATAACACACAAACGAACCGTGAAGGAGAAAAGTCAAAAGTAGCTAAACCGTAGTTTTTCTCTGTGCTATAATAAGAATGTTGTGAAAATAGTAAACGTTTTTACGAACGTTTGTGTCAATTTAATGAACAACGTACATAATGTTATGCATTTTGTTTTTACAAGCTGTATAGTAAAAAAAGATAAATATCGGAATAGAGCATATTTAAAGAAAAAGCATTGGTAAGGAAGGGAGCTAGGGTCTTGGTAAGAACTATAAATGAGACATTTTTAAAAGCATGTAGGGGGGAACGTACAGAGTATGTACCAGCATGGTATATGCGTCAAGCAGGTCGTTCACAGCCGGAATATAGAAAGATAAAAGAGAAATATTCTTTATTTGAAATTACACATAATCCAGAGTTGTGCGCTTACGTTACAAAGTTGCCAGTTGATCAATATAACGTAGACGCAGCAATTCTTTATAAAGATATTATGTCACCACTACCTGCAATTGGTGTTGATGTGGAAATTAAATCTGGCATTGGTCCAGTTATCGATAGTCCAATCCGTTCTTTACAAGACGTAGAAAAATTAGGGGAAATCAATCCAGAAGATGACGTACCTTACATACTAGATACAATTCGTTTATTAACGACAGAAATGTTAGATGTACCGTTAATCGGTTTTTCAGGAGCTCCATTTACGTTAGCGAGCTATATGATTGAAGGCGGTCCTTCTCGTAACTATCATAATACGAAAGCGTTTATGTATGCAGAGCCGAAAGCGTGGTTCGCTTTAATGGATAAGCTTGCAGATATGGTTATTACATATTTAAAAGCGCAAATTAACGCAGGAGTAAAAGCGGTTCAAATTTTCGATTCTTGGGTTGGAGCAGTAAATGTAGCGGATTACCGTATATTTATTAAACCAGCGATGGAGCGTATTTTTGCAGAAGTTCGTAAGGTGGGTGTTCCAATGATTATGCACGGCGTAGGTGCTGCACATTTAGTGAATGAATGGCACGACTTACCGCTTGATGTAGTAGGTTTAGATTGGCGCTTACCGATTGAAGAAGCACGCGCACGTGGTGTTCACAAGGCGGTACAAGGAAATATGGATCCTTCATTCTTATTAGCACCTTGGCCTGTTATTGAAGAACATGTAAAAGGTATTTTAGATCAAGGGATGAAGCAGCCAGGTTATATCTTTAACTTAGGTCACGGCGTATTCCCAGAAGTAAATCCAGATACATTAAAACGCTTAACTACATTTATTCATGAGTACTCTAAAGAACAGTTAGCGAAGTAAAGGAGATTGTCTGTATGAAAAAGAAAATTGGTTTGCTTGTAATGGCATACGGAACGCCATATAAAGAAGAAGATATTGAACGTTACTATACACATATTCGCAGAGGAAGAAAGCCAAGTCCTGAAATGCTAGAAGATTTAACAGAGCGTTACCGTGCGATTGGTGGTATTTCTCCTTTAGCTACTATTACATTAGAGCAAGCTAAAAAGTTAGAAACGCGTTTAAATGAAATACAAGATGAAGTAGAGTACCACATGTATCTTGGTTTAAAACATATTGAACCGTTCATTGAAGATGCAGTACAAGCTATGCATAAAGATGGAATAGAAGATGCAATTGCACTCGTTCTTGCCCCTCACTATTCTACTTTTAGCGTGAAGTCGTATGTAGGACGAGCGCAAGAAGAAGCAGGAAAACTTGGAAACCTAGCAATTCACGGCATCGATAGCTGGTATAAAGAACCGAAATTTATTCAGTATTGGGTCGATGCAGTGAAAGGTATATATAACGGTATGTCAGAAGCAGAACGTGAAAAAGCAGTGTTAATCGTATCTGCACATAGCTTACCAGAAAAAATTATCGCACTCGGCGATCCATATCCAGATCAATTAAACGAAACAGCTGACTATATTGCACGTGGTGCTGAAGTAGCAAACTATGCAGTAGGTTGGCAAAGTGCCGGAAATACACCAGACCCTTGGATTGGTCCAGATGTACAAGATTTAACGAGAGAACTAAATGAAAAGTACGGTTATACTTCATTCGTATACGCACCAGTTGGATTTGTTGCGGAACATTTAGAAGTTTTATATGACAATGACTTTGAGTGTAAAGTGGTAACGGATGAAATTGGCGCGAAATATTATCGTCCAGAAATGCCAAACGCATCGGACGCATTTATCGACTGTTTAGCAGATGTTGTATTAAAGAAAAAAGAATCTGTAATGTAAGTAGAAAGGGGGAGCTTACTTGAGGAAAAAAGTTGTGATCATCGGCGGTGGCATCACAGGATTGACAACAATGTATAACTTACAAAAAGAAATTCGTGAAAAAAACTTGCCGATAGATGCATCGCTTATAGAAGCGTCTGGTAAACTTGGCGGGAAAATTCAAACCGTTCAAAAAGATGGATTTACAATTGAACGCGGTCCTGATTCTTTCTTAGCAAGAAAAGAGAGTGCAGCTAAATTAGTGAAAGAATTAGGACTTGGCGATGAACTTGTAAATAATAAGGCCGGTCAAGCGTTCGTTCTCGTAAACAATCGGTTACATAAAATGCCGAGCGGTTCAATGATGGGAATTCCAACGCAAATTACGCCGTTTCTATTTTCCGGATTGTTCTCCCCAATTGGTAAACTAAGAGCTGGTTTTGACTTATTAATGCCTAGATCAAAACCAGTTTCTGATCAATCACTCGGGCAGTTTTTCAGACATCGCCTTGGAAAGGAAGTCGTTGAAAATTTAATTGAGCCATTATTATCTGGTATTTATGCAGGGGATATTGATGAAATGAGTTTAATGTCAACATTCCCTCAAATTTATCAAATTGAACAGGAGCACCGTAGTATTTCACTCGGTATGCGTACGCTAGCTCCAAAGCAAGAGAAGGCTGAATTGAAAAAAGGAATATTTAAAACTGTGAAAACCGGTTTAGAATCTATAGTAGAATCTCTTGAAACGAAGATTCCTAATGATATGGTAATGAAGGGAACTCGTATCGAAAAGGTTGCAAAACTTGGTGATAGTTATACGATTACGCTTAGTAACGGAAAAGAAATGGAAGTAGACGCGATTGTAGTTGCGACGCCGCATAAAGTATTGCCATCTATGTTTGCGCAGTATAAGCAGTTTCGTTTCTTCCGTAACATTCCGTCTACATCAGTTGCAAACGTGGCACTTGCTTTCCCAAAGTCTGCAATTCAGCGTGATATTGATGGTACCGGATTTGTCGTATCAAGAAATAGTGATTATACAATTACAGCGTGTACGTGGACACATAAAAAATGGCCACATACAACGCCAGAGGGAAAAACGCTTCTTCGCTGTTACGTCGGACGCCCAGGTGATGAAGCGATTGTTGAACAAACTGACGAAGAAATTGTACAGCTCGTATTAGAGGACTTACAAAAGACAATGGATATTACAGAGAATCCAGAGTTTACAATTGTAAGCCGCTGGAAAGAAGCGATGCCTCAATATACAGTAGGCCATAAAGAGCGAATGAAAAAGCTCACAACATTTATGGAGGAAGAATTGCCAGGTGTGTATTTGGCAGGTAGTTCTTACGCTGGTTCTGGTCTTCCGGCTTGTATTGAGCAAGGTGAGTTAGCGGCGAAACGTGTGTTATTTCATTTAGAGAAAGTAATGGAGACTAAATTAGTCGCACATTAAAATATTTCAAACAAAACGCCTTCAATTATATTGAAGGCGTTTGTTTATTGGATAAAATACCTTTAGTCAATAAACTTATATAAGTTATTTTGTATTATAGTTTGAAAACTTGTAAATTAAATAAATTTTGTGTAAAACTTGTCGAAATATAGTTCTATATAACGAATCATTTGATATGATAGAAATGTTGAGAAAATATGAAATAGGGAGAGGGAGATGGCTGTGAAGAAATTGTTAAGTGTCTTTTTATCATTAATGTTATTGCTTTCATTTACTGGAACTTTAGCGCAGGCGGAAGAAACTACTTCTATGTCAGTAGAAAAAGCAATTCAAGTATTTAAGCAGCAAGGGAAAACGAAGGGGATAGTGGAAGGATATATCGTTGGGTATACGCAAAGTCCTTCTAAATACACGAAAGATCCGGCTAAGTTTGACGACACAAACGTGGCAATTGCCGATTCGCCAAACGAAACAAATCCAGACAAGATCATGCCTGTTCAATTGCCAAAAGGTGATGTGAGGACGGCTGTAAACGTGAAAGATCATCCTGAAAATATCGGGAAGAAAGTTAGGTTGACAGGGACGCTTGAGTTATATTTCGGTAGCCCAGGTTTAAAATCAGTAACAGCTCATAAGTTTCAAGGAGAAGAACAAAACCGCGTTAGCGATGTAGTGGCATCACCAAATGGTGGAGAAGTTGCAAAAGGAACAGCAGTAACATTAACAACGAATACAGAAGGAGCAACAATCTACTATACGTTAGATGGCTCTAACCCTACAAACAAGAGTGTTCGTTATAACGGACGAATTGTAGTGAATGAAAATAGTGTAGTGAAAGCAATCGCTGAGAAAGAAGGGCTTACTTCTTCAGCGATTTCAACATTTTCATTTATTATCGTAAATAATGAACCAGTTCGTATTCATGATATTCAAGGGAAATCACATATTTCTCCTTACAATGGGAAGAAAGTAAACAGTGTGGAGGGCGTTGTCACAGCGCTTGATAAAAATGGTTTTTATGTAGAAGATAATCAGCCGGATAATGATCCAGCTACTTCTGAAGGTATTTACGTATACAAAAAAGATGCGAATGTAGCAGTAGGAGATCTTGTCCAAGTTGATGGAGAAGTAGAAGAATATGTTGGACCTGGATATGCAGAGCGATTTGAAACAGACTTAACGACGACGGAAATTAAGGCGAGTCGCGTTGCAGTAATCGCAAAAAATCAACCTTTACCAGCGCCGATTGTATTAGGAGAAAACGGTGTAAAAATCCCTGATCAAATTATCGATAATGATGCATTCGGTCTATTTGATCCAAATGAAGATGCAATCGACTTTTATGAAAGTGTAGAAGGCATGCGCGTTACGATGCCAACGCCAAAAATTATCGCTCCGCAGAAAAACGGTAATTTATATGTAACAGTAAAAAATGGCGGAGATAAAGTAGTAACGAAGTATGGTACACCTTTATTAGATAAAGAGCAATTAAATCCAGAGCGCCTTTCTGTAAAAGTACCTCGTGATTATGTCGCGAAAGTAGGCGATACGTTCACTGGAGATATAACAGGCGTAGTAGGATATGACTACGGTTCGTTCCGCATTTCGCCAGTAACGGAATTACCATCTGTAGTGGACGGCGGATTTAAGCAAGTAGGGGCAAATATTCAGCCGCGTCTTGATAAGTTAACAGTTGCTACATATAACATTGAAAACTTCTCAGCGAACAAAAAAGAAACAACAGATGAAAAAGTGAAAGCGTTAGCTTATTCTATTAAATATAATTTAAAAATGCCTGATATTATCGGTGTACAAGAGATGCAAGATAATAATGGAGCAATCAATGACGGTACGACTGATGCATCTTTAAGCGCAAAACGTATCATTGATGCTGTATTAGAAATTCGTGGACCGAAGTATGAGTATGTAGAAATTGCGCCGAACAACAATCAAGACGGCGGGGCACCTGGAGCGAATATTCGCGTCGGTTTCTTCTATAACCCATCTCGTGTGAAATTAGCGACAGTACCGAAGTTACTAGATAAAAATGTAGTTCGTATTGGAGACGAAAATCCTTTATTTGAAAGTACACGTAAACCGTTAGCGGCAGAATTTACATTCCAAGGACAAAACCTTGTTGTCATTTCAAATCACTTAAACTCAAAACTAGGAGATGCAACGCCATTTGGAAAAGTGCAGCCGCTCGTATTAAAGAGTGAAGAAAAACGAGTTCAATTAGCACAAGAAGTGAATCATTTCGTACAAGGTATTCAAGAAAAGAATACAAATGCACCAGTTGTTGTATTAGGTGATATGAATGACTTTGAATTCTCTAAACCTTTAGAAGCACTAGAGGGAACGATATTAAAAGATATGTTAAACACAGTGCCGAAAGAGAACCGCTACACGTACATTCATGAAGGTAACGCACAAGTGCTAGATCATATTTTAGTAACAAACAACATCGCACCGCACACAATTGTAGACCCTGTACACTTAAACTCAAACATTATGAAAGAACATGGACGTGTAAGTGACCACGATCCAGTACTTGTTCAAATTGATTTGAAGAAGGCTTCTTAAAGTAGGGGAACGCTTAGAAATATACTAAGCGTTCTTTTTCTGTAAAAATCACGTTGAAATTAATTAAAAATTCGGTTTTTTATAATGAGGAGGTTAAAGATGCAAGCATGGTTAAACGGAAAGTTAATGAATCAGCTTGCAATTTTTTTTAGTACGATCGTGATGCTCCAATTTGTAGCTGATGTAACAGGGCTTACTGAAAGTTTAGACATTACGTATAACTTAATACATACAGCATCTTCCTATATAACGTTTAGTTTGGCGGTTATTTTTACTTTAATCGGTGCAAGAAGAGAATTAAGTAAATATGCAATTATTGCATTATGTTTAGTGGTAGCTATTAAAGCAATTTGTTTTGCGGCTGTTGTTATTTTGTGGGGATTGGCTGGTACGCCGTAAATGAATAAAAAAACCTAATTTCCAAGATAACGTGAGGAAATTAGGTTTTTACAATGGCTGAAAAGCTTTTCTACATCGATCTCGTTTTTGAAGTCTTCTCATATATCTTTTTTTGTCCCGTTGTAATCCTTTTATGTACATAAATAAGCTGACAAGGAAGAAAAATGTACATTGTAAAATGTATGGTGACATCCCGTGTAATGGCTGTTTTGGATCATATAAGTGAATAGGTGCTCCGCCTATTGTAGGGAATATTGTATTTAGCAGGACGAAGGGAATGGAAGTAACTGCCAATGGGAATAGAAGTGCCATGTAATCCTTTTGTGACCATGTGGACGCTGCTAAACCTAAGAGGGCCATTAAACCAGCGAATAAAAAATTAATCCCAATATATAGATAAATATAAGTGATGGGAGAAGAAAAATATAACTCTGCGAACATTCCGTTGCCATTTATCATGCTAGTACCGACAGTTGGATCTCCATTTGGAATTGTTAATTTGCAAAGTAATAAAGAAAGAATGAACGGTAAAGTATAAAGAAATCCACCGCAGAAAAATGTAACGATATACTTTGTAAAGGAATACGAGAATAGGGAAATTTCCTTACTTATAAAAGTTTTGAAACCATCGGATTTATCGGAATTATAACTCGTACTAAATGGTAAACTTGCAATAACAGGCATTAATAATAAATAAATATCCATTTCATTATTACGAAACCCGATCCATTTAAATGCAGTTGCTATAGCCCCATTCGTTGCGTCTCCTAAATAACGAATTACATAATAATAATGATAAATAGAAATAAGAGCTAATCCACTAAACATAATAATTAAAGAAACACGATTACAAAAAGCTTGCCTTATATTTAAACGAAGCGCACGCATCATGACTGAAAAAGCCTCCACTATTTTTATAAATCTGTCTACTTTCTATATTACTATTAAATGTAAGGATTTTCTTGTTTTTTTATTTGTTTATTAGAAAAAGAGGAATTTTGTTGTTGTTAGGTAAGGTTTAACTGTAGAAGAAAATTGTCAGATTGAAAGGAAAAGGAAGGACATATTGAATTCTAGTTTAGACAAAATTAAGCTTTCTAAACTGAAATAAGAAAAAGGTGTTCATAAAAATTATATCTGAAGAACATCTTTTCCTTTCTCCTTTTTTTCTGATACACTATGACAGTATTATATAGATTGACTGGAATTTTTTTATACTGGGAATAATAAAAAAGAGAACTTGTATAGAATGTAAGCGTGTGGTAATATCAAAGATGTACTGATTGACTATATTATCCAATTGGTCATTTTTGGAGGTGACGATGTGGCGATAGATCGAAAACGTTCTATTATTGAAGCTGCAACAAAGTCTTTTTCAGCGTTCGGTTATAAAGCAACAACGATGGATCAAGTTGCGAAGTTAGCGAATGTAGGAAAAGGAACGATTTATACTTTTTTCAAAAATAAAGAAGAACTATTTGGTGAAATTATTTCTAATTTAATTACAGAGATGAAGCAAGTTGCAGAAAATGCAATTCGTTCAGATATTTCATTTTTTGAAAATGTACATAGAGCATTATATAGCATATTAGAATTCAGAAAAGAACATCAGCTCATGATTAAGTTAATTCAAGAAGAGCGTGATATGGGAACGAAAGAAGTACAAGAAGTGATGCAACAAGTAGATGTGGAAATCGTTTCTGTCATTCAATCGTATTTAAAGATTGCGATTGAAAAAGGTGAAATTAGCAAATGTGATCCAGAAATTACAGCATTTATTATGCTTCGCTTATACGTATCGCTTATTTTTGATTGGGAAAAAAATCATGAACCGTTAGAAAAAGAAAAAATATCGGAATTATTCGAACTTTATTTACTAAAAGGATTGTCAAATTAAGATAATCCTTTTAATATTATAAAAATTGACCAATTGAACAAATTGGTCAATCGTATAAGGAGGATGGTTAAATATAATCATGTAGATGAAAATGTGCATAGTATAAATTCGGGGATAAGGCATATGTATGAACAGATATAGCCTTTTTATTTGGGTGAAAATGACTAAAAATACATTTCGGTCATTTTTGAAAAGGGGGATAAATTATGAAATGGCATAAGTTGCTTAGTAAAGAATTTGCAGAGATTATAAAAAGTAAAAAAATATTAATCCCAATCATTGCGGTTTTATTTGTACCGATTTTATATGCAGGTATGTTTTTATGGGCCTTTTGGGATCCGTATAAACAGTTAGATGATTTGCCAGTGGCGGTAGTCAATTTAGATAAAGGTGCAGTATTTGATGGGAAACCAATTGAGGTCGGAAAAGAGCTCGTTGATAACTTAAAAGATAATACAAGTTTCAAATGGGAATTTGTAAGTGAAAAAGAAGCGAAAAAAGGAATGGAAGGTAGAAAGTATTACATGTTAGTACGCATTCCAGATGACTTCTCAAGTAATGCTACAACGTTATTAAAAGATGATCCAAAACCATTAAACTTAGAATACATTCCAAACGAAAGCTTGAACTTCTTATCTTCACAAATTGGCGGAACAGCAATCGAAAAGATTAAAGGTGAAGTATCAAGTACGTTAACGAAAACATATGCAGAGAAAATGTTTGATTCCATTAAAGACGTCTCAAAAGGATTAGCAGATGGAGCGGACGGAGCAAATAAACTACACGATGGATCAAGTGAGCTGCATGATGGTTCAAGTAAAGTGACGGATGGCCTTCATACACTTCAAGGGAAGTCTGGAGAGATGAAGGATGGAGTTCAGAAATTAGCAGATGGATCTAATAAATTACAAGATGGGTCCGGAAAAGTAACAACAGGTTTAAATACGTTAAATAGCAAAACGGGTGAAATGCAGATAGGTATAGGGAAATTACAAGATGGATCAGGCAAAGTAACAGATGGTTTACATGTATTAAATAGCAATGCAGGTATAGGGAAATTGCAAGATGGATCAGGCAAAGTAACAGATGGTTTACATGTATTAAATAGCAATGCAGGTATAGGGAAATTGGTGGATGGATCAGGCAAAGTAACAGATGGTTTACATGCACTAAATAGCAATGCAGGTATCGGGAAATTAGTAGACGGCTCCGGGAAAGTAACGAACGGTTTAAATACGTTGAATAGTAAAACAGGTGAGATGCAAACAGGTATAGGAAAATTAGTAGATGGGTCAGGCAAAGTAACAGGCGGTTTAAATGCGCTAAATAGCAAAACGGGTGAAATGCAAAAAGGAATTGGCGAATTGCATGATGGATCTGAGAAAGTGACCGATGGCTTGAACAAATTAGTAAGTAAATCAGGTGAATTAAAAACAGGAACAACTGAACTATCAAATGGTATGGAACAACTTGTTGGAAGACAAAGTGAATTAGAAAAAGGGTCTCAAGAGATTCAAAAGGGATTGCAGGATTTAAATAGTAACGTACAAAATTCTGCTGCAGGCTTAGAGGAAATGCAGTCGAAAGTTCCTTCTATATTGAATACAGTAAATGAGAAAATAGATGGAGCTGGGGCGAATGTAAATCAGTTAAATGAACTTACACAATCAACAGCAGGAGATGCCAAAAATGCAGCGCAAGAGGTAGCGAATTTACAAAAGCAAATTGAAAGTTTACCAAAAGAATATCAAGAGCAGTTACAACCATTCATAACAAGTGCTGTAAAAAGTACAGCGACAGTTCAGCAAAAAGCTACCGGAGTAGCAAGTGGAACAAATAAATTAAATGAAGAAGTAAAACAATTAAAAGGTGAAATCAATCAAACAACAAATGGATTGCAAAACAAATTACCAAATCCAGAGGGGGTGAAAACTCTAGCAGGTGGTATTGAGAAACTAACGAACGCACAAAATGAATTTGTTAGTAAGTTTCATGGATTTGGTAAGGGATTAGATAATGCAAAAATAGGTGCTGATAAATTAAAAGATAGATCAGTTCAATTAATTGATGGAGTAACGCAATTACAAAGTGGATCTGGGAAAGTGACAGTTGGATTAGGTCAATTATCTGCAGAAGCAAATCAAATGGCAGGTGGAATAAATCAATTAGCAGATGGATCTGGTCAAGTAACAGGCGGTTTAGGCACATTATCTGAAAGAGCAAACCAAATGGCAGGTGGAATAAATCAATTAGCAGACGGCTCAAGCCAAGTAACAGGCGGTTTAGGCACAGTATCTGTAGGCGTAACGAAATTAGCAGATGGATCTGGTCAAGTAACAGGCGGTTTAGGCACAGTATCTGTAGGCGTAACGAAATTAGCAGATGGCTCAAGTCAAGTAACAGGCGGCTTAGGTACATTATCAGTAGGAGTAACCCAATTAGCAGATGGCTCAAGTCAAGTAACAGGCGGTTTAGGCACATTATCTGTAGGGGCAAACCAAATGGCAGGTGGAGTAAATCAATTAGCAGATGGATCTGGTCAAGTAACAACTGGCTTAGGTACACTAAATGGTGGCCTAAATCAAATGTCAACAGGCTCAACTCAGCTAATCGATGGCGTAAATAAACTAGCAGACGGATCTGGTAAAGTAACAGATGGCCTCGTAAAAGTAAACGACGGTTCAGGTGAACTTGCTGAGAAACTTGGAGAAGGCGCAGAGAAAACTGGTGAAGTGAAAGGAACGGATAAAACGTATGATATGTTTGCAAGCCCTGTAAAAGTGAAGACGGAGAAAATGGCGGAAGTTCCAAACTACGGAACAGGATTCACACCGTATTTCTTATCACTCGGTTTATTCGTTGGGGCATTACTATTATCTATCGTATACCCATTACGCGATACAGTCGGCGTTCCGAAATCAGGATTCAGCTGGTTTATTAGTAAGTTTGGTGTTTTACTATCAGTCGGTATTATTCAAGCAATAGTAGCAGATGTCATATTACTATTCTGGTTAGGTGTAGAAGTACAAAGTATTCCATATTTTATACTCTTTAGTATTGTTACGAGCTTAGCGTTTATTTCATTAATTCAATGTTTAGTAACAGCATTCGGTGATGCAGGGCGTTTCATCGCAATCATCACATTAATTATTCAGCTTACAACAAGTGCTGGAACATTCCCGCTAGAGTTGATTCCGAAGTATTTACAACCATTTAATGCTTGGTTACCGATGACATATTCTGTATCAGGATTGAAAGCAGTCGTATCAAGCGGAGACTTTAACTTCATGTGGCAAAATATAGGGATATTAATGATCTTTATCGTTTTATTATCACTTGGAACAATTGCTTCATTAACTTGGATGCACAAACGACAGTTTAAAAATATTGCTGAGAATCAATCGATTGAAGCTTAAATAAGACCAATAAAAAAAGGCACCGAAATGGTGCCTTTTTTATTGGTCTTGTTTTATTGGTTGAGAAAGTTCATTTGTTTTTCTATTTTTACGGAACAAGTATATAACAATACTTATAAGAATAATTGTTGCTACAATCCAAACAAATGGACCATATCTTTCAGCAAAAGTATATAGTTTCATGTTGCTGGAAATGTCCTCTTTTGTTTTTCCTATTAGAATTTCAGAGCCACTATACCCTTCAAGTGTATCTCCTTTTTTTATACCAAAAATAAGAGTGTCTGATTTGTTTTCTATTCCTGTGTATCGGTATCCTTTACCTTTAATTGTTAATTGAGTATCATCTTTTTTTAGTGTGTAGTCTTCGGCGGAAATATCTTTTCCTGACAGTGTAATTGGTTCCATTGAGAAGCGGATTTCTTTTAATGCAGGAAGAGCCTCATTGTTTAGTAAGAGCTGCTTTGCAATATGCTGCTCGGTATCAATGTTTTTCCAATTTGCCTTTCGTCGTTTATATGTATTAATTTCAAGAAGTGCAAATTCTTTATTTTGAAGTTTTTCCTCTGTAATAGGTTGCGCAGTAGTTAATGTTCCTTTTAATAAAATCACACCGTCTTTTGCAGATTGAAATGAAGAGACTTCCTTCGTTTCTTTTAATGTATTGATAGCACCTCTATAATCTTCTTTTCCTAAAAGAACGGCTCCCGTATGTACGGTTAAAATAAGATATAGGATGCTTAATACTATAATAGCTTTTTTCACTATTTTCCCTCCAAAATATGTATAAGTTAATTATAACATAATTTTCCATATATAATTTATTAATTTTAATAATAGGTTATGAGAATGAGGGTGATAAGTAAATTAAGAGAAGTGTGGATGAGAGAGAAATACAGTTTTAAGAAAGGTGAACTGTACTTCTCTTTTAGATGAAAAGTATTTTATTCCGTAAAATCCCGATTGGTGTAGGCTAATAATCAGTGGGGGATGAACAAAATCAACCACTGATTAAAGTTTCACTTTATTGAATTCTTTTTCTCTGTATTACATTTAAAAAACCCTCAATATTTGAGCTTGAAATTTGTCCCACCGTTATATATTCGTCTTCATAGTAAAATATTAGTTTTTTATCAAAGAATGTTCTTTTCGTCTCTATGGATAGAATTTTTTTATATTCAAATTCCACAATCAATGCATTTTTACAACATTTGAATGATTGTCCATAAAAAATAACCCTCCTATTAGTGGCAAGTAACACTCCGGAACGAGGGACATTATGTGTAATAATATAGCCAGTAAGTGAACATCTTAAAATGGATAAAATATTTTCTTCATGATGTAATAGTTGTTTTGCATCCTTTAAAATTTGATTCATTGCATATAATCCTTTTTTTATTTAAGATACAATCTATATGGATATTATTATAGCAAGAAAGACCATACACCAAATATGCAACATTGCATATTTGGTGTATGGTCTTTTGAATATTACTCAGAATTGTTCTTACTTTCCAAAGAGTATCTTCTCCTTAATTTTACCATATCTCATGTTTAGGCTAAATGAAAGAACAGGAATTGCAACAATTTGAATAGAAGTATATTACATGGGAGTTGATATGATGAAAGGAAATCTTACTTATTATTTTATCTTAAATCCGCTAATCATCTTTCTTGTTTACGCCCTTTCACCTATCTTGTTTCATAAAGAAAAATATATAAATATGAAAGATGCACTAGGAATACTTTTAGTTTACTATGTGCTAATTAGCGGGTATTACTTTGTGGATGTTGTAAGTAAAAGAATGAGGAAAAATAGTAAGGACAAACAATAAAGTTTTATTACATAAAAACTGATGGAGGACAACAAAATGACCGAAAGCGAAATGAAATTTAGGGATACGACCATTCGTAACTTTTTTGATAAAGAGAATCGTTTAAAATCGATTCCAGGTCAAAAGAAGAAAAAATTAGTATTGTTAGAGTATTTAGTGAGCAAGTTAAACGCTGAAAATCAATATACAGAAAAAGAAATTAATACATTCATAAAACAATATCATGATGATTTTTGTACGATTAGACGAGAATTCATAGTGCATGGATTTATGGATCGTGAGGATAATATGTACCATATAAACGGGAGAGAAGTGTGGACGAAGTGGGAGGAGTTATAAGTGTAATAAGGAAGGGGAATTTTCTTGCAAGCTAGTAGTCTTATACAGGAAGAGATTTCGGGAAAACCATCGATTATTGGGATATTCACTTCACCAACACTACAATTCAAAAGGATGAAGAATCAAAGAAATATATTTTTCCCGTTAGCTCTTTTAATTGTGCTTATTATAATTTCAAGTGCCTTAATGTCTTGGAATACTTTAAACAATCCTGTACTCAGTATGTTTCATGATAAAACGGGATTTACTGTTCCAAAATACATAACTTTCTTTACCACATTTGGAATTTCAGCAGTCAGCGGAATCATAGCTATACTTTTTGCACCTATATTCTATAAGAATATTATGATTTTCTTTGGAGTTGATATTAACTATAAAGAAACATTCCCGATAATCATTTATGCTTCGTTTGTATTAAGATTAGGGATGATTTTAAACGGATTAATTGCATTTTCTCTAAGTGGGTATGAGATATCTTATACAGGTTTAGGTGCAATAGCGACAGATAATATGATCTTGCATACAATCGCTCAAAGAATAGATATATTTAATATTTGGTATTACGTTTTATTAGGAATAGGTTTAAAAACGATAACGAATTTAAATAAAGACAAACTTATCCCTCTTATTATTGTACTTTTCGTTTTCACTAGTTTATTAGCGAGCATGGCTGGGTTTATGCAGGAAATAGCTAAACCGTAAGGATAGGTGGGAAGTATAATTATAAGCTTGTATGAAAAAGGTGGTTTGGATATGGACAAACCACCTTTTATCATTCTTTACACTAAAACTTTTATCTCCAATCTTTCTTTCTGACGAAGATGATGTGCAAAATGCATAGAAATAAGCTGGAACCACTCTGTCGCATTTAAGTAACCAAGCCCAGGATGCTCTACTTTACAATCATTTGGAATAGAAGTAAGTGTTGGTTTAATGTCTTTAACAATTGTAATTAACTCCAGAAAATGTTCTTGTAATTCTTCTTTAGTAGTTCGATTTTCGGGTGTATATCCCGGATAATCTGGCACTTTTATTTGTATGTCAGGAAAAGCCCCCATTATATATACTTTTTCACCCATATCCGTTTTTTTGTTAGCTACAGATGGTGTTTCAGTTTTACATTTCTCGAGTGCATCTAATTGCATATATGCAGCAGCTAGCAGATGGTTATACATTTGACCGAGCGACCATTCTTCTTCAGAAGGTTTTTTTCTAAATTGTTCAATCGTATATTTGTCTAATTCCTTCACATAATACGTTGCTAAACTTTCGAATTTCTCTAACATAACAGTACTGTTCATATTGTTATCCCCTTTTTAAGAAAATGTATTTGTTAATACCTACAATAAAGGAGGGATGCTGACAACATTATGTCAGTAGTAAAATGAAAAATTAAAGTTTTAACATTTTTTTTACTTCATCATATATTTTCTCAGAAAGAATTTTTGGCTCTAGTACTTGCACTTGGCTTCCCCAGCTTAATACCCATTGAAATACTTCGTCTATGCTTCTTGATTTCAAAAAGACGTGAAAATCATTATCTTTATGCTCGTATGAATCTATAAAAAAGTATCGTGATTCAATAATTTTATGTGCAATGTGGGCTGGGAATAATAAATGGATCGTAACAGTACGATTGTTTTCAGGTTGATAGTCTTGTAAAGAAAAGTCCTTCGGTTTTGTAAAAAATTCTTGTTCTTGCTGTAATGTATCCATACGGTCTAAGCGAAAATTACGTATTTGTTTTCGCAGTAAGCAATGAGCAACGATGTACCAAATTCCAGAAATGTTGACTAAACCGTAAGGATGAACGGTACGTTTTGTTTTTGTAGTTTCTCTCGGTTTACGATACGAAAAAGAGATAGATTGCTCTCTTTGAATAGCTTCTTGTAACAAGAAAAGTTGGCTCTCTAGCTTTTCTTGCTCGGCTTGCTGGTTTGAAAATATAGGGGAAAGGAAACGGAAAGTTCCTCGCAATTCCTCAATTTTCTTTTGTTGATCAGTAGGGAGGACTATCTCAAGTTTCTCTTTTGCTGATTGCGCATGTACAGAAAAAGAAGAGGTGAAAGCTTTCTCAATATAATCACCGCCCAATAAAAGAGTAACGGCCTCTTCTGGCGTAAGCTGAATGGGTGGTAAGAAATAACCATCCATTAATGAATAGCCGTGACCAGGCATTGAAAAAATGGGAACACCGGATTCGCTGAGTGCGTCCATATCTCGATAAATAGTGCGTATACTTGTCTCGAATTTTTCAGCTAAGCTTTGTGCTGTGACAGTTTGTTTTCTTTGTAATTCAATTAATATAGCTAATAAACGATCCGTCCGATTCATGAAATATCATCCTTTATTTGATAAATATTCTTATTGTGAAATTCTAAAAGTAGTGTGTAATTCCCTGCTATTAACAGACTTTTCCCTATGTATAATATTAATATAGTAAAATCATAAGAACCTATATTGCAGTTTCCAATAATATACTATATAATCAGGATAAGAAAACGTTTTCATGCAAAGGGGGGAATTTCGTGTCGACTATCGAGGACGTGGCGAAATTAGCGGGGTTATCAAGGACAACGGTTTCTAGGGTGATCAATAATCATCCATATGTTTCAGATGAGAAGAAGAAAAGGGTTCAATTAGCAATGAAGCATTTAGGCTTCGTTCCTAATTCTGCGGCGAGAAGGCTTCGTAAACAAAAAACAGAAACAATTGCGGTGCTTGTTCCAAGGATTACAAATCCTTTTTTTAGTAGATTTATTGAAGCAATCGAGATTGCTGCTTCTGAACATAAATATAAACTGATTATTTGTCAAACAAGATATTTACCGGAAAAAGAGATGGAGTATTTACAATTATTATCTACGAAACAAGTAGATGGGATTATTCTATGTTCACTAGAAAATCCATGGGAGAATGTGGAGCCATACTTGCAACACGGTCCAATCGTGTTATGTAATGAATATATTGAGGAAGCAAATGTTCCAACAGTGAAGTTCGATCATGCACAGGGTGCATACATAGCTGCCAATCATGTATTAGAACAAGGATATCGTAATCTGATTTTTTGCCGTGGCAACGAAACGAAAGTAGTGAGCCAACAGCGGAAAATGGGCTTTTTACGCGCTATTACTGAAAAGAGTAGAGAAGTGGAAGCGATCGATTTTCTTGAAAACGCTTTCTCTTGGGATGATGGAAAACGAATATTCAATGAAGTATTAAAGGACAAAAAAAATCCTACCGCGATTTTGGCAGGAGGCGACGAGGTTGCAGCTGGAATTATCTCAGAGGCGAAACGCCATGGTTGGAGTATTCCAGAAGATCTCGCTGTGATCGGTTTTGATAATCAAATTTTGGCGCAGATTACAGAGCCAGGTATTACGACAATTGAACAACCAATCGACGAGATGGCCCGAAAAGTTGTCGACTTAATGATGGATAAAATCCATACGAAAAATTATCGACAAAAAGAATTGTATGAGTTTGAACTGGAGCTCTTGGTGAAAGGTTCAACGATGAAGGATACGATGTTATTAGCCTAGTAGACTATGTCTGCTAGGTTTTTTTATGTTTACAAACTACTATTCTTCGTGAACGCAATCGTCACATTTGTTATGGTATGCTTCGTGCTGCTCATCAATTTCCTTCCCGCAATGAGCACAAGTTTTCGTCGGTAAATTTCGGAAAAACTCCATTGGTTGATCGATCATGTCAATCCCTCCATTTCCATTTCTTACTATCATTGTATTAGTACAAAAAACAAAAGTCAACAACTGTTTTATAACAAAAGTGAAAATTAATGAAAAAGTTTAGGAAATGGATTATAGTTAACAATGTAGGATGTAAGTAAAAAACTTTCTCAAGTACGGAAAAAAACGGCATTCCTACGCGGTTTTAGAAAGGATGGATACATATGAAGATGACTGTTGTCGGCTTTTGGGGCGGCTTTCCAGAAGCGGGAGAAGCAACGTCGGGGTATTTGTTTGAACACGATGGTTTTCGTTTACTTGTAGACTGTGGCAGTGGTGTACTAGCACAGCTTCAAAAATATATAACACCATCTCATATAGATGCAGTTGTACTGTCGCACTATCATCACGATCATGTTGCAGACATTGGGGTATTGCAATATGCGAGATTAATTACGAGTGCGACAAAGGGACAACTACCGGAATTACCAATATACGGTCATACGTTTGACGAGAATGGATTCCGTTCTTTAACGCATGAACCGCATACGAAAGGAATCGCCTACAATCCAGAAGAAACACTTCAAATTGGACCGTTTTCGATTTCATTCTTAAAAACTGTTCATCCTGTTACATGTTTTGCGATGCGCATTACAGCTGGTAGTGACGCTGTAGTATATAGCGCAGATTCCAGTTATATTCCTGAATTTATTCCATTCACAAAAGATGCTGATCTTTTCATTTGTGAGTGTAATATGTATGCACATCAAGAGGCTGCAAAAGCAGGGCATATGAATAGTACAGAAGTGGCAAGTATTGCGAAAGATGCGAATGTAAAAGAACTTTTATTAACGCACTTACCGCATACAGGAAACCCATCTGATTTAGTAACAGAAGCAAAACAAATTTTCAGTGGCCATATTACGCTAGCGCATAGTGGCTACGTATGGAATTCATGAGGTGATACGATGTTATTTATTGATAATAAAGGGATTACAGATCCTAGAATAAACTTAGCGATTGAAGAATATTGTGTGAAGAATTTAGATATTAACGAAACATATTTACTGTTCTACATTAACAAACCTTCCATTATCATTGGTAAAAACCAAAACACAGTAGAAGAAATTAATGCAGATTACGTAAAAGAACAAGGTATTCATGTTGTTCGTCGTCTATCAGGCGGAGGCGCAGTATATCATGATTTAGGAAACTTAAACTTCAGCTTTATTACGAAAGATGATGGAGATAGTTTCAGCAACTTCAAAAAGTTCACAGAGCCTGTAACGAAAGCGCTTGGTAAATTAGGCGTAAATGCAGAACTAAGTGGTCGTAACGATATTTTAGCTGAAGGTAGAAAAATTTCAGGTAACGCGCAGTTCTCAACGAAAGGTCGTATGTTTAGTCATGGCACGTTACTATTTGACTCTGAAATCGATCACGTTGTATCAGCACTAAAAGTGAAAATGGATAAAATTCAATCAAAAGGAATTAAATCAATCCGTAGCCGCGTTGCGAATATTACAGAGTTCTTAAACGAAAAAATGACGACAGAAGAGTTTAGACAACTTCTTCTAGAAACAATTTTCGAAGGAGAAACAGAAATTCCAACGTACGAATTAACAGAAAATGATTGGAAAGAAATCCATAAACTTTCTGAAGAGCGCTACCAAAATTGGGATTGGAACTACGGAAAATCTCCGAAGTTCAACTTACAACATTCACACCGCTTCTCAGTTGGACAAGTTGACGTTCGTCTTGAAGTGAAAAAAGGAACAGTAACAGAATGTAAAATTTACGGTGACTTCTTCGGATCACTAGATGTTCATGACATTGAAGAGCGTCTAACAGGCGTACAATTTGATAAAGATGCATTCATTGTAGCTTTAGAAGGCGTAGATATCGCACGCTACTTCGGTAATATTACAACAGAAGATTTCTTGCATTTATTCTTCTAAAAATGAGGGAGGCTGTCATAAAAGACAGCCTCTTTCTTTTTATATAGATTGTCACTTTTTGTCGGTAAGTCGATATATTTCAAGAATCGCTGATATAAATTGGTTTACGATCGATATATATCAAAAATCGCTGATATATTTCGAGTTATGGTCGATATATTCGAAAAATCGCCGATATAATTTCACTTATCGCAAAACGTATATTTACAGGTCATCAGCTCCTTATAAAGGAATATATATACTAAAAGGAGGATGATCGAAATGAAAAGGATAATACACTTTATATTATTGATCAGCTTCGTTATTGGAATGACAGCTTGTAACGATGAAACTTCTTCAAACCGTACGACTTTGTCTATTGGAAAGCCAGCGAAGGATAATGTCATATATTATACGCATACAAATAACAAACAAAAAATAAATGATATACAAACTATGTTTCAAAATAAGAAATGGAAAAGAAATGAAACGTTTAGTAGCGTTGGTAAAACGCCAGATGTTGTCTTGTCGATAGATGAAGACAATAAAGGATTACCGACACTATATGTTACAATCTACTTGCATGAAAATGGAGCGGACGCTCTCAATTTGTATGGAGAGTATACGGCTTTAAATAAAGAGGAAGGTGAAAAACTTAGGGGAAAGATGAGTGCATATTATCCTACAATGATTTTAGCCACAGTTTAACTATATGTTTGTACCTGTTTCTTTCACATATAATTCTCGTATCTTACTAAAGTATTCTGGAAGAAAGTGGTTTATGTATATTCGATTAATGGAATATCACTTGCTACTTTAATTTTCTTTTAATATAATTAATTTAGAATTTTTAAATATTCTAAATTTTATAAAGGTGGGGTTTGTGTGAATCTCGTTCAATCTTTGGCTGAAACGGCAAAAAAGAAGGGGGATAAACCGGCGTACATATTTATGGATCAGTCGGTCTCTTATGACCAATTAAACAAAGTGGTCACTAGGTTTTCTAGTAATTTAGCAAAAATGGGCATTGGAAAAGGGGACAATGTCGCATTAGCTGTAGGCAATTCACCACATTTTTTAGTAGGTTTATACGGAACGATGAAAGCCGGAGCAACTGTCATTCCGATTAATCCAATTTATACAGCAGACGAAATACATTACATATTACAAAATGGAGATGTAAAAACAATCATTGTAATCGACGTCCTTCTACCTGTTATACAATCTCTTACAACAAGACTTCCTTCACTTGAAAACATCATCATATGCGAAACCTCATCAGATTTTACTCATACAGAAACGGAAAAAATGAAAACGTTTACTAGTTTTATAGGAACTGGAGATATAACTTACGAAGGTCCTGAACTAGATGAAGAAGATGTAGCTGTTATTTTATACACTTCAGGTACAACTGGAAAGCCAAAAGGCGCTATGTTAACACATGAAAATTTATATAGTAACGCAAGCGATGTTGCGTCATATTTACAATATACTGCGGATGATCGCGTCGTTGCGGCATTGCCGATGTTCCATGTGTTCTGTTTAACAGTTGCAGTAAATGCGCCGATTGTGAACGGGGCAACGATTTTAATGGTACCGAGGTTTAGTCCGAAAGAAGTATTCCGTATTTGTCGTACGTATGAACCAACGATTTTTGCAGGTGTGCCGACGATGTACAATTACTTATATTTATTTGAAGAAGCAAGCGCAGAAGATGTAAAGACGCTTCGTCTCTGTATTTCAGGTGGTGCGTCAATGCCTGTTGCCCTTCTGCAAAACTTTGAAAAACGTTTTGATGTGATTGTTTCAGAAGGATACGGCTTATCAGAAGCATCACCAGTTACTTGTTTTAATCCGTTAGATCGTCCTCGTAAACCAGGTTCGATTGGTACAAATATTTGGCATGTAGAAAATAAAATTGTGAATGAACTTGGGGAAGAAGTACCTGTCGGTGCAGTTGGGGAGCTAATTGTTCGCGGACCTAACGTTATGAAGGGTTACTATAATGCGCCAGAAGATACAGCTGCGACACTTAAAGACGGCTGGCTATATACAGGTGACTTAGCGAAAATGGATGAAGAAGGTTACTTCTATATCGTCGATCGCAAAAAAGATATCGTCCTAGTTGGTGGTTATAACGTATACCCTCGTGAAGTAGAAGAAGTATTATATACTCACGAATCTGTGGCTGAAGTTGTCGTAATTGGTGTACCGGATGAAAACTTAGGAGAAGCAGTGCGAGCTTACGTCGTTCTGAAGCAAACGAACGTAACAGAAGAGGAGCTTACGCATTACTGCACGCTGCATTTAGCGAAATACAAAGTGCCAAAGAGCATTGAGTTTTTAACAGAATTGCCGAAGAATACAACTGGTAAGTTGTTACGAAGAGCTTTGAGAGAGAAGGCATTGCAAGTATAAAAATAAAGATATCCATCACTATGACTACATGTATAGAGATGGATATCTTTTTGTCCCAAAAAAGCTGGATTAGTTTGGATGGACAAAATTCTTACTCATTAAAGTTTCACGTTATTTTTTAGAATTGGTTAAGCTATAAGCCCATATATTTAAACCGTAATATGACTAATAAGGAGGAGATATACGTGGAGCAGAAGGAATTACGCTTACGGAAAGTGCAATATCTTATTTGTGACATTATGGATGAAATGAATATGGAGAGGGAAAAGAAGAACTTAGAAACATTGCAAAAGGTAATTGATCACCTTTCAGGGGCGATAGGTGATTTAGTTGATCCATCAAGCTCGTATTCTATTGATTATTTGGAAAGAAAAGTTCACACGGCGCATTATTTGCTTTTTAAAAATGAGCGGAAGGCGTACTTATGTAGGAAATAGTATTATTAATTTTATTTGACATTGATAATGATTAAGAAAAAATATGTTAATGCGTTCGTTATAGCAGCAACTTTAGCAGTTCCATTCAGTGGTATTATGGCACCGATTGCGAAAGCAGAAGCGGCAGTAGAAATGAAAGCAAATAGTAAACTTGCAGATGGTACATATGACGTTATTTTAAAAACGTATAAAGATCAAACGAATGAAACATCTGTTGCTTCTACATATTTAAAAAATGTAAAAGTAACAATTCAAGGTGACAAAAAAATTGTTACGTTAACAGTACAAGATAGTAGCTATTTCCAGTATCTTAAAGTAGAAGATACTAATAAATTAGGGACATTCCATGATGTGAAAGTGATCTCTGAAGATAAAACAAATAATGGTACGAAAGTTGTTCAATTTGAAATCGATGAGTTCTCGAAAAAATATAATATGCAAATGCACATATTAATTCCAGCAATTAAATATGACCATAAATATCAAGTGCAGTTTGAAATCGATGCGAGTGCAATTGAAAAGAAATCTAAGTTCTCAGATGTACCGACTTGGGCACAAGAGTCAGTTCAATATTTAGTAGACAAAGAGGCAGTACACGGTAAGCCAGATGGTACATTTGCACCAGCTGAAAATATCGATCGTGGTTCAGCAGCAAAAATATTAGCTACTGTTTTAGGATTAGAAATTAATAAAGATGCGAAGCCATCATTCCGCGATGCTCAAAATCATTGGGCTACACCTTACATCGCAGCAGTTGAAAAAGCTGGCATTGTAAAAGGTGATGATAAGGGTAACTTTAATCCGAGCGGGCTAATTAACCGTGCATCAATGGCTTCTATGCTTGTGAATGCATATAAATTAGAAAGAAATGAAAATATTAAACTACCAAAAGAATTTGCTGATTTAAAAGATCATTGGGGTACGAAGTATGCGAACATTTTAATCCAAGAAAATATTTCAGTTGGAACAGATAATGGATGGGCTCCAGATAAAGCGGTAAGCCGCGCAGAAGCAGCTCAATTTATTGCGAAGACAGATAAGTTAAAGAAATAAATCGAAACTAAAATCAGTGGGATTCTATTCCCGCTGATTTTTAGCTTGTATGAAGTTTCTTATATAATAATTCCGAATTCCAAGTTGACACATGTGAATTACGGAATTAAAATGGAAAGAAATCAAACAGAATACAATAGAAGCTCATCAGAGAAACTGAAGGCGCACAACGTTCACTTTTGTGAATAGATTGTGTGCCTTTTTCTATTGTACAAACTAAGGGGGCTTTATATATGAAACAGTGGAGTAAGACAGCATTAATGAAAAGTACAGGTGTTTTATTATCAGCATTTGTCCTTTTGTCAGGGTGTGGTTCGGCAACATCCACTAACAATTCTGAAGGAAGTGCAGATAAGAAGACAGTCGAACTTTTAAATGTTTCATATGATCCAACGCGTGAGTTATATCAAGATTTCAATAAAGACTTTGCGAAGTATTGGAAAGAGAAGCATGGTCAAACAGTAAATGTAAAGCAATCACACGGGGGATCTGGAAGTCAGGCACGCTCCGTTATTGACGGCTTAGAAGCAGACGTTGTAACACTAGCGCTCGCTTATGATATTGACGCGATTAGTAAGAAGAAACAACTAGCAGAAGATTGGCAGAAGCGACTTGCGGATAATTCTACTCCGTATACATCAACGATTGTATTTCTTGTGAGAAAAGGAAACCCGAAAGGAATTAAAGATTGGGATGATTTAACGAAAAAAGGTGTGTCTGTCATTACACCAAACCCGAAAACATCTGGGGGAGCACGGTGGAACTATTTAGGGGCGTGGGGATATGCACTGAAGAAATATAAGAATAGTGAAGATAAAGCGAAAGAGTTTGTCGGTCAAATTTATAAAAACGTGGAAGTACTAGATTCAGGGGCACGTGGGGCAACAACAACTTTCGTTGAAAAAGGAATTGGTGATGTGTTAATCGCTTGGGAAAATGAAGCGTTATTATCACAAAAAGAACTTGGAAAAGATAAATTCGAAATTGTAACACCTTCGATTAGTATACTTGCCGAGCCGCCAGTAGCAGTTGTAGACAAAGTCGTTGATAAAAAGGGAACGAAAAAAGTAGCAGAAGGATATCTTGAATATTTGTATTCAGAAAAAGGGCAAGAAATTGCGGCGAAAAACTTTTATCGCCCTCGTAATGAAAAAGTAGCAGAAAAGTACGCATCACAATTTCCGAAAGTTCAATTATTTACAGTTGATGAACTATTTGGAGGATGGAAAAAAGCACAAGAAAAGCATTTTAATGATGGCGGCGTATTCGATCAAATGTATAAAAAATAAGGGGGGATGAGGTGACGTTATATGAGGAAGAAGCGTGTCTTACCAGGGTTTGGATTATCTCTTGGATTTACAATGCTATATATGAGTTTATTCGTACTTATACCACTTTCTATCGTATTTATTCAAACTTCGCAGCTAGGCTGGAAGAAGTTTGCTGGGGTTATAACGAGTGAGCGCGTGCTGCATTCGTATCAAGTAAGTTTCACAACTTCACTTGCAGCGGCAATCGTAAATGCCATTTTTGGTTTATTAATTGCTTGGGTACTCGTTCGCTACACATTTCCAGGGAAGCGGTTATTAGACGGACTAATCGATTTACCATTCGCTCTTCCGACTGCTGTAGCTGGTATTACACTTACGACGCTTTATGCGGAAAATGGTTGGATCGGAAAAATATTTAATCTGTTTCATATAAAAGTAGCTTTTACCCAGCTCGGCATTATTGTGGCGCTTACGTTTATTGGTTTGCCCTTTGTCGTTCGGATGGTGCAACCAGTGCTGCAAAGTATTGATAAAGAAGTAGAAGAAGCAGCTTCTAGTTTAGGGGCATCACGCTTCCAAATATTTTTGAAAATTATTTTGCCAGAAATATTCCCTGCTCTACTTGCTGGTTTTTCACTCGCCTTTGCGCGGGCGTTAGGGGAATATGGATCTGTCGTGTTCATTGCAGGTAATATGCCAATGAAAACAGAAATTGCACCGCTTATGATTATGACGAAACTCGAACAATATGATTATGCAGGAGCAACAGCTGTAGCGGCTGTGATGCTTATTATTTCTCTCCTTTTCCTACTACTTATTAATATGATTCAAACTTGGAGCAGAAGGCATGAACTGAAAAGCGAATAGGAGGGGAGAAAATGGAACCAACATTATTAGAAAAGAAAATAGTAAAAAGCGTATCAGTTAAAAAAGAATCTAAGTTTGTACCCATTCTATTCATTACGATAACAGTTTTATTTTTATCTCTCTTTCTATTACTGCCGCTCGTGACAATTTTTATGAAAGCATTCGAACGAGGAATTGATGTATATATTGCCGCAGTAACAGATCAAGAAGCATTTTGGGCAATTAGGTTAACACTTCTCGTTGCATTAATTGTTGTGCCGCTGAATACGATATTCGGAATAGCAGCAGCTTGGCTTATTACGAAGTTTCAGTTTAAAGGAAAGCAACTATTATTATCTCTTATTGAACTGCCGTTTGCTGTATCACCAGTCATTGCAGGATTAGTATTCGTTTTACTTTTCACACCTCGTGCGAATCTTGGCGGATGGTTAATGGAACACGGGATAAAGCTCATCTTCTCTGTCCCTGGCATTATCATTGCGACGATATTTGTTACGTTTCCGTTTGTTGCGCGTGAATTAATCCCAGTTATGCAGGCGCAAGGAAAGAGTGAAGAAGAAGCGGCTCTATCACTTGGCGCAAGCGGCTGGAAAATGTTTTGGCGCGTCACATTGCCAAATATAAAATGGGGCCTTTTATACGGCATGATTTTATGTAATGCCCGGGCCATTGGTGAATTCGGAGCGGTTTCCGTTGTGTCTGGTCACGTGCGCGGCGTTACAAATACGATGCCGCTTCATATTGAAATTTTGTACAATGAATATCAATTTTCAGCAGCGTTCGCTGTGGCGACTTTAATGTCACTCATCGCAGTTTTTACGCTCGTTATAAAAAACTGGATTGAATGGAGAATGGAAAAACGACAATAAGGAGTGAGTGCGGTGAGTATTCAAATTCAAAATGTATCAAAACAATATGGTACATTTCAAGCGCTGACAGACATTCATTTGGATATTCCAAAAGGAGAACTGGTCGCTTTATTAGGCCCATCAGGTTCTGGGAAGACGACATTATTACGAATTATTGCAGGACTAGAAGAAGCGGATGGAGGCTCCATTTCATTTGATGGAGAAGATTTAACTGATATTCACGTGAAAAACAGGCAAGTCGGTTTCGTCTTCCAGCACTATGCACTTTTTAAACATATGAATGTATTTGAAAATGTCGCTTTCGGTTTAAAAGTAAGAAGGAAAAGTGTAAGACCGTCAGCTGAAGTAATAAAAGAAAAAGTAACAGAACTATTGAAACTAGTAAAAATGGATGGTTTCGCAAAACGATACCCAGCGCAATTATCTGGCGGACAACGACAGCGTATCGCGCTAGCCCGGGCGCTTGCGGTCGAACCGAAAATTTTATTGTTAGATGAACCGTTCGGTGCACTTGATGCAAAAGTACGGAAAGAATTGCGAAGATGGCTCCGGAAACTACATGACGAATTTCAAATTACGAGCGTATTCGTAACGCATGACCAAGAAGAAGCGTTAGACGTTGCGGACCGCATCGTTGTAATGAATGAAGGACGTATTGAACAAATGGGAACACCGGAAGAAGTATATGAAAAACCGGCAAGCCCGTTCGTATACGACTTTTTAGGAAACGTGAATTTATTTCACGGCCGCGTTCATAAAGGTAAACTAAATGTAGGATCGGTGGAACTAGAAGCACCAGAGCATAAGCACGTTTCAAACGTAGACGGAGTGGGATACGTAAGACCACATCACTTATCAATCGATCGTACGAAACAAAGTATAGATGCCATCCCTGCGAAAGTAACATACTCACATGCAGTTGGCCCTGTCGTATATGTAGAATTGAAGCGCGACGGAACAGATGAGTATCTAGAAGCAGAAATTAGTAAAGAACAGTTTAGACAGCTAGGCATTCAAACGGGTGAGTTTGTATACGTACATCCGAGAGAAGTGAAGGTGTTTATTCCGGAGGATTTTGTTATTTAAGAGAGTTAAAATCAGCAATCTATTAATAAGAGGAAGCCTCCTAAAATATATTTTGGGAGGCTTCCTCTTTGTTTGTAGTGATAACCTTTTCTCATATGAAATATAGTTGGAAAAGCTGTAGATATAACAAGGAGAGGGGGCGTGTTCAAACAGTTATTAAGGAATATATTCTGATTATCTTCTATAAATAAAGGTATTACAGTTAAGGGAAGCACATTTACACCAGGAATATGAAGCTCAGTGTATTAGCTTTATTGAATACTAGAACAAAATCGAAAGTGAAAATAAAAGGTTAGTTGAATGATGTTCATATCATGTCGCTAGCGAACAATAATAGATAAGATTATTGTTAATCTTCAAATATATAACAAAAAAAGTTATCTGTAATTAAATTTATAAAATTGTTGTTAAATTGTCGGATTTTATGCATAAAATCTTCAAAACTTTAAAACTATATTTACTTTACTCTTTCGTTTATTTAGATTGGGATATGTAACATTATTATGTTAAAAATATTTCAGCGAGGTGAGTTTATGAAAGAAAAGAAACAAAAGAATTGGTATAGGTACTTAATCCAACTTATGGTAGTTGCATTAATTATTACCTCTATACCACTGAATGGATTGGCGGAAACAGCACCACCGTTTACACCATCTCCGAATTCAGAACAAAGTCCAGAAGTAGAAAAGAAAGAGGAAAAGGAGTTACCAGCTCCACATCCAGATCAGTTAAAGAAGGATAAGGCTAAAGCACAGGCAAATCCGACTGAGATTGTAGAAGAAAGAACGGAAACAGAGAAAGTTTTCGATAATAATGATGGTACTTATACGAAAAAGGTATATACGGAACCGATTCATATTGAGAAAGATGGAAAGTTAGAAGAGGTTTCACCGAAATTAGTAGAAGCACAAAATGAAAAAATTGTAACGGAAAATACAAAATTAGAACCAGAATTTGAGAAAACAACACAAGATGGAAAGTACGTTCAATTTAAAATAAAAAATCATAATATTCAGTACAAATTAATAAGTGCAAATGGTGAAAAAGGTGAAGTGAAGCCATCACCAGTTACTGCAACACATGAAAATAATACAGTCTGGTATAAAGGGATTTTCCCAAATATTGATTTAAAGAGTACGACGTTTAATGAAAATGTAAAAGAAGATTTTGTATTACGTGAATATACAGGACATCATATTTTTACGTTTGCATTAGAAACAGATTTAACACCGAATATACAGGAAGATGGTTCAATCGACTTCCAAAATGAGAAAAAAGAAAAAGTCTTCACATTACCGAAACCGTATATGAACGATTCAAATGTAGATCAACAATCAGGTGAGGCTGTAACGTCAGATGCGGTTCGTTACAATATTGAGAAGACAGATGGAAAAACATATATATTAACTGTTACCGCAGATCCAAAGTGGTTACAAGCACCAGAACGAAAATACCCGGTATATGTAGACCCTTCAATTGAACTGGATAATTTTGAAAATGCTTATGCTTCAAGCGCGTATCCAACTGTCAATTATTCAGGAGGAAAGCTTTGGGACGCTGGTCAAAATGCTTATACATTAAAAGTAGGTTATTATGACGGGGCCTCTGGGACAAACTTTTCATTCATTAAACCAGACGTTTCAAATTTAAAAGGTGCAAAGATTGAAAGTGCAACATTCCATGCCTATGCAGTTTGGCATTATTATGGAAATCAACCAAATGGTGTTTGGTTAGATGAAGTTACAGGTGGATGGAATGTCGGAGGTATTAACTGGAATAATAAACCAGGTTCTAACAACATTGCACACGCTGATGTAGGCCGCGGAAAATGGGCTCAGTTCAATGTAACGAATACAGTGAAAGCATGGGTAGAAGGTGCGAGACCAAACAACGGTTTTAAGCTACATGCAAATGGAAATGGTCAGAATCATTGGAAAAAGTTTATTGCAGCTGAAAGCGGAGAAAATGCACCGTACTTAGAAGTTAAGTATTCGTATGCAAAACCGAATACACCGAGAGTACAAGCTTACTCGAATGGGAGTGGAAGTAGTTCAGGTCACTTTAATGTACAATGGGATCCAGTTCCAGGAGCAACAGAGTATAAAGTAGCTATTTTTAATGGATATGACTATGAATATATTTCAGTTGGTAATGTGACAAGTTGGACAACGAAGGATAAAAAAATATTCCCAACGCCAGAAGAAATTGCACAAGGGCGTTACTGGATACATGATGACGGACAAGGTGCAGAAGCACCTACTGACCCAGGACAAATATATAAAAATGCTTATCAAGCAGGAGGTCCATACGGGGATTATAGCGGAAGAAGTAGCTACTGGATTCGTATTGTGGCAGAGTATCCATTTGGTGATAGTCCGCTTTCTGATGGAGTAGTTCCATTTATTCCACTAGAACAAGTGAAAAAGCCAGATGGCTCAGCATATATTAATGCGACAGATCAGCAAACTGGTTATGTAACGCTGAAGTGGGACTCAGTTCCAGCAGCAACAGGTTATAAAGTTTGGATTTATAACGGAAAAGATTACGAAGCGTTCGATGTGGGAAATAAAACAAATTGGGCAACGCAAAATGAGAAGATTTGGCCAACAAAAGATGAAATAACGAAAGGCCAATATTTACTTCATCACGATAAAAAAGGTGCAGAATTAGCAGTTGATCCATCACCTGTGTATAAGAATTCTGGTGGAATCTATGCAGGTTCGAAAAACTACTGGTTCCGTGTAACAGCGTATAGTAAAGCTGGGCATGCTGAAAGTGAAATTTCGCATGAGTTTGTTCCTAAATTCTCCCAAGATTTTGGATTTATAGGGATGTTTGATTACTGGGCATCAGTTCCGGTGTTAAATGGTAAAGTAAATGCTACAAATGGTAACTTTATCATGAGTGAGAAAGATATTACATTATCAGGGCGCGGGCCGGATGTATCAGTAGAAAGAACTTATAATAGCCAAAGTAAAAAGATAGGTTTATTTGGTACGGGTTGGTCTAGTGGATTAGAAGAAAGAATTTGGGCCGATGGAAATGGAAACTTACTTTTAATTTCTGCTGACGGTGCGAATATTACCTTTACTAGAACAGGAGATAATACGTATCAAGCTCCTACTGGTATATATTTAGAAATTAAGCAAGTATCAGGTGGGTATGAAATAAAAGATAAAGACCAAACTGTTACTTTCTATAAATCTGGCGATGCACAGGGGCGTATTGAGTATACAAAAGATAAATACGGAAACACGACGACATATGAGTATGATGGTGAATCCCGTTTATCAAAAGTAAAGAACGCTTCTGGTAAAGAGTTATTAGTACAATATGATGGAAATAATAAAAAAGCCGCAAGAGTAATCGGTCCAGATAACAAGACGATTACATTTAAGTATGATGGTGATTTACTAGTTTCTTCTACAACACCAGAAGGAAAAGTATATAAATACGGATATGATAATGGATTACTAACATCTATTTATGATCCGCAACATACAGATGCAAAACCATATAAAACATCGTATGCGTACGAAAATAATAGATTAGTAAAAGTGACGGATCCATTAGGAAAAGCTACAACATTAGCATATAATACGGATGCGAAAGAAGTTACGTTAACGAATCCAAAAGGGCGTAAGACTGTTTATACGTATAACGATGCTGGAAATCCAGTGAAAACAGTCGAAGATTCTGGGCGTCTGAATTTAACAACGGCGTATGAATATAATGCAAATAATTTAGTGAAAACTACGACTCCTAAAAATCAAACAGAAACTGCGACCTATGACGGTAATGGGAATGTTACGTCTGTTACCGATGAAATGGGGACAGAAAAGTTTGAGTACAATAAAGACAATGGGATTATAAAGGCGACAGATAACGAAAATCGTGAAACAACAGTTGCTTATAAAGCGGCAAATACAGAAGTGTCTGAAACTGACCAAGCAGCAAATACATCATCTTTCATGCAGTATGATCAGTTTGGAAATCCAATTGCAACAACTAGAGAGCTGGGAACAGGAGAAAACCTGATTCAAAATCCAAGCTTTGAAATGAATAACACTGAGAGATGGAATGAAGAGAAGACTAATAGTCATGGATCATTGAAAAAAGATGAAATATTCGCGCCAGGTGGATTGGGTGGATCTTCATCTTTACAAATGATAGTAAAGGCGCAAAACGCTGGTTGGGGATACCATAGTGCGATTCAAGATGTGGTAGTAGAACCAAATACAACATACACATTAAGTGGGATGATGAAAACATCATTAACTCACGCTGGTGCATTTTTTAATGTTCAGTTATTAAAAGAAGATGGAAGTCCTCTTGGAAGTGAAAATAACTGGTTTGATACACGTCATAATAGGATAGAGGGCGAGAAAGATTGGACGAATCGCCAAGTAACCTTTAAGACAACAGATCAAACAAAAAAAGTTAGAATATATCTACAAGTTGATTATAATCGAGCGGATTCAAGTGGTTCAGCATGGTTTGATAAGATTCAATTGGAAAGAGGAGAAGTGTCTTCCAGCTTTAATCCAATTGAAAATAGTAGTTTAGAAAATATAGCGGGAAATGGCTGTATGCCAGGTTGGATTCGAGGAGATGGAACAAGTTGTGATGCAAAAGATATTTCTCATAACGAAAGCTTTACAGGAAATTCGTCTATTGTATTAGAACGTAGCCAATACGGAGGTTCAGATGTAGGATATGGCAAGCATATCACTATAAATCAGAAAAAGGCAGAACCAATCACGCTAACAGGAATGTCTAAATCTGAAAATGTAGAAAATACTGCACCAGATAAACTCTCTCGAGATTACTCTATTTGGGCGGATGTGCATTATCAAGATGGAAGTGGGGAAAATTTCCAAGCTAAATTCCCAAGTGGGACAAATGATTGGAATCGTAGTGCAGTTGTAATCCCTGCCACTAAACCAATTAAACGTATGGAAGTTTATCTTCTATTTAGAAGAGAAAACAAAGGGAAAGTTTGGTTTGATGATATACGTTTACTAGAAGGAAATGCTCTTATTAAAAATGAGTACGACAACGATGGAAGTGTTGTTGCCACGTATGATGAAGAAGGACAGAAAAACACCTTCACATATGATGCATCAGGAAATAAAAAGAGCGAGACAGATGAAAAAGGAAATACAAAATTATATGATTACAATAAAGATAATCTATTAACAAAGGTTACCTTGAAAAATGGTACTTCTGTAAATTATCTTTATGATCATAATGGAAACACAACAGAGAAATCTGTCATGTTTGGTGGGAAAACGCAAACACACAAATATGAATATGATGTAGATAATAAAAATACAGTGTATATCGATGCGTTAAATCGTCGTATTGAAAATACGTACGATGAAAATGCAAACAAGATTAAAACAAAAATGCCAAACGGCTCGATTTTAGAATCTGTATATGATACAGCAGATCGCGTCGTTGGTGAAAAGCGTAACGGAAAAGATTCATTTACATTCGAACGTGATCAAAATGGACAAGTTACGAAAGTAAAAGACCATATCAATGGTGTAGAACGCACGAAAACATACGATAAGGCAGACCGTGTCACAAGTGCAACGGATAGCCGAGGCGGAAAAGTTGACTGGACATATCATGACAAAGCAAACAGTAAGACAGAAAAACTAAAAGAACAAACAGTTACGCAAGGCGGATACACAAATAAAGTAGCATATGACTACAACACGTTAGACCAAAACATACGTGTGACAGACGGTTCTCAAACGTATCGCTTTGACTACGATGATCAAGGAAATGTTCGTACGTATACAGCTGGAAATGGTTCAGGTTCTACCTTTAACTATGACCATGCGAATAAAATAAAAGATTTAGTAGTAGGTTCATCAAATAGTATTCTTCTATCTGAACGATATGAATATGACCAAGCGGGCAACCGTACAAAGATTAAACATGAAGGTGCAGGCGGGAAAGTAACAGAAACAAACTTTGTATATGACCCGATTAACCAATTATTAAACGAGGCATTACCAAACGGAACAAGTAAATCATACACATATGATGGATTTGGAAACCGTACAAGTGTGAAAGTTGTAGAGAACGGAAAAGAAACAAAGTCTATAGCGGCAACGTTTAATGAAGGAAATCAGCTTGTAAAATTCGGAAACGAATCGTTAACGTATGATGCAAATGGCAATCGTACATCAGATGGGAAGTACAAGTATACATGGAATGAAGATGACCAAATTATTGCGATCACGAAACAAGGTGAGAGCAATGCATTCGCAACCTATAAGTATGATGAGGATAATCGCCGTATTGAAAAGAATGTAAATGGTCAAGTAACACGTTACTTCTATGATGGAGATAGCATTAATCCGTTGTACGAGACAGATGGAAGTGGAAATGTACTTCGTCAATATGTATACTCTACAAGTGGCGTACGCCTAGCAATGAAATCAAAAGGACAAACGTTATACTACCACTACAACCCACGTGGTGATGTCGTTGCGATGACAAACCAGGATAAAGAAGTTGTAGCAACGTATGAATATGATTCGTGGGGTAACGTATTAAAGAGTGATACGAAAGGTATCGCAGCAGACAATCCGTTCGGATATGCGGGATACATGTATGATAAAGAAATTGGTATGTATTACTTGATTGCTCGTTATTATAATCCAGAGCATGGTGTGTTCTTATCGGTGGATCCTGATCCGGGTGATGAAGATGATCCTGTAACACAAAACGGATATACCTATGCAGGGAATAACCCTGTTATGTCAGTAGATCCAGATGGTCATGCATTTTGGCTCGTGGTTAATGCTGGTTTTGCAGCTTATGATGGGTACGGAGCGTATAAATCTGGAAAAGGTGCAAAAGGAATTGCTAAAGCGGCTGCGAAAGGTGCAATTGGTGGTGGTAAACTTAAAGTTGCGAGTAAAGCGGCGAAAACAGCTGTTATTTATCTAAGGACAAATAAAGCAACAGGAAAACAATATGTTGGTAGAGCGAAGAATATGCAAAGGTATGAAAAGCGCCAAAAAGAACATGCAAAGAAAAATAATGCCAAATATGATTTTCAGATTTTACTTAGAACGAAGCCAGGGCGACAAGCAAGAAGATATGAACAAAAAATGATTAATAAATTCGGCGGCCCGCAAAAATATGGTGGGAAACTGGAAAATGCACGTCATGAAATCGCTAAGAAAAAATGGAAACAATACTATGTTTAATTAGTGAAGGAGTGAATAAATGGAATCAGTATTATTTAATAAATTAAATTATACGTTACAGGTCGGGAAAATTCGTATGTTTATACCGGATTTTAGTTCAAAAGAATATATCATTTTTGAGGATTTAGCCGGGCTTTTAGATTTAGAGACAAATTATGATGCAATGGTTTTTATACGAAATCAAGTTAAAGAAGCGGGAATAAAAGGTAAAGTCCGTTTTGATTCAGAGAGCGATTGTGTAGAGATATATTCAGCAAATGGAAAGACAATGTTACAAGTTGCGATTTTGGTGAATAAACTTATAGACGAAGAATTTACATTTGAGAATAAAAGAGAGTATGAACAGTTCATTGAATCTTGGAAACGACCTAAAAAGCAAAAATGGAAAGTTGGGGATGTATTTTCTATCTCTTTACCAAATGAAACATATTTTTTCGGACAAATTGTTGAATTGATGGAAGACGTGTTTCCTTTATGTGTTATATTCGATTTGCATTTGAAAACAGTGCCTACTAAAGAGGATATCGATAATGCTAACATTTTAACAGCATTGATGCTTAATGGAATGGTATTTGACGATTATACTCTTAAGGTTATTTTTGATATGGAAATAATGGGAGAAATAAATGAAAACACTAGGAGAAATCCAGTTCGAAATGTGACTTGGTCTACTTCTCATTTAATAGATTTCTGCATGGAATACAAGGTAGAAAAGAAACAAAAGTTTGTAGAAGAGATATCCGCTAATAGAGATTTTGTAATTGAGTATAACTGAGGATAGCAACTTTTATCCGTACTATAAAGTGATTTAAGGGAGAGTTATAAATGACAGAAACAGTTCATGAAAGACAAGAACGAGAAAATCAGGATATAGAAACACTAGCAGCTTTGAAGGATGCAGGATCTAATTTAACGAAAGTACACTATCTAGAACATTACTTTTTAGTAGGTACAATAGAGATTGCCGAGAAAATTGCAGATGTACTACATGTAAAAGGTTATGATATTTATGAACCGTCTGAACAAAGATCAGAAGATGGGTTAAGTTACTATTTATTTATAGTCGGGAAAAATTGTATACCGACAAAAGAAAATGTTTGGGAAGAAACAAAGCAAATGGCTGAGTTAGCGATTTTATATAGTGGAACATGTGAGAGTTATGATGGATGGGAAACACAGGTTGTAGAGTAATAATAAAGAAGGACTATTCTAAATTAAATTTTAGATAGTCTTTTTTTATTGTAAAAATAGGTACTGAATTAATAATAACCACAAATGTTGTAGAACGCACAAAAACAAACATAGGACAAGGCAGACCGCGTCACAAGCGAAACAGATAGCCGAGGCGGAAAAATTGACTGGGCATATCATGACAAAGCAAACAGTAAGACAGAAAAGCTAAAAGAACAAACCGTAACGCAAGGTGGATACACAAATAAAGTATCGTATGACTACAACACGTTAGATCAAAATATACGTGTGACAGATGGTTCTCAAACGTATCGATTTGATTACGACGATCAAGGAAATGTTCGTACGTATACAGCTGGAAATGGTTCAGGTTCTACCTTCAACTATGACCACGCAAATAAACTTAAAGATTTAGTAGTAGGTACGTCAAACAGTATTCTAATTTCTGAACGATATGAATATGACCATCGGGTAACCGTACGAAAATTAAACATGAAGGTGCGGGCGGAAAAGTAACAGAAACAAACTTTGTATATGACCTGATTAACCAACTATTAAACGAGGCATTACCAAACGGAACAAGTAAATCTTACACATATGATGGATTTGGAAACCGTACGAGTGTGAAAGTTGTAGAGAACGGAAAAGAAACAAAGTCTATAGCGACAACATTCAATGAAGGAAATCAACTTGTAAAATTCGGAAATAAATAGTTAACGTATGATGTGAATGGAAATCGTACATCGGATGGAAAGTATAAGTATACCTGGAACGAAAGTGACCAAATTGTTGCGATCACGAAACAAGGTGAAAATAATGTAAATGGAAAAGTAACACGCTACTTCTATGATGGAGATAGCATTAACCCGTTGTACGAGACGGACGGTAGTGAAAATGTACTTTGTCAATATGTATACTCTACAAGTGGCGTACGTCTAGCAATGAAATCGCAAGGACAAACAGTATACTACCACTATATAACCCTCGTGGTGATGTAGTCGCGATGACAGATCAAAATAGAGAAGTTGTCGCAACGTATGAATATGATTCGTGGGGTAACGTATTAAAGAGTGATACGAAAGGTATCGCAGCAGACAATCCGTTTGGATATGCGGGATACATGTATGATAAAGAGATTGGCATGTATTATCTGATTGCGCGTTATTATAATCCAGAGCATGGTGTGTTCTTATCAGTGGATCCTGATCCGGGTGATGAGGATGATCCAGTTACAATGAATGGGTATACGTATGGTGATAATAATCCAGTAATGTTGATAGATCCAGATGGTAATATACCTGTTGCTCCACTTGTAATAGCGGGTGCAAGGATGGCTGCCCCTCATGTAGCACGTTATGCAGCAAAACAAGCAGCAAGAAAAGCGAAAAAAAGAGCAGGAGCAAGGGCTGAGGAACTTGCAAAATCGGCATTAAAGAAAAAGGGATATGATGTATTAGGAAGTCAAGTTAGTTATTCATTTTCGTGATTATAGTAGGGTTAATTGTTGATATCTGGTTTCTCTGGCTGGAAAAACATTAAACTCTAGATTTTCTATTAATCACAAATATTAGTAGCCCCTATAAGGAAACATTCGACGTTTTTATGATTAGACACAAACTTCGAATGTAACTTATAGGGGTTTTTATTTACAGGTTTTATAATGCTGGAAAGTCCATATCGAATTTTAGCCGGTTTGAGATAGTGCCTGCGAGTGATGATGGTGCACTGTAACCTTGAGCAGTAGCAATAGAATTAGCCTTTGGTAGCAAAAAATCCACAGAGTTTAGTCAACTTACCTTTTTAAAGAGTGTATCAAAGAATTATTTATTTTTATAAATTAAATGATTAAGAATTATTATTTGGATGATGAAAAAGAAGTATTATTATAAAATGCTAGAGAGGCGCTTTTTATTAATTTAATTTATTTGAGTTCAATTATATTATGTGAAATAGGAGTGAGAATTTTGTTCCAAACAATAATTTACGATAAAGCTAAATATCATTATGAAGGAGATTTCCCACAAGAATTACCGATGGAGCAAGCATTTGTACATACTGATCCTATTAGTTCCGATAAGGTATATCCATCAACTTTATTAATTTGAAGGGATGTGGGGAAATACTCCACATCCTTTTTTAGTGTGTTTCCTTATCGATAGATCCGGATACAGACCATGAAGATAATTCTGTTACATAAAATGGATATACGTATGCGAATAATAATCCAACGATGTTGATAGGTCCGGATCGGAATCGTGGAGTTAAATGACTTTTACAATTAATAAAACAAGAACGCAGAAAAAATCAAAAAGCTAAACCAAAGTCAAAAGATGAAGTACATAAAAGTTTACATGATACAAAAGCATCTGCGGTAGGGTATTCTTTAAGAGGTAAAAAACGCAAGCAGTATTAAAATATGGTGAGACAACATAAGGAACTAAATGATATGCACAAAAACTGTATAAGCAGCATAACGCTTATATGAAATTCGAAGCAAAGGGGACAAAAAAGAAATGCATCAATGGCAACATCAAAAGATATTAGCATATAAAAAGAAAAATAATGAAAGCGTCCTCCGCTAAATAAAAGCGATTATTGAAAAGGGTGAGTGATTATGAGGTTTTTTTTAAGTGGTGAATTAGAAGGCGACATTGCTGAGGAATTTATAAATATAATTTCAGAAATCGGTAGTGAACTTGAAGAATTAAACAGTAATAATTATGGTAACGAAGTAGAAGAAATAGCTATAATCCCTATAGTAGTTAACATAACTCCGGAATATGAAGATGCGGGTTTTCATAAAGAAAGAAAGCTCTTTAAAAGGAAGAGTAAAGAAGCAGATTTTAGATTAAGGATTGATTATGAAACATTTTTGTTGGCAGATGATTCAGGGAGAAAAATATTAATAATCAAAAACATTATTCAATCTATTAGGATATTGGGTAAAAGGGCAAAGTCTGATTTTAATGCACTGAGGTTAGAACAAGATATTTTACAAATTTTTGATATCAAAGGGGTGATATAGTAGGGCATTTTACAGATGAATAATGGAGGCGACACAGACATTTATTGGTGTTTATGTTAAAAAAGAGACAATATAAAGTGGTAACGGTGTTAGTAGTGAGTCTAATATATATATTCATAGCAACCTTTACTCCATATAGGTTGTTCTTTAGTACTAACATTAATGTATTAATAATGATTTCTTTGATGGTTAGTGGAATAATGGATATTTTAGATGAAAGGTTAACTTTGAATATAAAAGAGGGATATTAATGTTAAACGAGATCCTTCAAAGCTCATAATAGAAGGGAATCAACTTTATATACCTTGGGTGCATTGTATCATACAGGATAACTGTATTGTTGTGGATTCTAAATCTCGAAAGTTACAGTTTGAAATTATATGTCCAACATATTTAAGATTAAGGAAGTTTGACGCTTATTTTTTATGTTTAGAATAAATGAGAGGGTTTTGATCTATATGAAAGATATTATATGTAAAGAGTTAATAAGTTTTAAGTCTATAGTTGAAGCCTATCAATTTAAAAAAATGAGTTTGGATTATAAACAAAATGTGATTTTACTAGTACAAGATAATACGAATCAACCTTGTATTATTTATTTGGATAAAAATAATGTGAATATAAGTAAATTCAATTTAAACGTAGATATCGATGTTGAATCTGTGCGATGTATTCAACGAATCGGAGAGAAATGGTTACTTATATTTAATTATGAAGATGATAACGCAGTTATTTATAATCCGGACGGAAGTGAATATGTTAAGTTTTATGCCGGAGAAGGGATCCGAGATTGTCAGGTTGATGCGAATGAAGATATATGGGTTAGTTATTGTGATGAAGGAATTTTCGGAGAGTGCCCAATTGGAGTAAATGGTATAGTTGCTTTTGACTCTACAGGTCACTTGATTTTTAATAATTATGATCAATACGTAGAAAGGTTTAATGTACCTCCTATAGATGATTGTTATGCAATGAACATTATAGATGGAGACGTTTGGCTCTATTATTATTCAGAATTTCCTTTAGTTCAAATGAAAGATAAAAAATTTCATATGTCGTGGAATGAAATCAATTTAACTAGGGAAATATGGTCGAAAAGTTTTGCGGTTGCTCAAGATAAAGTAGTATTCATTACTCAAGATAAAAAGTTGGTTGTTTATGATTTAAACAATAATCATGTGTATGATAGTAATCTTTGTAATGAACTAGGAGAGCCAGTTCAATTTGTTAATTATTATAGCCGCGGATCTGTTATGTATTTTCAGACGGATGATACGCTGTATTATGTTGAGTTACTGAATGTATGAGGTGATAAATGTGAATGAGCGTTTAAAGAAAATTGCAACGTTAAGAGAAAAGGTAGAGGGAAAAGCTATTAGATAAAAGTTTTTAATGTTATGTCCGTCCATAAAAGAATTTGAGATTATTAGCGGGAAGAAAATTGCTTCATTAGTAGACCTTTTAATTAATGAGAAACCTAATCCAATCAAAGTTATTAGTGAATTAAACGCTGAACAAGTTGTCAATGAAATACAAGAATTTGAACGTGAGTTAGATAATTTATTATCTAATTTTAAGGGTGATAAGATGAATAATAATGATATGAATTATATATGTTTAATTTGTGGTTTTAACGAATTATTAGATCCCCCATATGATGAAGATGATGATCCATCATATGAGATTTGTTCATGTTGCGGCTTTCAATTTGGTTATGATGATTATGATCAAGGATATACGTTTATTGAGTATAGAAAAAAATGGTTGGAAAAAGGTGCAATTTGGTTTAATAGTGCAGAAAAACCAGCTAGATGGTCATTAGAAAAACAACTAAAAAATATCGATTAATTTCGTGAAACAAAGGGTTAAATAAAGCAGTCTTATTCCAGTCCATTTGGAATGCTTACTATTTCCGTTAAACGTGCATAACAAGATATAATAGAAGAAATCAATAAGGAGGCTAGCAGTGAAAAATTTTCGTTATCTCAATATATTCACTATTTTAATTGTATACACACTACTTATGTTTTACATCGGCTGGAACGGATGGGTTTGGCTTCATGCGGTGTTCGGCTGGGAATCTTGGGGATATTACGCTTTCGTAGTCGGATTTATTTCATATGCGTACATTCTCGTACAAGTGTTTAAATTCCTTCCTTTCCTGCGAACGGTCGGTTCAATTTGGTTTGCGGTAATACAATACGCGCTTATGTTATTGCCGTTAGCCGATATTGCAGTCTTCCTACTGCAGTTTTCAGTGGAGAAAGAGACGGCAATTATTTGGACAGGAACGGTCGTTTTACTCGTGTTCATCTTTATCTTTGCGTATGGAGTATTTAATGCGTATAGCCCGGTTGTAAGAAAGTATGATGTACATATACCGAAAAAGGTAGAAGGTCGTAAAAGTTTACGCATTGCGATGGCTTCTGATATGCATTTCGGTAAACTGTCTGGTGTATCTCATTTAAAGAGACTTGTCCATCATGTAAATGAAATGAAACCAGATATTATTTTACTGCCTGGTGATATTATAGATGATCATCCAGGTGTGTTCATTCAAAAAAATATGGGTCCAATCATGAAACAGATGAAAGCTCCATTAGGCGTATATGGTGTGTTAGGAAACCATGAATATTACGGCCGAGCTGTTCCTGAGTTTTTACAAGAGATGGATAAGATTGATATTCGTATTCTTTTAGATGAAGTCATTACAATTGAAGATCATTTTTATCTCGTTGGAAGAAGGGATAAAACAGAGCGTGATCGTCAAAGCTTTGAAAATCTAATGAGTACGATAGATAAATCGCTTCCTGTTATCGCAATGGATCACCAGCCATTTGAATTAAAGCAGGCAGCGGATGCCGGCGTCGATTTACTATTATCCGGTCACACGCACCGCGGACAAATGGCGCCGAATCATATTGTGACGAGAAGAATGTACGAGCTAGACTGGGGATATGTACAAAAAGGTGCATTCCACGCTATTGTTTCTTCTGGTTTCGGATTTTGGGGACCGCCGCTAAGACTTGGAAGCAGGTCAGAGATTGTGCAGGTGGAGGTTACGTTTGAATAGGTATGTGAAATAGAGAGCTGATGGCTCTCTATTTTTAAATTTAAAGGTACAAAATTTTCGTGTGAACTTCTTTATTTACTCTCTGAAAAAAGAGATACTATAAGAAGACTCTGCTTGAAAAAGGGGGATTACAAGTGATCATATCAGATGTACTATACGGAGAATTTGAAGTAGATAAAGTGTTAGAAGAATTAATCTTGAGTAAGTCCGTGCAAAGACTAAAAGGTATTCATCAAAATGGCGCAAGCTACTTAATAAATGAGAACTGGAATGTAACGCGCTTCGATCATTCAGTTGGTGTTATGTTGTTAATTAAAAAACTAGGTGGTTCAGTAGAAGAACAAATTGCAGGTTTACTGCACGACGTATCACATACTGCTTTTTCTCATGTGATTGATTATGTTTTTGATAATAGAAATGAAAGTTATCATGAAGAGATATTTAGTTCTGTTGTGAAAAACTCAGAAATTCCAGCGATCCTTGTGAAGCATGATTATAACTATGAAGATATTTTGTTAGATGATTCGAATTGGACGTTATTGGAAAGGTCAGCACCAGAATTATGCGCAGATCGAGTGGATTATACGTTACGAGATATGTATACATATGGATATACATCTTTAGAAGAAGTTCACAGTTTTTTAGAGGATCTCATCGCAGTAAACGGGAAAATGGTCCTTCAAAGTATCGAAATGGCAGAGTGGTTTACAGAAACGTATTACAAAGAAGTAATTGATTTCTTTATGAAACCAATGAATATTTATGGAAATGATATGTTAGCTAAAACTTTAAAGTTGGCTCTTTATAAAAAGGTCATTCATGCCGATGACTTTCTTCTTGAAGATCATGAGCTTATTACGAAATTGCAGCTATGTAACGATCCGGAAGTGGAAGTTTTATTAAGCAAAGTTCATCCAAATGTAAAAGTAAAAGAAGATAGAAACGATTATGATCTATATCAGAAAAATAAAGTGCGTCTTATTGATCCACCGTTACTTCATGAAGTGGAAGTTGTTCAGGCGTCTGTCGTATCAGAAAAAATAAGGCAGATGAGTGATATTGCTTATGAAAAAGCTGTGAGGGGGATGTATGTGAAAGTGATTTCGAATTAAAAAAGAAGTAGCGCACCGTTTCTAATGCGCTACTTCTTTTTATTAATTATCAAACCAATTCCAAACCTCAATATCTCCAAGAGTCGCATAACGTATGTGAGGCGAGTTTTGTAATTTTAATAATTCTTTTGACGGTCCAGTAATGACAATGCCGTATACTTTTACGCCGTTATCTTTTACATATTTATAACGTTTATCTAATTTTAGTTCTTTCTCAGGCAGGGCAGCTATTTTACTTACCGTTTCTGTATGTGTAGAAAGAATACGCATCATTTCGATTATGTTATCTTCTGGCGTTTTCTTCTTGTCTGCGTCACTATCTAGGAATCTTATATGTTCTGGAAATCCTATAGCTTCTCCGCCATGTAGGATATAGTCTTCTACATCTGTTCTTTCTTGTCCGGTATCTAAAGCGTACCATACAGGAGTTGGAGGGAGTTCTTGTGCTCCAAATACGTTATATAAAAGTGGTTCTAATTCTTTTAAAGTGTAAGATTTGTCAAAAGAAATTGCTACTTCTGCAACCGTTCCATCATGTACTTTTGCAAGTGTATCCCATACTTTTTTGGAAGATTCCTTTAAATAATCGCCTTGCTCTGTTTTTGGATGAACGAAGAAGAGTTTTGGCTGATAGAATGGATTCATCCAAGTTTGGTCCATGACATCTACAGATGATAAGAAGCTTTTTGTTTTTACTGTACCAAGTGGCATTTCTTTTTTACCGACCGTTTTCACTAAATCAAAGTGGCTATTTGTACGGAAAAAAGCTTCTACACTTGTTCCGCCCCCCATAACGCGGCTATTTGGCATAGTTGCTTCAAGTACAAGAGAAGGGACCTCTCTAATTTCTTCTAGCCTTTTATCATTATTAGCTTGAAAATAAAAGGCAGATAATACTCCGCCGATCATATATATAATGATGCAAATTGATAGTATAAAACCAAACATCTGCAAACGATGTTTCCATTTAATCCTCCAAAAAGGAACTTTAAGATCTTTTGGCGGTAATTTTTTCTTTACGGGTTCACTCTTCGCAAGCAATTCATCTAAATGAGCTCCACATTCTGCACAAGTTTCTATATGACTTTCTAACTGTTCTTGTTCGTCATGTGTGAGCGTTCCTTTTTCGTATTTCGTCCACAGTTTTTTAAACTCTGCACAACCCATCTGTATCACTCCTTTATGCTTTTCGTTTCTTTTCGTCCTCGGTGTAATTCAATTTTTACTTTTGCTAACGAGAGACCAGTCATTTCTGCTATTTCCTTATAAGAGAATCCGTAGTAATCTCGTAGTAGTAACACATTTCGTCTTTTATACTTTGTAACCAACTAGCAATCTCATGTTTTACGAAATAAGAGTGTTCTGTACTTGGCACGTTTGGTAAATGGAATTCTTCAATTTGCGTTGTTTTATACTTCTTTTCTTTTCGGTACCAATCGATAAAGGCGTTGTAGGCGATTGTAAATAACCACGGCCTAATTTCTTCTCCTTTATAATAGTCAATATGGACGAGCATTCGGTAAAATGTTTCTTGCATGAGATCTTCAGCACTATGAGAATCTCCAGTTAGGGAGAGAAGATAGCGAAATAAATCTTGCATATGCTCGGAGTAAATTTCTTCTAATGATTGTTTGCGTTTCACTACATTTCCCTCCCTTCATACATAACAACGAAATACATATAAAAAAGTTACAATTTTTACGAAATTATAGTAAAAAACGTCAAGAATTGGATAGGATTCTCTTTTATCATAATACATATAAGGCGGGTGAACAGAGATGGAAAGCTATGAAACACAAATTCAAAGGTCAATTGATTATATTGAGGAAGATGTAATGGAAAAACAAACGCTGCGTAATTTAGCACGTGTTGCAGGTTTTTCTGAGTCGCATTTTCATCGTGTATTCCAGGCGTTAGTAGGCGATACAGTAATGGAGTATGTTCGAAAGAGGAGGTTAGCCCGGGCAGCTTATCAACTTTCTCATACGGATGAAAAAGTTATTGATATCGCATTTGAGCATGGCTTTCAATCTCACGAAACGTTCACGAGAGCCTTTAAAAAATTATTTCAAATGACACCAAGTGAATATCGAAAACAAGAAATTGAAACACCAATGTATTATAGAGTGAATGTAAAACAAAGAAAATTAAATCCATATTTAGGGGGCATACAAATGGAATATCGTATTGTAAATAAACCAGAATTTTTAATGGCGGGTTATGAGCTGAAGACGACAAGTAAAGAAGGAAAAAACCACCAAGACATTCCAGCATTTTGGCAAGAATATTTACAAAAAGATCTTGGAACGACGATTCCGAATCGTAAAGATACGAGCCAATGGGTAGAACTTGGATTATGTACTGATTTTAATTTAGAAACAGGGGACTTCACTTATATTATCGGAATGGAAGTTACAGGCTTTGAAAATGTACCAAATGCAGTTGCAAAGCGTACATTCCCATCCGCAACGTATGCAGTATTTACAACGCCGAAAGTTCCTCATGAAGAAATGGTATCGTCTATTCACCAAACGTGGAATGCAGTATTCTCAGAATGGTTCCCGCATTCAGGATATGAACATTGCGGAGTTACAGAGTTTGAACAGTACGATGAGCGTTGCCATGCAGATAAGAGTGAGTTTGCTCAAGTTGAGCTTTGGATACCGGTGAAGAAGAAATAATAGAAAGAAAGGCCGTTCAAAAGGTATTTTTGGACGGTCTTCTTTTATTAATAGGTTGCTACTATTGTTGTATTTTATAGTTAAGTCGATATAATTTCATTTACTAGCGCGCTGTTCCGAAAAGAGAAAGGTGCTTTATAAAAGCACCTTTTCCTACGAACTAAATGGAAACACAAGTATAATCGTCGTTCCTTTTCCAACTTCACTATCAATGAAAATCGTTCCGTTATGGGCATGAACGAGCTGTTTTGTAATGGCGAGACCAAGTCCAGTTCCGATGTTGCTTTCTTCTGTATTCGTTCCTCTGTAATATCGCTCGAATAGAAGTTCTTTCGTTTTATCATCCATACCTTTTCCATTATCTGAAATAGATAGTGTAAATGAATTTGCATTTTGCGAAAGTTTTACGATTACGTTTGTCGTTTCATTATTATGTTTTACAGCGTTTGCGAGTAAGTTTTCGATAATACGTTGGAACCATTTTTCTTCAATAAAATATTGGATTTTGCTTGAACTTGGCACGAATTCAATGTTTTGATTTTGTAGTGTCGGGTTATTAATAAATTGTAATAGTACTTTTCGGACGAACTGATTAATTTCAACATTTACGTGTTGCGCAGGCAGAGTATCATTTTTTAATTGATATGTTAAGCTTAAGTCGTCAATTAATGTAGTCATATATTGAGATTTTTCTTTCATTACATGGCCAAATTGTTGAATGTCTTGATCCGTCCAATTATATTGCTTCGATTCTAGTAATAATGCATAACCGTATATAGAGCTAAGCGGTGTTTTTAGATCATGCGTTAGGCCGGTAATCCACTCTTCACGTGTTTGTTGCAGTACTTTTCTCATTGCATCGTTCTTTTTCAAAGTAATAGAAAGGTGCTCTAGTGAGTTTGTAACATCTTTAAATATGCGGAACGACCATTTTTCTTTACCGGAGCGCCGAAACCGAACAGGTTTGCCTTTTTTACTAACAGGTTCTTCATATTTTCCTCCGGCTATGTTTTTAAGCCAGCGCATCGTGTGTAATAAAGGCTTTCCAAACTTATTTCCATACCAAATTGAAAGAATGACTAAATAAGCAAACACAATAAGGAGGATTAAGCTGCATCCGATTAGAAGTTTCTTGGTAAATATATCATCTAATTCATCATCTGGATAATAATGAGCGTTTGGGGCGGATACAACGACGAGATGACCGCTATTTGAATCGTAAAAACTAGATGTATTTTCTTTATAATTCCATGGTTCTTTTTCATTAAGAGCTGTTTTTATAGCCGAAAATGTTTTTTTCTTCCCAGTTGGATAGGAAAAAACTTCTTCGCCATTGTTATTAAATATTTGCAGCGTTGCTTTTTCTTTAGAAAGTAATTGTTTTTCTTGTTCAGTTAATGCAAATTCATTTAATGATAAAGAAGGGTGTCCTTGTTGTATCGTTTTTAGTAATGCATTACTTTTTAGTTTGGCACCGTAAATAACGATCACTGGTTTCTTTTCTAATTTAATTTCCCAATAGTTAAATTTATAAATATTGTTGTTACTATTCTGTAAATACGTAAGTAAGGATGTCTTTGTGTAAGAGGTCGGAACATCGTTAGGCGTATTAAAGTTGTAAAGGACCTTTCCATCTTCATCTACAATTTGAAGCCAATCACTCTTTTCTGTTATTAAATCTTTTACCTCAGATTTTAAAGTAATGTTATTGTCTTCAGAAGAAATATATTCGGAGATTGTAAAGGTATCATAATCAGAAATATTAGGTTCATATAAAGTACTATTAAGAAGAAAAATTAAATAAGAAAAAGAAGCAATTACTGCGATAAGTAACGTAACTAAGACAAAAACGTGTTGTAAAATAAACTGGATTATAAGTCGTTTATTAAAATTCATATCTTTAACCTACTTTGTAATGAACTTATAGCCAAGTCCACGAACTGTTTTTATGTATTCTGGTTTACTTGGATCTTGTTCAATTTTTTCACGTAGTTTTCGAATGTGAACCATAACAGTATTATCATCTCCATTATAGGCAGGTGCTCCCCAAACTTTTTCATATAATTCTTCCTTCGAAAATACGTAGTTCGGATTCTCACAAAAGAATAGTAGTAGTTGAAAGAGTTGAGCGGAACATTCGACAACGTTTCCATCTACTGTTAGTTCCGCAGAATGTTGATCAATTTCAAATCTCCCAAAAGAAAAGGAGTATATTCTTTGTTCTTGTATGTTTTGTTTCATATGTCTTCGGAGTTGAGCTTTCATACGAGCGACTACTTCTAGTGGATTAAATGGTTTCGTAATGTAATCATCTGCACCGTATGAAAATCCGGAAATTTTATCTACATCAGATGTTTTTGCTGTTAGGAAGAAGATAGGGCAATCCGTTTTTTGGCGAATGATTGGACAAATGTCAAAACCGGATTGTCCAGGAAGCATTACATCTAAAATAATTAAATCGTAATTGTTTTGCTCGGTGAGAGATAAGGCTATTTCCGCAGATGTTGCAGTTGTAATATGAGAAAAACCTTCTTTTTCAAGAATGGTAGTTAGTAATTGTAAAATTGCTGTTTCATCATCAATGAGTAGAATATTTGCGTGATACATATGAATCCCTCCTAATTTCCTCGAATATCATATCATCTTTTTGTAACTTATGGAATTTTTAAGGAAATTTTAAGGTTTTCTTTCACAAAAAATTAAGATTCAAATGATATGATAAAAGTAACATGGGGAGGAGATGAATGTGAATCCGTTTCAAACGATGCGAGCTAGATATTTTTTAATTGTATTTGCACTATTAATTTTAATAGCACGAAGCAGTAATGAATTGCTAGAAAGTACATTTCATATACAGAATTCATCTTTTATAAATATGCTTATATTTTATATCCTTCCAATAATATGGATTTTTTACGGATATAGAAAGCATCGTGTTTCATTTTCATTATTTATTAATAGAAACGAAACATTTAACCTAGTGCAAGTTTTGTACATCGCGATTATGCTTTGTATGTTTAGTTACGGCTATCTTATTTTATATATGTACAGCTTTGCATGGATTACACCAGATTTTATTATGAATGCCTTGCATGAACCGATTATAGATAGTACCGGGGGATATGTATTTCAATTTATTAGGGTTGTATTTATCGCGCCTATTGTCGGAGAGTTTGTTTTTCGAGGGTTTTTACTGCAGCGTTTTGCAGCAAAATGGGGTACTAGTATAGCAATGGTCGTTGTAGCACTTTTATTTGCGATATTACATGTCGATTTTCTCGGTGCCGCCGTATTTAGTATCGTATTATCAATCGTATATATTCGTACGAAAAGCTTACTCATGCCAATTGCGATACATATGTTAAACAATACATTTGTACTCTGTGCATCTTTCCTAGTAAGTAGAGAAAAAATCATGAGTTTTGCAGATTTCTCAAACTATACGACGTTCTTTCCAGGACTTATTATTTTTATAACGGGATTAAACTTAGTACTCATCTTTTTATTTGTTAACCGCAAATATTGGAGTAAAGAAATGCCAGCTATATATGTAGAGCAGGAAAAAATCTTTTCAGACGTAGTGGGGAGTAAATGAGATGAAGAAAACGATTGAAAAAATATTGAAAGACATTATAGATTCTACGTCTATTACAGATATGTGTGATAGAAACGTTTGCCATTGGCTTCAACCTGTAGTAGATACGATTGTGTTTCCAGAGTATTACTTATTTTCTAGTACTCATTTAAAAGAAAATATTATTTCTCTTCTTATTGTGTTAGGGGTTTTACTAATATTTGGTCTAATTGTAGAAGAAATGATGAAGCGCATCTTCAAAAAAAATGAAGAGAAGTATATGTGGGTTCATAAAGTATTCGAGAAAGTAATAGTGGCTTTCCTTTTGTTTTATGGCATGAAAACAATCATTTACTTTATAGCTTTGAAACATCATTAATTCGAAATTTGAAAGGGATGTATAAAATTATATGAATGAAACAATATCATCAAATAAGTTTTTTTATTTGATTGTGCTTAGTATAGTGCTGATAACGACAGTCAATGTTATTCTTCGCTGGGAGGAAGCGTATTTCTTTATGTATTTAGCACTCCATTTGTTAGGAATATTATGTATAAGCGGCGGAGTAGTTGCTGAGAAAAAGCATGAAGAAAGTATTAATTATATGTGTGTGATGGGTCTTATTTTACTTTTAACTGTACAAGGTATTATGAAATATAGTTCTTTTTCTTTGCAAGATTTTAGTTTGTTAATAGATGTACTTCCTTAAGAAGGATTTTAAGGACTATGAATATATACGATATGTAAAAGGCACTGGTTTGTAAGTACATTTCTTATACCAGATTATGAGCCGGTGAAACTCTTCTTGTAATAGAAGAGTTTTTTTATGTAAATTGAACGAGCTAGAGCAATTATCACGATTAGCTTGTTCTAATTTTGAAAGTACGAACTTACAATAATAATAGACAGGCAGCATAGAGGAGGGAATAGCGTGAGGAAAGTTATTGGGTGGTCGCTTTTTTTATACGTTGGGTTTGCGTTACTTATATATTGGTATTTATTTGGATGGAATCATGAACTCATTCCGGACATGTATAAAGGAACGAGTGCAGATCCAGAAACCTTTATGAATGCGAGGGAGCTTACGCTAAGTCAAGATTATTCGCGTGTGAAAAATTTACTGTTCTTTTTAGCGACGCCTCTTGAATGGATTATTTTATTATTTGTACTCGTGCTCGGTATTTCAAAAAAGTTTGAGAAATGGTCGAAGGAAACGACCAAAATAAATGTCTTACAAGTTGCGATTTATTTCTTTTATTTATCACTACTAACAACAGTTCTTGCATTACCGATGCAATGGATCGGGCGTAAAGTGTCCGTTGATTACGGAATATCTACGCAAAGCACACAAAGCTGGATAAAAGATCATGTCATCGATTTTTGGGTGAACTATGCGACTATGTTACTCATTGTTACGGTTTTGTTATGGCTCATCCGTAAATTCCCGAAGAGATGGTGGCTAGCAGGATGGGCGCTCTCTGTTCCGTTTACGATTTTCTTAACGTTTGTGCAACCTGTTGTAATTGATCCACTTTATAATGATTTTTCAACGCTGAAAAATAAGGAATTAGAAACGAAAATTTTAGCGATCGCAGATAAAGCTGATATTCCAGCTAAACACGTATATGAAGTAAATATGTCGGAAAAAACGAATTCGTTAAATGCGTACGTAACGGGAATTGGCCCTAACGCCCGTATTGTAATGTGGGATACAACACTTAAGCAATTAAAAGATAAAGAGATTTTATTTATTATGGCCCATGAAATAGGGCATTATGTTATGAAACATATATATTGGGGCGTTGCGAGCTATGTGTTGCTATCGTTTATAGGTATGTATTTAATTAGTCGTATTATAAATATGTGTATTCGAAAATGGGGAGATACACTGCAAATTCCAAAATTAGCATGTTTCTCAATTTTACCTTTATTTTTCTTAATTTCCTCTTTATTATCTTTTGCAGCACAACCAGCAACAAACTACGTTTCTCGTATAGAGGAACGAGCGGCAGATCAATACGCTTTAGATATGACGAAAGATGGAAATTCAGGTGTGAAAACTTTTCAATATTTATCAAAAACGAGCTTAAGCCAAGTAAATCCACCTGCGTTAGTGAAGTTTTTCTTATATACACATCCACCAATTTTCGAAAGAATTCATACGTTTGAACAATATGAAAAACAAAAAAACAAGAAGTAGCGATTATGCTACTTCTTGTTTATAGAAATATAAGTTTGGTATTGGGAATATTTATCATTGCTTTTTATTGTGATTTTGTAAATAATAAGCTATAAAATTCTAAAAATCTATATATAAAGGAATAAAGGTGGAAATATGTATTTTTTACAAAATTTAAAAGTGAAACATAAATTATTCTTACTTATCTCATTAGCAGTTTTGGGCATGGCAATTATGAGTTGTGTAGCAATTAATTCTATTAATAAGATTAAGCACGATACAGAGGTTGTAGTAGATGATTATCAAAATTCTGCAGTTTTATTAGAAGGAATGCTTCGTACACAAAATTCACTAGAATATAACTTACTAGAATTAATTACAACGTCACAAAATGAAGGGACAAATAAAGAAGGGATTATTGGTAATGTTGAAAAGGATCTTAAAAAATATGATTCTTTATTAAAAGAATATGATGATGGCGTTAATTTAAGTAAGCAAGAGGATGAACTGTTTCAGAAGATGAACAAATCTTTGCCAAGTTATATGGAGACATATAAGAAGTTGTTTGACAAAGCAAAGGGAACAAATGAATCTCAAATGGTAAACGAATTTCAAAAGGACTTAAAACCGAAGGGAGTAGAGTTAGCTGCTTATGCTGTAGATTTAGAAGAGTATGTTTCAAATTTAGCTGACCAAGTATTTAAAGATTCTCAAAAAATGATAGATCGGTCCGTTATTACCTTTATCATTCTTGCAGTAGTTACTACAATCATTATATGTATAGTAAGTTATATTATTAGCAAACTTATAGTTGCTCCTTTACAAACGGTTAGTCGTATGATGGAAAGAGCAAAAGAGGGAGATTTAACTGTACATGGTGAGTATAATGCTAAAGATGAATTAGGTATATTAGTAAGTGATTTTAACGAGATGATTGCAGGGCTAAGAACAAATATGCAAGAAGTAGAGAATAATATTCAGCTTTTATTCCAACATGCAGACGGAGTAGTATCTGCATCAGAAGTATCTAGCGGTGCAGCAAAGAAAATCACTATGGATATTGAAGAAGTTGCCAATGGCGCAGAGAGCCAAATGCAAGCAATGGAACAAACTGCGGGTGCGATGGAAGAGTTGACACAAGGAATGCAGAGTATAGTGAATACATCATCCTCTGTAAATGAATTGTCTGCTCAATCAGCATTAGATGCAGAGAGTGGTAACAAATTAATGAAACAAATGATTCAACAGATGGATACAATCCAAAATTCAGTACATAGCGGTGTCAAACAAGTTGAGACTATGAAGGAACAATCAGAAGAGATTGTTAAAATCATTGATGTTATGCAAGGTATTACCTCTCAGATTAACTTATTAGCATTAAATGCCGCAATTGAGGCTGCACGTGCTGGAGAAAGTGGTAGAGGATTTGCAATTGTGGCAGATGAAGTAAGAAAATTAGCAGAACAATCTAGTGATTCTGCAAAACAAATTGAGAAACTTATTATTCAAGTTATGGGAACAACGAACCATACGGTAGACATGATGGGGAAAGTAGATAATGAGGTACAGGCAGGTACACAAGTAGTGATGAATACAGAAAAAGTATTTGGAAAAATCACTGAAAAAGTGCAGCAAGTATCTAATCAAATTCAAACTGTATCTATGTCTACAGATGAAATTGCAGCGAGTAGTGAGGAGATTTCTGCTTCTGCAGAAGACATGGCTCAAATTTCCCAAAGATCATCTGATCGAACTGATAGGGTAAAAGAGTCTATTCATCAGCAAGAAAAATCAGTTCAAGAAATCTCAGTTTCAATTGAGCATCTGCATAGCGTAGCAGGAGGATTAAAGCAGATTGTTTCACAATTTACTCTTCAAAAATAGTATATTTAAGTTTATATATAGTGAAATTCCTCTGAATAAATAGCAAAAAAATCATCCTTTATAAGAAATAAAGGATGATTTTTTTATTATGAAAATTTGGTGTGAACTCTACTTTTTACATTCTATTTTTTTACAGTTTTTCAATTGTGATATATAATGATATGTAATGTTTTTAGAATTTTTAGTTTATAAAGAGATGATTGTAGGGGGAGGAGAAAATTGTTTCATTCAAAATCAATGCCGGCTATAAAAATGATCCTTTCGATGTCTATTTTCGGATCGATTGGATTTTTTTCTGTCCAAACGGGTTTACCATCTTTTGAATTAGTATTTATTCGTTGTATTTGTGCGACTTTATTTTTAACGCTATGTTGGTTTGCAACAGGACAATATAAAAATGAGAAATGGAATAAAAAAGAAATTGTGCAAATATTAGCGTGTGGCGTATTTCTCGTTTTTAACTGGGTGTTTTTATTTAAAGCGTTTGAACTCATGTCGATTACAATTGCGATTTCAGTGTATCATCTCGCTCCAATTATCGTATTAATGATCGGTAGTATCGTATTTAAAGAGAGACTTACAGTATTTGCTGTTATGTCCATTGTTATTTGTTTTATCGGCACAGTGTTAGTAGCTGGAGTGGACGGTAGTATGTCGCTTGAGAAATTAATGTCATCTGGAATGGTATGGGCACTTCTTGCGGCTTTATTTTATGCTTTTACAACGTTGCTCGGAAAAGGAATTAAGCATACGAGTGCATATGCGATGACCTTTTTACAAACGTTTTTAGGTATATTTTTATTGCTACCATTCGTAGATTTCGGGAAGTTTCAAGGATTAACAGAGATGAACTGGATGATGATTACTGCGACAGGACTTATACATACTGGGTTTGTATATTACTTATTTTTTGACAGTTTAAGAGATTTACCGACGAGACTTATTTCTGTATTAGTGTTTTTAGATCCTGCTGTTGCAATTTTGTTAGATACGATCTTTACTGGATTCAGACCGACGAGTATGCAAATTGTAGGGATTGCCTTAATATTTGTAGGAATGGCATTTACTTTTCGAAAGGGAGCAGAGAAGGAACTATCGGTGAATACGAGTGCAACATAATCTACTTATCTCACTATTTGTAGCAATAAAGTGAAATTTCAAAATGCAAAGGAGATCATAAAGAGATTATAGAATACTTCATTATATATCACATTAGATTGGACACTTCCCTTTTGACAATAGAAGAAGGAGTAAGGTGGTAAAAATGTTTCTTCTAGAAGATTTGCATTTTATCGTACATTCATCAATAAATGAATACTCCTAAATCAGTGAAGCTTATGAAAATACATGACTAAAAATATTTGCTCATGTTATTTGGAAATGCTTCATATGTAGTATGGATAACTTCGTATTATCTATTATTTTTCTATTTTAAATTAAATAGAAATAGGGAGAGAGGACAATGAAGAAAAAAATATTGAGTGCTATGATGATTGCGACAATGGTAGGAGGACTATTTGTAGGAACGAATGTTGCGCCTGTAAAAGCGGAAGAGTATCCGGAAATGATTGTATTTGATGATGTTCCATACGGATATTGGGCATTTGATGCTATTATGGATTTAGCTTATCATAAAATTATAGTAGGGTATGGAAACGGAAAGTATGGTGTTGGAGATCTTACAACACGTGAACAAGTAGCTGGGGTTATTTACAGAACACTTGAAATGAAAGAAGAAGGATCAGTAGCGAATCCATATAAAGATCTGTCTGAAAGTACAACGAATTTCAAAAAAGAAATTTTAGCATTAACAAAACGTGGTGTTTTTCAAGGGGATGGACAAGGAAATTTTAGGCCGAAAGCGCCAATTTCCCGAGCAGAAATGGCTGTCGTTCTAAAAAAAGCATTTACTTTTGAAGTGAAACAAAAACATACATTTAAAGATGTCCCAAAAGGTCATTGGGCAGAAGATGCAATTAGTGCACTCCAATCTAATAATGTTGTAAGAGGAACTGGTAATGGTATGTATGAATTAAATCGCTTTGTACCTAGAGAGCAATATGCTCAGTTTATAAACAATGCGATTATTAATTATCATTTGAAAGAAGACTGGAAATAGAATAGGAAAAGGTCATTGTTGTATAACAGTGACCTTTTTTGTGTGAAATAAAGCGCGAAAGAAAGGCGGTTTGAAAAAAACGAAGTGAATTTTCAAAAAAAACTTCCTTTTCTGAAGATTTGTTATATAATATAAAACATAAAATCAAATCTGTTATAAAACAGTTTAAGAAGGGGATGCTAATATGTCGACGCAAACTTCACGGGTTACACTGGCCGGAGAAATGTTACCAGCGTACAACGAAATATTGACACCTGAGGCGCTTAGTTTTTTAAAAGAACTACATGAAAATTTCAATGGGCGCCGCATAGAACTTTTACAGAAGCGTGTGGAGAAACAAAAACGAATTGATGCGGGAGAGTTTCCGAAGTTTTTAGAGGAAACAAAAAGCATACGTGAAGGTGATTGGACAATTGCCCAGCTTCCGAAAGATTTAGAGGATCGCCGCGTGGAGATTACTGGGCCGGTGGATAGAAAGATGGTCATTAACGCTTTAAATTCAGGAGCACATCTTTTTATGGCAGACTTTGAAGATTCGAATGCACCAACTTGGAGAAATGCTGTCGAAGGTCAAATTAACTTACGAGATGCGAATAAGGGAACGATTTCACATAAAAATGAAAACGGAAAAGAATATCGTTTAAATAGTAAAACAGCTGTATTAATTGTGCGTCCGAGAGGGTGGCATTTAGAAGAAAAACATATGCAAGTTGATGGCAAGAACATGTCTGGCAGTTTAGTAGATTTTGGCTTGTACTTTTTCCATAATGCGAAGGTGCTTTTAGCAAAAGGAAGTGGCCCGTACTTTTACTTACCGAAAATGGAAAGTTACTTAGAGGCAAGATTATGGAATGATGTTTTCGTATTTGCTCAAAAGTATATCGGTATTCCGAACGGAACGATTAAAGCGACTGTGTTAATAGAAACGATTCACGCTTCATTTGAAATGGATGAAATTTTGTATGAACTAAGAGATCATTCTGCTGGTTTAAACTGCGGGCGATGGGATTATATATTTAGTTTCTTAAAGAGCTTCCGTAATCATAATGAATTTTTACTTCCGGATAGAGCGCAAGTCACGATGACAGCGCCGTTTATGCGCGCGTATTCTTTGAAAGTTATTCAAACGTGTCATCGTCGTAATGCGCCAGCAATCGGAGGGATGGCGGCGCAAATCCCAATTAAAAATGATCCAGAAGCAAATGAGGCAGCTTTCGAGAAAGTGCGTGCTGATAAGGAGCGCGAAGCTTTAGACGGTCATGACGGGACTTGGGTTGCCCACCCGGGACTTGTACCGGTTGCAATGGAAGTATTTAATCACATAATGAAAACGCCAAATCAAATTTTTAGAAAGCGTGAAGGAATACGTGTAACAGAAAAGGATTTATTAGAAGTACCGATGGGAACGATTACAGAAGGTGGTCTTCGCACGAATATTAACGTCGGTATTCAATATATTGCATCTTGGTTAAGCGGGCGGGGAGCAGCTCCAATTTATAACTTAATGGAAGATGCAGCAACAGCAGAAATATCAAGAGCACAAGTATGGCAGTGGATTCGTCATGAGGGTGGAAAGCTAAGTGATGGCCGTAATATCACTTTTAAATTAATGGAAGAATTGAAAGAAGAAGAACTAGCAAAAATAGAAAGAGAGATTGGTAAGGAAGCATTTAATAAGGGGAGATTTGAAGAAGCTACAAAACTGTTTACAAACCTTGTTCGTAATAACGAGTTCATGCCGTTTTTAACATTACCGGGTTATGAAATTTTATAAGAAACAAGAAAAGGGGATGGAACATATGAAAAACGAAAGAATTGATAAATTGCAGGAAAGCTGGGAATTAGATACGCGCTGGAAAGGGATAACACGTCCATATACAGCTGAAGATGTAATTCGTCTGCGCGGATCGATTGATATTGAACATACGTTAGCGCGCTGCGGTGCAGAGAAGCTTTGGAAATCACTTCATACAGAAGATTATATTAATGCACTTGGAGCATTAACAGGAAACCAAGCGATGCAACAAGTGAAGGCTGGATTAAAAGCAATTTATTTAAGCGGTTGGCAAGTAGCGGCAGATGCGAACCTTTCTGGACATATGTATCCGGACCAAAGCTTATACCCAGCGAACAGTGTGCCAGCTGTTGTAAAACGAATTAACCAAACACTTCAACGTGCTGATCAAATTCAGCATATGGAAGGTAACGGTGATACGGATTATTTCGTCCCAATTGTGGCGGATGCTGAAGCTGGGTTTGGTGGACAGTTAAACGTATTTGAATTAATGAAAGGGATGATTGAAGCGGGTGCATCTGGCGTGCACTTTGAAGACCAATTATCTTCAGAGAAAAAATGCGGGCATTTAGGCGGTAAAGTATTATTACCGACGCAAACAGCGGTGCGTAATTTAATTTCGGCACGTCTTGCTGCGGATGTAATGGGTGTACCAACAATTATCGTCGCAAGAACAGATGCAGATGCGGCAGATTTAATTACGAGCGATATCGATCCAGTTGATCAAGAGTTTATTACAGGCGAAAGAACGCCAGAAGGGTTTTATCATACGAAAGCAGGTCTTGATCAAGCAATTGCACGTGGTTTAGCGTATGCGCCGTATGCAGATCTCGTTTGGTGTGAAACGTCGGAGCCAAATTTAGAAGATGCAAAACGCTTTGCGGACGCAATTCATAAGAAATATCCAGGGAAGCTACTTGCTTACAACTGTTCCCCTTCTTTTAACTGGAAACAAAAATTAGATGAAAAAACGATTGCAAGCTTCCAAAAAGAAATTGCATCGTACGGTTATAAATTCCAGTTCGTAACGCTTGCTGGATTCCATTCATTAAATTACGGCATGTTTGAATTAGCGCGTGGTTATAAAGAGCGCGGCATGGCAGCGTACTCTGAATTACAACAAGCAGAGTTCGCAGCAGAGAAATACGGTTACTCTGCAACGCGCCATCAACGCGAAGTAGGAACAGGATACTTTGATGAAGTAGCACAAGTGATTACAGGCGGTACTTCATCAACGACTGCTCTAAAAGGATCCACAGAAGAAGAACAGTTTACGAAATAAAGGTATAAGTAGGTGCCCCAAAAAATATTTTTAGGGCACTTTTCTTATTTATTATTACGTCGCTGACATTGTTAAACTTTGTCGGAAAGTGGATGTAATTTTATTTGTCGTCGTATTGTGGAACGTTCACTTCTATTTAAAATATCCAATCTAATATAGTGAATATACCAACGATAGCAGTAAAAAGAAGGAATGCGAATAATGATAGGCAGCCCCATGTAAATAGTTTGTCTTTCCATGTTTCTTCATAATCATCAATTAGTTCCTCTATCACTTTTTTCTGCAATGGCTGTAAGGGACGTTCGGTGTGTAGTCCTGTAATAATGTTACGATCTCCTTTGAATTTTAAAGCACGTACAATATGATAAGAGTCGTTTCCCATCGATTTTTCAAATTGTAGACATGCCGCGTGCATAACATCTGTTTTCTCTTTTTCAAGATACCAATACCGTCCGGCCATTTCTGGGTATTGTAATGTAAAGTAAATGTCCCCGAGTTTTTTCCTAAGTGCTAATTCATTCGGATAAGTAGTGATTAATCCGTGTAATCTATCTCTTGCTTTTCCAAGGTTGTTATTTTCAATATCTTTTTCAATTCTCTTTAATGTTTTTTTAGGGATTATTTCTGTCATACACGCCTCCTTATTAGAATAGGTATGGTTATATTTTATAAGAAATACTAAAATTTAGAAATTTTATTTTTAAAAAGATTGTACATTCTATTTTAAGTGTGTTATGATAATACCAGTTGAATAATTAAATTAAGCAATCCATATATTATCAAATGCCGAAAACAAACGGGAAAAGTATGTGAGAACTAGTTTATGTTTCGAATTTGATAATGTGTGGATTCTTTTTTTATACATGAAGACTAAATAAAATGTATTTTCGTAGGAGGAAATAATTATGACAGTTACAGGACAAGTAAAATGGTTTAACAATGAAAAAGGCTTCGGTTTCATCGAAGTTCCAGGCGAAAACGATGTATTCGTACATTTCTCTGCAATCGAAACTGATGGTTTCAAATCTTTAGAAGAAGGCCAAAAAGTTAGCTTCGAAATCGAAGATGGCAACCGTGGACCTCAAGCTAAAAACGTAATCAAACTATAATTTTATAGTTTATTATAGAAAAAAGGATGGCTTATGCCATCCTTTTTTTTGTTGGTGAGATATACGATATTTATATTAGTAATAAAGACAGCCTAAAAAGTACGATTGAAGAAATAAAGGCGTACTCGAAAACTTATGAAAATGATAAAGTGACGGTAATTGATTTGAGGAAGTCTCATTCTCGGTATTTAGATCAAGAACCATATATAATCATAGTACAGGTTGAAAGAGATACAGAGAATCTTGGAAAAAAAATAGTAGGTTTTTTTGAGGGTGAAGAAGAATGAAGGAAATGGCAATCAGTATGTAAAAAGGGCTTTCCGTAAAGGAAGGCCTTTTAGTGTTCTTTCACAGCTTTTTTCTTTTCACGTTTCTTGCATTCTGGACATTTAGATTTACGAAAAGACTTCGCGAAGAACAGTAAAATAAAAAATAAACCGAATATAATACTCGCTGAATTTTTTACGATAACAATGCTACTATTTTTCATTTGAATTGTTGGATGATCTTGCTTTTCTTCCATGAGAGACCTCCGTATATTTGATTTATATTTTAATTATAGCAAAATTAATTGCTGTAATTATATGAAAAGGGGAATGTGTTAAACATATTACAAATGATATAAATTCTTTTTTCGTATATAGAATCCTCTTTTTATACAGATTATTCTCTTGATATCCATATATTTCTATTAACATATTTGTATTATATTTGATTTATTATAAGTATTTGTAAAGAATCGCATAATGTAAACCATTTCCTTTTCGTAGGTGCTACTATAAAAGGGAAATTAAATAGCAATCGAAAATTAAAAAAAGAGAGGTGAAAAATCTGTTACTAACAAAAGAGCGAGTATAGATAAAAGTATTCTTAGCGTGCAAAAACTACATACTCTAAGGATATACATTTGCCTATATTTGTAGTAGCAGACAGTAGACTATGGAAAGTAAAGTAGAACGTTATGTCGAAAACTATGTTGTAAGCAAAAATACAATGGCCTTACTTCCTGTTGTTCTAGGAGAAAAGAAAGTTGTTACGCGAATTGTAGAAATGGAAGATTCTTTTTTCGTATTTCAAAAGCCTCTTGATATTATAGAGAGAAGTTGCCGGAAGCATGGTTCTAGTTTCTTTGGAAGAAAAGAAGGAACGAAGGAGTTAACTCGTATTACACATAAAGCTCCTATCGCAATTAGCCCGACAGATCAACTTTATTTTTTCCCTACGTATTCTTATTCTCGAAAAGAGTGTGCGTGGTTATCTCATTTTCATATTGAAGATAATAAAGAATTAAAAGATGGAAATCTTATTATTAGATTTATAAATGGTTTCGCTGTGAAACTAGAAATGTCAAAAAGTAGCTTTGAAAATCAGCAAAATCGTACAGCGAAATTACGGACAGAGTATGAAGATCGTAAGAAAAAACAAGGAAATCCTTGCTTTAAAGAGATTGATAAAAATGAAGAATCTAAATTAACACCAGCATATGAGAAAGTGTATTTTGTGAAGGAAGGCGAAGTGTGAGAGGGAAAGGGTGGGGAGACTCATCCTTTTTATTTGTCTGTTTTTGTCGGAAAGTCGATAAAAATCAAATTGTGGTCGATGTATTCAGAAAATCACCAGTGTAATTTCATTTACCGAAAAAATCATCAAAAAATATTGTTCCTCAAACAACCAAACGTACAACAAACCTTGTCGAATATTGAAAGATTATCATAGCATAATAATGAAGGAATTCTAGCGAATGATATGGAAACTTTAATAAATACATCTCCATATGTCGTATCTACCATTTCCTCTTTCATTTAAGCGATGATACAGTAGAGGTAGTAATTAGAGTAAAGGGGTAAAGTGTAGAATGGATTTTCAAACGATCAAAGAGTATTTTTCACCAGAAAATATGGATCATATTGTTGAAAGTTATCGTGCGTTCGGACCGCTTCTCGGTATTGGCTTACCGATGATTGAGGCGCTTATTCCGGCATTGCCACTCATTGTGTTTGTGTTGGCGAATGCTGTTGCATTTGGTTTTTGGTTCGGTTTTCTTTATTCATGGATTGGGTCAGTAATTGGTGCAATGCTTGTATTTTTCATTATTCGTAGCTTTGGAAGAAGTCGTTTCTTTTCTTTTGTAAATAAGCATGAGAGAGTGCGAAAAGCGATGGGATGGATTGAAAGAAAAGGGTTCGCGCCAATCTTTGTTATATTTTGTTTTCCGTTCACACCATCTGCGCTTATAAATGTTGTAGCTGGTTTGTCTCGTATTAGCGTAAAACAGTTTGGACTAGCATTAGCATTTGGAAAGCTTGTTATGATCTTTATTTTAACGTATATCGGTCATGATTTAGTGTCATTTATTCATAAGCCGGTGAAATCGGTTATTGTGGGCGTTGTTATTTTTATTTTATGGTATGTCGGTAAAAAAATTGAAGTAAAGTTAGAACTACATTAGGAAAAGTCTTCTTTGCAAAAATAAGCTTCATCATTAAAGGGCGAGGGGAGAAGCGAATGAAGAAAACTTTGAAAAAAGAAGGGCTAGAGTGGGTAAGAACAATTTTAATTGGTGTACTATTAGCTGTATTTTTTCGAACGTTTTTCTTTTCAACGTATGTTGTAGAGGGGAAGTCAATGATGCCGACATTGCAAGATGGAAATATGCTCGTTGTGAATAAGGTGAGTTATCAAGTAGGGGACTTGAATCGATTTGATGTCGTCGTTTTTCATGCGAATAAAAAAGAGGACTATGTAAAGCGAATTATCGGTTTACCTGGGGATCATATCGAATATAAGCATGATAAATTATATATAAACGGACAATTCGTGGATGAACCTTATTTAGAGACGTATAAGAAAGAGACAAATGGACGGCAATTAACAGGCGATTTTAAACTAGAAGAGTTAACGAAAGAAAAGTTTGTACCACCCGGTTCTATTTTTGTAGTTGGTGACAACCGCCTTGGTAGCTGGGATAGTAGGCACTTCGGTTTTGTGAAAGCTGATACAGTTGTCGGTAAAGTTGATCTACGATATTGGCCGATTCAAGAGGTACAAACGAATTTTTCAAAAGGCTGATATAATAAAATGAAGTATAAGGAAAAGACAAACGAGTATGTTTGTCTTTTTTATCGTCCTATAATACAATTGTGATAGCAAACTAACGTTCGTTATGTAAGTGAAAGGTGGGGTTTCATGTCACTTCGATTTGTGATTGGTAGAGCTGGAAGTGGAAAAAGTACACTTTGTTTACACGAAGTGCAAGAAGAGTTAAAACAGCGCCCAAGAGGGAAAACAATATTATATCTTGTGCCAGAACAGATGACATTCCAAACGCAGCAGGCGTTAATTGGGAGCGAAGATGTAAGAGGTTCTATTCGGGCACAAGTTTTTAGTTTTTCGCGATTAGCGTGGAAGGTGCTGCAAGAAGTTGGCGGAGCGAGTCGTCTTCATATTGATGAAGCTGGTGTACATATGTTGCTTCGTAAAATTGTAGAATCTCGTAAAGATGGACTATCTGTGTTTCAAAAAGCAGCGGAGCAAAACGGTTTCTTTGAACATCTTGGTAGTATGATTGCTGAGTTTAAACGTTACAATGTGACGCCGTCTAGCGTATATGAAATTTGGCAACAATTAGACACGCATAGCAGTAGTGCAGAGCAAAAGCTACTAGCGAATAAAGTGTATGATTTACAGTTACTATATGATGATTTTGAACGTGCTTTAATCGGAAAGTATTTAGATTCAGAAGACTACTTACAATTATTAATTGAGAAGCTTTCAGACTCTGAGTATGTAAAAGGCGCGGAAATTTATATAGATGGATTCCATTCATTTTCTCCTCAAGAGCTAGAAATCGTTAGAGGGCTAATGAGATTAGGAACAAGAGTAACAATAACATTAACGATAGATGAAAAAACGTTAGCGCAGCCAGTGAATGAACTAGATTTATTTTATGAAACGACGTTAACGTATGAAAAAATAAAACAAGTAGCGCGTGAAGAGAAAATAGAAATTGAAAAAACAATTCCACTTATGGAACAACCGCGTTTTCATTCTCCAGCATTAGCTCATTTAGAAACGCATTATGAAGCGCGTCCGAATGAAAAGTATTATGGTGAAGCGAGTGTAACAATTAGTACAGCAGCTAATTTACGAGCTGAAGTAGACGGTGTAGCTCGTGAAATTAGAAGACTTGTGGCGGATGAAGACTATCGTTACCGAGATATCGCAGTCCTTCTTCGTAACGGAGAAAGTTATTACGACGTAATGCGAACGTTATTTACGGATTATAATATCCCGCATTTCATCGATGAAAAACGCCCAATGTCACATCATCCGCTAGTAGAATGTATTCGTTCTGCACTCGAGATTATTAGCGGGAATTGGCGTTATGATGCAGTATTCCGCTGCGTGAAAACAGAGCTTTTATATCCATTAGATGTAAGAAAAGAAGCGATGCGCGAAGAGATGGATGAGTTTGAAAACTACTGTTTAGCGTACGGTGTACAAGGGAAGAGATGGACTTCTGAAGATCCGTGGATGTATCGTCGTTATCGTTCTCTTGATGATGCGAGCGAAATGATAACAGACAGTGAGCGTGAAATGGAAGAGAAAATAAATCGACTTCGCGACGTTGTAAGAACGCCAGTTATTCGTATGCAAAAAAGACTGAAGCGTGCTGGAACAGTTATGCAAATGTGCGAAGCGGTATATTTATTTTTAGAGGAGCTTGACGTTCCGAAAAAACTAGAAGAATTACGTGTTCGTGCAGAAGAAAATGGAGATTTCTTATTTGCGACAGACCATGAGCAAGTATGGGAAGAAGTGATGAATCTTCTTGATACGTTCGTTGAGATGCTTGGCGAAGAGAAGATGTCCCTTTCAATGTTTACGGAGGTTATGTCGACAGGTCTTGAGGCACTTCAATTTGCGAACATTCCGCCGTCACTAGATCAAGTGTTAGTTGCTAATATTGATCATTCTAGATTATCAGATATTAAAGCGACGTTCATTATTGGAGTAAATGAAGGAGTGATTCCAGCAGCGCCTATGGATGAAGGTATGCTTTCTGATGAGGAAAGAAATGTTCTCACCGCTGCAGGTATCGAATTAGCACCAACGACGAGACAAACTTTATTAGAAGAACAGTTCGTTATGTATCAAATGGTGACGAGAGCATCTGAGAAGTTATACATTTCCTGTCCGCTTGCGGATGAAGAAGGAAAGACGTTACTTGCTTCTAGTTTTATTAAAAAAATAAAAAGAATGTTCCCTGATGTGAAAGAATCGTTTATTACGAATGATGTAAATGACTTATCGCGTTCGGAACAAATCTCATATGTAGCAACGCCAGAAGTAACGTTGTCTTATGTCATGCAGCAATTGCAAACGTGGAAGCGTTACGGATTTGAAGGCAATTTAGACTTTTGGTGGGACGTATATAACTTCTACGTTACTTCAGATGAATGGAAGCAAAAAAGTAGCCGTGTGTTATCAAGTTTATTCTACCGAAATCGTGCACAGAAACTAAGTACAGATGTAAGTAGGGATTTATATGGAGATACAATTAAGGGAAGCGTTTCTCGTATGGAGCTATTTAATCGCTGTGCGTACGCTCATTTTGCTCAGCACGGTTTATCGCTAAGAGAGCGTGATATTTTCAAACTTGATGCGCCAGATATCGGTGAGTTATTCCATGCAGCGCTGAAGAGAATTGCAGACAAGTTATTACGTGAAAATCGGACTTGGGCGGATTTATCAATAAAAGAGTGTGAACACCTTTCTGCTTTAGTAATAGAAGAAATTGCACCGTTATTACAAAGACAAATTTTATTAAGTTCGAACCGTCATTTCTATTTAAAGCAAAAACTACAACAAATCATTTTCCGTACGTCACTTATTCTTCGTGAACATGCGAAGTCGAGTGGATTTGTACCAGTTGATTTAGAAGTACCGTTCGGTATGGGCGGGACTGGATCTCTTCCGCCAATGGAATTTGCGTTGCCAAATGGTGTGAAGATGGAAGTAGTTGGCCGTATTGACCGTGTTGATAAGGCGGAAGATGAGAGTGGTACGTTCCTTCGTATTATTGATTATAAATCAAGTTCGAAAGCGTTAGATTTAACAGAAGTGTATTACGGACTCGCACTTCAAATGTTAACGTATTTAGATGTTGTTACTTCAAATGCACATACGTGGATGAAAAAGGGCAGTACTGCATCACCGGCGGGTGTATTGTATTTCCATATTCATAACCCGATTGTTGAGATGAAAGGCGATGCATCTGAAGAAGAAATTGAGAAAGAAATTTTAAAGAAATTTAAAATGAAAGGTCTCGTACTAGGAGATGCTGACGTTGTGCGTTTAATGGATAATAAACTTTCAACAGGAAGCTCTGATATTATTTCTGCTGGTCTGAAAAAAGATGGTAGTTTTAGTGCGCGTTCTAGCATTGCAAGTGAACAAGAGTTTAACGTACTACAAAAATATGTACACCACTCGTTTGAAAATATCGGAAAAGACATTACAGAAGGTGTTATCGATATTGCTCCTTACAAAAAGGGGAATAAAGCGGCATGTACGTTCTGTAACTTCAAATCTGTTTGTCAATTTGATGAATCACTTGAAGATAACCAATTCCGTACGTTAAAAGATATGAAAGATAGCGAAGCGATGGAGAAAATTAGAGAGGAGGTTGGCGGAGAATGATAGAAAATTGGCCTCAGAAACCAGAAGGTAGTCAATGGACAGATGACCAGTGGAAAGCGGTTGTAGCGAACGGACGTGATATTTTAGTCGCAGCGGCAGCTGGATCAGGGAAAACAGCGGTATTAGTTGAACGTATTATTAAAAAGATTATAAGTGAGGAAAATCCAGTCGATGTCGACCGCCTGCTCGTTGTAACATTTACGAATGCAGCAGCGCAAGAAATGAAAAATCGAATTGGGGAAGCGTTAGAAAAAGTATTAATTGATGGGCCAGGTTCACAGCATATAAGAAAGCAGCTTAGCTTATTAAATAAAGCTTCCATTTCAACAATTCATTCATTTTGTTTACAAGTTATTAGAGGATATTATTACATGCTTGATGTCGATCCTCGTTTTCGTATTGCGAACCAAACAGAAAATGAGTTATTAAAAGAAGAAGTGCTAGATGACATATTAGAAGAAGAATATGGAATCGAAGATAATAGTATTTTCTTTGAACTAGTTGATCGTTATACGAGTGACCGTAGTGACGATGACTTACAACGAATGATTTTAGCGCTTCATACAGAATCAAGAGCGCATCCAAACCCGGAGAAGTGGCTTGATAAATTAGTAGAAGCATATGACGTTGAAGGAAAGACGATTGAAGATTTAGTGTACGCTTCTTACTTATTAGAAGATGTGAAGTTTCAGCTTGAAACAGCGGAAAAGCATATTCGTAAGGCGACTGAACTCGCAATGCTTCCTGATGGTCCAGCGCCTCGCGTTGAAACTTTACAAGCGGATTTAGCTTTACTTGGAACGTTATCCTCAGCAGCGAGTGGATCGTGGACAAGCGTTTATGAAGCGATGCAAAATGTATCGTGGCAAACGTTAAAGCGTATTAAAAAAAGTGATTACAAGGAAGATGTTGTAAAACAAGTAGATTCTCTTCGTAATAAAGCGAAAGATGAAGTGAAGAAATTACAAGAAGAGCTATTTAGCCGCAGACCCGAAAGTTTCTTACGAGATTTTCAAGATATGCATCCTGTATTAGAAAAACTCGTGAAGCTTGTAAAAGTATTTACAGAGCGTTTCCAAGCGATTAAGCGAGATAAAGGAATGGTCGATTTCACAGATTTAGAGCATTTCTGTTTGCAAATTTTAAGCGAGCAAAGTGAAGGCGGTGAAATGAAGCCGTCAGCAGTAGCACTTCAATATCGTAATAAATTTGCTGAAGTACTAGTTGATGAATATCAAGATACGAACTTCGTACAGGAATCAATTATTAAATTCGTAACGAAAGATTCTGAGAGTGAAGGAAACTTGTTCATGGTTGGTGACGTAAAACAGTCAATCTATCGTTTCCGACTAGCAGAGCCTGGTTTATTCTTAGGAAAATATAAACGTTTCACACAAGAAGGATCGGGCGGCGGAATGAAGATTGACTTAGCGAAAAACTTCCGTAGCCGTCATGAAGTGCTAGCAGGTACGAACTTTATTTTCAAACAAATTATGGGCGAAGAAGTCGGCGAAATTGATTATGATGCTGACGCTGAATTAAAGTTAGGTGCTAGCTATCCAGAAGGTGAAGATGTAGCGGCCGAGCTATTATGTATTCAGCAAACTGAGGAAGAAGTTCAAGACGGTGAAGAAGGTGCCGAAGTAGAAAAAGCGCAGCTTGAAGCTCGTCTTATGGCGCAGCGTATTAAAGCAATGGTCGATTCAGGCTATGAAGTGTATGATCGTAAAACCGATAGTATGCGCCCAGTGCAATATCGTGATTTCGTTATTTTACTTCGCTCCATGCCATGGGCGCCGCAAATTATGGAAGAGTTAAAACTACAAGGAATTCCGGTATATGCTGACCTTGCGACTGGTTACTTTGAAGCGACAGAAGTAAATATTATGATGAACGTATTCCGCGTAATTGATAACCCGATGCAAGATATTCCGCTTGCAGCTGTACTTCGTTCACCGATCGTTGGACTAAATGACGAAGAACTTGCGACGCTTCGTGCTCATGGAAAGAAAGGCTCGTTTTATGAAGTGATGAGCTCATTCTTAAAGGGAGCGCCGCTTGAAGAAGAACAAGAACTGCATGATAAATTAGAGTGGTTTTATAACTTACTGCAAGGGTGGCGTGAATTTGCGCGACAACAATCACTTTCCGATTTAATTTGGAAAGTGTACGGTGAGACAGGCTATTACGACTTTGTCGGCGGTTTACCAGCCGGAAAGCAAAGGCAGGCAAACTTACGCGTACTATATGATCGTGCAAGACAATATGAAGCAACATCGTTTAGAGGATTATTCCGCTTCTTACGTTTTATTGAGCGTATTTTAGAACGCGGAGATGATATGGGAACGGCGAGAGCTCTTGGAGAACAAGAAGATGTTGTTCGCATTATGACGATTCATAAAAGTAAAGGGCTAGAGTTCCCAGTCGTATTTGTAGCTGGACTTGGTCGCCGTTTTAATACACAAGATTTAATGAAGCGTTTCTTACTTCATAAAGATTTCGGTTTCGGTTCACAATTTATCGATCCTCGTAAACGAATTAAATATACGACATTATCGCAACTAGCGATTAAGCGTAAAATGAAGATGGAATTAATTGCGGAAGAAATGCGCGTACTATACGTAGCGTTAACACGTGCAAAAGAGAAGTTAATTTTAATTGGAACAGTTAAAGATGCAAATAAAGAAATGGAAAAATGGCTCGATGCAAGAGAGCATAGTGAATGGTTATTACCAGACCATATTCGTGCCGGAGCGTCTTGCTACTTAGACTGGATTGCACCTTCCTTATATAGACACCGTGATAGTGAAATGCTTCTTGAATTAGGTCAAGGAAATATTCCAGGCGAAATTTATGAATATAGTGCTAGCTGGAAAGTAGAAGTTGTTGAAGGAAAAGATTTACTTGCACCAGAACCAGTTCAAGAAGAGAAACAAGAGTTATTAGAAGCGCTTCGTGATAAAAAACCTGTTCCGTTAGAAAGTGAACGGAAAGAAGAAGTGTACGACAGATTGATGTGGGAATACGGGTATGCGGACGCGACATCTCACCGTGCGAAACAGTCTGTTACAGAAATAAAGAGAAATTATCAATCTGAAGAAGGTAGCGATAACGCCTTTATTAAAAAACTTCGTGCACCAATTAAAACACGTCCGCGCTTTATGGAGAAAAAAGGGCTAACATACGCAGAGCGAGGGACAGCAGTCCATGCCGTTATGCAGCATGTAGATTTGAAGAAACCAATTACGATTGAAGTTCTTCAAGAACAAATTGCAAGAATGGTAAATAAAGAACTATTAACATTTGAACAAGCTGAAGAAATAGCGATTGAAAAGGTAATTTCATTCTTTGACAGTGACTTAGGTAAAAGGGTATTAGCAGCAAAAAGTGTTGAACGTGAAGTACCATTTACGATGATGCTTTCAGCAGAAGAAGCGTATCAAGATTGGCAAGGGAAGAAAGGCGAATCAATACTTGTCCAAGGGGTTATCGACTGCATGATCGAAGAGGAAGACGGAATTACTTTAATCGACTTTAAAACAGATACGATTGAAGGAAAGTTCCCAGGCGGATTTGATCAAGCGAAACCAATTTTAGAAGACCGATACAAAGTACAGCTTTCACTATATGCAAAAGCACTCGAGAAAAGCTTAAAACATCCTGTGAAAGAGAAATGTTTATATTTCTTTGATGGAAATCATGTTGTAAATATTGACGAATAGAGCTTAGAAAGGGGTTATGGATTATGGCGACGTTAAGAACTTGTGATCAAGGACACGAGTACTACAAAAGTAGCGATTGTCCAACTTGCCCAACCTGTGAGAAAGAGAGAAAGCCAAAAGAAGGCTTTCTTTCTCTTCTTTCAGCACCAGCAAGGCGAGCGTTAGAGCACCATGGAATAACGACTGAAGCAGAACTTTCAAAGTATAGTGAAAAAGAAATTTTGAAACTGCACGGTATAGGGCCAGCATCTTTACCTAAATTGAGAGCGGCTTTAGAAGATAAGGGATTATCATTTAAATAAAAAAACTAATCATTAGCGGGGAGTAGCATCTTCATTAATGATTAGTTTTTATAATCGGTATTAATTAGCTAGATAAACGCGTATAACGAAATCCCATTTTGAAAATCGTAAATCGATGGACAAAACGCTTTAAAAGATGGAGTTATGAAGTATAGAGAACTTGATAAAGAAGATAAGCGAATTGATTATAATATTGAGGAAGGAAGTGCAACACGATGGATTTTGAAACAGTAATGCAAGAGCTTGAAACTCTCGGCAAGGAACGAACTAAAAAAATATACATATCCAATGGTGCAAAGGAGCCACTTTTTGGAGTAGCTACAGGTGCTATGAAACCAATCGCGAAGAAAATAAAAATCAATCAAAGTTTAGCTGAAGAGCTTTATGCTACAGGGAACTATGATGCGATGTACTTTGCAGGCATTATTGCAGATCCAAAAACTATGAACGAATCGGATTTTGATCGTTGGATGGATGGGGCGTACTTTTATATGCTGTCCGATTATGTGGTAGCAGTAACTTTATCAGAGTCAGATTTTGCACAAGACGTTGCTGATAAATGGATTGCAAGTGGTGACGAACTAAGAATGTCAGCGGGATGGAGTTGCTACTGCTGGCTTTTAGGGAATCGAAAAGACCATGAATTTTCCGAAAGTAAGATTGCCAATATGCTAGAAGTTGTAAAAAATACAATTCATGATGCGCCAGAACGTACGAAATCCGCTATGAATAATTTTCTAAACACTGTGGGGATTTCATATGTGCCGCTACATGAAAAGGCAGTTGAAACTGCAAAGGAAGTAGGCATAGTGGAGCTAAAACGGGACAACAAGAAAAGCAGTTTTCTAAACGCTTACGAAAGTATTCATAAAGGACTTGATAGAGGAAGACTGGGGTTCAAACGTAAATATGTAAGGTGTTAAAAAACAGAAGGAAAAGCATTAGCTCTATACAAGAAGAGCTAATGCTTTTTTTACGCTGTTCCAATTTGATCTTGGTCTGCAACGTCCGAATCGAATGTATTTGTTGCACTAACGCCGCTAAAAGTGTTAACGACAAATCCGACATTGGAAGCTCCAGATCCGTTATAAGCTTTCGTATTTTCTTTCGGAGACACGTTATAAAAATCTCCTAAGTTGAAAGAGCCGTTACTGTTTTGAACGACGAGATTTCCTACAACCGAAGGCATACCATCCACCTACTTTACTAAGCTTTTTAATTACTATATGAATTATTTAGAGGAAGGTTCATCAGTAATAAATTGGCGGATTTGTAGCGTACGAGAATTATTAAAAACATAGTCAACATTGCCGATTTGGAAGCACGCGGAATTTAAAAGCGTTCGCAAGTGAACATCATTTACTTCAATAAAAGGGCACTCATTTACAATATTTAGTTTTACATCTGTTGTTCGCTTTGGAATTGTAATGTACTCATCTGTAAAGATTTCAAACGCATCAAAACGACCTTCACCTTTTATATAACAAGGGATTTCTCGATGAACGATAAGCGCTCTATTTTTTAATTCTATTTGATTAGCATCCCCGGCCTGGAAGACAGCTGCAACCCCCATAGAAATGATAGAAACATTTTGTACAACTGAAGTATGACGGAGCATAATTTTTCCTCTCCTCAACCTGGAGTCGGAGGGACATCTGTTACTAATGGTACAAATGGTCCCTCTGTAACGGATTCGAATGGCGTATCAAGAATAGAAGAAAGGATGAGAAGGTTAGCATCTCCAATTAAAAATAATGCGGAAGAAGAAACCCCGGTCATTTTAATCTGCCCTACTTTTAACTCGCGGTTCACAACATTTAAATTCATACATACTTACTCCTTTCGGAAATTACCTGGTATGTGTTGAATAAAGGAAAGGAACGCCTTGTCAATATCTTGTTTCATCGCTTGAATAATGACGTCTCGTAAATAATCGGGATCTGAGGAAATACCCTCATACGATTGAACTTGTGATAAATAATATGGAAGTCTATGTTCCATCTGTTTTTTTATGTCATCCACCATCATTTGTCGATACATCTCATCAAGCGGCGTTCTCTCTTCTTGTTCAAAATGGAGAATTCGACTATATGCTTCTTCATCTAAATAGCGATGCATTTCTTGAAGGATACCTTGATAAAAATCTGGATTTGTTTCTGTTTCAGGATTTACTTTTAATGTTTCTGTATCCACTTGAAAATCTTCAATTTGTTGCCCTTTTGTTGAAAATGGATTCAAGCCAATATTTAAAGTGCCGTTTAAATTTTCTACTTTTAATTGATCGAATTTATATTCCACTTTTCCTATAGAAGAGGAGGGACGACTTTTTAACTCATTAAGCTCTTCTTGTAGTAGGCGAACTTGCTCTTCAAGATTTAGAATAGTTTGCTGCTGTATTTGGAGAGCTTGTTGAAGTTGGTGTAGGTAAGTATATATATCTTGATTCATTTGTGAAACCTCCTTTTCAATAGGGAGGGGAAATATATTCCTGCTATATATTTATGACAAGGATACCTTAAGAAGAACTAGTTGATGGTTTGATGGAAATAATTTGTCCTTTCGCCTGTAATGGACGAAGAGGTTCTGTAAATCCGCCAGAATTTGAGAATTTAGAAAGAGCTTTAATACTACCTGCAGTTCCAATTTGAAAAACGGAAGAGGTCGTAATGCTATCGATTTTAATGCTGTTAATGATGATACTTTGGTTCACATAAAAATTCAATGCAATCGCCCCCTTTAGTTCGAACCAATTATTGCTTGATCAATTACATCTGAATCATTGACGGTCGTTGAGCTTTGATAATTGTAGACAGAGACGTTATCCCCAACATTAAATGAACCGGCTCCGGCAAAAGCGCGTGAATAACTAATAGGCCTAATCGCAAATACATCTCCAATATGAAAAATACCACTTGATCCAATGTTAACGATACGAATATGTCCGACCATAGCTGGCATACAAAACACCTTTCGTTTTTAAAATTTTCTTTTCTACTATTGTATGGGCGTTTTCAATAAAATGTGTATTTTTTCGAAATAAAAGAAACACATACGTTATTGCGTATGTGTTTCGAACATTTGAGTATGTGTGCAATCTGTATGTATAGGCCAAACAACATTTAAGAGCCTGTCCAATTCCTGGCTACAATCTACTGTTTTTTGAGAAGTCATTCCGTAGCGTTCAGCAAAATAGATCATTTTTTCGCGTTTTTTTTCGATAGCTTGCTCAAACATTGAAATCGGCTCCATCTCTCAATAAATTTTATGTATATATGTAGTACATATTATACAAAAATCCCATAAAAAAGAAACATCTTCGCTAAAAAAAGTATAATTTCTACATTTTATGTCAAATAACGGATGAGGAACAAATATAATAATGGTTGAATATTGTAAAAATTAGCGTGTATAAGAAGGTTTTTTTCTTAAGGATGCGAATACAATTATAGGGTATGAGTTTTAGGATGGAGAGTGGAAATGTTGCGTTTTGTAACGGCGAAGAAAGAAGAAAAAGTATTTGTAGGTATTGTGGATGAAGAGGAAGAAAAGGTATTACATTTAAGAGAAGCGCAAAGACAAAAAGGGGAAAAGGTTACTATCCCAATTACCATGTTAGAGTGTATTGAAAGAGGAAGCGAATGTCTTGAGAAAGTGTACGATATTGTAAATTGGGCGAAGGAAAATGCGGGATCGGCGTATTATCCGTTAGCAGAGGTGAAAATATTAGCACCGATTCCAAGGCCGAGAAAAAATATTCTTTGTGTTGGAAAGAACTATCGTGAGCATGCGGTAGAAATGGGCGGAGTAGAGTCTATCCCTGAAAATATAATGATTTTTACAAAGGCGCCAACAACAGTGATTGGAATTGATGAGCAAATTAATGGTCACCCTCACGCGACGAATGAGCTTGATTATGAAGGTGAACTAGCAATCGTTATCGGTAAGAGAGGGAAACAAATAAAAATAGAAAAAGCTCTTGATCATGTTTTTGGATATACAGTTATAAATGATGTAACTGCTCGGGATATTCAAAGGAAACATAAACAATTTTTCCTAGGGAAAAGTTTCGATACATTTTGTCCGATGGGACCGTATTTAATTCATAAATCGATGGTTAGAACGCCGAATGCATTACACGTTGAAACAGTGGTAAATGGAGAAGTAAGGCAAACTTCAAATACGAGAGAAATGATTTTTTCAGTAGAAGAAATTATTTCAACTATAAGTAAAGGCATGACATTAGAGCCAGGAGATATCATTGCAACAGGGACACCAGCTGGTGTTGGTAAAGGTTTTACACCACCGAAGTTTTTACATGCTGGTGATGAAGTTGTTATTACAGTAGAGGGAATTGGTACGCTTAGAAATATTGTGAAATGAAAAAAGAGCTATCTTGTGAAAAGATAGCTCTTTTCTATGGGCGTGGATTAACGGAGTAATCTATGATGGCGAAAATATACAATCCGATTAATGCTAAAGTACAAATTCCAATTAGCATAACTGCAAGTGCGCTTCTCTCACGGCCAAAACCGATAATTGTAAGGAAAACAGCAGCCCAAAATGATGTTTTGAGTAGTGTGAATGTATTAGGAGTTGAATAATGACTGAGTAAAGTTGTAGATAATATGAAGCCGATGAATGTCATAGAAATAAAAATTGTAGCTAAATTATTAATGTGTTTACCGTATTTCAATAGCATACAGTTACCCCCTTTTTAACAAAAACAGAATATTCAATTTTATTTTACGATAAACTATTAAAAAAAGAAAGAGGTTGTCCTATATTTAGGACAACCTCACTATGATTAAGATAGTACAGCTTTAATTTTTTGGAACGCCCACTCTAAATCTTCTTCAGAGATTACTAGAGGTGGTGCAATACGAATTACGTTTTCGTGTGTTTCTTTACATAATAGACCAGCTGCTTTTAGTTGTTCACAGTAAGGACGAGCTGGCTCGTTTAATTCGATACCGATGAATAAACCTTTACCGCGAATGTCAGTAATCATTGGGTTATCAATTTCTTTTAATTGCCCAACTAGTTTTTCTCCTAATTGAAGAGAACGCTCTGTTAATTTTTCTTCTTCTAATACTTCAAGAGCTGCAATAGAAACAGCACATGCAAGTGGGTTACCACCGAATGTAGAACCGTGAGAACCTGGCTCGAATACACCTAAAATGTCGCTGTTTGCTGCAACACAAGAGATTGGGAATACGCCGCCGCCAAGTGCTTTACCAAGTATGTACATGTCAGGAGTTACATTGTCCCAGTCGCAAGCAAATACTTTACCCGTACGGCCTAAGCCTGTTTGGATTTCATCTGCTACGAATAAAACGTTTTCTTTTTTACATACTTCAAAAGCTTCTTGTAAGAAACCAGCTGGTGGAATGTTAATTCCTGCTTCACCTTGGATTGGCTCTAAAATGAATGCAGCTGTATTTGGTGTAATCGCAGCTTTTAACGCTTCTAAATCACCATAAGGAATTACAATAATGCCAGGAAGCATTGGACCGAAGCCGCGCTTGTACTCTTCGTTTGATGACATAGAAACAGCACCCATTGTACGTCCGTGGAAGTTATCTTCACAAACGATGATTTCTGCACGGTTTGCTTCTACCTTTTTCACATCATAAGCCCAGCGACGAGCTGTTTTAATTGCAGTTTCAACAGCCTCTGCACCTGTATTCATAGGAAGTACCATATTTTTATTTGTTAGTTTCGCAACTTTTTCGTACCAAGGACCTAATTGATCGCTATGGAAAGCACGAGAAGTTAACGTCACTCGATTAGCTTGGTCAATTAAAGCGTTAATGATTTTTGGATGACGATGACCTTGGTTTACTGCAGAATATGCACTTAATAAGTCCATATAGCGGTTTCCTTCAGGATCTTCTACCCAAACGCCTTCTGCTTTAGAAATAACGATTGGAAGTGGATGGTAGTTATTTGCCCCGTATGTGTCTGTAAGTTCGATAATATCCTTAGTTTGAATCATGATTGTTCCCCCTTTTGTTATTACAAGAAGTTTGTAAATACTCTAAATATTATAGCATTTAAATATAAAAAAGCGAAACATTTCCTGAAAATATATGAACATGTTATCATATAGAGTGAAAAAGTGTGAAAAAGAGGAGGCAGGGATACGATGGTACATATGCATATTACAGCATGGGCGTTAGGATTAATTTTATTCTTCGTTGCGTATTCACTTTATTCAGCAGGAAGAAAAGGTAAAGGTGTACATATGGGGCTTCGCCTTATGTATATCATCATTATTGTGACAGGTTTCATGTTGTACATGAGTATTGTGAAGACGGCAACAGGTAGCATGCACATGTGGTACGGCATGAAAATGCTAGCTGGTATATTAGTAATCGCTGGAATGGAAATGGTTCTTGTGAAAATGAGCAAAAACAAACCAACAGGGGCGGTTTGGGGCTTATTTATTGTCGCGCTAGTAGCGGTATTATACTTAGGACTAAAATTACCGCTTGGCTGGTACGTATTCAAATAAAAATAAAACCACCTTATGATCTCAAATATTTGGGAGATAAGGTGGTTTTTATTTTATGTCGCATCAATATGCAACTCTTCTCCGTTTACTTTCGTAAATCGCAAAATATTTTTATTAGAGGAAGAGTGGCGTACAAAATGATGCTGCAATGTACAAATCATTTCGTCGTTATCGAATAAAAGAATATTTACTCCTTCGCATGCTTCCTCTTTTGGCAAGAAGGATAAATAATTATGACAATACATGCAATCATATAAAGAGTAATTAAGTGATTGCAATGATTCGGTTAATAATGTAAAGACAGAGTCAGGTAATTCCTCAAGCCATTCATTATAGCTAAGAAGTAATTTTTTTCGAATTCGTATCATTTCCCCGTTTTGGAGAGAATGTTGTTCATTTGCAATTTGTAATATATCTTGTTCATAAAAACGAGCTGGTAGCCAATTGTTGTTATATAAAATTTCAAAACCATCTTCAGCAATATCTTCTAATAGAAAAGCCTCATCATTTTCATCATCAAAGAATACCCATTCTTTGTTTATATATTCTACATTACCGACTGTATGAGCGCGCGGTTGGTTATACAAAATATGTTTGCGTTGTAGCATAGTTCATTTCTCCTTTTATAGAAATAGTTATTCTTGTTATGGACAGTTCGTACGTTCTTTATAACTAGACACACCTAAAGATAGATGGGCATACAATAAAACACGCTTTACACTGTGAAACTGCTATTCCATATGTGGATAGTTAGTTATCGTCAAGTTTGTTGTTTTTATGTATCCGCACTCATAGGGTGGGGATTACTGCACGTTCAGAAACAGATATTAGATTAGGAAGGATGATTCTTATGTGCGGGATTACAGGATGGGTGGATTATAAACGCTCATTAGAAGGGGAAAGGGACATCGTGACGAAGATGGCGGAAACGCTAGCGAAACGCGGTCCAGATGATAATAAAGTTTGGATTAAAGGGAACGTCGCATTTGGGCATAAACGGTTAATCGTTGTAGATCCTGAAGGTGGTAAACAACCCATGACTTGTTTAAAAGACGAAACGAGTTATGCGATTTGCTATAACGGAGAGCTCTACAATACAGAAGATATTCGCAAAGAGTTATTAAGAAGAGGTTATACATTTAAAGGGCATTCCGATACAGAAGTACTATTGGCATCTTATATTGAATGGAAAGAAGAATGTGTCGATCATTTAAACGGTATATATGCGTTTGCAGTATGGGATGAGAAAAATGAACGAGTCTTTATTGCTAGAGATAGATTAGGTGTAAAACCGCTTTTTTATAAATATGATAGCGGACGATTATTATTTGGTTCAGAGTTAAAAGCGATACTAGCGCATCCAGATGTGAAGGCGGAAGTAACGTTAGAAGGGTTGTCAGAAATATTTGGCCTCGGACCATCTAGAACGCCTGGTCACGGTGTATATGCTGGTATTCAAGAACTGCGTCCGGGTCATGCAATGACGTTCTCAAAAGACGGTTTATGCATATGGAGATATTGGAATGTAGAAAGTAAAAAACATGAAGATTCATTTGAAGAAACAGTAGAGAAAACTCGTTTTTTATTACAAGATGCGATTACGAGACAATTAGTTTCTGACGTACCACTATGCACTTTTTTATCAGGAGGTGTAGATTCAAGTGCTATCACAGCAATTGCCGCGAAAGAGTATGAAAGATCAGGGAAAGGTCAATTGCACACGTATTCTGTTGACTATGAAGATAACGACAAATATTTTAAAGCGAATGCATTTCAGCCGAATTCAGATGCACCATTTATTAATTTAATGACAGAGACATTTCAAACAATTCATCATCGCTGCGTCATTTCTAATGAACAACTAGCACAGTATTTAACAGAAGCAGTACTCGTTCGCGATTTGCCTGGTATGGCAGATATTGATTCTTCATTATTATGGTTTTGCCGTGAAATAAAACAAGATTTTGTCGTCGGTTTATCTGGAGAATGTGCAGATGAAATATTCGGCGGTTATCCGTGGTTTTATAGAGAAGATGATTTACAATCAAGTGCATTTCCGTGGATGCGTTCTACAGAAGCACGTGAACAACTTCTGAAGAAAGAATGGAGAAATAAATTAAATTTACAACAATATGTACAACAACGCTATGAAGAATCCATTCAAGAAGTTCCTATTTTAGAGGGAGAAAGCCCATTAGAAGCGAAGAGACGACAATTATTTTATTTAAACATGGTATGGTTTATGACAACATTATTAGACAGAAAAGACCGTATGAGTATGGGGGCAAGCTTAGAAGTACGCGTTCCATTTGCGGACCACCGACTTGTCGAATATGCGTGGAATATTCCTTGGGAAATGAAAATGTATAAAAACCGCGAAAAAGGTCTATTGCGTAAGGCTTTAGAAGGATTACTTCCAAATGATATATTGTATAGAAAGAAAAGTCCGTATCCGAAAACGCATAACCCGCACTATACGAAAGCAGTCACAGTATGGCTCCAAGATTTATTAACGGATAAAGGCTCAATTTTGCATGAATTGTTCGATAAGGAGCAATTGAGCGGATTGATCCAGTCTGGCGGCAGTGCATTTCAAAAACCGTGGTTTGGTCAATTAATGACTGGGCCGCAGCTTTTAGCTCATTTAGCGCAAATTCATGTTTGGTTTAAAGAGTATGGGGTAAATATTAAGGAATAGGGAAAGAGCGGCTTATATTTATGTGAGCCGCTCTTTTTCTTAAATAAATTGTCATATAAAATTCGAAATCATATTAGAAACAATACTTATTTAGAATTATTATTTTGACGTACTTATTATTGCTTGTTATAATTGGAAACAAATGTTCTTGAAAAAGATTCTCATTTCCGAGATTGAGGTGCTATATAGATGACGAAGAAAAGAGGTTTGCTTGTGATGGCGTATGGAACGCCGGAGTCATTAGATGATGTATACTCGTATTCGTCACGGGCGTAAGCCGTCTGAAGAAGCGCTCCAAAATTTAATCGGACGGTATAAAGCAATTGGTGGAATTTCACCGCTTGGGAAAATAATGAAAGAGCAGGCGCATAAATTAACAGATTCAATGAATAAAATGTTTACAGAGTATGAATTTTTTTGTTACTTAGGTTTAAAACACATTGCTCGATTTAGGAGTTTTATATGACACCGATTATGAATGTAAAGTTGTAACTGATGAATTAAATGCCGCATATTTAGACTAAATATGCCCAATTCACAATCTGTATTTATTGCTTGTTTAGCTGAAATTGTTTCCAAAAAAATGAAGGAAATAGTTGACAAGGATTTAATTTTGAATAATAATTAGTTTATAATAATTTTAAATAAATAATAATTACTATGAAGGAAAGAGGAGGATCACCCTTGATGAATCCAAATAAGCGCTTAACAACAAACCAAGGTGCTCCAGTTGGAGATAACCAAAACTCTCGTACAGCTGGTCGCCGTGGACCGGTATTGTTAGAAGACTATCATTTAGTAGAAAAACTTGCTCACTTTGATCGTGAACGTATTCCTGAGCGTGTTGTGCATGCACGTGGTGCAGGTGCTCACGGTGTATTCGTAACGAAAAACAGCATGAAGCAATATACGAAAGCAGCGTTTTTACAAAATGAAGGAACTGAAACACCTGTATTCGTTCGTTTCTCAACGGTTATTCATGGTCAAGGTTCTCCAGAGACAGCTCGTGATCCGCGTGGGTTCGCTGTTAAATTTTATACAGAAGAAGGAAACTACGATATCGTAGGTAACCACTTACCAGTTTTCTTCATTCGTGACGCAATTAAATTCCCTGACATGGTGCATTCTTTAAAGCCAGCACCTGATACAAATGTTCAAACGCCAGATCGTTACTGGGATTTCATGACGTTAACTCCAGAATCTACACATATGATGACATGGGTATTTTCTGATTATGGTACACCGGCAAACTACCGTGAAATGGAAGGTTTCGGCGTACATTCATTTAAATGGATTAATGCAGAAGGTAAAATTGTTTACATTAAATATCATTGGAAGCCACAGCAAGGTGTGCGTAACTTAAGTGCAAAAGAAGTCGAGCAAGTGCAAGGTAAAGACTTCAATCATGCAACTCGTGATTTATTCGATGCAATCGAAAAAGGAAACTATCCGAAATGGGATTTACACGTACAAGTAATGCAACTAGATGAAACGGATTCTTTAGATTTCGATCCACTAGATCCGACGAAAGTATGGCCGGAAGATCGCTTCCCATTAATTGAAGTAGGGACAATGACGTTAAATCGTAACCCGAAAAACTTCTTTGCGGAAGTAGAACAAGCGGCGTTTACTCCAAGTGCAACTGTAAATGGTATTGAACCATCTGAAGATAAATTATTACAAGGTCGTTTATTCTCTTACCCAGATACGCAGCGTTATCGCCTTGGTGCAAACTATTTACAAATTCCTGTAAACTGCCCATACGCTGCTGTTCGTAATCAACAACGTGATGGTGCGATGCAAGTGGATCAAAACCCATCTACAATAAACTACGAACCGAGCCGTCATACTGAAAATCCAGTTGAGGATCCAGCTTACCGCGATTCAACTATGAAAGTAGAAGGCTACGTATCTCGTGAAAAAATTGAAAAACCAAATGACTTCAAACAAGCGGGTGAGCGTTACCGTTCATTCTCTAAAGAAGAGCAAGACAACTTAATTGCGAACTTAACAAACGACTTAAAAGGCGTAAATGAGCAAACGAAATTACTAGCTATTTGCAACTTCTTCCGCGCAGATCATGACTACGGAATGCGTTTAGCAGGGGCGTTAAATGTTGATATTACGCAGTATGTAGGGAATGTTCCGAAGTAAATAGGAAAAGACGACTGGAAGAATTTTCGGTCGTCTTTTTTGTGTAAAAGATGTTATACTTTTGTCGAAAAAATTTTACATATAAGAGGTGTATTTTATGAATGTTGCTATTTTTATTCGTAGTATTTGCTATTGTAAAAATGTTTATAACAATCGTGAAACAGGGTGATGAGCGCGCCGCGTTTATAAAAAATAAAGCGATGGCTGAGACGTTTCAAATTGCGATGGGGTTAATGGTACTTGAGATGATACCTTTTATTTATCATCGGTTTAATGAAACGGTAGGGACACCGTTTAATCCAGTTCGCTTTTTAGCTGTAATAGCGATTGCGTTTCTTATTATATTAAGCTTGAACAAAAGTAAGTACGGTGATTCATAAGTTGTGCAGAGGTATTTCTCGTTTGAGTTACGTAGAATTTTGCAGATAAATCGATATGTTGTGTCGAAAAGTCGATATAATAGAAGGAAACGATCGGTATATTTAAAAAATCGTTGATATATTTTCTATAATACTAGATGGGGTATACATGAGCGCAAATGCGAATAAATTATATGTATAAATTTCACTATATAGCAAAAACGATAAGTGTAATAATTTCCTTTTACTTAATAAAACTAAGTGGCCTGAGTTCTACATCAATAGGAACTCAGGCTTTTTTATGCGAAAAATTTATGAAGTCTTTTTGGAATAAAACTTAGGACAAGAAAGAGTGCGATTTCACCTAAAATAGCGACAGTAATATTGAATAAGAAGGTGCGGAAATTTACAGTGATGTGATTGAGGATAGTGTATTTCCAGTAGGATAAGCTCATGAAAATCACTCCTTATAGTGTTTTTTATAGTATATAAAAGTTGTTTCGTAAAAGTGCATGTCCTTGTTTATAATTTGTAAAAATACAAAATGAATTCTCAACAAAATCTCAACAATTGAGTAAGAAAAGTTTATGGAATATATTACTTATCCCATTACGTAGAAATAGAAGTATTTACAAAATAATCTTCAGAATTAACATAAAATTTACAAAAAACTAATAAATTGTTGAAATAACACAAACAAAAATATATACTCTTTATATACTTTTTACAAAATAAGGGATGTGATGAAATGGTTTACAAGGTTACTTAATTGTATATGAATTGTTCGTTTTAAAGATTCGAAATAACTTTAAGTGAGGAGAAATGAATATGTTTCGATTTATGAAATCTCCAATTGGTATAGCGATTGGGGTAGCAGCGGTTATATTGGCATCACCAAAAGCAAGGAAAGGATTACGAAAACTAGCGGTAAAAACAGTATCAGCTTTTCTTGGTGCGAAAGAACAAATTCAAAGTGCTGGTTCAGAAATGGAAGAAGCTTTACCGAAAGTGAAAGAAGCGGCACGTAAAGTGGCTGTGAGAACAGTATCACCAATTTTAGGAGCGGTAGAAGCTGTTCCAAATACAATTTCTAAATTCCAGGAAAAATGGGTTTCTCGTGTAAATGCGTATCATTCTGAGCAAAATATAGATTATGAAAATTTGCCCGTCAGTCCTTAAGTACCACATGAGCAATAAACCTTTTTACTTCCTTCAAGACGATAAGGAGGATGATGATGCAAAGTAAATCATTAAAAACGAGATTTATACGATCGTTACCTGGAAGGATTCGAATTGAAATTTACAAGCTAAAATACAACAAGAACATGGCGAACTTGATATTAGACCGATTTAGTCAAGCGGAAGGTATTTATCAAGTAAGTCCCTCAATTTCTACAGGAAGAGCCCTTATTACTTACGATATCAACAAGACCTCTCTACATAACATTTGCAAAATAATTCAACTTATAGAAGAACAAGTGACCAAGCGAAAGAAAACTAGTACAAATAGCAGTGAAGAAAAGAAGGAATTAATAGATTATTCATCTAGTGTAGTTTCTCGTAATAATGACACGGTTCATAGCAAAAAGGATGAAGGTGTGCCGTTACCGTTAGCACTTTCAGTTGTTGGGTTAGGTGCTTTCGGCATAAAACAATTATTTATGGGGAGATCTGCCTTAGCTAGAAGTCCTGGTCTTTTTTATGTATCCGGAGCTTTATCTGTTGTGACGGGTTATCCGTTCTTGAAGCGAGGATTCAAAAAAATGGTTGCTAGCAAAAAGATGAATTCTGATCTTGTGCTTGGTGTAGGAACACTTGCACTTGCGCTCGCACGGGAGAATATTGTCGTGCTTGCCGGTCTTAGTCTATTAAACTACTTAAACTGGAAGCGTAGTCAAGCAAACATAAACGAAGAAAATGAAGCGTATAAAGAAAATCTCCTTTCCCCGGAGATTAAAGCCTATAGTGAAAAACAATCAAAATGGGGAATGATTTTTGGTGGAGCAACTTGGGCTTTCACTAGAAATCCTTTGCGCGGAATGGCAGTTTTATTAGCTGCTAATCCCAAACCAGCTGTCTCATCGGCAGAATATGCGTGGCGACAAGGTGATCTTGTTGCAAGAGAAAGAGGATATGTCATTCCGAGTGGTGGGTCGTTATCGCAATTATCTCGGACAAAAACGATAGTATTGGATGATACATCTCGTATATTCCAGGTCTCAGCAGAGGGAATGAGTTGTATTTCACAAGATGAAAATGACGGGCAAGTTTGGTGCACAGCCGCTTCTCTTATTGAAAAAAGTGAGCATGTTTGGAAAGAAGAAGTCGTGCAACAGGCGGCGAAAACTGGAAGAACGTTAAGAAAGGCGTTTGAAGTTCAAGTAGAGAATGAAGGGATAAAAGGTGAAATTCAAAGGATAACTTCCTTTTTCGGAAGTAAAGATTTTGCCGAGCGAAATGGTGTAGATATAAGTGCGTATGAGCTGGAAGCGAAGAGACTTGAAAAAGAAGGTTTTCAAGTTCAATTCGTCGCTAAAAATAAAAAATGCTGCGGTCTATTAGTTGGATCGAAGGTTACCATTATTCCTGAACTCAAAGAAGTAGTCAATGGGTTACGTAAAAATAAGTGGAGTATAGGTGTTTTGCAAAATAGTTTACATGTAAATCGTAACATTCTTTCTCAATACGGTGTGGATGATAGCTGGCAGCAGGGTGATGCTACCAAACGGGTGGAATTGCTTCGTTCAAATGGAGAAGAGGTATTATTTGCAACTGATCAAAATACCGATTTTTCGTCTATATCATTTGAAGAAATAAAAAATATCTCTCAATCTACAGCGTATGCAAACCGAATCAATATGTTGGTGAATGAGCATTTCCGCGCAGCGAAAGTGTGGAATGTGGTGGGAGAGATGTTAGCAGTTTGGTCTATATTCACAGCACCTGTAATCGCCTTATTTGCAAATGCTTTATCGTTAACGTTCTTATCTAGGGCGAAAAGAATGAGCGAGAAGATATTTTCTTATGGAGAATTGTCGAAAATAGTTTCTTCTCAGCAAAAAGTGATTCCTGCTAAACAAGATCAAATTCTGTGGTATACATTTAATCAAGAAAAAGTGATGAATAGATTACAAGTTGAGAAACAATATGGATTAAGTGATGCACAAGTGAATATGCGAAAAGAAGAATACGGAATGAATCAAATTGAACCGAAACCGTCAGTTCCTTGGATTGCATCATTTATGAGCCAATTTAAAGAATTTACATCGTTTATTTTACTTGGAGCAGCCGGGTTATCTGTTATATCTGGTGGGTGGTTTGATGGATTAGCAATGGGGACAATTCTCGTTGTAAATGCAATAATTGGGACGCTTCAAGAACGGAAGGCGGAAAAGGTAGTTGAGGCTTTAAATCAATTCCGCGCTCCTATTTGTAAAGTAATAAGGGAAGAAGCGGAAATAGAAATATCAAGTAGTGAACTCGTTCCTGGGGATATCGTCTGCCTTAAAGCGGGAGACCGTGTACCTGCTGATCTTCGCGTTGTTAACTCTTGGAACTTAGAAATTAATGAAGCGATGTTAACGGGAGAATCACTTCCAGTTGAAAAGAAAGCTGACGCTATGCGAGAAGAATGTTCGTTAGCAGAGCGAAACAATATGCTCTTTATGGGGACGTCCGTAACACGCGGTAAAGTGGTGGCAATCGTAGTGGAAACAGGTATGCGTACAGAGATGGGCTATATGATCTCCTTAATGAAAGGGGAGGAAACAGAGCCTACGCCATTACAGCAAAAGGTGACATCTATTAGTAAAACATTTATTAAAGGGGCATTTGTGGCTGGTGGTCTTGTGCTTGTAGCGGGTCTAATTAGGGGACTGCCAATTACGCAAATGATTACAACGTCGGTTGCTCTTACTGCTTCTGCTGTTCCAGAAGGCTTGCCAATTATGATTACGATTGCTTTAAGTGCGGGTATATTCCGTATGCAAAAGCAAAATGCGCTCGTTCGGAAGCTTTCAAGTTTAGAAACGCTTGGTAGAACAACGGTTATTTGTTCTGATAAAACGGGAACTCTTACGAAAAATGAAATGACTGTTAAAGTAATTGCTACGCCAAATCGTTTATGGAGTGTAACGGGTAATGGGTATGAACCAGTAGGGACAATTGCGGATGTAACTTCATCTAAAGTTGCTGCTTCTGTAGATATGGATGTAGAAGATGCTATTTATCATGAAACGGAAAATATGCCGCTAGAAAATCCTGATTTAGCTCGCATTCTTCAAATTGGTGTCCTTTGTAACAATAGTAAATTAGAGCAGGAAGATGACCTATGGGTTGTGAAAGGTGATCCGACTGAAGGAGCTTTATTAAGTTTAGCTTCTAAAGCGGGTGTGCTGCATGAAGATATGGCGTCATTTGAACGCCATCATGAAGAACCGTTTGATTCTGAGACGAAAATTATGAGTGTTGTTTGTAAAGAGAGTAACGACGAAGAGTTGTATAAGTTCTCGAAAGGTTCTGTAGAGGCAATTCTTCCTCGTTGTAAATGGTATCAAGATAACGGTCAAATATATCCGTTATGTGATAAGGAAAAAGAAGTCGTTTTACAACAAAATGAAAAATTTGCGGAACAGGCATTACGAGTATTAGGTTTTGCGTACAGTGCTAACGAAAATGATGATCTTATTTTTGTTGGGTTAGTCGGTATGGTTGATCCGCCGAAACCTGAAGTGGAAGAGAGTATTCATGAAGCAATTGAGTTAGGTGTGAAGCCAGTAATGATTACGGGAGACCATCCGACTACAGCGATTTCTATTGCGAAACAAACTGGAATTTGGAATCGTGAAGATCGTGTTTTAACGGGATTAGAAATTGATAACATGACAGATGAGGAATTAAAAGAAGTTGTAAAAAGTACATCTGTTTTTGCTCGTGTGACCCCGGCTCACAAATTACGAATTGTAACTGCATTCCAAGCTGACGGTCAAATCGTCGCGATGACTGGAGATGGTGTAAATGATACACCGGCTATAAAAAAGGCGAATGTTGGTATTGCGATGGGGCAAACTGGAACAGAAGTAACGAAAGAAGTTGCTGATTTAATTTTGAAAAAGGATCATTTTGGTTCAATCGTTGAAGGGGTAAAAGAAGGTAGAACGATCATCGGAAACATTCGCAAAGCAGTTGGTTGTTTATTAACGGGCAATTTAGCGGAAGTATTAGTGACGAGTGCGGCTGTTATTGCAGGAATGCCGATTCCGTTAGTACCAATTCAAATTTTATTAATGAATCTTATTACCGATGCTTTACCAGCGATGATTTTAGCTGTAAACCCTGGAAACAAAACGAAGCAAACGAAACGCCAAGATATTGTTGATAAAGAATTGTATAAAAAAGTTGTGACAAGAGGAGTATTGCTTGGGGTAGGTTCGCTCGCTGTATTTGGTATTAGTTTAGCGGCTGGAGTACCTCTTCCAGTAGCGCAAACATCAGCGTTTGCGGCTTTAGTTGCCGGACAGCTCATTCAAACTTTCTCCTGGAGACAAGAGGGATCAGAAGAAACAATTCGCGATTGGTCAAAAGACCGTTTCTTTATTGCAGCGTTAGGAACGTCTTGGCTCGTATTGTTATCAGCTATATATGTACCGCCATTAGCTCGTATATTCCATACCGTTCCGTTAACACTGACGCAATGGATACCTGTTCTTCTTGTAGCGGGTACAGTATCTAAAATTTCGAAGCCTATTATTAATTTAGTTTCATATAAGAATAATAATCTAGTAAAGCCGATAGTTTCTGAATCTGCATTATTAAAAACAGTGTAAAGGAGCAATGAAAATGATACGAAAAGTTGTTATTGGATCTACTTTAGCGTTAGCGAGTGCGGCTTTATTACCTGTCGTAAGAAATACACTTCGTCCGCTTGTTGAATCAGGAGCAAGAGGTGTGAAGTCTACTTTTGAAACAATTAAAGAAGAAGTAGAAGATATTATTGTGGAAGCGAAAATGGATAGGATGCAAAAGCAATTTGAAAAAGAACTTTCTTATGTGGAAGATGACACAACTGATGAACAAGAAATTATAGAAGCGGCAGCTGAACAAGCGCAAGATGAAGAGGAGGAGATTAAGCATGATGCATAAAGCTGTAGAAAAAGATGTAGATTATCATTTGGAAAAAGCGTTAGAGCATTTTGAGCAGGCGTTAGATTTAAGTGTAAAAGCGGCATCAGAAAATAAAGCGATGCAAAAAGAGGTTGCTACGAAAATGGGATCTTTCACTGGTGAAATTTTTCACTCTGTTCGTGAAAAAGGAAAAGCAAATCGTATGAATGTAATGAAATGGTTCACTCTTCCTCGCTTTTAAGCGAGGAGGGGGATTAAGTGGAAGGAATATAGGGAGTTTGTATCTCTCTTATTCATATTCCATACTATGTATGCCGGATAAATTATCTTAATATTCAGAAATATATTTTGCGCGGAGGAGTGAATGAATTAAATGACAGCATGGATGATGGTATTAGCACTGACATTTTCATCAAGCATTGATAACTTAGGAGTGGGAATTTCTTACGGCATTCGCAACATACGAATTAGTCATTTTTCCAATCTTATCATTTCGGTTATTTGCTTTTTGTTTAGTGTGGCCGGGATTTATTTTGGGTTATGGCTTTCGAAAATTTTGCCTGGGATTATGCCAGTAGTCATTGGTTCTTTCTTATTAGTTGTCATTGGTCTTCGAATTGTATTATTAGCAATTCCTCGTAAGGTGGTAGCTGAAGGTGCGGAAGGTGAAATAGCATCTACAGAAATAAATGGTTTAACGAAAAATATAGGTGAATCTGGAGGAATCGGATTTGTAGAATCCATCTTTCTTGGCATTGGTCTGTCTGCTAATGCATTAACGAACGGATTAGGTGCTGGTTTATTCGGTTTGAATCCGATAGCGATATGTGTTGCTGCGGCAATTGGTAGTTTCATAACAGTTTGGGGCGGAGTTGCATTAGGGAGAAAGATAGCTCACGTTCGTATTGGGAAATTTACTTTAGGACAATTTGGAACATTGATTAGCGGAACGTTACTATTAATTATTGCGTTTGCTGCGTTTTTTGATTGATTTATCCCGCTATTTGCGGGCTTATAATCAGCAGGGATGATCATAACCTCCACTGATTAAAGTTTCACTTTATAGAAAGAGAAAGGAATGATATTTTTAACATCAGATGAATAGAAGGTGAGCGAAAGTGAGATTACTTTATAAAAGGTTGAAGTACTCTGAACTTGAGGCTGAATTACAATTAGTAGAAAGTGTTTTAAGTTCAGGATATTTTATTTTATTAGATTTATTCTTTTTGTCTTCGTTATTAACAGTGCTAACTTTTTCCTTGCACCATTCATTTCTAGTTGCATTTTTCACTTTTATTAGTTCTTATATTGTTTGTAGTAGCATATTTTTTTTATTGAGAAAGTGGTTGCAATAAGTTGCTCTATTAAACTACGCAGAAAAAGCCGTCTTAAAAAATTTCGATTTTTTGAGATGGCTTTATTTTATGATTCGTAATATATGTTTACAAAATGTAAACATATATTACGAATCCCCATCTTGTAACTTGGCAAAAAAATTTGTTAATATAATTGTATAGAAGTTGTAGTTATTTTGCATGTGACAACTATGATTATTCTCATGAATAGAGGGGAATGGAATATGTCTGAAGGAAATGAAAGAAGTAATCTTGGGTTGTTATTAAAAGAATTACTGAAGGAAAAATCTTTATCGATGCGAAAACTGAGCGCGCTTACTGGGATTGATACTGCTACTATTTCAATGATTATAAATGGTAAGCGAAAAGCAAATCCAAAGCATTTGCAAAAGTTTGCAGATTGCCTCGGTATTCCGATCGCAGATTTGTTTGTGGCGGCAGGTTATTCTATTGGAACAAAGCAGGAAGAACAATCTGATATTCATGTATCTATTAATAACATTGAGCATTTACTTGAATCTTCACAGTTATATGATCAAAAGTTTAGTATCGCGAATGTAGAGCAACAATTGGCTAATTACGAACAATATTCGCAAACAGAAGAAGGACAAGAAACGATTGAAAAGGGGTTTACCGAGAAGATTCAGAAGGTAAGCAGTATTGGACCATTCATTAATGATCTGAAAGAATTGTATGAGAGATTTACGAAAAAGAAGGGGACACCTGTAGAACTAGCTTTAATGGGAAGTGCTCTCATCTATTTTATTCTATCAGTCGATGTGATTCCAGATTACATTTTTCCTATCGGTTATTTAGATGACGCTGTTGCTGTGCAACTTGTTTTAAATTCGCTATTGAAAAGATAAGATGCTTATATGAATAGATAGATAAAGATATTTATATACCGATAGTTTGGAATATTTGTGTTGTTATGAATATACGAAAAAGGTGTACCCCGTGTTAGAACGGAGTACACCTTTTTCGTATGTTTGTAAGTTTTAGTTCACAGATCTCTCTGTATACTCATAAGCTTTCTCCCCGTGCATCGAAATATCAAGCCCCATTTGTTCTTCGTGCTCATCGACGCGAACAGGGAGGAAGAAGTTAATCGCTTTAATGATGGCGTACGTCATTATGATTGTGAATGCATATGTTGCGCCGATTGCTACAAGTTGTTTGAAAAGGAGAGATGCGTTTCCGTAAAATAATCCGTTAGCGCCATCACCGTTTACAGTAGTAGTTGCAAATAGTCCAGTTGCAATACCGCCCCAAGTTCCTCCGATGCCGTGGCATCCAAATGCATCAAGTGTATCGTCGTACCCGAATTTGTTTTTTAAGAAGAAGACAGCACCAAAACATAATATACCGCCAATTGCTCCGATAAGAAGAGCGGAGAAAGGTGTAACGAATCCGCAAGCTGGCGTAATTGCGACTAAACCAGAAACAACCCCGCAAGCAGCTCCCATCGCAGTCGGCTTCGATTGGAAGAACCATTCAGAAAGCATCCAAGTTAAAGCGGCGGCAGCGGCGGCTATATTTGTATTAATAAATGCAGTTAAAGCTACGTCATTTAAAGATAATGCACTACCGACGTTAAAACCGAACCAGCCGAACCAGAGTAAGCCTGCGCCTAACATTGTAAATGGTAAATGATGAGGAGAGGTACCGCTTATGTTTTTTCGTTTTCCTAGGAAAATAGCTAATACGAGACCAGCAACTCCAGATGTGATGTGAACGACGTTACCGCCAGCAAAGTCTAGCGCACCAAGTTCTCTCAGCCATCCGCCAACGCCCCACACCCAATGAGCGACAGGATTGTAAACGATTGTTGTCCAAAGTAGGATAAAAATAAGAAAGGCAGAAAATCGCATTCTTTCGGCGAATGCACCTGAAATTAAAGCGGGAGTTAAAATAGCGAACATGAGTTGGAACATCATAAATAAATTGTGAGGAATAGTAGATGAGTAGTCTGGGTTTGGTGCGTAGGTAACTCCGTTTAGACCGAACCAATCGAGATTGCCGATAAGTCCGTGCCAATCTGGTCCGAATGATAAAGAATAACCGATAACAATCCATTGAATCGAAACGATAGCCATTGCGCTATAACTGTGCATTGTCGTGCTGAGTACGTTTTTACTGCGAACCATACCCCCATAAAAAAGTGCCAATCCTGGTGTCATCAACATGACCATTACTGTCGTTACAAAAATAAAAACTGTATCCCCCGTATTCATTCTCTCTCCTCCTATGATGTTAGAAAAAATAACATCTATATGTTATGTTTCATATCATATTCGAAATAAAAAGAAAAATCAACTAAAAATTCAGAAAACTTTTTAGGTAATGTTAGAAAACCTAACATGATGTATTTTGGAGGGATAAAATCAACGTATGCGATTTGCTCTAAAAATTGGTATAATATTCTTACAATTGGAAGTTTGGGGGATGCGTGTGAAAAAAATATGGACTAAGGAACTATTCATTTGTTTTTGTTTAGCTGTTATTTTGTTTGTACCAGTACATACTTTTGCGGAAGAAAAAAGGGAATGGCGAGATGAAGTTATATATTCCATTATGATTGATCGCTTTAATAACGGAGAATCGAAAAATGACAAACAGTTAGACGTTGGTAATTTAGAAGGGTATCAGGGCGGAGATATACGTGGGATTATAAAAAGATTGGACTACATAAAAGAAATGGGATTTACTACTATTATGCTTTCGCCGCTTTTTGAAAGTGAAAAGTATGACGGATTAAGTGTTCGAAATTTTCAAAAAGTAAATGAACATTTCGGAACAGAAAATGATGTGAAAGAACTTGTAAATGAGGCTCACAAAAAAGGAATGAAAGTTGTCTTTCAATTTCCGTATGAAGAAAATGAACAACAATTAATAGACTCGATGAAATGGTGGATAAAAGAAGTCGATTTAGACGGAAGTTATGTGATACATAGTGAAAAAAAGCCGCGTGCTTTTTGGGATGAAGTGCAAAAGGATTTGCAGAAGGTAAAGAAAGATTTTCACATTATGACAAAGGAAGATAATGAGTACTATAAAAAAATAGTAGAGTCATTTTCAAAAGCAGATATGTCTGTGAAACCTTTATATGATGTGAGTGGAAAAGAAGAGGAATTCGCTACGTTTTTAGATAATCAAGAAACAAAGCGATTTGCACGTATTGCAAAAGAAAATATGTATTACCCACCGTCTCGTTTAAAACTAGCGATCACTTACTTATTAACATCCCCGGGGATACCGAATTTTTATTATGGAACTGAAATCGCATTAGATGGGGGAGATGCTCCAGATAATAGACGATTAATGGATTTCAAATCTGATGAAAAGTTTATGCAGCACATAACGAAGCTAGGTGAACTTAGACAAGCGAGACCATCTTTACGACGTGGTACGTTTGAACTTCTATATGATAAAGATGGAATGAGTATATTAAAACGAAAGTATAAAGATGAAGTAACACTAGTAGCGATTAATAATACGAAAAAAACGCAAAAGGTTTCCTTACCTGTAAGTGCAATTGGTGAAAAACAAGAGTTAAGAGGATTGTTAGAAGACGAAATTATAAGAGAAGAAAACGGAAATTTTTATCTTGTTTTAAAGCGCGAAGAGTCGAATGTGTATAAAGTTAGCGAAGAAACAGGTGTGAATTGGTTGTTTATCTCCTTAATAGTCGGTGTGAATGTATTATTTATTGCTTTTTTAATTGCGGTTAAAAAGAAAAGATCCTCTGTATAGATAGAGGATCTTTTTTTCTTAGCGGTAGTTAATGAACTGTACGTCGATTGGTAAGTCGACGCTGCGAACGGCTGCGATTACTGCTTGTAAGTCATCACGGCTTTTCGCTGTTACGCGTACTTGGTCATCTTGTACTTGCGTTTTTACTTTTAATTTCATTTCTTTAATGATGTTGTTAATTTTTTTCGCGTTATCTTTATCGATACCTTGTTGCAGAGTTGCACGTTGGCGAACAGTATTACCAGATGCAGTTTCAACTTTTCCGTAGTCCAAGTTTTTAATTGGAACGTTACGTTTTACAAGTTTAGAAATTAGAACGTCTTTTACTTGGTCTAATTTGAACTCGTCCTCAGAAGTTAAAACAAGTACTTCTTTTTCTAATTTAATATCACTTTTACTACCTTTAAAGTCATATCGGTTTTGGATTTCCTTTAATGCGATGTTAATTGCGTTTGTTACTTCAGGTAATTCTACTTTCGAAACGATGTCAAAAGAACTCTCTTTTGCCATAGTTAGCACCTCCAAATAAATTTCTATCTTTTCATGCACCTAAATAGGCTATGTAATATACATATTAAAGTATAGCGGAAAGTACATCGATTAGATAGAGTTGTTGCAACTTAAGTGTTTTGACGGATCATCCGTAGGGGAATATAGTCCTATAGATACAGTCTTTATTTAATTATAGTGAATTTTGGGCAGTTGGACAAATAAAGGAAAAATCGTGTTATAATTAACTTTTGTTTGGAATGATAAAAAAGATAACTTTATATATAGAGAAGGGAATTAAAAAATATGTATTTGCAATTAGGATCGATTGAACAGGTAACTGTTTTACGCGAAACGGAAATCGGATATATGGTTGGAAACGAAGAGGAAGAAATCTTCCTACATAAAAACGAATTAGCTGGAGAAATTGCAGAAGGCGATACGATTGATGTATTCTTATACCTTGATCACCAAAATCGTATTTCAGCAACAATGAAGGAACCAATTATTACAACGCATGATTGGAATTGGGTAAAGGTTGTAGAAGTTATTCCTAGTTTAGGTGTGTTTGTTGATATTGGTGTATCAAAAGATATACTAATTCCACTTGATGAGTTTCCAATTTATATGCCAGTATGGCCTCAGGAAGGCGACGAATTATATTGTACGTTAAAATTAACGAATCGTGATCGTTTAATTGCCCTTCCGGCAAGAGACAGTGATATGCAAGAAATTATCGTAGATGCAACGCCATCTATGCGTAATAAAAACGTAAATGGACGTGTGTATCGCTCACTTCAAGTTGGTTCGTTCATACTAACTGACGAGCATTTCCGTGCTTTCTTACACCATACAGAAAGAAAAGAACAAGTCCGCATCGGTGAGCGCGTAACAGGTCGTATTATTGACGTGAAAGACGACGGTACAATTAACATTTCACTTCTTCCTCGTAAAGAAGAAGGAATGGAAGATGATGCAGCAGTACTTTATGCATATATGGAAGAACGAGGCGGAGCAATGCCGTTTTGGGATAAGAGTAACCCAGAAGACATTAAAGAACGTTTCAATATGAGTAAGGCTGCATTTAAGCGTGCACTTGGTAAACTGATGAAAGAAGAAAAGATTTACCAAGAAGAAGGTTGGACTTACTTTAAGAAATAAAGTGGACTAAAAAGAACTATCTTTTCTCTAAGTTTATTAGGGAGGAGGTAGTTTTTTTACGTTCGGCATAAAAGGAGAAAGGGAGTAAGAGAACCATTGGAAGAGGAATATTTTTAAAAATATAGAAGGGATAGATAGTTATATCTATATGAGAGAGAGTTTGAATTTAATTTTGATTGAAAAGAAATGAGGTATGTAAATGAAATATTATAGTTCCGGATACCTCATAATTTCCTACGATAGGGAACTTATCTATAAAGAATGCAATATTGAGGGACTATCACAAACGATTTTAACGATATGTAATGAGATTCGGCCTACATTTCCGGATTATTGGTTTTTCCCTTGGTGTAATTCAAATAAAAATGATCCTATTGCTCAGATGATAAATGGAAGGTTGAAGATTAGTAAAGAGGAACGTGAAAGTGGACAATCTTTTTTAGATACACTAATGGAAGAAGAAAAGTTCTCGTGGCCGAATGCTTTTAAAAATTTAGAAGATGCGAGATTCTTTAAGCGAAATTATTTAAAAGGGATAGATAATTTAGAGATTATTAGTTTGCATCTTTCAGAAGAGTATCGGACGGATTTTTTAATAAATGAGCGAGAAGAAAATGACTTTAAAGTTTCTATATAACTTTCTCGAAAGTTCATTACCTGTTGATGTTGAAAACGATGAAATATTAGGATTTGATATATGCGGATTTAGTAACAATGATTTTTATTCTTTTATTCATAACAATTTACAAGAGGATTTTGGTAAGAAATTAAATGAATTATCACTTGTTGATAAGTATGAAGATGCAAAGCAGATTATCCATTTAATTGATGATGGGGAAAGTGAGGCAGAAGAGGTATTGTGGTATCCATGGTTAATTTTGAAATGTTAAAGAAAGAGGTATAAGCATCGAATTAAGGGAGGTATGAAAGTGCAAGATAATGTACTGGAACAATTAATAAAGAGCCTTTCCGTATTATCCCCCGAAAAAGAACGTGAAATAGCGGCAGTTGATTTAAGTGATATATATGAGAGTAGTCAAAGGTTTGAAAAGTTGCTTGAGAGTATGGTGAACTTTCAGCAAAATAAAGATGACTTAATAGATATATTAATTGAAGTAGAGATAGAACTAGATCACATCAATTGGCATTATAAAAGTCTGAAGAAAAAGCTGAAAGTATTAATGAAAGAATAAAAGAAGTAGGCTGCTCAAGCAGCCTACTTCTTTATGTTGTCGATTTTGGTCGGCAAATCGATATATTTTAAACAATGCTTATATAATCTCATTTACCATCATGTATACTGTTTAAAAAGTTTGCACTCTTGTTTTTTAGTTCCCTTTCCCAAAAAGATGAGAAAATGTATCTTTTAAGTCACTGTCGTTTATTTTAATATCTGCCTTTTTTAATTCATCTTGTAATAATTTTTGACCGAAGGAAGGGTCGGCAAGACGTTCTTCTTCTAAGTCTTTACGTATAGAGTCTTTCACTTTATCGTAAGGTTGTAAATCTTTTTTATCAGTTAGTTTAATAATGTGATAGCCGTTTGGTGATCTTACGGGATTGCTAATTTGGCCGGGCTTTAATTTGTAGGCAGCTTTTTCAAATTCAGGTGTCATTTTGCCTGCCCCGAAGTATCCGAGGTCTCCGCCATTATCTTTTGATGCTAAATCTTGAGATTCTTGTTTTGCTAATTCTTCAAATGAAGTGCCGGTATCTAATTTCTTCTTTATCTCTTTCGCTTCATTTTCGTTACTTACTAAAATGTGACTAGCTTTAATTTCTGGTTTATAGTGGTCTTTCACATCTTTTTCTGTAACGCCTTGTTTAATCGCTTCATTCAATGCAAGTTTGAATTTAATTTGATTTTTGAAATCTTCTTCATCTTTTAAACGATTATTTTCTAGTGTTGCTTTGAATTGTTCTCCGTATTGATCTTTTGCTTTTTCTACTTCTTTATCTACTGCATCATCAGATACTTTATATTTTTTAGTAATAACATCTTGTGCTACCATTTCGTATAGCGTGTCTTTTCCGTATCGATCTTTCAATTGTTTTTCGAAATCGCTCTTCGTAATGGTTGAGTTTGTTGTTGTAGCGATTGTGGCCGAGTCATTTTTTTGTCCGCAAGCAGATAGTATTAATATACTTATTAGTGCAGTGATAATGAATGTACTTTTTCCTTTCATGCTAACACCTCATCCGAATATGTTATCGCTATTGTAGAATATAGAAGTGAACATGAAGTGAATTTTTAATGTTTTTTCCCTGTAAAATGTAAAAAAAGTACATCAACATTAAAGTTGATGTACGATGTAATCAAAGGTGATCGGTTTTCTTAGAATATGCACGTTTTCCTTGCTGAATATTTTTTTGCTCTTGTTCATTTTTTTGAGTGCGCTTTGCATTATTGTCGCGTGCTTTTTTGTCGTTATCGCTAGTATGTGGCATATGTATCAACTCCATTTCTAAACGTTGTATGTTTATCATTTCCTTTTTCGTAAAGACTATGTATAGCGGTGCATTCATGAATACTAAAGGTGGATTAGAAATGGATTTGAAGCTGAATTATACTGAACTTATTAAGAAGTTAGTCGTTGTAATTATTGCGGGTTTATTAAATGCGATTGGGATGAATTTATTTTTAACACCAGCGAAAGTGTATGCGAGTGGTTTTGCTGGATTGTCTCAATTATTGTCACAAATATTAGGTGACTTTTTATCTATTCATATATCTACGGGGGTATTGTTTAGTTTGTTTAATATTCCTGTCGTTATTTTAGCGTGGAAAAAGGTTGGGAAGGCCTTTACATTTTTTAGTTTTCTTTGTGTTGTATTTATGACTTTGTTTTTAGAAATTATCCCAGTTAGAGCGGTTTCGCACGATATTATATTGAATGCGATTTTTGGTGGTATTATTTCAGCGATTGGGGTAGGGGTTGCTTTAAAGTGGGGGGCTTCTACAGGTGGTCTAGATATTATTGCTATGATTTTATCAAAAATAAAAGATAAGCCTGTCGGCACGTATTTTTTCTTCTTTAATGCACTTATCATTATCGCTGCTGGCTACGTATATGGATGGGAAAAGGCATTATATACTTTAGTCACTTTGTATGTATCAACGAGAATTATTGATGCGATTCATACCCGTCATGTGAAGATTACGGCATTAATTGTTACAAAGAACGGGGCAGATGTGCGAAAAGCGATTCACTCTCGCTTAGTGAGAGGGATTACAACTATACCAGCAACAGGTGCTTATACAAATGAAAATAAAGAAATGTTAATGATTGTTATTACTCGTTATGAGTTGTACGAATTAGAGAGGGTTATTAAACAAGTGGACCCAGGTGCATTTACAAATATACTGCAAACGGTCGGTGTGTTTGGATTGTTTAGAAAAGATTAAAGAGGACCAAAGCTGGTCCTCCTTTTTTAATGCGAATTCGTAATGTTTTGCAATTGCTCCTGCATTTCACGTAGCTGAACTTTTTCAGCAGTTGAAGAGTTTGCATAAGCAGAGTGCAAAGAGTTTTTTGCTCTATAAACGAGTTCCTGTTGTTCAGCGCCACTTGAACAAGAAACGGCACTTGAAACAGCGTCTCTAGCTTGTTGGAATAGTAAGTTCCCCATTTAAACCCCTCCAAATGAAGAGTTACTTCTCGCTTTTTCTGCCTCAGCTAATGTACCTCTGTACGGGAATCTTGCATCATGCTTCATAACAGCATCGGCTCCTTGCTGGATAAAACGTTTTGATTTGTTCTTTTTACCCATTCGAAAAACCCCCTTTATTTAGCTGAAAACAATTGACGCGCTGACTTTTGCGTCTAATAATAGTATGAGCGTTTGGCGAGAAACTATAAGCAGGGAATTTTTAGATTACAATCCAAGAACCTCTTCTAAATATAGAGCGATACCATCTTCTTCATTCGTTAATGTCGTATGATTTGCGAGTGATTTTAATTCAGGAATTGCATTACCCATTGCGATTCCATGACCAGCAAATTCGATCATTTCAAAGTCGTTATCCTCATCACCAAAAGCGATAATTCGCTCTTTAGGAATATTATAATGGCCTGAAATTTTTTGTAATCCGACAGCTTTATTTAATCCGCTTTTTACAATTTCAATAATTGGCCAAGGCGCACCCCATTTTCTATGGTCGATGACTTCAGCATGCATATCTGTTAAATGTTGGCGAATTGCAGCAGAATGCTCGTCATGTGCATCGATTAATAAGCAAGTTGGATGGTCGTTTAAAATATTTAATAAATCTCCTGTGAAAATCTTTGGAGAACCGAATTCAAAAATATGTTTTTTATCTTCATCAATTTCACGGACATACACATCATCGATGACTTCAGCGTAGACATTTTTCACGCCGAAATCAAAGCAAGCTCGGACGATTTCTTGCGCTGTTGAAAGTTCAAGAGGAGAGTGATGTGTTCCCCAACTTGAATCAAGAGGGTGATGCACGTAAGCTCCATTAAAGTTTACGATTGGTGTGTTAAGGCTAAGTTCTTTATAATAATCGTAACTAGCGCGGAATGGGCGTCCTGTTGAAATAACGACAATATGTCCTTGTTCTTTTGCTTTTGCGATTGTGTTTTTCGTTCTTGGAGAAATTATTTTGTTGTCTGTTAATAAAGTTCCGTCTAAGTCTAATGCGATTAAATGTTGTTTGTTCATAATTTCACCTCTTATAATAAATTTTTTGATTCTATCTGTATTTCCGTTTTTAATATGCAGAAATAAGAGGTTAGACTGGGTGAAACTACTGTAGATGAAAGTTTCACTATATATCCATCTTACGTCGCGAAGCGCTGTGGTGTCTACTATTTCTCGTTGGAAATTAGGAAAAGTCAATGTCTTTTTAGAAAGTTCAAACAATGTTTCTTTCATTATGTACAATTTGTGAAAAGGGTTACATTGTTTGAATGATGCGACTTATAATGAACATGTAATCTTCTCGTATATGTTTGACTCTCCTTTGAAACTGGCCTAAAGTAGGTTGGTTTCTTTTTTTTCAACAAATATGCCAATAATTCCTGCTTGAGCTTGTGTAATTATATATATGTACATGGGTAAACGGTAGTACTTGTTTCCTAAACATGACAGAAAGGCTTTCTTTTAAAATGGATATACTAATGAGGCAAGACGTCATGGAAGGAGAATGAAAATGGGACAAAATCGCAGGTTTCGTTCAGGGCAAAAAGCGCCAAATGATGGCATTTACGTAGAAATTGGTGAAACGGGAAGTATGGTGAAAAATCCGCAAATGGTACAATTAACTGCCGGTGAAAAGTTTCCAGAGAACGCAAATCATAACCGTCAGTGGACATATAAAAGAAAACCGTAACAGAAGCCGCAATCGTTATTGCGGCTTTTTTGATTAGGAAAATGAATGTTACTTTTTTCTTTTTCCAATAATAAGTTTGAACTACATAAGCAAAATTATTGTATAAAAAAGTCAGTTGGCGTATAATCAAATCAAAGGTCAAAGAAAGTCAAACATTTGGAGGGCTGTAAAGATGGACTTAAATCAAATGACAACGAAAACACAGGAAGCGATTATGAGTGCTCAATCTTTAGCGGTATCTCATCATCATCAAGAAGTAGATACTGTTCATCTATTGCTTACGTTATTAGAGCAGCAAGACGGATTAACAGTACGTATTTTTCAAAAAATGAATGTCGATATAGAAGCGTTAAAACAAGGCGCCGAAAGTTTAATTAAGAAAAAGCCTTCTGTAACTGGAAGCGGGGCAGAGGCAGGGAAATTATATGTAACAGGTGCTTTGCAACAACTGCTTGTAAGAGCAGGAAAAGAAGCGGAGAAATTGCAAGATGACTACATTTCAATCGAACATGTATTACTTGCTTTTTCTGAAGAGAAAGGCGATATAAATCAATTATTTGCAAAATTTTATATTACGAAAGATAACTTATTACAGTCTTTAATGACAGTTCGGGGGAATCAAAGAGTGACTAGTCAAAATCCAGAAGCAACTTATGAAGCGTTAGAAAAATATGGCCGTGATTTAGTGGCTGAAGTAAGAGCGGGGAAAATTGATCCTGTAATTGGCAGAGATAGTGAAATTCGCCGCGTAATCCGCATTCTTTCACGCAAAACGAAAAATAACCCCGTTTTAATCGGAGAGCCAGGTGTTGGTAAAACAGCAATCGTTGAAGGATTAGCGCAGCGTATTGTGAAAAAAGATGTCCCAGAAGGATTAAAAGATAGAACAATTTTCGCTTTAGATATGAGTGCACTTGTGGCCGGAGCAAAATTCCGCGGTGAGTTTGAAGAACGTCTGCAAGCTGTATTAAATGAAATTAAAAAGAGTGAAGGTCGCATTTTATTATTCATTGATGAACTTCATACAATCGTCGGCGCTGGTAAAACAGAAGGAGCGATGGATGCGGGAAATATGTTAAAACCAATGCTAGCGCGTGGTGAACTGCATTGTATCGGGGCAACGACATTAGATGAATACCGTAAATATATTGAGAAAGATCCAGCGTTAGAAAGACGTTTCCAACAAGTGTTAGCAGAAGAGCCAACTGTTGAGGATACAATTTCCATTTTACGTGGTTTAAAAGAGCGTTTTGAAATTTATCACGGTGTAAATATTCATGACCGCGCGATTGTAGCGGCATCTGTTTTATCAGATCGATATATTTCAGATCGTTTCTTGCCCGATAAAGCAATTGATCTTGTTGATGAAGCTTGTGCAACAATTCGAACAGAAATTGATTCTATGCCAACAGAACTAGATGAAGTAACGCGCCGCATTATGCAGCTGGAAATTGAAGAAGCTGCTCTTGGGAAAGAAAAGGACTTAGGTAGTCAAGAGCGCCTAAAAACATTGCAACGTGAATTATCGGATTTAAAAGAAGTTGCAAGTAGTATGAGAGCGAAATGGGAGAAAGAAAAAGAAGACATTCACAAAGTGCGTGACTTACGTGAGCATTTAGAGCGCTTGCGCCGTGAGTTAGAAGAAGCAGAAGGAAATTACGATTTAAATAAAGCAGCTGAGCTTCGCCACGGGAAAATTCCAGCTATCGAAAAAGAGTTAAAAGAAGCGGAAGAGATGGGTGCACATAATAAACAAGAAAATCGTTTATTACGCGAGGAAGTAAGCGAAGAAGAAATTGCAGACATTGTTTCAAGATGGACTGGTATTCCTGTCGCAAAACTTGTTGAAGGTGAACGCGAGAAATTATTACGTCTTGAACAAATTTTATCAGAGCGTGTTATCGGTCAAGAGGAAGCGGTAAGCCTTGTATCAGACGCAGTAATTCGTGCGCGCGCTGGCATTAAAGATCCGAATCGTCCAATTGGTTCATTCATTTTTTTAGGCCCTACAGGTGTTGGTAAAACTGAGCTTGCAAAAACGCTAGCACAAACGTTATTTGACAGTGAAGAGCAAATGATTCGTATCGATATGTCTGAGTATATGGAGAAACATGCAGTGTCACGCTTAATTGGAGCGCCTCCTGGATATGTTGGATATGAAGAAGGCGGACAATTAACAGAAGCAGTAAGACGTAAACCATATTCAGTTATTTTGTTAGACGAAATCGAAAAAGCACATCCAGAAGTATTCAACATTTTATTACAAATGTTAGACGATGGACGCATTACAGATTCGCAAGGACGTACAGTAGACTTTAAAAACACGGTTATTATTATGACTTCAAATATTGGATCTGCTCACTTATTAGAAGGGCTAGAAGAAGATGGTTCTATTAAAGAAGAGTCAAGAGAACTTGTAATGGGACAATTAAGAGGACATTTCCGACCGGAATTCTTAAACCGTGTCGATGAAATTATTTTATTCAAACCTCTGACAAGGAATGAAATTAAAGGTATTGTTGATAAGATTGTACAAGAATTACAAGGGCGTTTAGCAGATCGCCACATATCATTAGAATTGACGGAATCTGCAAAAGAATTTGTTGTAGAAGCTGGATTCGATCCGATGTACGGAGCTCGTCCGTTAAAACGATACGTACAGCGTCAAGTTGAGACGAAATTAGCGAGAGAATTAATTGCAGGAACGATTACTGACAATAGTCACGTAGTGGTTGATGTAGAAAATAACGAATTAGTCGTTCATGTAAAGTAAAAAAAGAGTTCGGATAAAATCCGGACTCTTTTTAGTGTTGTTCTACTGGCTCGTTTGGAATCGCAGCTGCAATCGCTAATACTAATACCGCAAGAACAACTGAGAAAATAGACGCTTGGTTAAAATCGTATGTACCGCCAGTCATAGAGCCGATTACGTAGCTCATCATATGTACAAGCGCGAACGACCAAATTAATGCCCAAATGAAACGCATATTTTACACCTCTATTCGTTCAATCTGTCCTTATTGTAACACAATTGAAAAAAGAATATAGAAAAATATTTGTAGATTTTTCAACGCAAATTTGCATTCTGTTCATACATTATAAAAGAGTACTTTTATACGTTTAGAAAATAAGGCGGGAGAAAAATGAGTATTACGGAACGTTTTTTTTACTTAGAAAAAGAACCATGTGTAATTTATTTACCGGAAAAGCCAAATGGATTTTCTGTTATGCTTCTAGGAGATTATAACTATTTTATTGAGAATGGTACAAGTTTATGGACACAGCATGCAGGGAGAGCTTATTTTTTACAGGGCCTTATTGAAAAAGGCTATACGGTCTTTTCATCTAACTTATATGGAAGGCATTGGGGGAACGACCGAGCTGTTCGTCTTGCAAAACGTTTGTATGATGTCGTTCTAAGAAAAGAGACATTGAATGCGAAAATGCACATTATGGCAGATGGTATGGGAGCGCTTGTAGCGCTGGAGATGATGAACAAATACCCTGAATGTATACGTTCTGTCGTTATGTTAAATCCGTGTTTAGATTTACCAGAATATGTGGATTTTGAGAAAGAGCATAAGTTTTTTTACAAAAGATTAGTGAAGGAATTAAGTTTGGCGTATGATTCCAAAGAAGAAGAATTAGAATCAAAAATAAATAAGAAATCATTTGCGCTTCTGCCGTCTTGTGTACCTGTTAAAATTTTTGTCTCAACACAGGAAAAAAGAGGAAGAAAACAATTGTTACGTAAATACGAGAAAATGAGGCAATTCAATCAATGCGATACTTCTGTTTTATTCCATCTGCAAGATGTGAAATATAAAATGGTTAGACAAACGACTGATTTCTTTAAAAAATATGAAGAAGAATTGTGAAGCTCCCATATACATAAATGAGGAGCTATTTGTTTCAAGGGGAAAGGGTTGGTGGTATGAAACGCGTGCTGATTATAGGTGCACTTACGTTTGTAGGTTATCACCTTGTGAATAAAATGATTGCGGAAGAAGTAGAAGTATATGGTCTTGATTTTGATGAATTTGATAGTATGACAAAAATTAATGAAGAGAAATTATTGTTGATTGGGCGGAATGCGTTATTTACGTACTATTCTATAAGGGATGAAGACGGATGGCGATCGGTAGAGGAAGAGAGTTTCGATACAGTTTATTTTTGCTTGTATGAGCCGAATCAGCAAAGTGGATTTCGGAATGAAAGGGTCATATTACAATATTTAAAACGAATCGTAAGGATGTGTGAAAAAAATAAAGTAAAGTTAAATCTAATTTCTTCTATTGAAATAGGAAGCACTGAAGAATCCGAAAACAAACATCTATTTTCGAAAGTGGAAGAAGGGTTGAAAAAAGGCGAATTACAATATAGTGCATATCGAGTTCCTACATTATATGGGCCGTGGCAACCGTCGTTTATGATGTATCATCAGCTTATTTTATCAGAACTTGATGAAAAAGAGTGCCGTTGTATAAATGGAGAAAAAGGAAGTGATTTACTTTACGTTGAAGATGTATGTGAATATTTATGGGAAAATGGAATGAATGTAAAACACCTCGGTATATATAATTTACTTAGTGGAAAAGAAGAGTTATGGGAAAAAGGTATGAGTCTTTTACATGCAGATGATAAAGTAAATAACAAAAATGTGGAAGTAAGAGATGAAGCTGTAGAGGTTATTTCTATTCAAAAAAATACACCAGTAGAATTCGGTTTAAATAAACAATTGGCACATATGAAAAAATATAAAGAGTTATACGAAGGGTAGCACGCGTGTTAAACTATTGTATGGATAATTGATTGAAAAGCTTTAATGGAGAGGAAGAGATTACATGAACGAAAAAAGTATGCAATTTTTACAAATCGCAATGAAGCATTTACCAGAAGCAAAGGCAATTTTAGATTCTAATGGAATTGCACTTGATATGGAGAAAGCACAGCCGGTGTTAGAGCTATTGATGAAAGTAATGGGCGAAGCATATGAGCTTGGGAAAGCGGATAAAGAATAAAACCAAACAAAACCCTTCTTTTTTGATGGGAGAGAGGCTCGAACCGTGGATAGAAGCGGTAAGGGCCTTTTTTTGTTTCGAGCGGAGTGAAACCAGAGGGATGAGGTAGTTAAGGGAGAATGTTATGAGGAGAAGGTCTTAGTTTTGAAGGGAAAGCAGATAAAGAATAAAACAAAACCCTTCTTTTTTGATGGGAGAGAGGCTCGAGCCGTGGATAGAAGCGGTAAGGGCTTTTTTGTTTCGAGCGGAGTAAGGTCAAAAGTATTGGGAAGTTTATCTTTTGAAAGGATAGGAATTTTTCTGTTTCTTTTAATGAAAAATAAAGTTAGTAATACGCTGTCTTATTTTTTTAGCTGAAATATATTCTAGACAAAAGTACATTTATGTTTTAAAATTAGTACCAAGTCATAATAATTGATATAAAACGGAGGGCTGCGATGTGAACGTGGGCATTTTAGGGATCGGAAGGTATGTGCCAGAAAAAGTAGTCACAAATCACGATTTAGAGAAAATCGTAGATACATCTGATGAATGGATTCGTACGAGAACGGGAATTGCAGAAAGACGCATTGCCGATGATACAATAGATACTTCATATATGGCGGTAGAGGCTTCTAAAAAAGCACTTGAAGATGCCGGGATTAGCGGAGAGGATATCGATCTTATTTTAGTGGCAACAGTAACGCCAGATCGCGCATTCCCAGCAGTAGCTTGTGTAATCCAAGAAGCAATTGGCGCAAAACACGCAGCCGCAATGGATTTAAGTGCAGCGTGTGCTGGCTTTATGTACGGAATGATTACAGCGCAGCAATTTATTCAAACGGGAACTTATAAAAATGTATTAGTAGTTGGTAGTGACAAACTATCTAAAATTGTAGACTGGAACGATCGAAATACAGCAGTACTATTTGGGGACGGAGCAGGTGCTATCGTAATGGGAGCTGTTTCGGAAGGGAAAGGTGTACTTTCTTTTGAATTAGGAGCGGACGGAAGTGGCGGTAAGCATCTTTATCAAGACGAGTATGTTATGATGAACGGCAGAGAAGTCTTTAAATTTGCTGTTCGCCAACTTGGTGATTCCTGTCTTCGCGTGTTAGAAAAAGCGGGACTTACGAAAGAGGATGTGGACTTCTTAGTACCACATCAAGCGAATATTCGTATTATGGAATCTGCAAGAGAAAGATTAAATTTACCGAAAGAAAAAATGAGTATGACAATTGAAAAGTTCGGTAATACATCGGCTTCTTCAATTCCAATTGCAATGGTAGAGGAATTGCAAAATGGACGTATTCAAGATGGTGATTTAATTATACTAGTCGGTTTTGGCGGCGGGTTAACATGGGGAGCAGTAGCTCTTCGTTGGGGTAAATAAGGACTGAGAGAAAAAAAGGAGTGTATTTTGTATGGAAAAAAAGAGGGTCGTAATTACAGGGCTAGGAGCTGTTACACCGATCGGAACAGATGTTGAAACAGCTTGGGAAAACATTAAAAACGGTGTATCCGGAATCGGACGACTTACAAGAATAGATTCAGAACAAATTCCTGCAAAAGTAGCAGCAGAAATTAACGACTTTGAAGTCGAAAAATATATAGATAAAAAAGAAGCGCGCCGTATGGACCGCTTTACGCAATATGCAGTAGCAGCAGCGAAAATGGCAGTTGCGGATGCGAAGCTTGAAATTACAGAAGAAAATGCACCACGCATTGGTGTATGGGTTGGTTCTGGTATTGGTGGTATGGAAACATACGAAGAACAATTTAAAATTTTTACTGAAAAAGGTCCGCGCCGCGTGAGCCCATTCTTCGTACCAATGATGATTCCAGATATGGCAGCAGGTCAAGTGTCAATCGCTACAGGAGCGAAAGGAATTAATACTTGCTCTGTAACAGCTTGTGCATCTGGAGCAAACTCAATTGGTGATGCGTTTAAAGTAATCCAGCGCGGTGATGCTGATGCGATGATAACAGGCGGAGCAGAAGCGCCATTAACAAGTATGGCATTCGCTGGGTTTAGCTCAGCGAAAGCATTAACATTCAATGAAGATCCAGCAACGGCTTGCCGCCCATTCGATAAAAATCGTAGCGGTTTCGTAATGGGTGAAGGATCAGGAATTCTTATTCTTGAAGAATTAGAGCACGCATTAGCACGTGGTGCTCACATTTATGCGGAAATTGCTGGTTATGGTGCAACTGGTGATGCGTTCCATATTACAATGCCTGCTCCTGGCGGTGAAGGCGGAGTTCGTGCGATGCGTCAAGCTTTAGCTGATGCAGGTCTAGAGCCAAAAGATATTGATTACATTAATGCACATGGTACAAGTACAGATGCAAATGAAAAGTATGAAACGATGGCAATTAAAGAAACTTTCGGTGAGCATGCATATAAAGTAGCGATTAGCTCAACGAAATCAATGACAGGTCATTTATTAGGAGCAGCTGGTGCTGTTGAAGCGATCTTCTCTATTAAATCAATTACAGACGGAGTAATTCCTCCGACGATTAACTATGAAACACCAGATCCAGAATGTGATTTAGATTACGTACCAAATACAGCGAGGCATCAAGAAGTGCGAGCTGTATTAAGTAATTCATTAGGATTCGGTGGTCATAACGCAGTATTAGTATTTAAAGCATATAAATAATATGTACAATAAGGTGTCTTTTCGTAAAGTATTACGAAAAGACACCTTATTTATTTTTAATCACCTTTACGTTCCTTTCTTTTTTGCATATACATAAGAAAAGGAGGGATGAAGGTTGGGGGTTGTTGAAACGGCAGAATGGTTACATCTGTATTATGGACGTCCAGAGAAGCTTTGTGAGAAATTTACAAAGTATATTCCATTGCCAAAAGAGAGACTGTATCGCTTTTTAATCTCTAAAGGTATGTATCGCCCAGTAATGCGGGGGGAGCAGGAAATTAAAGAGTTAGAGAAGAAAGAAATTTGGAAAGAACTTAGCATGGAGTATGAAAAATTGAAAGGTTGGCTAAAAGGTCCAGATGTCCCTATCTTTATTTTATTATCAGATTCATACAATCGAACTGTACAAGAGGAATATAACGGGAAGGCTGGCTTATCTATGCGTCACGTTATTTTCCTATTCGTATGTGGACGTAATTCAGTAGAGGAACTAAAAGCTTTATTAACGCATGAATACCATCATATATGTAGGTTACATCAAATTGAGACGAAAGAAACAGAGTATACATTACTTGATACGATGATTATGGAAGGGTTAGCTGAGCAAGCTGTGTATGAAAGGTATACAGAAAAAAGATGTGCACCGTGGACTACTTACATTTCAAAAGAAGATGCTATTTATTATTGGAGGAATTCAATACAAGAACGAATAGGCGTAAAGAGAGGTACGAGGGAGCATGATGTTTTATTAAATGGACTGCACTCGTATCCGAAAATGCTTGGCTATGCACTTGGATTTCATATTGTGAAAGATTGTGTAGCATTTGAAGGAGAAAATACACTTTCTTTATTATCTATAGATGCGAAAGAAATATTGAATAAAGCAAATACATTTCATGTTTCATGAAAAACAGGGGAGCTATCTCCTGTTTTTTTTATATTATAGAAGAAAAAATAATAATTAGAATATATTTCCTCAAGTGGAATAAAGTTAAGCGAAACTGAACATAATGATTGGTACAAACAGTAGTGAAGTGAGGGGTAGTGAATGTTATATCTACATGATGTATGGGTAAATTGGTTTGAAGGTGAAGAGAATGGGTATAACGTTTGTCATTTTTACGAATGGCGGAAAGATGATACGATTGAGCTATTAGATCAAGTGCCATTATTAAAAGTAGATGCCACATTATATCATTACATCGAGAACGAATTATTAGAGCTTCCGCAAAAATTATTGGAAGACGTATATCATAAGGCTTATATTCGTAAAAATCACGAACGTTTGCAACAAGAATATTGTTTTGTAGTTACAGATGGAAAAGGAATTATTGCGATTGATTCAATCGGCTATAATGTGCCAATTAGAAAAAGTAGGCTTATACCGCGTCAAGAACAGATGGTATATGAGATGGTAGAGAATGTGCAAGCAGAAAAGTATGAGTTCCAAGTGGAAGAGATTGAAAAAGAACATCATATTTTATCGCCGTCGCCTTTCATTATGAATGGCCTAACTCGTAAAGAAAGACAGTTAAAACAATTATTATTTATGGCATTAGATCAATTACATACAACGAAAAATCCAGCTGAAATTCGCTATTGGTTCACAGAGTGGGATCCATCAGCGTACGGAATGGTCCAACATATGGAGTTTGAAGATGTTTGGGCTAAACTTTATGATGAAGCGAAAACTGGATGGTCTGAGAAGCACGAGCAATTATGTGAGCGCCTTGTAAAAGGACAGCCGTTTTTTGAAAAGTTATGGGAAATGGAAAATGAGCAGAAGGTAAATTAAAAAAACCGCCAATTGGCGGTTTTTTTTATGGAGGTGACAAGAATGTTCGGTGGCTTCGCGCCTTCCTGCGAGGCAAAAAGCGCCTCTACGTCAGGAGCTCCATCCCCCTCACATTCTGAACGAGCCGCTTCCGCTTTTTGTAGTAATCCAGCTCTGGCAGCAAGCTCTTCGTGTCTAAGAACCTTCCGCATAAGAAGACAAAAAGCGTCTTCTATGCGAAAGAACCTTAGCCAGTCAGAGCTGAACGAGCTGCCTCCGCTTTATAAGTTACCTACGTTTTCTACTTAGTCCCATTGCGTTTTCTACTTTGCGTAGTTGTTTGAATGCAACGAGGTTTGCTTTTTCTGCACCTTTGTCTAGAATTTCGTCTAGTTCTGGTGAGTTGATTAGTTCGTTATATTTGTCTTGGATTGGACGAATTGCTTCTACGACTACTTGTGCTAGGTCGCCTTTGAAGTCCCCGTATCCTTTTCCTTCGTACATTGCTTCTATTTCTTCAACTGTTTTTCCAGAGAATGAAGAGTAGATTGTTAATAAGTTAGAGATTCCAGGTTTGTTTTCTTTATCAAATTTCACGATACCTTCAGAATCAGTTACAGCACTTTTAATTTTCTTTTCAATTGTTTTTGGTTCATCAAGCATACTGATCATTGCTTTTGGATTCGGATCAGATTTACTCATTTTTTTCGTAGGTTCTGTTAATGACATAACGCGAGCTCCTACTTTTGGAATACGAATTTCAGGAACAGTGAACACTTCACGGAAGCGTTTGTTGAAACGCTCTGCTAGGTCGCGTGTTAATTCCATATGTTGTTTTTGATCATCACCAACAGGTACGATTTCAGTGTTGTAAAGTAAAATATCAGCAGCCATTAATGGTGGATACGTTAGTAATCCAGCTGGAACTGAATCTCTACCAGAAGATTTATCTTTATATTGCGTCATACGCTCTAATTCTCCAACGTAAGCAACTGATTGCATAATCCATCCTAGTTGAGCGTGTGCTGGTACTTCTGATTGTACAAATAAAGTAGCTTTTTCAGGATCGATGCCACATGCTACATAAAGTGCAGCAAGACTGCGAATGTTTTTACGAAGTTGTACGGGATCTTGAGGTACTGTAATCGCATGTTGGTTTACAATACAGAAATAACAGTCGTGTTCATTTTGAAGCTCTGTAAATTGCTTCATAGCTCCTAAATAGTTTCCAAGTGTAATTGTTCCGCTTGGCTGAATACCAGAAAAGATAACTGACATAAGTAATTCCTCCTAAAATTGAATGTGCGATGGGGAAGAGAAGGCATACAAAAAAGCCCATTCATCCCAAATTACATAGGGACGAATGGACCGCGGTACCACCCTAATTATTTCACAGCTGTGAAATCTCTCAAGATCCATAATAACGTCTGGATATAACGCCAAAGCCTACTACTTTCGGTTCGGTTTGGTGCTCAAAAGCCCATTCCATACTGCGCAATTACTTGTTCACACCAGCCACAAGCTCTCTGAAATTGCCTCAATATGTACTCTTCTTTATCATCGCATACATATAAATTTATTTATTGTTATCTAAGCTCTTTTAATATGAAAGAACTAAAGTTTTATAACAAAATGTTTTGCTGATTATTATATCATATGGGATAGTGTTTGCAAACTACATCAAAATAGTAAAGCTAATGAGGATCGAGAACAACCCAAGTACGATACCGGTAATACAAATCGGATACGTCCATTTGAATGAATATGTTTTATAAATACGTTCTTTCTTATCGATAGGTTCCTCTGCTTCTTCAATTAAAGAGTCAATTTTTTTATTCGTACCAAATACTCTTTGGAATGCGTAAATTGTTACGTTAAAAAATCCGTTTTGAAATATGAATAAAAAACCACCTATAAGAATAAAAAACAATGCAATATAGAATGAGATGTTGACAAAATTCAACAAAAAATGAGATGAAACGAGGAATGCGCCCACACTAGAAGCGATTATCGCAACCAAAAATAGTATACAAGTATGAAAAAAAACTTTATTCAAAATATTCCCCTCCGTCAAAATATTACTAGAATTATTATACTATAAAAGTTATAATAAGTAATATAAATAATTTTTTGAAAATTATACGCAATTAAGGTTCTAATTTCAAGATGATGGTAGCAATGTTAACGTATCCCTTTACAAAAAATTAAAAATATAAACATTTTATTAAAAATTTTAACAAAAAAACAAAAAACTATATTCACAATCGTCATATTATATGTATAATGAAAATTGTAGAAACTTGGAGATTATTCTTTCAATTCTGTTTTTCTACAAGTGAGGGTACAGGAAGTGCAATTAGGGGAGGCAACACAGCATGAAGAAAAAGATACCGCTATTGCTTGCATCGACGTTGACAGTAAGTGTGCTAGGAGCCTGTAGTTATCAAAAAGATGATAATAAGGCAAGCGCGAAAGGATCCAGTACTTCAAATAAGCAAGTATTGAATCTAACAGAAACTGCTGAAATACCAACAATGGATACGACGCTATCAACGGATGCAGCATCTTCTAACATCATGAATAACACAATGGAAGGGTTGTATCGTCTGGGGAAAGACGATAAACTCGCTCCAGGAGTCGCTAAATCTTATGAGAAATCAGAAGATGGTAAAAAGTATGTATTTAAATTACGTGAAGATGCGAAATGGTCGAATGGTGAACCTGTAACAGCGAAAGACTTCGTTTATTCTTGGAGAAGAGCTGTTGATTCAAATACGGGTGCCAAATTTGCTTACATACTATTTGATGTGAAAAATGCAGAGAAAATTAATAAAAAAGAATTACCAGTTGAGGAACTTGGTGTAAAAGCAATTGATGATCACACACTTGAAGTGGAATTAGATAATCCTGTTCCTTATTTTGTAAGTCTAACAGTCTATCCAACATTTTATCCTTTGAATGAGAAGTTTGTAAAAGAACAAGGAACAAAATTTGGATTAGAATCCAATACGACACTTTATAATGGCCCATTCGTTTTAAATGAATGGAAACATGAACAAAGTTTCCACCTTAAGAAAAATCCAACGTATTGGGAAAATAAAGAAGTGAAGCTTGAGGAGATAAACTTCAATATTGTTAAGGATCGTTCAACTGCTATAAACTTATATGAAACGAAAGCGATTGATCGTGTAGTATTAACATCAGAATTTGTAGATAAATACAAATCAGATGCTGATTTTAAAACAATTAAGAGACCATCTACACAATTCATTCGTTTAAATGAAAAAAATAAATTTTTAGCAAATAAAAATATCCGAAAAGCAATTGCGATGTCCTTTGAACGTGAAAATATCGGGAAAGTTATCTTAAACGATGGTTCAGAAGGAATGTATGGTTTTGTTCCGAAAGGTTTGGCAAAAGGACCTAACGGAAAAGACTTCCGTGAAGAGAACGGAAAGCTTATAAAAGAGGATGTTAAAGAAGCTCAAAAATATTGGGAAGCTGGTAAAAGAGAACTTGGTGTAGACAAAGTAGAGTTAGAGTTATTAAACTTTGATACTGATGATGCTAAAAAAATCGGAGAGTATTTAAAGGGACAATTCGAAAAGAACTTACCAGGTTTAACAGTTTCAACAAAAATGCAGCCATTTGCACAAAAGTTAAAACTTGAAGCAAGTGGAGATTATGCGATGTCATATGCGGGATGGAGTCCAGATTATATGGATCCAATGTCATTCCTTGAAATGTATACAACAGGTAATTCGCAAAATAAAGTGAATTACGCAAACCCAGCTTATGATGAACTAATTAAGAAAGCCAAAACAGAAGTAGATGTACAAGCTCGTTGGGATGCTCTATTAAAAGCAGAACAACAATTGCTTGAAGATGCAGCGATTGCTCCAGTATATCAACCTGGAAAGGCATATTTACAACGTAGTTCAATTACAGGCCTATTAGAACATAAATACGGCGGAGAATTTAGCTATAAGTGGGTTGAACTCAAAAACTAAAAATGGTTTCCATCATGAATAAGGGTATATGCCTATGATGGGCATGTGCTCTTATTTTAAAAAAATAAAAGTAAGAATATTTCAAACTATCTTATTGCTTTTGAGAAAAACGGGGAGGTGCTTGACTATGGGACGTTATGTATTAAAACGTTTCGTGTACATGGCTTTGACATTATTTTTAATTACTACACTGACTTTCTTTTTGATGAAATTACTACCGGGTTCTCCGCTTAAAAACCAGGAGAAGCTATCACCGGCACAAAAAGAAATCATTCTTGAAAAATATGGATTAAATGATCCAGTACCAGTTCAATATGCACGTTACTTAGGTAACTTAGCAAAAGGTGATTTAGGGGTATCATTCCAATATGATAACCGCCCAGTAACAGATATGATTGTGGATCGTATTGGACCATCAGCACAACTTGGTTTACAAGCGATTATATTAGGAACATTTATCGGTTTAATTTTAGGAATCGTTGCGGCGCTTCGTAACAATACGTGGGTCGATTATGGGGCGACAATTATTTCCGTACTCGGGATGTCGGTACCCTCATTCGTATTCGCCGCATTACTACAATATTTCGTAGGGGTAAAACTTGGTTGGTTCCCAGTAGCATTCTGGAAAGGACCGGAGTTTACAGTAATGCCTACAATTGCCTTATCGATGGCAGTTATCGCAACAATCGCACGTTTCGCTCGTGCAGAGTTAATTGAGGTTATGCAAGCAGACTACATTTTAACAGCGAAAGCGAAAGGAATTAGCCAAGGCGTTATCATTATCAAGCACGCACTGCGTAACGCATTAATTCCAGTTGTAACAATTTTAGGACCAATGGTTGCAGGATTAATTACAGGGACACTAGTTATTGAGCAAATTTACGCTGTACCTGGACTTGGGGAACAATTCGTTAAATCGATTACAGTGAATGACTATACAGTTATTATGGGAACTACAATTTTCTATAGTGCGATCTTCATCTTAGTTATTTTCATTGTCGATATTTTATACGGAATTATTGATCCTCGTATTCGTTTAGCGGGAGGGAAAAAATGATGAAAGATGTACAAAAATTATCTCCAGATTTATTTCAACCAGCCAATCAGAGTAATGTTGATAATGAAGTCATTGCCCGTCCAAGCTTAACGTTTTGGCAAGATGTAAGAAGACGTTTGTTCCAACATAAAGGTGCAATGTTTGGTTTCATATTATTAATGCTTATTGTACTACTAGCAATTTTAGGACCGATGGTAAGTAAGCATTCTTATAAAGAGCAGGATTTAGGTCGTGCGAAAATGCCACCGAAAATTCCAGTGATTGAAAATGTTCATTGGCTACCATTTGACGGTACAGATCAATATGGTGTTGACCAATATGAAAAACGTGATATTAAAGAGTACTTCTGGTTTGGTACAGATGATCTTGGCCGTGATTTATGGACAAGAACATGGGAAGGTACACGAGTATCATTATATATCGCTCTTTTAGCAGCAGCGATTGACTTAGTAATTGGGGTTGCATATGGAGGTATTTCAGCTTTCTATGGCGGCAGAGTAGATAATATTATGCAACGTATTATGGAGATCATTAACGGTATTCCATACTTAATCATCGTTATTTTAATGGTAATCATTATGGGATCAGGTATTTGGTCAATTACACTTGCGATGGCAATTACAGGTTGGATAGGGATGTCGCGTATCGTTCGTGGACAGATCCTAAAATTAAAAAACCAAGAATATGTATTAGCATCTCGTACATTAGGGGCAACGAATACACAGTTAATTGTGAAGCACTTAATTCCGAACGTAATGGGACCAATTATCGTAATGACAATGTTTACAATTCCAACAGCGGTATTTGGTGAAGCATTCTTAAGCTTCATCGGACTAGGTATTCAGCCACCATTCGCATCACTTGGTTCTCTTGTAAATGATGGTTATAAATCAATTCAAACGTATCCACATATGATGTTCATCCCAGCGGTTGTCATCAGTATGTTAATCTTAGCATTCAACTTAATTGCAGACGGATTACGCGACGCGTTAGATCCAAAAATGCGTAAGTAAAAGAGGGGAGAAGTAAAAATGAAAACATTGCTAGAGGTAAAAGATTTGCAAGTCTCCTTTGATACACATGCAGGTGAAGTACAAGCTGTACGCGGTGTTACTTTTGATTTGAAAAAAGGAGAGACATTAGCGATTGTAGGAGAATCTGGTTCAGGTAAATCAGTTACTTCTAAAGCGTTAATGGGGTTAATTCCGAATCCTCCAGGACGTATTAAAAACGGTGAAATCATATTTGAAGGTCGTGACTTAACGAAACTAACAGAAAAAGAAATGCAGCAAGTACGCGGTAAAGATATTGCGATGATTTTCCAAGATCCAATGACATCATTAAATCCAACGATGACTATTGGTAATCAGATTATGGAAGGTCTTATTAAACACCAAGGGATGAGTAAAGCAGATGCACGTAAAGTTGCGTTAGAATTAATCGACCTTGTAGGTATTCCGAATCCAGAAGCGCGCTTAAAACAATATCCGCACCAATTCTCAGGTGGTATGAGACAGCGTGTAGTTATTGCGATGGCGTTAGCTTGTAACCCGAAATTATTAATTGCCGATGAGCCGACAACAGCGCTAGACGTTACAATTCAGGCGCAAATTTTAGAACTTATGAAGGACATTCAGCAAAAAACAGAAGCAGCAATCATTTTCATTACGCATGACTTAGGTGTAGTGGCAAACGTTGCAGACCGAGTTGCGGTTATGTACGCTGGTAAAGTTGTTGAAATTGGAACTGTTGATGAAATTTTCTACAATCCAAAACATCCATACACATGGGGCTTAATCGCATCTATGCCAAGCTTAGATGGTGCAGAGGACGAGCTATATGCGATTCCAGGAACGCCTCCAGACTTATTAAAACCGCCAAAGGGTGATGCTTTTGCACCACGTAACCCGCAGGCATTGAAAATTGATTTTGAAATGGACCCACCTTTATTTAAAGTAAGTGATACACACTATGCGGCAACTTGGTTACTTCACGAGCAAGCTCCAGAAGTAAAACCACCGGCAGTCGTTGAAAAACGCATTCTTCAAATGAAAGCAGGTGAACAACATGACTAAACAACGTGAGAAATTAATTGAAGTAAAAAATGTAAAGCAGCACTTCGACGTGAGTGGTGGTGTTGTCAAAGCGGTTAATGATATTTCATTTGATATTTACCGCGGAGAAACATTTGGTCTTGTAGGAGAATCAGGTTGTGGTAAATCGACAACTGGAAGAACGATTATTCGTTTATATGATGCAACTGCTGGTGAAGTGTTGTTCGATGGTGAAAATGTACATGGTAAAAAATCACGTGCAGAGCTGAAGAAGTTCAACCGTAAAATGCAAATGATTTTCCAAGATCCATATGCATCATTAAATCCTCGTATGACAGTAGGGGATATTATCGCAGAAGGTATTGATATTCACGGACTAGCAAAAGGCAAAAAAGAGCGTATGGACCGTGTTCATGAATTATTAAATACAGTTGGTTTAAATAAAGAGCACGCAAACCGTTTCCCGCATGAATTCTCAGGCGGACAACGTCAACGTATCGGTATCGCTCGTGCGCTAGCTGTAGAACCTGAATTTATCATTGCTGATGAACCAATCTCAGCACTTGACGTATCGATTCAGGCGCAAGTTGTAAACTTACTGAAACAGTTACAAAGAGAAAAAGGTTTAACATACTTATTCATCGCCCATGATTTATCAATGGTAAAATACATTAGTGATCGCATTGGTGTAATGTACCGTGGTCAAATCGTTGAGTTGACAACAAGTGAAGAGTTATATGCGAATCCAATGCATCCATATACAAAATCACTACTATCTGCAATTCCGCTTCCAGATCCAGATTATGAGCGCAATCGTAAACGTATCGTATACGATCCATCTCAACATCAATATGGCGAGGAAGCACCAACAATGCGTGAAATTCGCCCAGGACATTTTGTATTATGTTCTGAAGCAGAGTATAAGAAATATAAAGAAATCTATCAATAATAAAGTAGAGCCATTCTTCTATTACAGAAGGATGGCTCTATTTTTTATACTAATTAAACTTAATTTAGTATAAAGAGATTTTATCCAAGTTCTTTTTCTGTTTAAAGACAGCAAATTAAGAGTTTCCAAGAATGAAGAAAAGGCGACTGAAATCCAGCCGCCTTTTCTTCATTTAGAAACACTTTTATTTTACTGCGCCTGAACAGAAACACTCTCATCTTGCTCATTTGGTTTAACAAGTGCATAATTTTCCCACGATCTACTTCTCCAGCGGAAGAACATAATAATTGCTCGCGTCCATTCGTCGATAGCAATCGCTAGCCAAATACCAACGAGCCCCATGTCTAAATGGAAGGCGAAAAAGTAGCCGAGTGGTAAGCTCATTAACACCATGGAGAATGCGCCGATTAAAACAGGATATTTTGCATCGCCAGCTGCACGAAGTGAATTAATGATGACGATGTTCATCGTCCGTCCTGTTTCAAGTAGTACACTTAGTAAAAGAACGCTTGCCCCTAGAGCGATAATATGAGGATTATCCGTAAATAGTCCCATTAATTGTGTGCGGAATGTAACAACGAGCATGACCATAAATAAAGTTACACCAATCGCCCATTGTACACTTTTCCATACGCGTGTGTAAGCTTCATCCTTTTCATTTCCGCCAACTAGGCGTCCAACGATAATAGCTGTTCCCATACCGATAGCAATGGCGAATAAATAAGTGAACATGGAAATGTTAGTAGCGTATTGTCTTGCAGCTAACGATTCCGTACCTAAGTATGTTGCGTAATATAAGAAGACAATTTGACAAGCTTGATACATGACTTGTTCGAATGCAGATGGAATGCCGATCTTCAAAATTTTGCCAACGTATTCTTTTGATAAAGTGAAGTAATATTGTAATTTCACACGGTATTCCATAACGTGGTACAGTAACCAGAAGAAAACGATAAGTGCGATTAACCGGCTGACAGCGGAAGAAATCGCGGCTCCTTGCACACCAAGTTCAGGGAAACCGAATTTCCCGAAAATAAGTACGTAGTTTCCGGCGATATGAATGATATTCATTCCAAGCGAAACAAACATTGCTTGCTTTGTAAAGCCGTGAACGCGGATAATTGCGGCTAATGAGTTAATAATAGCTTGAAGGAAAATAGCTCCTCCGACGATGGATAGATAGCTTTGTGCATACGTTAGTACATCGCCTTGTAAATTCATTGCCATCATCATATGTTTTGAAAATAAAAGAAAACCAGCGCTTATAATGAGTCCGACCACTAAATTTAATGTGACGGCTAATGCTGATATTTTTGATGCTTCCATAAAGCGTTTAGAACCGAGGTATTGGGATACAACGATAGCTGCACCATTCCCTATGACTTCTAGTACTAAAATCGCGATATGAAGGTATTGATTCGCTGCACCAACCCCAGATACAGCATCGTCTGATAATGCACTTAACATGAAAGTATCAGCGATCCCCATCAGCATAAAAAGAAAAACTTCTAGAAAAATAGGCCATGTTAATAAGAATAAACTTAATTTCTCTGTTGGCCCGTTTTTTGAGCGAATTGCTGTCATGTCCGTCCCCTCTTTACCGATATCTATTTTTAGCAAAGTGTATCGTAACACACTTTCATATCCTTTGCACTTATTTTAGCCTACATATTTTCAATATGAATAAACCTTCATTTTATGACAAAAAAGGAGGAATAATTATGCGTAAGATATTATAGAATATAAAATTTATTTTTCTCTGATAATTTAGAAAAATATAAAAATGACCATTTTCAACACTTTAGTTCAATAAAAACGCAGTGTGAAACGTTTACAAAGGCACGTGGTGTTAACAGAAAATTTTAATAAAATAGAAATATAAATATACAAAGAATATATTTATGTGTATAATATGAATTATTAGAACATATATATATTTCTTTCTGTTTGAAAATGAAAGGGCTAACATTTTTTTGGAGGGTGGAAGTATGAAAAAAAAGATACCAGTTTTTGTAGCATCAACAGTAGCAATGAGCATGATTTTAGGGGCATGTGGCTACCAAAAAGATGAACCGCAAGCGAACGCAAAAGGGGATAGCGGGAAAAGCGGTGCGAAGCAAGTTATTAACTTAATTGAAACACAAGAAATTCCAACGATGGACCCAGCGTTATCAGCTGATGCAGTTTCTTCAAAAGTAATGAACAATACGATGGAAGGCCTATACCGCCTTGGGAAAGACGATAAATTAGTTCCAGGTGTAGCGAAGGAATTCCAAAAGTCAGAAGATGGTAAAAAGTATACATTTAAATTACGTGAAGATGCAAAATGGTCAAATGGTGAACCTGTAACGGCGAAAGATTTCGTGTATGCATGGCAAAGAGCAATTAATCCAGATACAGCTGCGAAATCGGCGTACATTATGTACGATATAAAAAATGCTGAGAAAATTAATAAAAAAGAGATGAGTCCAGACCAATTAGGTGTAAAAGCGATTGATGATCATACGCTAGAAGTAGAATTAGATAATTCTATTCCATATCTTGTTGATTTAATGGTCTATCCGATCTTCTATCCTGTTAATGAAAAGTATGTGAAAGAGCAAGGGACGAAGTTTGGTTTAGAAGCAAATACAACACTTTATAACGGACCATTTACATTAAGTGATTGGCAACATGAACGTAGCTTCAAAATGACAAAGAGCTCATCATATTGGGACAATAAAGAAGTGAAGCTTGAGGAAGTGAACTTTAATATTGTGAAAGATACGTCTACGCCAATTAATTTATATGAAACAAACGCAGTCGATCGAGCGACGTTATTAGCAGAGTTCATCGATAAATATAAAGGAAAACCAGATTTCAAAACGGTAGAAGATACATCTGTATTCTTCCTTCGCTTAAATCAAAAAGACCCAGCTTTAGCAAATAAAAATATTCGTAAAGCAATTTCTCTTGGTTTTGACCGTAAACCATTCGTTGATACATTATTAAATAACGGTTCTAAGCCAGCGACGGGATTAATTCCTGACAATTTCATTAAAGGACCGGATAAAAAAGATTTCCGTGTTGAAAATGGAGATATTGTAAAACCAAATGTAAAAGAAGCGAAAAAGTATTGGGAAGCTGGTAAAAAAGAGCTTGGTAAAAACGAAATTGAATTAGAGCTATTAAATGAAGACGTTGAATTATCGAAGAAAACTGGTGAATATTTAAAAGGTGAGTTAGAAAAGAATTTACCAGGTTTAACAGTGAAAATTAAACAACAACCATTCGCGCAAAAACTAAAATTAGAAGATGCGGGCGACTTTGTAATGTCATTCTCTGGATGGAGTGCAGACTTCCCAGATCCAGTTACATATCTTGATATGTTCGTAACTGATGGGGCACAAAATAAAATGAAGTATTCTAATCCGAAGTACGATGAGATTATTATGAAAGCGAAGAAAGATGGAAGCGACGTAAATGCTCGTTGGAAAAACTTACTTGAAGCAGAAAAAATGTTACTTGATGACGCTGCGATTGTTCCAGTATATCAACGTGGTAGAGCATATTTACAAAGAGAAACAATTAAAGATATGTACAACCATAAGTATGGCGGGGAAGTAAGCTTCAAATGGGCATCAGTAGGAAAATAACAAAAAAAGCAGGTGATTACCTGCTTTTTTTAGTACGTACGTTTTTTATAAATGCCTTTTCCGCCAACTTGGTTCCAGCCAGATTGTACATCTAAACTTTTATTAACAAACTTCATTTTTTCTTTCCCACCAAAGAGTTTTTCACCGATGCTATTTGTAATGACACCAATCAATGCTGTTATTCCGATGATGAGGGTAGCAACAATGATAAAATCAGTAAAAAAAGCGATCATATGCAAATTCCCCCTTTGTCTGTCTGTATTTTTATTGTATGAGATAAATGGTAAAAAAGAAAGAAATGTCAGAAAAATATTCGATTTACTTTAGAAAGCATATAGACATGAGCGGAGAGATTTGTTAAAATAAGAACAAATGTTCCTTTTGTTTCTAACCTTTAGAGTCTTACATTTCTCAATTGTTTTGTCGGGAAAAGGTAAGAAAACGCTCTCTTTTTAATGGGGAAGATTATGAAACTGTAATTGTATATCAAGTGAAGATTATTGTAGAAAGTAAGTATCAAAAGGGTTGAAGACCGTTGTTAAAGGACAGTTTTACTCAGTATAATCATGTTGCATAGCAGTGGAGTACACGGAGAAATTTTCTCAACTAGCAGTAAATTCACTGTATATTTCTTGCAAAAACTATTGTATAATGATTATAGAAGTTACTTATTAAAAGTAATTATTGTTGCTTACATGAATTGCGATTTTTTACTTTGCTATAAGACAAGTTATCGCGAAAAATTGCGGAAGTTAGAAATTTAAACTGTAATTAGTACAGAATTTGTACTCTTTAAGGAGAGTGAGCTTTGTATGGTAACATTATATAGTTCTCCAAGCTGTACGTCTTGTAGAAAGGCGAAATTATGGCTAGAGGAAAATCATATTCCTTATACAGAACGTAATATTTTCTCAGATCCATTAACGATTGATGAGATTAAAGAGATTTTACGTATGACAGAAAGCGGAACGGATGAGATTATTTCTACTCGTTCAAAAGTTTTCCAAGAATTGAATGTGAACTTAGAGTCTTTACCACTTCAAGATTTATATAAGATGATTCGTGATTATCCAGGTATTTTACGTCGTCCAATTATGATTGACGAAAAACGCCTTCAAGTAGGTTACAACGAAGATGAAATCCGTCGTTTCTTACCACGTACAGTAAGAACGTTCCAATTACGTGAAGCACAGCGTCTTGTAAATTAATTATAATAATATGAAAACCTTCTACCTATTATAGAGTAGAAGGTTTTTTTTTACTGTTTAACATTACGTAATCGCACTTGTTGAACGATAAAGCCTATGCATAAAATGGTGAAAATGAACAAATAAGGGATACTTGTGGCAAAACTAGGATTATGATGAAAAAACGTTGCAAGTCTGTCTTCGTGTGTAATCATTTTTCCTGCTGTATAGGCGAGAACTGCTGCTCCGCAATAAATGAGAAATGGAAAGCGTTCCATGAGTATTAAAATAAGTTTGCTTCCCCAAATGATAATCGGGATAGAAATGAATAAACCGATAATTACGAGTGAAAGTCTTCCGTGAGCTGCTCCTGCAATGGCAATAACATTGTCAAACCCCATAACGAGATCCGCGAATACAATTGTACGCACAGCTTGGAATAAAGTCGTTTTTCCTTTGATAGAAGAAAGGTCGTTGTTATTATCAGTGAGTAAATTGACCGCAATTAATGTGAGTAAAATTCCGCCGGTGAGTTGTAAAAATGGGATATCAAGTAAATAGACAGCTAGTATCGTGAGGAGAATTCGTAGCACAATTGCTAACATAGTACCAATCAAAATGGCTTTATTTCGTTTTGCTTCAGGTAAATTTCGGCTAGCTAGTGCGATGACAATTGCGTTATCGCCACCTAGTACAACATCGATACCGACAATCATTAGTACAGATGTTAAAAACTCTAAGTCCATTCGTCTGCCTCCATTTATGATGTTTTAATAAGCGAAATATATGTATGTGGTGAAGAAAGTTTGTCTAGTTTTGATCCCGCGCGCCTGGGGAAAAAATAATCACCTCTAATAGAAGTTTCACTTTATTACAGTGTACGAGGGAATATGGGAATGTATGTCCAAATTTTTTGCGAGCAGTGAATTGGTATAATGGTATATTTATTCCGATTGGTGCGAGCTAATAATCAGTGGAGGATGAAAAAAATACTGATTATTGTTTCACTTTATGTAAAAAGTCGAATACAGATAGGTATATAACTATTTTTGTAAAATAAATCGATTTTATTTCCCTTCTGGAGAATCTTATCATAAAATGAGAGTACAAGAATCTATTGTTTTGTCATATGAGTGGGGAATCCCTTCATAACAATTCTAAGCAGGAAGGGAGCGTTGTATTTTGGATATTGAAAGAATTAATGACCATACGATGAAATTTTTTATTACGTACATTGATATAGAGGACAGAGGGTTTAATCGTGAAGAAATTTGGTATGATCGCGAACGAAGTGAAGAGCTCTTTTGGGAGATGATGGACGAAGCTCGTGATCATGATGATTTCTTTATCGATGGGCCGTTATGGATCCAAGTGCAAGCAGTCGATAAAGGGATTGAAGTACTTGTAACGAAAGCGGAGCTTTCAAAGGATGGACAAAAGCTGGAATTACCAATAGGTGTAGACAAAATTATAGACATTCCTCTAGATGAAGGCATCGAATCATTATTCCAGCAAGAATTAGTGGAAGAGGTAGAAGAACAAGTAGGAACAAACTTTAATGAAGATGGTACGTTTGGCTTTTTAATTAAGTTTAATGATTTTGAAGATGTTATTTCATTAAGTCATCGTCTTATCTTTGAAGATATAAAAGATGAATTACATTCATTTGAGGACCGCTATTATGTATATGTGGAATTCGATGAAGTGCTACATGATGAAGAAGAGATTGATCGTATTTTAAGTATTGTTTTAGAATATGGAGAAGAATCTACTTTAACGATTCACCGTGTAAGTGAGTATGGGAAACAGGTTGTGAAAGAGCGTGCGCTTGAGACAATTCGCAACAATTTCCCTCCTAAAACGTAGGCCGATTTCTATAGTATGAAATCGGCTTTTTTTATGAAGAATAGGAAGGCTTTCTTATTAGGGGGGAAGAGATGAAAAATACACTAAAACTACTTTTCTTTTTTCTACTACTGTTCGCATTATTTGTTTCATTACGCATGTTTATTGATGTAGCATTTTATTCGGATGTCATGGGGATAAAGGATGTTTCGATTTTAGGTATTATTAGTATTTTATTTACGGTTTCCGCATTTTTAATTGGATGTGTTATTTTCTTAGAAAATCGCCATCCGTCAAAAACACTTACGTGGTTAATCGTACTAGGTATTTTTCCAGTGTTCGGTTTCTTTGCTTATCTTTTATTTGGACAAAACTTTCGCAGAAAAAGAATGTTCCAAAAGAAGGCATTACTCGATGAACAGGCGTTTTTACAATATAAGGGACACGAAGATTACGAAGAACGGATTTTACGAAATCATAAGCATCAAGAATTGTTATTTCGTTTAGCAGATCGATTGGGTGCTTTAAATATTTCATTTCAAACTGAAACGAGGACATTAACAAATGGAGACGAAACGTTTCAGGCAATTTTAGATGGGTTAAATCGAGCGAAACACCACATTCATATGGAGTATTACATTGTACGTGATGACAAGCTCGGTACAGAAATTAAAGATATTTTAATAAAAAAATCAAAAGAAGGCGTTGTCGTTCGTTTTTTATACGACGCGGTTGGAAGCTTTAAATTATCAAATTCGTATATTGCGGAATTGAATGATGCAGGAGTAGAAATGATTCCATTTTTCCCTGTGCGCTTTCCAATTTTAAACGATAAAATTAATTATCGAAACCACCGAAAAATCGTTATTATAGATGGAAATGAGGGGTTTGTAGGTGGATTAAATATTGGTGATGAGTATTTAGGGAAGGATAAATATTTCGGTTTTTGGCGAGACACGCATTTATATTTACGCGGTGAAGCAGTTCAAAGTTTACAGCTAATTTTCCTTCAAGACTGGTTTTATATGACTGGTGAGGCGGTATTAGCACCTGAATATTTACAAGCGGAAGCAGTTGAGGGTGATCATTGGGGCGGAGTCCAACTTGTTGGAGGTGGACCGGATAATAAATGGGAAACAATTAAACATTTATATTTTGCAATGATTGCTTCAGCTAGGAAATCGATTTGGATTGCAACACCATACTTTATTCCAGATGATGATATTTTATCTGCATTAAAAGTAGCTGCACTTGCTGGTATCGATGTTCGTTTGTTAATGCCAAGTAAGCCAGATAAGCGGACTGTCTTTTATGCATCAAGATCGTACTTTCCGGAGTTATTAGATGCAGGAGTAAAAATATATGAATATGAAAAAGGGTTTCTTCATAGTAAAGTTGTCATCGTGGATTCTGATCTCGCATCAATTGGGACAGCTAATATGGATATGAGAAGTTTTCATTTAAACTTTGAAGTAAATGCCTTTTTATATGATACAGGTAGCATTAGAAAGCTCGTTCAAGATTTTAAAGACGATTTAGAAGAATCCAGTGAAATTCATGTTGACCGATTTCATAAGAGACGTCTTCATAGGCGGATTGTTGAATCGACGTACCGGTTATTATCACCTTTATTATAGAAAGAGATGTCCTAATTTAGGACATCTCTTTTTTTGAGAGGAATTTGTAGTAAATTGTAGAATACAAGAAGTTGAAAGGGTGTGATGGTGATGTTTATTGCAAGGAGAGAAAACGGAGAGAAAATTCATCTATTATATAACTGGGATGAAGAACGTTTACGCGAAATGCGTAAACGAGAAAAATTCTTTTGTACAGCTTGCGGAAAAGAAGTGCAAATGAAATTAGGAAAACAAAAGAGCTGGCATTTTGCTCATAAGAAAGTGGATTCATGTCTTACCTTTTATGAAGCAGAATCTATGTATCATATGCACGGTAAAGAATTGTTATATAGATGGTTGAAACGTCAAAATTTTCATGTGGATATAGAGCATTACCTGCCAGTAATCAAGCAACGGCCAGATATTTACGTAGAGAGAGCGGATAGAAAAATTGCGATTGAATATCAATGTGCAAATCTCTCCGTAGAGCAGCTTTATAAGCGAACATATTCGTATTGGCAAGCTAGTATACAAGTCATCTGGATAATCGGTGGAAATCAGTTGAAAAAGCAATCCGCCTATTGGATTACATTCTCCTCCCTTATGGCTTTCTCCTTACAACCTTATCCTCAACCATTTCTTATTTTCTTCTGTCCGAAACAAAAATCGTTTATGAAATGCGCATTTATCACTCCGTTTTCTACAAATGTCTCTTTCTCACATACTATTTATTTACCAACTGATACGACTACTGTTGACATGCTCTTTTCCCCCGTTCCTTTCCAAAAAGAGGTATTAGGACAAGAATGGAAGAGAAAAAAGAACCATTTTCGGCAAAACGCTCTATCTGTCTGGAATTATAATCATAAGTCACTACTCCGCCTCTTATATCAATATAAATGTACCCCAGCGGGTTTTCCTTCTGAAATCGGTGTTCCGCTCCCATCCGCGTTTGCTTTTCAAACAAATCCATTTATATGGCAAGCTTCTCTTTATTTGAAGTGTATAGGTATGCTTAAGGTAGGGGAGTATATTTCTCTGCAATACGTATGTAACTATGTAGCAAAATATACGAAGAGGCGTCTACTTCCGTATTTTGCACAACATATATGGAAGGTAGCAGTTTCGGAGTATATGACATTTTTATGTTATGCAGGTGTATTAATAAAAATAGGTATTAATAAGTATCGAAAAATAAGAGATGTTGTGTTGGTAAAAACAGAGGGAGAAATTATGAAATATGATGAAATTTGCTTAGCACATGCACTATCTCTATTTGAGACAAAGTACAACATGAGAGAGGGAAAAGGGGATATAATAAAGACTGATCGTGAAGGAATTACATAAGAAAACTCGAATTGTACTTAAGTAGAGATATTATAAGGAGGGCTTAAAGAATGGCTGAAAAAAATACAGTAAAATCATTACCAAATCGCAATGAGATTGAAGAAGCAAGCACATGGCGATTAGAAGATATTTTCCAAACAGATGCAGAATGGGAAAAAGAATTCCAAGCTATTAAAGAGCTATTGCCAAAGTTAACTGAATTTAAAGGGAAGCTTGGCGACTCTGCAGACAATTTGCTTGAGGCATTGCAATATGAAGATGAAATTTCAATGCGATTAGGTAAGCTATATACATATGCACATATGCGTTACGATCAAGATACAACAAACTCTGTGTATCAAGCACTGAATGATCGCGCAACAAATTTATACTCACAAGTATCTAGTAGCACAGCGTATATCGTACCTGAAATTTTATCTATTTCAGAAGATACATTGCAAACATTCTTACAAGAAAATCGAGAACTAAGTGTATATGAGCATGCATTAGAAGAAATTACACGTCAACGCCCGCACGTATTATCTGAGGCAGAGGAAGCGTTATTAGCAGAAGCATCTGAAGTGATGAGTGCATCAAGTAATACATTCGGTATGTTGAATAATGCGGATTTGAAATTCCCGTCTATTAAAGGTGAGGATGGAGAAGAGGTAGAAATAACACATGGCCGTTACATTCAGTTTTTAGAAAGTGATGATCGTCGTGTTCGCGAAGATGCATTCAAAGCTGTATTTGAAACGTATGGGAAATTTAAGAACACATTTGCAAGTACGTTAAGCGGGGCAGTGAAACGTAATAATTTCAATGCACGTATTCGTAAATATGACTCTGCTCGCCAAGCAGCATTAAGCAATAATAATATTCCTGAAGCAGTATACGATCAACTCGTTGAAACGGTAAATGACAACTTACATTTATTACACCGTTACATTGATATTCGTAAGCGTGCACTAGGACTTGATGAGCTTCATATGTACGATTTATATACACCACTTGTACAAGAAGTGAAAATGAATGTGAAGTATGAAGAAGCACAAGACCTGTTATTAAAATCTTTAAACGTACTTGGTGATGAATATGTTGAAATTTTAAAAGAAGCATATGAAAATCGCTGGGTAGATGTGTACGAGAATAAAGGCAAACGAAGCGGAGCATATTCATCTGGTGCATACGGAACAAATCCGTATATTTTAATGAACTGGCATGATAATGTAAATAATTTATATACACTTGCTCATGAGTTTGGTCATTCGGTGCATAGTTATTACACAAGAAAGACACAACCACACGTATACGGTGATTATTCAATCTTCGTTGCAGAGGTAGCATCAACTTGTAATGAAGCGCTTCTAAATGATTATTTATTAAAAACGACAGAAGATAAAAAAGAGCGTCTATATTTATTAAATCATTATTTAGAAGGATTCCGTGGTACTGTATTCCGTCAAACAATGTTTGCAGAGTTCGAGCATATCATTCATAAAAAAGTACAAGAAGGACATGCGGTTACGCCAGATATGTTAACGGAGATCTACTACGATTTAAATAAGAAATATTTCGGGGATGCTTTAGTAATCGATAAAGAAATCGGTTTAGAATGGTCTCGTATTCCGCACTTCTATTACAACTATTACGTATATCAATACGCAACAGGATTTAGTGCAGCGACTGCGTTATCTAAACAAATTTTAGAAGAAGGACAACCTGCAGTAGAACGTTACATTAACGAATTCTTAAAAGCGGGAAGCTCCGATTATCCAATTGAAGTGTTGAAAAAAGCAGGAGTTGATATGGCATCTCCTGAACCAGTGAAAGAGGCACTTCAAGTATTTGAAGAGAAATTAAATGAATTAGAAGCGTTATTATTTGAAGAAAAGTAATGAGAAAAGACGAGGGGTTTTATCCTCGTCTTTTTTGTTTGAAAATGTTTTTGTCGATATTTGTCGAAAAAATAAGGGGGATTTCCTTACTTTTTCTAAATTAGAAGGCAGTTTTACAGTTGATTTTTGTAATTAAAATCCTTTAAATCGTTTTCTATAGTTGAAATAAGAGACAGCGATGACGATAACTCCGAATAAAAGAGGGAGGGCAATAATTTTAGGAAAAGCTTGTAGTAGAGAAAGGATGTACAAGAAAAAAGAAACAATGAAAGCTAGAAAAATTAGAGCGATATGAGACTTTTTCATTAATAAAACCTCCTAAATGTTCTTTTTTATAGCTTATTCAAAAATGAAAACGTTTAGAATGTGACAAAAATGTGAAATTCGACAAAAGGGGTTGTCATCTGACGTCGAATCTTGTAATATAATAAGCGTGAACGAATTCACATACAAACATATACCCCTTTGTTTGAACGTGAAAATTTCTCCCATCCCCTTTAATATTTTTATAAGCCGTAAAGAAAAAGACCTGGTGTTTACACCAGGTCTTTTTCTTTTGCTATCCATTTCCAATAACGCTCGCACTTCACTTCAATCATTTGTACTTTTCGTTTTAGTTGTAATTTCTTTAGTTCACGCTCTATTTCTTGTTGAGGGCAGTCATATATAAATGAGATTTCCTTTGAAGAAATAAATTGTGTTGCTTCTAGTAATACTTCTAAAGGAGGTAATGGTTCTGGCTCAATCTCGCACTTTATAAGTTCTTTTAATAACTGTACGTATACATCATAGGAATAAATTCCCGCGATTTTAATACCTTCCTCATCTGAATTTGCATGAAAAAATAGGAGGGAAGGTATTTCTGTAATATGCATCTCATTTGTGAATTTTAGGTCGCATTGGAAAGCTTTTTTTGCGCTAACTGAGTGTAGGTCTTTTTTAAATTCCTCTACATCAATGCCACTATCTTTAGCGCATGTAAGCAATAATTCACAGTCAGGGTTTGATACATTTTCAAGAAGAATGTATTCTTGGAGTTTTCGCAAAAATTTCGAACCTGCTTTTCGGCCTTGCAATTCCGCCGCCTTAATTGCCATCGAAACTAAATATGGTGTTGACGATGCCTCTTGCATATGTACTTTTCCATCACATGAAAAACCTTGTAAACTTGTTGTTTTTTCCCACACAAATCGAATATTAGCAGGTTTATTCCATTTGTGTGAGGAAGCGTTTGCTCCGTCCACTTTTCCTGTTACTATATGACGAATAGAGAAGTATTTCCCATACTCAAGCCATAGTTTAATAATAAATGGCTCGATATCCCAGCAATCTTTACAAAGTGGATCAATAAATAAATATGCTTCTACAGATTTATGCTCGCATGTGGAAGGAGAAGGCATATTTATATGCTTTGCTTCCTGCTTATCCATTACACTTCACCTGTTTCATTTGGAGTATTGACCATATGTTGAGCAGTTAATGCTAAACGTTCAAAAACAAACTCTCTTATATGACCGTGCACTCCTGTATCATCCATTGCTTGCTCCATACATGACAGCCAAGCTTCTGCGCGTTTTGGAGTAATCTCAAACGGAAGATGGCGTGCTCTTAGCATAGGATGCCCATGTTCTTCAGTGTATAAATTAGGACCACCTAAATATTGTGTTAAAAATTGTTTCTGCTTCCTAGCAGTTTCTGTTAAATCATCCGGGAAGATCGGAGATAAGTCAGGGTGTTCACTGACATAGGAATAAAATGTATCCACTAATGTTGCAATGCATTGTTCACCGCCGATTGCTTCAAATGGTGTCATCGGTTGCTTGCTCATCCTTTATAAACCCCTTTTTCCATGAAATGTATATCTATTGTAGCAATGGAATGTTATGAAGAGCAACTAAACAGCCTTCATAACATTCTTTGCTTATTCTATATGTTGCTAATAAATCTTTTACTTTTCAAAAAGGTGAAATGTAGCCGTAAGTACAGCTCTTCTTCACTGATGGAAATTTTACTTTAGCGCTCTTCGTTTTGTTTGGCAAGGAAAAAGCGTTTTACTTTGTTGTTTGTATGACGAACTGGTACGTTATGTTGCTTTAATAACCTTATAAATGCTGCTTTACCGGTCTTTTCATCTTGCACTTCGTATTCAATCTCATAATCATCGTGATTGTAATAGAAACTATGATCAAAGACAAGCGTTCCGCCTTCAAATAATATTTCAGCTCTTTCTGTTGTTAAACTACCCATATAAGTTAAAGAGGAAACGGGAATTTGTAATTTGTGTAGCTGATCCATTACAGTTCCTTGAATGATTGTGTTTGTTTCCATCATAAGTTGTGCTTCTTTTTCTGTTACAGACTGATGAGTTTCTAATAAACCAATTTCAGCAGGTTGTTTTAATGTTAAGGTATAAGTTCCATCTTTATGACGAATACGAAGTGCAGAGCCCGTATCTTTTAAAGAGAAGTGAGGCGTTTCAAAGTAGTGATTTACTTGTTTTGTAAATGCTTCAATAGAAAAAGATTTGCATAATGTTTGGAATTCTTCCTCTGTAACCATATTTTTAAATTCAATTTCAATTTCTTGTGTCATTGTATGCGCTCCTTTTGAAAAATAATTCTTTCCACATTATCGCTTTTTCGCAAATTTGGTTCAATGTTTTATTTGTTTGCGTCCATGTTATGATACAATAATACTGTTAAGTAAGACAGGAAGTTGAGATGGAGGAGTTCGAGTATGCAAAATAAAATTCAAGTTAAGAGCGTAGAAATGAGAGAGAATGCGCTTATTTTTTGTGCGGAAAATACTGAAATAGAGGTAAAGGAGTTAAGTGCGCGTAATCACGTACTTGTAGACTCAGACAATTTATCATTTTTATATATCTTAGAAAATGAATCATCTTTCATTTATGTAAGTATTCCGCATACATGCTGGGAAGCAGTGCATGAAGCGATGAATAAAGATACAGCGATGTTTATTCGCGTGAATGATGTTGAAATAGAATTAGAAGGATTAAAAGAAGAAGTAGAGTATTTAGTTGAAAATATTGAAGGTAATGCAAATTACGGAGAAGAACTAGTAACTGCTGTAGAAAAAGTGTTTCTATAAGCAAATGGATTGATTTTGGTGGTGGTTGAAATGAATCGTAATTGGGAAGAATTTTTAGCACCGTATCACCAAGCGGTGGCGGAGCTGAAAGTGAAACTAAAAGGAATGCGTACTCAATTTGCAATGTTAACGGAGCATTCTCCAATTGAGTTTGTAACAGGAAGGGTAAAGTCGGTTGCAAGTATTATTGATAAAGCGGAGAAGAGAAATGTACCGCTAGACCGAATTAGAGAAGATATGCAGGACATCGCGGGCCTTCGAATGATGTGTCAATTCGTAGATGAGATTAAGCCTGTTGTAGAATATCTTCGAAAACGAAATGATTTTGACATTGTAGAAGAACGTGATTATGTAACGCAAAAGAAAGATAGCGGCTATCGCTCTTACCACGTTGTCATTAGTTATCCTGTTCAAACGATACAGGGGGAGAAAAAAGTGTTAGTTGAAATTCAAATTCGCACGTTAGCAATGAATTTTTGGGCAACGATTGAGCATTCTTTAAATTACAAATATAGTGGACGTTTTCCTGAAGATATTAAAATACGCTTACAACGTGCAGCGGAAGCGGCGTTTTTATTAGATGAAGAAATGTCTTCCATTCGTCTTGAAATTCAAGAAGCGCAAAAGGTCTTTTCACGAAAGCAGGAAACGAAAGATTCTGAATCATAAACTAAAGGGTGTTGGGCGATGAAATTTACAATTATGTCAAAGGGAGATCAATCATCAGATACACTAGCAAGTACGATGAAAGAATACTTGTTAGATTTTGGGTTTACAATGGATGAAAAGGAACCTGATATTGTAATTTCTGTTGGGGGAGATGGAACGCTTTTATATGCATTCCATCGTTACTATAATCGATTAGATGAAACCGCATTTGTTGGTGTACATACAGGGCATTTAGGTTTCTATGCAGATTGGTTACCGACGGAAGTAGAGAAGTTGGTGATTGCAATCGCTAAAACACCGTTCCAAGTGGTTGAATATCCACTTTTAGAAGTGATTATTCGCTATGTGAATGGTAGTAAAGAGTCGCAGTATTTGGCGATGAATGAAGCGACTGTAAAAAGTGCAGAAGGTACATTAGTAACAGAAGTGGAAATACGCGGAGAGTATTTCGAAACGTTTCGCGGAGATGGTCTTTGTATTTCTACTCCTTCAGGAAGTACCGCGTATAATAAGGCGCTTGGCGGAGCAATTATTCACCCTTCTATTGAAGCGATTCAAATTGCAGAAATGGCATCTATCAACAATCGTGTATTTCGTACGGTAGGTTCGCCGCTCGTACTGCCGAAGCATCATACATGCGTTTTAAAGCCGGCTGCAGGAATGAACATGCAAATTACCGTGGATCATTTGACGATGGTTCATCAAGATGTGAAATCAATTCAGTATCGCGTTGCAAACGAGAAAGTACGATTTGTTCGTTTCCGTCCGTTCCCATTCTGGAAACGTGTTCGTGACTCGTTTGTTGCAGATAAATAGAGAGGGTTTATATATTTGAACAGATTTACATTGAAATGGGATATAGGGCTGGCTGAAGAGGGAACTTTAGTTAGAGAATTTTTGAAAACAAAAGGGATTTCGAAAGCTGCTTTAACGGATATAAAGTTCCGCGGGGGAGCAATTGAAGTAAACGGTCAACACACAAGTGTTCGTCACAAGTTACAAGCTGGTGAAGAGTTACAAATCTTTTTTCCAGTGGAGGAAAGAAGTGAAGGGATGGAAGTGGAAGAGATCCCTTTATGTATCGTATATGAAGATGATGCGGTTCTTGTTATAAATAAAGAAGCAAATATGTCGACGATTCCGTCTAGGGAGCACCCGTCAGGAAGTATTGCAAACGCTCTTTTATATCATTATGATAAACAAAATCTTGCAAGTACGGTGCACATTGTGACGAGGTTAGATCGTGATACTTCAGGGCTTATGCTAATTGCGAAAAATAGATTCGTTCACCACCTTTTATCGAAGCAGCATCAACAAAAAGGGGTGAAACGAACGTATGAGGCAATCGTTCATGGGACTATTTTAGAAGAAGTAGGAACGATTGACGCGCCAATCGGACGAAAATCGGATAGTATTATCGAGCGAACTGTCTGTGAAGATGGTCAAAGAGCTGTTACTCATTTTAGAGTGATGGAGAGTTCTTCCGATAAGACGCATGTAGCGCTTGAGCTCGAGACGGGAAGAACACATCAAATTCGTGTACATATGGCATATATAGGACATCCGCTACTTGGGGATGATCTATACGGTGGCCGAAGAGATGTGATAAAACGTCAAGCGCTGCATAGTACATCTTTGACGTTTTATCATCCTATTTTAGAAAAGGGAATGACTTTTACCGTAAGTATCCCAGAGGATATGCAATACGCTTTACATAACAATTAAAAGGGAACAAAATTCTTATCATAAAAAGAATTTTGTTCCCTTTTTTTAGCGGAATAATATTAAAATTTGATTTTCACCAGTACGTTTTATAACGAAAAAGCCACTTTCAGCTTTCGTGGCAATGCCGTCATCATTCGGACGACAATATCCGTGTGTTTCGCAAGTGCCGTCATCACGTACTAACATTTGTCCAATTAATCCGACAGGAAGCCACTCAGTACGCTCTTTTCTTGATATATACTTACAAGCTGGATCCCATTCTGTATTTAAAAGAGGTCGTATTTCTTGCGTATCCGTACGCGTATATTGACGTTTTCCGAAGCTGTCTGTTTTATAGCGTTTTTGCCAACTTAAAGCACCGCTATTTCCTATGAGAGCGGGGGTAGCGCTAGATATTCCTAATATGAATGAATCATTTGAAGTAGCTTTTCGAATTTTTTCTTCGCTACTAAATGTAATGAAATAGCCGATATCAATAGGGCTATGATCTGCTGCCTCAAACATTTGTGCAAAATCAGTACCACCTGCATTGTAAGAAGCACCATCGATATACATTTCTCCGTTATGGGCAAGCCATTTGGCGCCTATATTATAATCAGTGTCATTTGTCCCATTTGCGATAAACCAGGAATAAGCTTCTTCTGCTGTACCAAATTTACCCATAATATGGCTGCCTGCAAAATTAGCTGTTGATGTATGATTTCCTTCCGCATGAGATGAGAATCCGTTAGCGATAGTTGCGGTTCCTTCTGCATGTGCTGCTTCGCCCAAAGCAATTGCATGTTTTCCTTCTGCATGAGAATAAGAGCCGCCTGCTGTCGTTTCACTTCCTTCGCTATGCGAACTATGTCCAGTTGCCTTTGTTTTTGTCCCTTCTGCATGAGAAAAGGGACCCGTTGCATGTGTAAGAAGCCCTTCTGCATGTGAAGCGATTCCATCAGCTTTAGAGTGAAGTCCTTCTTTATATGCGTGACGAGCTCCTTTGTTATTTTCTTTTTTTATAGGTGTAGGTACAGGAGCCTGAATAGGGGCGGATCTTTCTATTTGTACATCGTTGCCCGAGATTAATGCTTCTTTTATTTTTTTTACTTGATTTATAATAGTAGCTGGAATTTCTGGTTGTACTTTTTCCTTTATTGCTGCAGGAATGTTTTCTTCTATATTTTCTTGTATCTTTTCCGAATTAAGCACAGGTTCATCATTATTAGAAGCGAGCTTCTTTTTTTGTTTTGCTTTTATTTTCCTGCTATCTATAATTCGCCTCATAACAGCATTTTCTAAAGAGACATATGTTTCTCTCGGTTTGCTTTTTTTTGATGACTCTTGTTCTTCTATTTCTTCTATAGCTGCAGCTCGAATACTGCACCAGTTGTTAATTCCATGCATGGGATGGTATAAAGGGTGGAATTTTCTTTTTTGTTTAGAAGATTTTTTCTTCATTCCGTCACCTCCTGCGACAGTATATGCCGTGCAATTAAAAAAAGATGCACTTTATTGCATCTTTTTTTAATTGCTTTATCTAGTTTTAGTGTGGAATATGTCTAGAAAACACCATGATCCTCTGCAAATCGTGAATTGTATTAAGTAGAGGTATTTATCCCGATTGGTGCGGGCTAATAATTAGTGGCGGATGAACAAAACCCCCACTGATTAAAGTTTCACTTTATGAAATTGGGCGGAACTTTTCAGGGACAAAAGGTAGGGAAGAAGGGACAGAAACGGTCTCCAACTCAGGGTAACGTAGTCCAGTTAGTTTACCACCAAATACAGCACCAGTATCAATATTGACTGTATGATTCACAAAGCGAGGTTCATTGACAGGTGTATGTCCATAAACAATCCATGTTTCACCCTTATACTCTTTCGCCCAATCTTGGCGGACAGGTGAGCCGTCAGGGTGTTTTTCGCCTGTAATATCACCATATAATACAAAGGTTTGTACTTTTTTATCTTGTCTTCCTATGTAATCTTGCCGAATACCAGCGTGACAGACGGTTAAATTTTTTTCATCCAGTATGTGATATAGCGGTGATTGTTCGTAAAGAGTAATGAATTTTTCTTTTATTATTTGTTGCTTATTAGAAGGCAATGCTTCATATTCTGCAACAGTTGTTTCGAGCCCATGAGCGATTGTAACATTACGTCCAAGGAAGAAACGATACAGTTTATTACAGTGATTCCCTGGAGCATAATAAGCATCTTTTCTATTTATTACGAGCTCCCATACAATTTCAATCATCCGTAATGAATGAGGACCTCGGTCTGTAATATCACCAACGAATGCAAGCCTTCGTTTTGCGTTATGGATTGGGATACCACTATCCCAGCTATACCCTAGTTTCGTTGTTAAATCTTGAAACTCTTGGAAGCATCCGTGAATATCACCTATAATGTCATATTTCATATTTAAACCTCCAGCTCATTTTTTCATTAGTATATCTAAAATGGACATAGAAAAAAACCATACCGTTTTTCGATATGGTTCATTTAAACATAAAGATTTTAGTTCTTGAGCGTACGTTTAAAATAAATCCGATAGCAACCATATATGTGAGCAGTGAACTCCCGCCGTAGCTCATAAGCGGTAACGTTATTCCTGTAATAGGGAGTAAACCAATTGTCATCCCAATATTTTGGAATACTTGGAACGTAAACATTCCAATTGTACCAGCGCAAATATAACTACCGAAAGGTTCATTGCTTTCTAAAGCGATATGGATCATTCGGTAAATGAGTAAGAAAAAAAATGAAATAATAACACTTGCTCCTAAAAAACCGAATTGTTCAGCGATATTTGTAAAAATAAAATCTGTATGTGGCTCTGGAAAATATACTTGTCTATTTTCCCATCCTTTTCCTTGCATCTCTCCTGATCCAGTAGCTAAAAATGCTTGTCTTAATTGATATCCTTGTGCGTCATATTCATAAGGTGCAAGCCAACCATAGAAGCGATTTAATTGATATTCTTTTAGAATGTGCTCTTTAAAGAACTCTGTATGCGTGAAATAAATATATGTTAAGGTAGAGCCTATGGCGAAAATACCGGAGGTTAATCCGAGGATAAAGCGCCAACGTATACCAGAAACTAAAACCATTGTTGCAAGCATCGCTGAAATGACCATTGTGTTTCCTAAATCAGGTTCTTTTGCGATTAGAAGTAGTGGAGGTAAACTAGCTGCAAATATTTTTAAAAGTAAAATGAAATCTTCACGAGTTGTCCGAAAAAGGTATTTTTCATTATGATTCGCTATAATTCGTCCAACGACGATAATCAAAAATAATTTCATAATTTCAGAAGGCTGAAAGTTTCCGATGCCTGGAAGTCTGTACCACGCGGTAGCCCCTTTAATTGTAACGGCGCCAGGAACTTGAAGTTCTAGGCCAATTAGAAGTATGAGTGCAAAGCTATATAAATACCAAGCAATTTGTTTATAGCGATCGAAATCAATAACCATAATAACACCAATGGCGATAAATCCAATGGCATACCATTGGATTTGTTTTAATACAAAATTTACGTTTTGTAAAAATGGTGGTAAAGAAGCTTGTGCACTTGCGATAGCAAAGCAGCTAACAATCCCAATGGCAAATAAAATGAATATTAATATGTAGTCTATTTGATATTGAGTGTTCGGATCTTTCACTGTATGAATTCCTTTCTACTGCTCTCTATATTAGTGGGTTTTAGTTGGTGCATCACATAGTTTAAAAAGAATGTATGAACTATACGCATTATTCACGTAAAGCTCACACATTTTATTTTCGCAGAATAGACTAATGATGTAGCTCTTTTATAATTATGTCCAAACAATGGGAAAGACGTACATGTGCATCTGGAATGAGGTTTGGTAGCTGGCTATAATATTCTAAGGAACCTTTACACCATTTATAAGCGCTAATTAGACCTAGTCTATAATCTGTATTATCTTGTAAAAATCCGTATTCTTTTGAAGTTATAACGAGGTGCGTAAAATCCTCAGATCCTTCAAGGAGCTTGCTGTGTATTTGTTGCCCAGTATGGTAGCGAAATTGGCTTAAAGGTTCGGATATGTATACTGCGTCTCCTTTAGAAAGTAAGGAAATCCATGATGCCATATCGACACTACAAGAATAGTGCCTTCCTTTTAGCGTGCCGAAAGGTTCAGTGAGTAACTGTTTTCTAAACAGAATAGTTGTAGGCTCACCGATAATGTTATGTCCACCTTTTAACATCCAGTCGCCTAAAAATATTCCGTTTAATTGAATGTCTTCGCTATATAATCTTTGTGTTGGATGAGCATCTCCAATTAAATTCCCGTGATCGTCAATACGTACTCGATAAGAAGTTATAAGAGCGAGATTTTTATTTGTGTCTTGCTCAAAATAAGCCATCATTTTTTGTATTTTATGATTATAAAACACATCATCGTCCATTAAAAAATTTATATACTCCCCATTAGATTTCTCTAAGAGCATAAGATCGTTATGAAATTGTCCTAAAGTAGTGGTATTTCGAATGTATGTTATGTTTTTATAATTAGGTAAATAATGTTCATTTATTAAGATTTCTGTTTCATCATTTGTACTATCGTCTCCTATAATAATTTCAATGTTTGGATAAGTTTGTGCTAATGCACTTTCTAGAGCAATTTTGAAATAATGTGGTCGATTATAAGTGGGAATAAGGATGGAAACGAGAGGTGACTTTTTTTTATTATTCATACGAAACTACCTTTCAGAAGCTTTTTTTGTAAGAACGATATCTTGATAACTTGTATACTCATTTCTGCCGCACCATAAACCATAATGTGGTTTGTTAATTACCTCTAAGCCATGTTTATTTAATAAGGTGCGGATATCTTCTTCAGGATAGGCAACTGCGAAATTAGGAATATCTTTATTCACAACATAACAATTTTCAATTTGATGATAAAAACCTAATGTACTTAGCCCAGAATTTAAGTAATAGGATGATTCAGGGTTAATGAGAAAGAAGGTAATAAAACATCTCCCATCTTTTTTTAGAACACGTACAATCTCAGATACGTAATGTTCTAATTCTTTCGGAAGGAGATGGGTAAATACAGAAGTTAAAAAAATAAAATCGAATGAATCGTCTTCATATGGAAATTTGTATTGAGAAGCATCTTCTTTTCCTTCTGGGTTGTAGAATTGATTATATATATCAACGTGTTCAAAATGGAAATTACTACGGGCAGTTGAAATATTATTTTTGCACCATGTAATGCCATCTTTAAATAAATCAAATCCATAATAAGCTCCATCATCACCTAAGTAATTCATTAATGGAACCGCCATTCGACCGACACCACAACCTACATCTAACACTGTTTCATTGGATTTTAAACTGCCAATTTGAATAAAATGCTTTATGAATTCTTTTCCAACCTTTTGAAAGTCGCCACCTACATATTGGACGAGTTCGGGAGGTGGGATTAATGCGATTTTTTTTTCAAGCTCGCTCATAATTTCACTCCTTCCTTGTAGTAAATAGGGAACCAACATTTTTAATATGCAGCTAACATTTTATAGTGGGAGGGGAAACGATATTAGAACTGTTGCGATATGTAAAAAGCTCCCTAGAACAACTGGAAATAGTAATGGGAGCTTTTGTTTTTATTTATCATGCTATTGGCGAAGGCTAATAATTAGTGTGAGATGGAGAAACCCTAACTGAATAAAGTTTCGCCCTATTCTTTTCGCCAATAAACCCCGAATACATCAATTTTAGTAATAGGAGCTTTTAAGTTTCTTTGATTTCTAAAGTCTGTCACGGCCTCTGCACAAGCTGGTAGTCCATAGTCATCAATAATAATATAGCCGCCCTTAGAAACTTTATCGTATAAGTTCACGAGACCATCCATTGTGGATTCGTACATATCACCGTCAAGGCGTGCAATTGCAATTTTTTCTATTGGTGCTGTTGGTAAAGTATCTTTAAACCAGCCTTTTAAAAATTTTACTTGATCATTTAATAAATCATATTTTCTAAAATTCTCTTGTACTTGTTCTAAAGAAACGCGTAAGTAATCGAAAGAGTGTAAATAATCTCCGTAATCTTTCGGATAGTGTTCTAAATTCGGTGTTGGCAAACCTTCAAATGAATCTGCAACCCACACATTACGATCAGTAATGTTATTTGCCTGTAAAAAACCATTCATAAAAATGCACGATCCCCCGCGCCACACACCTGTTTCAATAAAATCACCTTCTATATTTTCACGGACAACTGTTTCCAGTGCTTCATGTAATTGATTCATTCGTTCCCGGCCGATCATACTGTGTGCTGCTCTGGGCCAATCCATCCCATCTTGACGTTCACTTTTTAAAACATCTGGTTTCACAATTTTCAAGTTATGGTTTTCAGCATATTGCTTAATGAATAAAGGAAGTGGTACGGTAACTGGTTCATATGGGAGTTCCTTAGAAATATGTAATGAAGCAGGTAAGTATGGCTCATACTCTAGCCATATTTCAAATAAAATTGTTTTCTTTAACAACTCGAGATAAAGCTGAACAGCAAATTTATTTTCCATATTTGTGCCTCCTGCAAAATGTCATACAACAATATGATTATGTAGATAGTGAAAGTTTCATGCTTGAATTCATAATTGAAAAAGCAGTAAAACTGATATCAGTTTTACTGCTAAGTAAAAAAATTAAGCGATTTTTTCAATAATAATGGATGCACTTGTACCAAGAGCTAGAGATAATCCAAGTCCTGTAACAACAGCTTCAACCATTGATGGCGTTATTGTAATTTGTGTAATTGCCTGGATAACGAGAGGCGCTCCAAGTGAGATTAAACTTGTTCCAGCGCCAGGTATATTAACGCCGTTCACTTGAATTGCAAGGCTACCTAATATACTTACTGCTGCAGTATATGCGATAACAGTAATTTTATAGAATCCAGTTTCACTTATGATGAAAGTATCAGCGTCTAATTGAGAAATTGCTGTACCAAACTGAGATCCAACCGTGTTAAACGGTACAGGATCATTAATTCCAAGAGCTAAAGAAATTGTAGCAGAGTTAAATGCATACAATCCTGCTGGAAGTCCTAATCCAGATGGCCCAGTAGGCCCAGTAGGTCCAGTAGGTCCAGTAGGCCCAGTAGGTCCAGTAGGCCCAGTCGCACCAGTTGCACCAGTGTCTCCAGTAGGCCCAGTAGGTCCAGTTGCGCCAGTGTCTCCAGTCGGCCCGGTAGGTCCAGTTGCGCCAGTGTCTCCAGTAGGCCCAGTAGGCCCAGTAGGTCCAGTTGCGCCAGTGTCTCCAGTCGCGCCAGTTGTACCAGTGTCTCCAGTCGGCCCAGTAGGCCCAGTAGGCCCAGTAGGCCCAGTCGGTCCAGTAGGCCCAGTCGGTCCAGTAGGCCCAGTAGGTACGGTAGGTCCAGTAGGCCCAGTCGGCCCAGTCGGTCCAGTAGGCCCGGTTGGAAGTGTAAACGGTGGTATTGGTGGTAAAGTTGGACCTACAAGATTAGGATCAAATGCACTAGCTGATAAGAATTCATCAGGATTTAAGCCATCTGAATAATTATTATTTGACATAAATTCACCTCCATAAAGCTTTCATTATATAGTAGATGCAAAATCACAAGAAAATGACACGGACATTTGAATTATTAAAAAGAAATCTTAAATAGCTTGAACAAGTTAAAAAAATGGAAAGTTTATTGTATGTATAACATATGATTGAGTTGGAAGAGGGTGATTATGTTGAACAAGCAAGGAATTACAATTAGTCTATGTATGATTGTTCGCGATGAGGAAAATACAATAGATCGATGTTTGGACGCGGTAGAAAAAATTGTTGATGAAATTATTGTAGTTGATACAGGATCCACTGATCGAACGAAGGAAATTGTAGCAAAATACACTTCTAACATACACGATTTTCCGTGGATTGATGACTTTGCGGCAGCTAGAAATTTTGCGTTTTCAAAAGCAACGCAAGAATATATATTATGGTTAGATGCTGATGATGTGTTATTAGAGGAAGCTCAAGAATCACTGAAAACATTAAAACGAGAGTTAGATGGTAAAGTTGACGCTGTTTCTATGCCTTATTATCTTGTAATGGATTCTAATGGGAAACCTTTATATTGCACAAGAAGATATCGACTTGTAAAGCGTGAAAAACAATTTCAATGGTTTGGAAAGGTGCATGAGTATTTAGCTGTTTCTGGTGAGATTTACAATAGTAATGTCGCCATTACACATAAGAAAGAAAAAGAAATAACGAATCGTAATTTGAGAATTTTTCAAAATGCTGTAGCAGCTGGAGAAGAATTAAGCCCGAGAGATTTATTTTATTACGGTAATGAATCTATGGATAATCAAAAATACGACGATGCGGTTCTTCTGTATGAAACATTTCTTAATCAAGAGGAAGGATGGCATGAAGAGAAAATTTATGCATGTGGTAAGTTAGGAGATTGTTATGCGAAGTTAGGAAACTGGGAGAAGGCAGTTGAAACTTGTACGAAGTCGTTTCGTTATGGTATTCCTAGAGGAGAGAATTGTACAAGAATAGGATATATATATATGGAACAACAAAAGTATAATGAAGCGATATTTTGGTTTAAGCTAGCAACTGAAGTGCCGCTAGCAGAGGATAGTCCTTTTCACAGTCCGGCTAGTTATACGTGGATTCCATATTTACAAATGTGTATTTGTTATAGCAGATTAGGAGATCAAGATAAAGCTTATTATTATAATGAATTGGCAGCTTCTTATGTTCCGAATAATGCTGCGATTGAATATAACCGTAAATATTTTAGAGGCATCTATGATAAACAATATAAAATGTAATTTGTTCTATTTTTAGGAAATGACTTGTCGCTATTCTAATGATAGTAGAATGGCTATATATTAGATTATCGGTAATGCAACCAATAGAGATGGCACCCTTTGTAGAATATCTTTTGTTTATATTTCAAATTCAATTTGCATAAGGAGTGTGTGAAATGAATCGGGAGAAAAGTTCTTTATACGAAGAAAAATCTGAACATTATTATAATGCGATAAACCCTAATTTATTCAAGCATATAAAAAGGGAATGGCAAGAAGTTCTTGATATTGGTTGCTCGAGCGGTGCATTAGGAGCGGCTATAAAAGAAAATGGAGCACGTGTATCAGGAATTGAGGCGTTCCCAGAGGCTGCCGAAAAAGCGAAAGAAAAACTAGATCATGTTATTTTAGGTGATATAGAAACAATGGATCTTCCTTATGAGAAGGAACAATTTGATTGTGTCATATTCGGGGATGTATTAGAGCATTTATTTGATCCGTGGGCTGTTATAAAGAAAGTAAAGCCATATATAAAAGAAAATGGTGTGATTTTAGCTAGCATACCAAACGTTGCGCACATTTCAGTATTAGCTCCCTTACTCGCTGGAAATTGGACGTATACAGAATATGGATTATTAGATAAAACGCATATTCGTTTCTTTACTTTTAATGAAATGCTAAGAATGTTTTTAAAAGCAGGATATTCTATTAGTAAAGTAGATCGTGTATATGTTGATCATAAAATATATGAGCCACTTATTGAAGAGTTATATGGAATTTGTAAAAAGTATCGTCTTGGAAGTGGCTTCATGGCTGAGACAGTTGTATTTCAATATATTATTGAAGCAGAAAAATCACAATTATGAGTGCTGCAGAAAAAACAATACTATTTGTTACATGTATAAATGATCGGAAATTGTATGCACAATGTGCGCGACATATATTGAAATTGGCAGTACCTCCTGGGTATACTATACAATTTATGCCGATTCGAAATGCAAAAAGTATGACGAGCGGATACAATCAAGCCATTTCACATCCAGCGAAGTATAAAGTGTATTTACACCAAGATGTCTTTATTATAAATGGAGCCTTTCTATACGGATTAATTCAATTATTTGAGGAGCATGAACATCTTGGGATGATTGGGATGGTTGGATCCCAATATGTTCCTCCAAATGGTGTATGGAACGAAGGGCGTGGGATTGTCGGGAAAGTCATTGGTTATATGAACGATTTGTTTTATATGGCAAGTTTAGAGCAACCATTTCATGAATCGAAAACATTTATTCCTGTGGAATGTATTGACGGTTTATTGATGGCGACACAATATGATATTCCGTGGCGAGAGGACTTATTTGATGGGTTTGATTTTTATGATGTATCCCAATCTTTTGAATTTAAAAAAGCTGGGTATACAGTCGGTGTCCCTGTGCAGCGTGATGCTTGGTGTATTCATTATCATTTTGATGTAAATATGACGAACTATGAAAAGTATAGAAAAGTATTTGTAGAGAACTATATGTCAGATGTGAATAAGGAAGAATAGAGGGCTACAAAATGAAAGATCATACAATATTAGTCGTTGTTTGTGTAAATAATGAAGAGCTTTTCGAGCAATGCGAAAGGCAAATAAGAAACATTGTTGTTCCAACTGGCTATGTAGTGCAAATTTTTCCGATACGAGATGCGAAAAGTATGGCAAGTGCGTACAATCGAGCACTTTCATATCCGGCGAAATATAAAGTATATATACATCAAGATACTTACCTTATTAATCGTGATATGTTTTGTACCCTCATTTCTCTTTTTAAAGAAAATGAAAAGCTTGGTTTAATTGGAGTAGCTGGTGCTCAGTTTTTACCGAGTAACGGGATATGGTGGGAAGGGAAAAATTTAGTAGGGAAAGTGATTGAACATAGAAGGCAGAATTATCAATTATTAAATTTAGATCAGGGGTTTTATGGAAATCAATCTTTTATGTCAGTGCAAGCAATCGATGGTTTACTCATGGCAACGCAGTATGATATTCCGTGGCGAGAGGATTTGTTTCAAGGATTCCATTTCTATGATGTGTCACAGTCTTTAGAATTTCAAAAGGCTGGATATTTAATTGGTATCCCTAATCAAGCAAATCTATGGTGTATTCATTACAACGGAGATGAGTTTGATGCGGATACATATGAGAAATACCGGGAAATTTTTGTGGAACATTATAAAGAGGTGCTATCTCCATCATAAGGGAGAGATGAAGGATGAAAGGGATTATTTTAGCAGGCGGGACAGGATCGAGATTATATCCAATAACGAAAGTAACGAATAAACATTTACTTCCCGTTGGGCGGTATCCGATGATTTATCATGCGGTATATAAGCTGAAGCGATGTGAAATTACAGATATTATGATTATTACAGGTAAAGAGCATATGGGAGATGTTGTGAGCTTTCTAGGAAGTGGTCAAGAGTTTGGTGTATCCTTTACGTATCGTGTGCAGGATAAGGCGGGTGGGATTGCGCAGGCGCTAGGACTTTGTGAAGATTTCGTAGGAAATGATCGGATGGTAGTTATATTAGGAGATAATATCTTTTCAGATGATATTTGCCCGTATGTTGAAGAGTTTGCAAGTCAAAAAGAAGGGGCTAAAGTGCTGCTTCAATCTGTAGAAGATCCCGAGCGATTTGGTGTAGCGCATATTAAAGGCCGAAAAATAATTGAAATTGAAGAAAAGCCGAATGAGCCGAAAAGTTCTTATGCTGTTACGGGAATTTATTTGTATGATTCGAAAGTCTTTTCTTATATAAAAGAATTAAAACCTTCCGCAAGAGGGGAACTTGAAATTACAGATATTAATAATTGGTATTTAAAACGAGGAGTACTTACTTATAATGAAATGAGTGGCTGGTGGACTGATGCGGGAACGCATGCTTCTCTTCAAAGAGCGAATACGTTAGCGCGGGATATAAACTTTGGGAAACAGTTTAATGGAGAATAGGTGAAAATATGAAAGTTGTAGAAACAAATTTTACCGATGCGAAATTGTTAGAACCGAGATTGTTTGAAGACGAGCGAGGTTTTTTTACTGAAAGTTATAATAAGAAGATGCTAGAATCGTTAGGGATTACGCATTCATTTCTGCAAGATAACGTATCTTATTCAGCGCATTCGGGGACGATTCGAGGGCTACACTTTCAAAAAAATCCGAAAGCACAAACGAAACTCATTCAAGTTATGCAAGGTGCAATATATGATGTTATCGTTGATTTGCGAAAAGATTCACCTACATTTAAAAAGTGGAGAGGTTATATTTTAAGTGCGGATAATCATAGGCAATTATTAGTGCCGAAAGGATTTGCTCATGGTTTTTGTACACTTGTACCTCATACAATTGTTATGTATAAAGTAGATGAGTATTATAGTGCTAATCACGATTCCGGTTTGCTTTGGGAAGATAAAGAATTATCAATTCCATGGCCGGTATCAAATCCTATCTTGTCCGATAAGGATCGAATATTACCATTACTTCAGGAATATGAAGATAGTTTTTAAGTAGGAGAGTTGTTTATGAATATATTAGTTACAGGTGGAGCTGGATTTATTGGAAGTAATTTCATTCACTATATGTTAAAAAACTATGAAACATATAAAATCATTAATTACGATGCATTAACATATAGCGGGAATTTAAATAATGTAAAGTCTATTCAAGAAAATCCTAACTACTCATTTGTAAAAGGGAAAATCCAAAATGGAGAGCTGCTGGAACATGTTGTTAAGGAACGTGACGTGCAAGTAATTGTAAATTTCGCAGCTGAATCACATGTGGATCGTAGTATTGAAAACCCAATTCCTTTTTATGATACGAATGTAATAGGTACAGTCACGCTGTTGGAGTTAGTGAAAAAATATTCACATATTAAACTCGTGCAAGTATCAACAGATGAAGTATACGGTTCTTTAGGGAAAACAGGAAAGTTTACCGAGGAAACCCCGCTAGCTCCTAATAGTCCATATTCTTCAAGTAAAGCGAGTAGCGACATGATAGCCTTATCTTATTATGAAACGTATCAATTACCGGTTATTATAACGCGTTGTTCTAATAACTACGGACCGTACCAATATCCTGAGAAATTAATTCCGTTAATGGTTACGAATGCGCTTGAAGGAAAGAAACTACCATTATATGGTGATGGATTGAATGTAAGGGATTGGCTGCATGTAACGGATCATTGTAGTGCAATTGACACCGTTTTGCATAAGGGATGTGTAGGAGAGGTGTATAATATCGGCGGAAATAACGAAAAAACAAATGTAGATGTTGTGGAACAAATTATAAAAATTTTAGGGAAAACGAAAAAAGATATTGAATTTGTAACAGACCGTTTAGGTCACGACCGTCGTTATGCGATTGATGCACAAAAAATGAAGAATGAGTTTGAATGGGAACCGAAGTATACGTTCGAACAAGGATTAAAAGAAACGGTGGAATGGTATAAAAACAATGTGGACTGGTGGAAACCACTAAAAGAAAAGTAAGGGGCATATAGATGAAAGAACGGATTATTATAACGGGAGCGAACGGTCAGCTAGGGAAGCAACTACAAGAAGAGTTGAATTCTGAGGAATATGACATATATCCATTTGATAAAAAGTTATTAGATGTAACAAATATATCCCGAATTAAGCAAGTGGTACAAGAAATAAAGCCACATACAATTGTTCATTGTGCAGCGTATACGAAGGTAGATGGTGCTGAGAAAGAACAGGATCTTGCTTACTTAATAAATGCGATTGGAGCTCGAAATGTAGCGGTTGCTTCACAATTAGTAGGGGCTAAGTTAGTGTATGTCAGTACCGATTATGTATTTCCAGGTGACAAACCGGATGGCTATCATGAATTTCATAATCCAGCACCGATAAATATATATGGAGCTTCTAAATTTGCAGGAGAGCAGTTCGTAAAAGAGTTACATAATAAATATTTTATAGTTCGTACATCGTGGTTGTATGGTAAGTATGGAAATAATTTTGTGAAAACGATGCTACGATTAGGAAAAGAGAGAGAAAACATATCTGTTGTAGCTGATCAAGTTGGTTCTCCTACGTACGTGGCGGATTTAATTACTGTGATTAATAAGCTCATTCATACATCCTTATACGGTACGTATCACGTATCAAATCGCGGTTCATGTTCTTGGTTTGAATTTGCTCAAAAAATATTTTCGCATACAAAAATAAGAGTGAATGTGTTACCTGTGTCGACTGAGGAATTTGGATCGGCGGCAGTGAGACCGAAATATTCGATCTTTCAGCATAAAATGCTACAATTAAATGGTTTTTTACAAATGCCTACTTGGGAAGAAGGATTAGAAAGGTTTTTTATAGAAACAAAAAGTCATTAACAAATTTATGTTAGTGACTTTTTTGTTTGCCTTTAAGAGGTTTTATGGTACTATAATTATAGTATCAGGTACTAATAACAAGTATAAGTATTTCTGGGAGGATATATCATGGAACTATTACAAGGGAAAACATTTGTTGTTATGGGCGTTGCGAACCAAAGAAGTATTGCATGGGGAATTGCTCGCTCTTTGCATAATGCAGGTGCAAAATTAATATTCACATATGCAGGAGAGCGTTTAGAAAGAAATGTTCGTGAACTAGCGGAAACATTAGAAGGACAAGAATCACTTGTATTACCTTGTGATGTAACGAATGATGAAGAACTTACAGCTTGCTTTGAAACTATTAAGCAAGAAGTTGGTACAATTCACGGTGTTGCACACTGTATTGCTTTTGCAAATCGTGATGATTTAAAAGGCGAATTTGTAGATACTTCTCGCGATGGATTTTTACTTGCACAAAATATTAGTGCATTCTCTTTAACAGCTGTAGCAAGAGAAGCGAAGAAAGTGATGACAGAAGGCGGAAATATTTTAACTTTAACATACCTTGGCGGCGAGCGCGTTGTGAAAAATTATAACGTTATGGGTGTTGCGAAAGCTTCGTTAGAAGCTAGCGTGAAATATTTAGCGAACGATTTAGGACAACATGGCATTCGCGTTAACGCTATTTCTGCAGGACCAATTCGTACGTTATCTGCGAAAGGTGTAGGCGACTTTAACTCAATCTTAAAAGAAATTGAGGAACGCGCACCACTTCGTCGTGCGACGACTCCAGAAGAAGTTGGAGATACAGCAGTATTCTTATTCAGTGATTTAGCACGCGGAGTAACAGGTGAAAACATTCATGTTGATTCAGGATATCATATTTTAGGATAAATATAATAGGAATTAAAGTTTAAAAAGGACAGTCTCTAAACGTTGAGACTGTCCTTTTTAATTGTTCCCAGAAAGAACGATTTTTAACGAAAGTTCTAGCCACGTTATGAATATAACTATAATAGTACACGATTTATCCAGCTACGTATGGAAGTGGGAGGGACGAGTGTGAAGAATAAAAATAAAAGTTCAACAGTTGGAAAACCGTTGTTATATATTGCACAAGTAAATTTAGAACTCGCTGCACCGAAAATAAAAAGAATTATTTTAACGAATTTCGAAGATGAGGATCAAAAAGAGCAAAGTAATAGAAATGAAAGTATTGTAAGTAGTGCTGTGGAAGAAGTGGTAGAACAAGAGAAACAAGAACCACGAGAGGAGCCTCAAGTGGAGGTGGAAGAAAAAGTAGAGGAAGAGCAAGTGAGAACGGTCCCTTACAATAAATCCTTTAAGGATATGAATAATGAAGAAAAAATTCATTTTTTATTAAATCGTCCTCATTACATTCCAAAAGTAAGATGTAGAATAAGAACGACGACCGTCTCATATATAGGATCGATTATATCTTACCGTAATGGCATTGTATCCATTATGCCACCAAATAGTATGAGAGATATTCGATTATCTATAGAAGACATCAAAACGATTGATATGGCCGGCTTTTAAATATGTAAAGGTGGTAGAAAGCTTCTACCACCCCAATAGTTTTTTAGTTTACTTAACTATAGAAACGTCGCGTAAGCACTGAATAGCACAGAAGCAGCTTAAATCAACAGTAATGCAAGTAGATGTCGAGATTAATCTTGCATTTGGTATAGCTAAAAACGTACAAATTGGATTGTCGCCAGGTGGTACAGGAGACCCATCACCTAATACTACAGTTAACACACGTAGGACAGCACAGCTATCGTCATCTACGCTTTCTACACGGAAAATTGGAGATTGGCAGTTAGTAAGGTTTGAAGATGGTGCAAATGCTTCAAATGGCGTTCCAGCTTTTGTGTATAAAATAAAAGGGCGTGTATTTGCTACTGCTGCTGTATTGTGTGCTCCTAAAAATGGAATTTCACAACCAGAACCACATGTTGAACTAGAGCAATCTTGTAGTTCATTGATGAATTTTACGACGTCAACTACGCAGTGAGAAGAGCTATGGTGTTTATTTTCGTTACAACTCATTAATGTCACTCCTTATCTTCTTGTTTGTATTTACATTAATAAGATATTGGAGTGGGGGAGATTTGGTCACAATCTTAAGACCTTTTTTTTTAAATAGGCTAAAGAGGATAGGGAAGGTGGAATTATGTTATTTACAAGCTGGCTTTTATTTTTTATTTTTGCGCTAGCTGCATTTAGGTTAACTCGTCTTATTGTTTATGATAAAATTACAGCTTTTTTGCGAAGACCGTTTATTGATGAGTTAGAGATTACAGAGCCTGATGGAAGTGTATCGACTTTTACAAAGGTGAAAGGAAAAGGATTAAGAAAGTGGATGGGAGAATTATTAAGCTGCTATTGGTGTACAGGTGTGTGGGTTAGTGCTTTTTTATTAGTTTTATATAAATGGATTCCTATTGTTGCAGAGCCTGTACTAGCATTATTAGCCATTGCAGGTGCAGCAGCAATCATTGAAACAATTACAGGATATTTTATGGGAGAATAATAAAGTGAAAATTTAATCAGTGTGGGGCATTCCCCGCTAATTATCAGCCCGCACCAATCGGGATAAATCTTCATGATGTTAGAAAAAGCGGAGTTTAAGAGGATGCGGGAACGGAAATAAAGAGTTGTTCATATAGTAAATAGACAGAATTGACAGTAGAGGAGATGTTTGCTGTGAGCAATAATCCAAGGCAAAATTCATATGATCTACAGCAGTGGTATAACATACAGCAACAGCAACAAGCACACCAACAGGCATATCAAGAACAGTTACAGCAACAAGGATTTGTGAAAAAAAAGGGATGCAACTGTGGGAAAAAGAAGAATACAATAAAACAATATGAAGAATGAAACACTCATGTTACGGTGAGTGTTTTTTATTGTAAAAATAAAAAGCGGTATTTCAATTAAGAAATACCGCTTTTTACTAGCTAATTTGTGCAACTGTTAATGCTGCAGCACGGATGTCTACAGTTCCAAGCAGTTCAACTGGTACAATTTGAATTAAGTCACCAGGGTTTAAGTTAATAAGAATAACACCACTGGATACGTCTACTTCACCAGTACCAATAACGTTAGAGCGAACCGCTGTACCTGATCCAGGAATAATGTTAGCTGGTGTACCTAATGATAAGAAGAAACGACCAGCTTCTGGTGCAGTAGGAACGTTATCAAGACTGATCGTTAATGTATAACTGATTTGATAAATACCAGCTACTTGAATTCGAATACCGTCTCCGACACTTACTGTATTATTTATTACAGGAACAGTAATATTTGGGTTTGGACTTACGCTAGGTAATAGTAGTGGTGTGAATAGTGAAGCGAACTGAGGTGCAGAAGCGTTGAAAGCAAAACCGAAGGCAGGTAGTGTACTAGCTGGTTTCGCCTCACAATCAATGTTATTAAATTCGCAATCAGAAGAGAACATGTTTTTCACTCCTTTATCTGTTTCTACTTTTAGTTAATGAAAAGGACAGGTTCTATGTTCTAGACAAGTTCCCAATTTTATAAAAAATACATAATAATACCTTTTAAGCATGGATTGGGTGGCAGAATCATCTGCCACCCAATCCATGCTTAAATTAGTATTCAGTTTTATATAGAAACATCGCGTAAGCATTGAATAGCGCAGAAGCAACTTAAATCAACAGTAATACAAGAGGAGGTTGATACTAATCTTGCATTTGGTACAGCTAAAAATGTACAGATTGGATCATCACCAGGTGGTACAGAGGTACCATCACCTAAAACTACGGTTAATACACGCAATACAGCACAGTCATCATCATCTATACTCTCTACACGGAAAATTGGAGATTGGCAGCTAGTAAGGCTTGCAGATGGTGCAAATGCTTCAAAAGGTGTTCCAGCTTTTGTGTATAAAATAAAAGGACGTGTATTCGCTACTGATGCAGTGTTATGTGCTCCTAAAAATGGAACTTCGCAACCAGATCCACATGTTGTGGTTGCACATTCTTGTAGTTCATGTATAAAACGAACGACATTAGATACACAGTTGAAATCACAATCATGGTGTTGATGATCTTCATTACAATTGCAGCTCATTATGTTCACTCCTTATCGTGAGTTCTGACATACACTATTACAATATGAACGGGATATGGTTGATATTACGTTAATTCTCAGGATAGAAACAGGGAATTTATATAGAGGGGATGTACATATCGTGATATGGAAAAAGACACCCATTATTTAATGGATGTCTTTTCAGGTAAATCTTTTTGCGTAGTGTATAGAAAACGAGATATATCTAGTTTCTTTCCTCTGAAAAATTGCGGGGAGGAAATGTAAAGTTCTTCTTTTGCGCGTGTAATGGCGACATAGAGTAATCGTCGTTCTTCTTCTAATGCTTCAGAAGTCTCCGTCACACGGTCATTTGCATCTTTTAAAGAAGAAGTATGCGGCAATATACCATCGCTTGCTCCGAGTAAAAAGACGCATGGAAACTCAAGGCCTTTCGCATTATGAATTGACATAAGCGATACAGCATCTTTTTGCGGCATTGTTTTTAATGCTTCCATTTCTTTTTGACCTTGAATGGCCTCGTTAATAAATTGTAAGTAAGCTGGAATATCCGTAAAGCGAGTTGCTGATTCCATTAATTCTTCTAACATTTCTTCTTGTATGTCCTTATGCATCGTAAAGGAAGAACGATCATTACTTTGTAAGTACTCTAAATACTTTCCTTTACCATGAATAATTTCTTTCAATGCTTTTTTCGGTTCAAGTTCTTTTATAAACTTAATAAAATCGATTCGCTCATTTACTTTTTTAACTTGAAAAGGTTTCAAGCTTGGGTTTAGTAATAGAAAATGAAGAAGAGAAGGGAAACGGCCCTCACCATATTTCCATTGTTCACGTTCAATAAATGAAATGCACTCATCACGGCCAATATACATTGTTGGTAATATATTTGAAAGTGATTCGAGGCGGAACGGTTCAAGCACGAGTCGTAAGTGATCTAATACGGGCCTAATTAAAGAATGTTCGTAGAACGATTGGCTCGCTCCATGTTTAATAAATGGAATCTTATGAATTGTAAGCTGATCAAGTAAAGAACGGCTTACAGAATGTGTACGATATAATAAACAAAAATCTTTATAATTTCGTTCACCACTATCTACTTTTTCCTGAATGAGTTGCAAAATTTGATTTGCTTCATCAAGAGTTGTCGCAGGTCGTGCATAAAACGGCTGTATGCCATCGTTACGAACAGAATATAGCTCTTTATCAAACCGTTCTTGATTGAGCTTAATAACTTCATTTCCAAGTCCTACGATAAATGGATTAGATCGATAATTCGTATTAAGTGCGATAATTGTAGTATTATCAAATTCCTTTGGAAAAGATAAAATAATTTGGTGACTTGCCCCTCGCCAGCCATAAATCGCTTGATCGTCATCACCTGCGATAAATAAATTATTTCTCGGCGTGGCTAACAATTTTACAATTTCATATTGTGCATACGACGTATCTTGAAACTCATCTACTTCAATGTAATGAAAACGCTCTTGTAATTGAGTAAGCAGGGGAGCGTTATTTTCTAACATATAATACATTTCTAATAAGATGTCATCAAAATCGATATAATTGTGTCGTTGTTTTACCTCTTCGAAACGTTCGTATACTTCTTTGAACTCTTGTTCAACCGGTGTTTTCGCTTTTACATCTTTCGGACGATTCAAGTTGTTTTTCTCAAGTGAAATCATAGCGAGTATAGTTTCGGCATCATAATCGTCTTTTAAGCGCAATTCTTTCAAAATTTTCTTTATCATAATTTGTTTATGTTTTTCATTTGCTAAAATTTGCTGATTATATCCTTGACTACGAAGCAATTTTAAAAAGACAGAGTGGAATGTACCAGCAACGACATAGCTACTTGCGGCATGATTCATACCAGGTAAATTCGCTACACGGCTTCGAATTTCTTCAGCTGCTTTTTGTGTAAACGTCAGCAGTAAAATATTTCGCGGATGGACATGTTTTACATTAACTAAATAACCAACGCGAGTTGTTAAAACAGATGTTTTACCACTTCCAGCACCAGCTAGTGTAAGGACAGGTCCTTCTGTCGTTTGCACTGCTTCTAACTGTTTTTCATTTAAATAAACACCTTGCTGTTCTAATGCGCGGAAATACGCCGCATCTGCATCTTCTTCCATAATTAAATGGGTAGATGTTTTCGGAATATGATACGCCGCTTGCGGAATGCCAGCGTGTGTTAACGGTTTTTGTGAAAATTTTTCTTGTGTCATATATTCACCTTCAAAACTATAGCATCAACATTTAACTTTAGCGGAAGAAAAAGAAAATAGCAATGTAAAAAACAGGAGGGGCTACCTCCTGCTACAAAATTATAATTCTTTTATCATTACGACGTGTGGGATATTTGCTTCCATAAACACATCAGAAGCCGTCACGTATCCTAGCTTTTTATAGAAAAATTCAGCATGTGTTTGAGCATGGAGTTTCAATTTCGGTAGAGACTCTTCCTTCGCATACGCTTCAAGTGCATCCATAATGATTTTACCAATGCCTTTTTTACGATGTGAAGCTAGTACGCAAATGCGCTCCATTTTTCCTATTCCATCAACGATGCGGAAGCGGCCAGCACCAACTGGAACATCATTATCATATATAACAACGTGTGTTGAAATCTCTTCAAACTCATCATACTCTTCTTCTGCAGAAACACGTTGCTCATTTACAAATACTTGCTTACGTACAGAGAATGCATCTCTTAGTTGTTCGTCCGTTTGTACGATTTGTGCGTGCAAATTAGTTGTTCTCCTTTCCAAGGTGGAATGTTTCATGTACAGTCCACGTTCCATTTTCTAATTGGTATAGAAGGTGGAAACGATCGATTGGTTGCTCATAATAGAAATCTTTCATACGTAATCGACCTAATACATCAGCGTGCTCTGCGTCTGATAAGTCTTGACCGATTGTTAAATGAGGTACGAAAGAGTACTCGCGCTCTTGTGTAAAGAAACCATTATGCATTTCTTCATTTAAGAAAGTAAGTTCAGGTGTTTTTTCTACTTTAAAATAAAGAACATTATTAACAGGTGCGAATGAACCGACTTTCCCAACATGAAGGGTGAAAGGGTTCGTTTTATTTGCGATTGTATGTAACTCATTCACAATCGATTCTAATTGTTCATCTTGCGTCTCAAAGGGTGTTTTCAATGTAATATGTGGCGGAACTAATGCGTAATGCGGATCATAACGTTTACGTAATCCGTTCGCTTTATCTTGAATCATTTTTGATGGGAAAATTACAATTCCTAATTTCATGTTCCAATTCCTCCCTTTGCAAGTCTAGTTAGATTTTGAGAATAAATCTCTCTATCTATTATATCAAATTATTCTGAATACCGCTCTCTATTATTTCATTGATAGAATATGAGAAAATGCTTTTGGTAAATCTGCTTGCCAATATTTCCATGTGTGATTCCCTTCAAACTCTTCATAATGCGTGATGAAATTTCTATCTGTAAGTAGTTTATTTAACTCGCGATTCGGTTCTACGAAATCAGATACTTGTCCGTCTGTACGCTTGACAGCTGTTTCTTCGGTCCCAATTACGTGATAAAGATCTAGCGCCCCCGGATTTTTGAAATCTTTTGCTAAGTTCATGACTGTTTCATCAACAAATGGTGATTGCATAACGACCTTACCAAATGTATGCGGATACATAAGTGCGGTCATGAAGGAAACTGTACCGCCGAGAGAATCTCCAATTAAAACGCGTCCTTTACCCATTTGATATGTTGGATAATTTGCATCAATATATGGAGCAAGCTCATGAGCAAGGAAACGAATGTAAGTAGCATTCTTTACATCATTTGGGAAATATTTTTCCTTACGATCGTGTACATTTTTATATGGAATACCGACAATAATTGTGCGGTCGATTTCTTCAGTTTCACGAAGACGCTCAATTACACGGTGCGCTTTACCAAGCTGAAAATAATCTCTACCATCTTGTGCAATAACAACCGTATGCTTATGGAGAGGTGTGTAATTTACTGGTAAATAAACAAGAAGTGTAAGCTCCTCTTGAAGTGATGTACTAAAAAATGAAATTTCTTCAATTCTCCCTATTGTTTGATTCATGTATATCCCCCTAAATAAAAATTTACTGTAATGATTGTAAGAGCAACGCTTGTAGTGAAAAGGAAAGAAATAATCACTAATAGGTGCCTTAATTTCTATTTTACCATAATGGTACGAAGAATCTAAAAAATTAGTATTTAAGTTGTGAAAGAAAACGGATATAATGAAGTGGGATTTTTTACAGGTGAGAGGGGAGACAGGATTTGAAACAAGAAAGATCAATCGCACTACCACTAGCAATTTCCATTATAGCAATTTCATTCGCAGCTGTTTTTGCAAAGATGTCCTCAGCACCATCTTCCGTTTTAAGTATGTATCGATTATGGATTATCGTACTTATTATGCTGCCGATCGTTTGGAAAAAACGGGAAGAGTTTAGTAGGATTCAAATAAAAGATTGGGGATTTTTAATTGGATCTGGTTTCTTTTTAGCTCTTCATTTTCTTCTATGGTTTGAATCCTTAAAGCATACGACAGTTGCTAGTTCGACGATTATTTTAGCACTTCAACCGATCGTATCTTTAGTGGGAGGTTTTTTCTTATTTAAAGAAAGAACAACCTATCCAGCAATTGCGACGATGGGAATTGCGATACTAGGCGTAATGTGTATTGGCTGGGGAGATTTAGGGCTAAGTGAGCAAGCAATTTATGGGGATATATTATCCTTTTTAAGTGTAATTGCAGTTGTCGGTTATTTATTTATCGGACAAACGACAGTAAAGAAAGTATCTCATTGGTTTTATAGTTTCACTGTATTTGCCTTCGCTGGTATATTTATAGCGATTTATAACGTTATACTTCAAGTGCCATTTACAGGCTATACGAAGTGGGATTGGAGTATTTTTCTTTTACTTGCGATTGTGCCGACAGTGTCACACGTCATTAATAATTGGTTATTAAATTACGTAAATGCAACAACGATTTCAATGAGTATTTTAGGAGAACCAGTTGGGGCATCTATACTAGCTTTCTTCTTACTTGGAGAGAAATTAAACGCAATGCAAATTATCGGTAGCATGCTCGTATTGTTTGGTGTATCTGTTTTCTTACTACAGCAACAAAAGCGAACAGCAAAAAATGTGGTGAACGAACCGGCTTATACACAGGAATTATAACGAGTTTATTCTAATATACGAAAAGAGAAGTTATTGGTAACTTCTCTTTTTTTTGTTCCATGCAGAAAATAAAACAGATTAATAGGGGGAATTCCCGCCATGTAGCATGAAAAAAGATAATATATAGTGGAGTTACATCATACGTTTCGCATACAAATATAGAGGGGGAAGGAGAGACTAAATGAAAGAGATTTTAATGAAATACATGACAAATCTTACAACATTAAGTGAAGAACAGCAGCGCATGATCGTAGAAGAATTACAAATTGAAGAGTATAAAAAAGGAACAGTGCTCCTAGGGCAAGGAGATGTTCCATCTAAATGTTATTTTGTATTAAAAGGATGCGTGAGGCAGCATTGTATAGATGAATCTGGAAAAGAAGTTACATCAAATTTTTATACAGAAGAACAAGCAATCGCGAATTTCAACCATCATAAACAAGATAAATTATCCCCACATACGTTAACGTGCCTAGAAGATTGTCTAGTTGTAGTTGGCGATCTGTATAGTGCAAAGGACATGTATAAGAAATATTCACAGTTAGAAGAAATGACGCGCCAAATGATTGAATACAATTTTGGTGAAGTACAAGAAGAACTTACATTATTTATTACATCGACACCAGAAGAGCGCTACAAATCATTATTACAAAAACGACCTCATTTAATCGATCGTGTTCCTCAATATCAATTGGCAAGTTATCTAGGTATTACGCCAGAATCATTAAGCAGAATTAAGAAACGACTCAAACAGTAGAGTTTTTTCCACCTCTAAGCAATAGCCATATACTAAATCCTAGTTCACCTGCGATCATCGGTAGTTGAAAGACAACGTTAAGAATGGAAATAATCGCATCATATTGTGGAAACATCGTATTCATTACGTTAATGATGATATAGCCGATTGCAGCAATGAGCAGTAATATACTAATAGTTTTCGGTATGTTTTTAGATTGAAAGGTTACGTATCCTAAGGTGAGAAGATGTAAGCCGAAATTGATTAATCCAACAGACCAAATGTATTCAAAAGCTTCTAGAAATAACATTGTATATGCTTCTGAATTAGCAACTGTGCTTTTTGAAAGAAGTAATACAAATGTTAAATTGAATATAGCAATACCAAGTATAGCTGTATACATAAGACGAAGACAGGTAGCTAGCAATGAGAGGCTAGTATGGATAGGTTTTAGAAAGAAATAAAGAGCCCACGAGGCGATAATATCCGTAATAAAAATGATAATCCATCCGAAAATTTCTGCTTTGAAAAGTGAACTTGAAGTTTGAATATTATGGAGTGTCGTGCTCGCATTACTTGGTACAACGAGATTTCCGTGAACAAAACCGTAAGAAAAAAATGCAGTGAATGCCATGATAAGAAGAGAAGTGCCTGCAAATAAGGCAAAATTTCGCTCAGTCATAATACGTCCTCCTATTCTAATGTTGTTTTCATTGTAATAGGGAAGAGGAGGAGATTCATTGACTTAAATCAAGGGAGAGGAAGTTTAGTGGAATTTCCATCAAAAAAAGATGCATGGTTATATCCAATTCTTTGTATTGTTGTAGGTGTCTGTTTTGCTCCGATATTTGCAGGGAGAGAATATTTTCTTTTATTTTTTACAATTCCTTTAGCCATACTATTTATTTGGAGTTGGTTTTCAACAAAATATATTGTTGGGGAAGAAACAATTACTATTAGATCGGGTTTCGTTAAAAAGTGCATATTTATACGAGATATAAAACAAATTTCGAGCACGAAAAATCCGTTAGCCGCCTATGCACTATCATTCGATCGATTAGAAATTGTTTATGGACCATATGAAACAGAACTTATTTCTCCAAGAAATAAAGAAGGATTTATTTTGTTGTTAAAAAGAAAAAAAACTGGGATTGAAATAAAGTAAGAGAGTGGATTCATATCTACTCTCTTTATGTCACTTTGGATTTGTCATATAAGATTGTACGTGAACGATACATAAGTCGCGGAATTTTCCTTCAGCAGTTGTGACAATTACGACTGCTCTCCCTGCACTTTTTCCAGTAATCGTTACTGTCTCACCTTTCGGATAGATGGTGATGACGTCGGAGTTCATATTTGTCCAAATAAGCTCTTGATTCTTTGCCTGCATTGGCAAAACGGAAGCTGATAAATCGGCACTTTGTCCGGTTTTTATTTTAAGCTTATTTTTCTGTATATGAATACCAATTACAGATATAACAGAAGGAGCAATTGAAATTTTGGATGGATTAGATTGTATGTTTAAAAGAGAAGTAGAAGTGTTTGTGATAGGTGAAAATTTTCTTATATGTTGTTGCTGTAAAGATGCTAACATTGTGGAGTCCCCTTTCTGTATAGGTGTCGATACTAATAATATAAAGGAAGAATGTTATAGTAAATTTAACGAAACATAAAGAAATTGTTAAATTCGAGAAGAATATTGTCGAAATGCGGTTAAAAGAAAGCTCTGCTGTTATCGTAACAGCAGAGCTTTCTTTTTATAGATTATGAATATGTTGTTTTTCAAAATTCTCAAATTGCTCTTCAACTTCTTTTGAAGGTTTAGTTAGTAAACTAACAATTATGATCACTATTAAACTAATAGCGAAACCAGGAATCATTTCATATAAGAAATCTTTTAGGAACTTAAACTGTGTCCAAATAATTACTGTGGCTGCACCTGAAATCATACCAGCAAGCGCGCCCCATTTCGTCATACGTTTCCAATATAAGCTTAATAAAATAGCAGGTCCAAATGAAGAACCAAATCCAGCCCAAGCATATCCAACAAGAGCTAAAATCGTATCATTTTGTTTAAGCGCTAATGCACACCCAATTAAAGCAACACCAAGAACAGCCATACGACCGACAAATACAAGTTCTTTATCAGAAGCAGAACGCTTAAAGAATGTTCTATATAAGTCTTCTGTTACTGCACTTGAAGTAACGAGAAGCTGAGAAGAAATTGTACTCATAATAGCGGCTAAAATAGCGGCTAATAAAAATCCAGTAATAAGTGGATGGAATAAAATTTTTCCAAGTTCAAGGAAAATTGTCTCTGGGTTAGATAATGTCAAACCTTGTTGTGAATAGTAAGCAATACCGATAAGACCAGTAAACATAGCTCCGACAACAGAGAAAATCATCCAGCTCATACCAATTCTTCGCGCGCTTTTAATTTCTTTTACAGACGAAATTGCCATAAAGCGTACGATGATATGAGGTTGTCCAACATAACCAAGGCCCCATGCGAATAAAGAAATCATTCCTAAAGTAGAGGCACCTTTAAAAATATCTAGACGTGTTGGATCTACAGATCGAATTGTATCAAATGCAGGTCCAAGTCCGTTTGTATTCATAATTGTTACGATAGGAACAAGAATAAGGGCAACTACCATAATGATTCCTTGCACGAAGTCTGTCCAACTTACTGCTAAGAAACCACCAAATAATGTGTAAGCTACAACAACGCCTGCTACAATGAGTAATCCAACATGATAGTTCATACCAAATGAATTTTCAAATAATACAGCGCCTGAAACTAATCCTGAAGCTACATAGAAAGTAAAGAAAATCATAATAACAAGTCCGGATACTAAGCGTAGCATGTGAGATTTGTCGTGGAAACGGTGTTCCAAAAATTCTGGAATAGTAATAGAGTTGTTTGCAATTTCAGAGTAGGTACGTAAGCGAGGAGCGACATAAAGCCAGTTTGCGTATGCGCCTAGTGTTAGGCCGATCGCAATCCAACTACTACTTAATCCAACGCTAAACATTGCACCGGGTAATCCCATTAAAAGCCAACCACTCATATCGGATGCTCCAGCACTTAATGCTGTTACTGCGGGGCCTAGTGTACGCCCGCCAAGCATATAATCTGTTAAGTTGGACGTTCGTTTGTAGGCGAAATAGCCGATTACTAACATCCCGAGCATGTAAATAGAGATAGAAGTTAAAGTTAACATCTGCGTACTCATGTAGTTCCCCTTCCTTTTGTCATGTCTTTTGATGCATTTTGCATATTTATAATCTATCATGATTATTCTGAAAAATCCATATACAAATATGAATTTTCAGAAATGTAAGCGTTTTTTGATATCGTTTTACTTTTTAAATATATAAATTTCAGACGAAAAAACCTTAATTTTAATAGAGTATTTATTATATTTACATAAAAACACGTTGTTTTGTCAATATAATATTGAAAGAAGGGAGAAATAATTTTTTTTAAAAAAGTATTGACTTGTGAAAAAAGTTAGGTCTATAATGAGTGCAACTTAAAAAAATGCAAGCGTTGATGAAGAAGAGTACACATGATGAACATGTCAGAGAGCTGATGGTTGGTGCGAATCAGTATGGGATTGATGTGGAATGGGCTTCGGAGCTTCCAAACCGAAACGAAAGAAGTAGGCTTTGGCGACATGATCTCATCGATACAAGAGACACGTATTATTTTTTGATACGGCAAAGTGCGTTACATTCGTAACGAATTAAGGTGGCACCACGGGAGTACCCGTCCTTTCTATAGGATGAGTACTCCCTTTTTGTGTACAAAAAATTAAATATGTTAAATCGTTTAAGTAAGAAGAGTACGTATATTGGAGACGTTTCAGAGAGCCGGGGACAGGTGGGAGCCCGGTGCGGTGCCATATACGGAATGGGCTTACGAGAGGTATGCTGAACAATTATTTTCAGTAGGCAACCCGGGTTCCGCCGTTACAAGGATAAGGTATATATTTTGTACCTGAATAAAGCGGGATGCTTTTGCGTCCAACCTGAGGTGGTACCACGGTAAATTTATCGTCCTCTACATATTTCGATATGTAGGGGACTTTTTTATTTTTCAGAGTGAGGTGAAAGGCATGATGACAAAAGAGGAATTTATGAAGCAAAAAGAACAAAGAAACACATTTTTAGTAATTGCTGAAGAAGAAGGAGATAGCATTACGCCAATTTCTTTATATAGACGTATGAAGGGAAAGAAAAAGTTTTTATTAGAAAGTTCGCAGCTTCATCAAGATAAAGGGCGCTATTCTTACTTAGGGTGTAATCCTTATGGAGAAGTGAAAAGCGTTGGTATAGAAGTAGAGCGAATGATGTATGGGAAAAAAGAAAAGCTGCAGGGTAACGTACTACAAATGCTAGAAGAGGTAATCGCACCAGCGCAAGTAGACAGTCCATTTCCGTTTTGCGGGGGAGCAGTTGGATATATTGGCTATGACGTCATTCGGCAGTATGAAAACATTGGAGCAGATTTACACGATCCATTAAATATTCCAGAAGTACACCTTTTACTATATCGTGAGTTTACCGTTTACGATCATTTACGCCAAAAGTTGTCATTTGTATATGTATGCAGGGAAGACGATTCAGCTTCTTATGAAGAAGTATACGAAAGATTGCAAGTATACAAAGAGGAAGTGCTAAAGGGAGAAGAAGCGGAAGTAAATGAAATACAATCAATATTATCATTCACTTCTTCAATAACTGAAAAAGAATTTTGTGAAATGGTAGAAACAGCGAAAGAATATATTCGGGCCGGAGATATTTTCCAAGTTGTATTATCCCAGCGTTTGCAAAGTGAATGTATTGGAGATCCATTTGCATTATACCGGAAACTTCGAATTGCAAATCCATCACCATATATGTTCTATATCGATTTTCAAGATTATGTTGTACTTGGCTCTTCGCCGGAAAGTTTGTTATCAGTAAGAGAGGATAAAGTGATGACAAACCCAATTGCTGGTACGAGGCCGAGAGGGAAAACGAAGCAGGAAGATAAGGAAATCGAAAAAGAACTGTTAGGAAATGAGAAAGAGCGAGCAGAGCATATGATGCTTGTGGACCTAGGACGAAATGATATTGGCAGAGTAAGTGAAATTGGCTCTGTGACGATAGATAAATATATGAAAGTAGAAAAATACTCTCACGTTATGCACATTGTATCTGAAGTTTACGGAACATTGCGAAAACAAACGAGTGGATTTGATGCATTAGCGTATTGTTTACCAGCTGGTACAGTATCAGGTGCTCCGAAAATAAGGGCGATGGAAATTATTAATACGTTAGAGCATGAAAAAAGAAATGTATATGCCGGAGCGGTTGGATATATTTCATTCTCAGGAAACCTTGATATGGCGCTAGCAATTCGAACGATGGTTGTAAAAGACGAGAGAGCGTACGTTCAGGCAGGAGCGGGTATCGTCTACGATTCAGACCCGGTTGCTGAATATGAAGAAACATTAAATAAAGCGAGAGCGCTTTTGGAGGTTATGAAATGATTGTACTTATTGATAATTATGATTCGTTCACATATAACTTGTATCAACTATTAGGCGAGTACGAGAAAGAAATTGTTGTCGTAAGAAATGATCAAATAACAATTGAACAATTAGAGGAGATGAAGCCGAAAGGAATTGTGCTCTCACCAGGACCTGGGAAACCAGAAGATGCTGGAATTTGTATCGATGTTATTCGTCATTTTTATAAGAACGTTCCCATCTTAGGAATTTGTCTTGGCCATCAAGCAATCATATCCGCATTTGGAGGAGAAATTGTTAGAGCAGAGCGCATTAAACACGGAAAAACATCGCGTGTGAAACATAACGGAACGTCAATCTTTTCGTACGTAACGCAGCCGCTAACAGCAATGCGTTACCATTCACTCGTCGCAGTGCAAAATAGTTTGCCGCAGTGTTTTGACATACTTGCGACAGCGATGGATGACGGAGAAATCATGGCAGTTCGTCACAACTATTATCCGCTCTTCGGATTACAGTTTCACCCAGAATCAATTGCAACAGAAGAAGGCGGAAAGTTAATACGTGCCTTTTTAGCAGAAGTGAAAGAGGAGGAGAGAGTATGAACAGTTATCTTCGAAAATTAGTAGAGGGACAACATTTAACAGAAGAAGAAATGTATGAAGCGGGACTTCTTTTATTAAGTGACAACATATTGGAAAGTGAAGTTGCAGCTTTCTTAGTATTGCTGAAAGCGAAAGGCGAAACAGCAGAAGAAATATACGGTCTCGTTCGTGCTCTTCGCGAAAAGGCATTACCGTTTTCAAATCATATAAAAGGCGCGATGGACAATTGCGGAACGGGTGGTGACGGTGCGCAAACATTCAATATTAGTACAACATCGGCATTTGTACTTGCCGGAGCTGGTGTAAAGGTTGCGAAACATGGAAACCGCGCTGTTTCTAGTAAAACAGGAAGTGCTGATTTATTAGAAGAACTCGGTGTAAACATTAGTTGTACGCCAGGTGAAATTGACTACTTATTAGAAAATGTAGGGATTGCCTTCTTATTCGCACCAGCGATGCATCCAGCATTAAGACGCATTATGAAAATAAGAAAAGAATTAAACGTTCCGACGATTTTTAACTTAATTGGACCGCTGACGAATCCGGTTAATTTAGAAACACAATTTGTCGGTATTTATAAACGAGATATGTTATTACCGGTAGCGGAAGTGTTGCAGAAACTTGGCAGAAAACAAGCGCTTGTCGTAAACGGAAGTGGATTTTTAGATGAAGCATCATTACAAGGAGAAAACTGCGTCGCTATTTTAAAAGACAATGAAATAATCGAAATGAGTATTGAGCCTGAAAAATATGGTTTTTCAAGAGTGAAAAATGAAGAAATTAGAGGCGGGAATTCGAAAGAAAATGCAAAGATTACGCTCGGAGTATTAAGCGGAGAAAAGAGTGTCTATCGCGATACTGTTTTATTAAATGCAGGTCTAGCCCTTTTCGCAAATGGAAGAGCAGAAACGATTGAAGAAGGAATTAAACTAGCGGCACATAGCATTGACTCTGGAAAAGCATTAGCCAAACTAAACTTATTAATTGCAGTAAGCAACGAAAAATTAGAAAGGGTGAATTAAAGTGGGGACGATTTTAGACAAAATTGTAGAGCAAAAGAAGATAGAAGTTGCGGAGTTATATGAAACATATACACCAGTAAAAGCAAAAAGGAAAACACACTCACTTGTAAAAGCTTTAGAGCAGTTTACTGTAATCGCAGAGGTAAAGCGAGCGTCTCCATCAAAAGGCGATATTAATTTACACGTTGATGTGCCAAAACAAGTAAAAACATATGAAGAATGCGGGGCTGGAGCAGTTTCGGTTTTAACAGACGGTCAATTTTTTAAAGGGTCGTTTCACGACTTACAAACGGCAAGAGCAGAAAGTAACATTCCGCTTTTATGTAAAGATTTTATAATCGATAAAATCCAAATTGATAGAGCGTATGAAGCTGGTGCAGATCTTATTTTATTAATTGTTGCAGCATTGTCAAAAGAGAAATTAAACGAGCTTTATAACTACGTGCTAGAAAAAGGATTAGAAGCGATTGTTGAAGTTCATGATGAACAGGAATTAGAAATTGCAATCCGATTAAATCCGCACGTTATCGGTATTAACAACCGTAATTTAAAAACATTTGAAGTAGATTTAAGCCAAACTGAAAAGCTAGGAAAACGACTGAATGAGGAAAACCTACTTTGGATTAGTGAAAGCGGCATTCATTCAAAAGAAGATATTATTCGCGTCAAACGAGCTGGTGCAAAAGGTGTATTAGTTGGAGAAGCGCTTATGACATCATCTTCTATAAGTAACTTTTTCGAAGACTGTAAGGTGAACATATGAAAGTGAAAATTTGCGGCATCACTGATGTTGAAACAGCAAAACATGCTTGCGAATACGGAGCAGATGCAATTGGATTTGTTTTTGCAGAAAGTAAGCGGAAAATCACCCTAGGGCTAGCGAAAGAAATTATTGGGGAAATTCCAGTCCACGTTTTCAAGGTAGGTGTTTTCGTAAATGAATCAGTAGAAGTGATCCAGAAAATTGCAGAGGAGTGCGGGTTAACGCATGTGCAACTACATGGGGATGAAGACAATCATCAAATTAGGAGATTGAATATTCCGTCTATAAAAGCGGTAGGAGTAGCTTTAGAGAAAGATATTGAATATGCGAAAAAATACGATACAGATTATCTGTTATTTGATAGCCCGAAAGAAAAGTTCCACGGAGGAAACGGAAAGACATTCTCATGGGAGTTACTCGCACATATGCCAAACGAGTTGCGAGAGAAAACGATATTAGCTGGCGGATTAAACATCCTTAATATAGAAGAAGCAATTCGAACCGTTCAGCCATATATGATCGATGTGAGCAGCGGAGTAGAGACAGAAGGAAAGAAAGATCTAAAGAAAATAAAACAATTTATTAAAAAAGCGAAGGAGTGTTCAAAATGAACTACGCATATCCAGATGAAAAAGGTCATTACGGTATATACGGAGGACGATACGTTCCAGAAACGTTAATGCAATCCGTATTAGAATTAGAAGAAGCATATAAAGAAGCGATGCAAGATGAAGCGTTTCAAAAGGAATTAAATCATTATTTACAAACGTATGTTGGAAGAGAAACACCGCTTTATTTCGCTGAAAATATGACGAAGTATTGCGGCGGAGCAAAAATCTATTTGAAACGTGAAGATTTGAACCATACGGGAGCTCATAAAATTAACAATACAATCGGTCAGGCACTTCTTGCGGTAAGAATGGGTAAGAAGAAAGTTGTCGCTGAAACAGGAGCAGGACAACACGGAGTTGCAACAGCTACTGTATGTGCACTTTTCGGTTTAGAATGCGTCATCTTCATGGGAGAAGAAGATGTGAGACGACAAAAATTAAACGTGTTTCGAATGGAATTACTCGGAGCGAAAGTAGAAAGCGTTGCGGCAGGTAGCGGCACGTTGAAAGATGCGGTAAACGAGGCGCTTCGTTACTGGGTTTCACATGTACACGATACGCACTACATTATGGGATCAGTTCTCGGGCCACATCCATTCCCGCAAATTGTTCGTGATTTCCAAAGTGTAATTGGGAAAGAAACGAAAAAGCAATACGAAGCGTTAGAAGGAAAATTACCAGAAGCAGTCGTTGCTTGTATTGGCGGTGGTAGTAACGCAATGGGAATGTTTTATCCGTTCGTACACGATGAAGAAGTTGCCCTTTTCGGTGTAGAAGCAGCTGGAAAAGGCGTTCATACAGAAAAGCACGCAGCTACTTTAACGAAAGGAAGCGTCGGTGTTTTACACGGATCGATGATGTACCTTCTGCAAAATGAAGAAGGACAAATTCAAGAAGCGCATTCTATTTCGGCAGGGCTGGATTACCCAGGTGTTGGGCCAGAACATAGCTTGCTAAAAGATATTGGCCGCGTTTCTTATCATTCCATTACAGATGAAGAAGCGTTAGAAGCATTTCAATTATTAACGAAAAAAGAAGGGATTATCCCGGCATTAGAAAGTTCACATGCTGTTGCATACGCTTTAAAACTAGCGCCGCAAATGAAGGAAGACGAAGGACTTGTCATTTGTTTATCCGGCCGCGGTGATAAAGATGTAGAGAGTATAAAACGTTATATGGAAGAGGTGTAAAAAATGGGAGTAGAAAAAATTATAGCAGCGTTTGAAAATGGCAAGAAAGCATTTATTCCGTATGTAATGGGCGGAGATGGTGGACTTGAAAAGTTAAAAGAAAGAATTCGTTTTCTTGATGAAGCAGGAGCAAGTATCGTTGAAATTGGCATTCCATTTTCAGATCCAGTCGCGGACGGCCCAACCATTCAAAGAGCAGGAAAGCGAGCGCTAGATAGCGGCGTAACATTAAAAGGTATTTTTCGAGCATTAGCAGAAGTAAGGCAAGAAGTGCAAATTCCATTTGTGCTTATGACATATTTAAATCCAGTACTCGCATTTGGAAAAGAACGATTCATCGAGAGCTGTCTTGAAGCAGGGGTGGACGGTATTATCGTTCCAGACTTACCGTATGAAGAACAAGAAATTATTGCGCCGCTTCTCCGCGATGCGAATATTGCTTTAATTCCACTAGTAACTGTAACGAGCCCAATTGAGCGAATCAAGAAAATTACGAGTGAATCACAAGGATTCGTCTACGCCGTTACAGTAGCGGGCGTAACAGGAGTACGTCAAAACTTTAAAGGTGAGATTCATAGTTACTTAGAAAAAGTAAAATCACACGTCCACTTACCAGTAGTCGCAGGATTCGGTATTTCAACACGAGAGCAAATTGAAGAAATGATTACAATATGTGATGGAGTAGTCGTTGGAAGTAAAGTCATTGAGCTGTTAGAAAATGAAAAGCGAGAAGAAATTTGTGAGTTAATACATGCAGTAAAAGAAACAGAAGAGGCTTAAGTCTCTTCTGTTTCTTTTGTGTAATAAATGTTAAAATATACAGAAAATACTTATAACTTAGAGGGTGAGAAGGCATGCTAAGACGTAAACTATTATATCTTCTTTTAACTGTACCATTATACGCTTGGCTCATTAGCATGACGAAAATAGAGTTGATGGCTCTGTTTTTAGGATATGTATTCATCTTTTCCCAATTAAATCGAATACAAGAGCAATCTATTTTAGAAGTATGTATATTTTCGGTTAGTATAGAACTATTTAGTATCGTTTCGATTGTATTATTAAGTGAATTATTCCAATGGATCCATTCATTTGAATTAATAAAACTTGGGAATATTGTATTGCAAGTAATATGTGCTTATATTGTGTTTGCTGTACTAGAAAAAATGATTGGACAGCAGACGGTTTTTCAGGATAAAAGATAAAATATTAGTTATTCAAAAAAGGAGCCAAGCGGCTCCTTTTTTAAATCTGTTATAAAAATAATTGAAAATAATTGAAAATAATTGAAAATAATAACATCTGTTATATAATAGTTAAAAATTGCAATTTTTACGAAAAGAGATGATAGCATGGCCATATTGTTGGCACTTATCCCGATTATGATGATTTTTATTTGTTTGTTTTTGTTTAAACAAACGTCATTAAGAGCCTCAATAATCTCTTATGCCGTTTCTATCGGAATCGTTTTACTCTCGCCAACATTTCAATTAGGGGTAAGTGAAACTGTACACGCAACAATTAAAGGGTGGTTAATTTGTTTTATTGTCGGATACGTTTTATTTTTCGGTATTTTTTTATTTCACCTCATGAACAAAATGGGATACATCGATCAAGTAGCACGATTTCTAGAACAAGTCACGCGCGATCGATTATTGCAAATGCTTCTTATGTGTTTTGGTATTTGTCCACTTATTGAATCAGTGAGTGGATTCGGAATTGGTTTTATGGTCGCAGCGCCTATTTTTCTTTCGCTCGGTTATAAACCGTTTCAAGCTGTGCTACTATCGTTTATCGGTTTACTTGCAAGTTCATGGGGCGCGATGGCAACGGGTACGATTATCGGTTCTCAGCTTATTAACATGCCGCTCACAACTCTTGGTACAAATACAGCATTATTAAGCATCCCGATTTTCGCATACTTTATCATCCTTTCTTTATACGTTGTCGGTGGCTGGCAGGCAGTTATAGAAAAGTGGAAGGAAGGAGTAGGATTCTTTCTATTATTTTCTCTCGGAATCTATCTTTCTAACGCATACGTAAGTGTTGAACTAGCAGGTATATTAAGTTCTATCGTTACAATTACATTTGGCTTTCTTATCATTAAATTAAAAGGGAAAAGTGAGCAAAACTTTATAACAGAACAGGCTGCGGCTGTAGAGAGAGAAGTATCTATTATAAAAATTATTAGCCCTTATATATTCTTAACAGTTTGTATTTTACTTTCTCGCCTCGTTCCAGCATTACATGATTTTCTTAGGTCATATGCAGTTCTCGATTTAAAATCATACTCTTACAAACTAGAGTTACTATATTCGCCAGGGTTTTGGCTCGCCATGACTTGTTTATTTACAATTATTTTCTTCCGCATTCCATCTAATATTATGAAACAATCACTCTCGCAAACGATAAGACAATGGATTCCATTCACAATTACAACGACGATGTTCATCGCCATTTCAGAACTAATGGGCGCATCTGGTATGCATTCATTACTCGCAAAAACAGCTGGTGAAACATTTGGTACGTTTTTCGTTTTCGTTGCACCATTCATCGGCGGTATCGGCGGTTTTTTAACAGGTAGTAACGCAGGATCAAATGCGATGTTTATAAAGCTACAAATGCAAACAGCGCAAAACGTAGCACTCCCGTGGCAATACGTCACGACGCTCCAAAACACCGCATCATCAGTAGCGACAATCGCTTGTCCATCACGGATTACACTAGGCGCGTATTTATGCAATATCCCGTATCGTGAAAATGAACTATTAAAGAAGACGACGTTAATGATTTTTGGTGCGGTGTTACTTGTAGTAGTGGAAGTTTTCTTTTGGTATATATTGAGAAATTAAAAATCCTCCTAACATAGGAGGATTTTCTTTATGACTGGATAATGTTTTAAAAATGAAAAGCTTCTACTAAATGAATAGGAGATGAAAGGTATGCCCTTAAAAAACTACGGTGTATTAAAAGGTACAGTTATACAATCTAAGATTGGAAAAGGCAAAACACCTCATTATCAAGTTCATTTACAAGGTGAAGCAGGAGTAGATTATCGCATTGCAATTAACGTGAAATCGCAAAGTTATCCATCAGAAGTTTTATATTTTGCGAGCGACGATATTCGATCAGAGGCGATTCATATTTTACCGACATTACCGTTCGGTTTTACAGAAATAAAAAATAATGAACCGAAAGTAGCTTTAGATTATGTAAGAGGTAATTTATTTGATTCAAAGCAAATGATTCCTTTACCTGCTGAAAAAGCAGGAGTTGATAATGATTTAAATGAAAAGATAGAGCGTTATATAAAGCGAGCAATAGAAGAAAAGGCGATTATTTATGCGTTTGGTGAAAGGTGGGGACCAGAAGAAAAGGTTCCGGATTCGTATTTCCACTTTACACCTGGAAACGGTATACACGATATTCACATGAATCAAGGGAATGTAGAGAAATGGCAAGGGGATAATGGTATATGGCAAGATGGTGGTTTGCTCATTCATTTTGAAAAGAAAGAAGAGTGGGTAGGTATTTTCCTTGCTTTTCAGTCGCAATCATGGTGTACGGATGAAGAAGGGCATGCTCGTGTTCCGGTTGAGCATTGTGATTATAAGAGAAATAATTGATGGGAAGAGGGCGTTCACAATGAACGCCCTCCTCTTATTTTATAAAACACAAAACTCACAAGTGTAGAAATACAAGAGAAAAGAAGCGCCACACTAGAAAACGCAATGAGATACATATTATACTTCATCATTTTACCGATTAGTTGGTTACTATCGTACTGAAAAAGTCCTGCAATTATATTGAATAAAAATAACATGATAAACATGACGATAACACCGTCTATTGATCCTTTAATGTCTGGTTTACTTAAAGCGATATGTGCAGAAATACAAATGGCGATAAATAAAAATAACCAAAATGAAGGATTCAATAAATTGTTAAATGTAAATAAGCTTTTCAATAATACAAACGTCGATAGTAGCATGTTTTGGATCATGTCTAAGTTAATAGAAGTCGATGTAACAGTTTTTTCCAGATTCGTATTAAATAAATAATATGACTCTGGTACGAAATAGCGCATTAAAAGTATTAAGGCAGTAATACCAGAAATAATAGGACCGATGCCGATAAAGAAATTACCGATCCGTTGATATACGCTTTTTTGATTGTATTGATGTTGGACGTAACCTAAAGCTCCTTGACTTGTATCTGTCGGGAAGAACTGAGTTGCTACAATTTTATGGCGGAATAATAGACACATAATTGCATGTCCAAGCTCATGAACGGGAACACCAATCCACGCAGTTAAAAGAAATCCCTTCCTACCAAAAGCTCTCGACCAATACGTTCGTGTGAGAGATTCTAAATAACCTAATATAAATCCAATTACAATGATGACACCAATTAAAGAAAATAATTGGATCACGCTTGTAAGGAGTGTTTGAAAAATCGAGTTTACAAATTCCACTGTCTTCATCCAATCTGTTTAAAGTTTCACTTTATTTGCTCTGTTTCATAATACCATTATTTTTCTATAATACTAGCACACATAGTTTCGTTTAAAAGAAGGATTTCATATTCTTTTTCTTGTAGTCATGTTTTATGTACAAAGTCATATATTGAATTTGTAACACCCTATAAGGTATATGCTTAAGGAGGGATGAGAGAATGAAATGTCCGGCATGTCATACTGAAAATGCAGCGGAAGCAAGGTTTTGCGGGAATTGTGGACATTCGTTAACGGAAGAAGTGGTAGCGAGTGGTGGGCAGGAAGAAGGGCAGCTATCGCGCCCGGCACGAGTAAAGGAAAGTCGTCCGAATGAAACGGTAGAACAAGCGAAACAATTTGCAAGTGGCTATTTTCAGTTCTTTAAAAATGCTTTTAAATCACCATCGGCCATTATGAAAAGTGGAAATATTGAAGTGCGAAATGGAATTGCAACCCTTGTACTTATTTGTTTTTTAGGAGCATGTATTTTTTATAGAATGATGAGCGCAGCGGCGACTGTTACGAGGACATTAGTGCCAGATATAGCTACTCCTACTTTCTTTGGAGAATCTGTAATGGTCTTTTTCTTTTTATTAATTTTAACTTTATTTGTCGGATTTATTATTTTTGTAAGTGGTAAGATGATGAAATCATCTTTTTCTTTTCTTGAAGCATTCGGTATATGGGGGACGATAGCGACGCCAGCTATTGCTATACTAGTTCTTTCTTTTCTATTTAGTTTCCTATTGATCTTTTTTTTACCAATTTTATTAGGGCTGGCTACAACGTATATGGGAATTAGTATAATTGTAGCTATATTAAAACAAGACAACGGTGGAGTAGATCCTGTTTATACACTTATTATCGCAAATGTTTTAATTGGAATTGCAACGTTTATCGTGTTTTGGTCTTACATTAAAACGATAATCCAAACCTTTATCGGGGGATTAACAGGCTTCTAACGAAAAGGTGGTTGAACGGATGAATGTATGCACAAAGTGCGGGACTCATTTTGAAGACAGTGTGCAATTTTGTCAAAACTGCGGGACGAAGAGGCGGGATCCTGTAGTAAAGAAGCAGAAAATGAGCAAAGGGACAATAATTGGAATTACACTTTTAACATTTTTTATTATAGTATTGGGCGGATTATATGCGTATGGATCTTCATATTACTCACAATCATCGCAAGTAGAGAGAATTATTACTGTTTTACAAGAGAGGGACGGGGAGAAATTAGCTGAGATCACCACGACAGATGATCCAGCCGTTATTGTAACAAGAGAGAGTTTAACGCCTCTATTTTCATATATAAAAGAAAATCCATCTTACGTGAATGAATTGAAAGAATATTTGAGGCAAGGTGAAAAACAAGGGGATGGAATAGAAAGAGCAGATTTTTCTTTAACGAAAGATGGGAAACATTTCTTTTTATTTGATCGGTATAAAGTGAAAGCGAAGACGTATTATACGACGCTGCTTACAAATGAAAAAGGGACATTTTTAAAAATGAACGGAAAAGAAATTGATAAGACAAATGACAAAAAGTTTGAGAAGCAATATGGACCGTTTCTTCCAGGAACTCAAGTATTTCAATCCGAATATAAAAATGACTATGTAAAACTATTACGTGAAGAAAAGGTTGTACTTATGAAACAAAGTCAAAATAATGTGACGATAGATTTAACGTTACAAGGGCAATATATTACAGTTCAAACGAATGCGCCTGGTGCAACATTATATGTGAATCAAAAGCCAGTTACAGCGTTGGCCGGAGAAGAAATTACGTGGGGGCCGGTAGCAACCGATGGAAGTGCGGCGATTTATTTAGAACGAAATGGAGAAAACGGAAGGGAAACGACAAAGGTAGAAACGGTAACGGCACTGTCGGCTTATAATCTTCCATTTCAAAAGAAAAGTGTAGAAAAAACAGTTGTTTACAATGTTACTCCGCCTACGACTGGGTATGTATATAAGGGTTTCATCTTCCCTGATAGTGATATTCGAAAATTAACGAGTGCGGACTTAACATATTTATCGAAAGAACAGTTGAAAATTGCTAGAAATGAAATATACGCAAGGCATGGACATATGTTTCAAACGAAAGATATGCAAGCGTATTTTTTAAAACAGTCTTGGTACAGAGAAAATCCGTATTTTACAGGAACGTTAACGAGTGTGGAATCTTATAATGTTGAACTGATTAAATCAAGAGAATAGAGTGCATGAAAAAGGTACAGTGTATATTACTGTACCTTTTCTATGGTTGTTTAGCTGGACCAGGATCCCTTGAGAAAAAGATGTGAAAGAGGAATGTGACTTTACTTGCTCCTCCTGATGTACTTGCTTGCACATCAGATAAAGAACTAGACGTTAAAGCAGCTTCAGAACGAGGGGGAACGACTATTTTGAGTGCATCATCTGATTCTGATGATATAGTAACCGTTATTGTATCCTCAGAAAAGTTCACAATTTTAACAGTACCAACTGGGAAGATGGATTTGCGAGCGTGTGAGGCAGAAGCAAAGCGAATCGATTTCCAAATAGTTTGTGAGAAAGTGTCATTATCAGATAACCAAGCACGTGCACTGTATAAAGTTACACTAACGGTAAACTCTTGTTCAAGCGGGAGGGCTGGTCTCGGTTCTATCGGTTCCTCTGGAAGCTGGACGAGAAGGCCGGCGCACATGTATGTTTCACCTACTTTCAATAGTTACTGTTATAGCATATTAAACATCTTGTTTATAAGACACGACGGATACCTATTCATGCATAGGTTTGTGCACCAAATTTGTAGATAGAACTCTCTTTCTTTACAATGGAAGTAGGTGTTATTTCTATAAAATATGGAAATCGTAAAGAGTATGTAAAAAAGAAGGAGTGGTAAAGTGAACTATGTCATTATTGGCGGAGATGCAGCAGGTATGAGTGCAGCAATGCAAATTGTTAGAAACGATGAAACTGCAAATGTTGTAACGTTAGAAAAAGGTGAAATCTATTCATACGCTCAGTGCGGATTACCGTATGTGATTAGTGGTGTTATTGCTTCTACTGAAAAGTTAATTGCACGCGATGTAAAGACGTTTCGTGATAAATATGGAATTGATGCGAAAGTACGTCATGAAGTAACGAAAGTAGATACGGAAAAGAAAATGGTGTACGCAGAGCATACGGAGACGAAAGATGTTTTTGAATTTCCGTATGACCGTTTATTAATTGCGACTGGAGTGCGTCCTGTTATGCCAGAATGGGAAGGGCGAGATTTGCAAGGCGTTCATCTTTTAAAAACAATTCCGGATGCTGAGCGCATATTAAAAACGCTAGAAACGAATAAAGTTGAGGATGTAACTATTATTGGCGGCGGTGCAATTGGACTAGAGATGGCAGAAACATTCGTCGAACTTGGTAAGAAAGTAAGAATGATTGAGCGAAATGATCATATCGGTACGATTTATGATGCAGATATGGCTGAATATATACATAAAGAAGCAGATAAACACAATATTGAAATTTTAACGAATGAAAATGTAAAAGCATTTAAAGGACAAGAAAAAGTGGAACAAATTGAAACAGATAAAGGTACGTATAAAACAGATCTCGTTTTAGTATCTGTCGGTGTACAGCCAAATACTGATTTTCTTGAAGGGACAAATATACGTAAAACTCATAAAGGTGCAATTGAAGTAAATGCTTATATGCAAACGAATGTACAAGACGTATACGCTGCTGGTGATTGTGCGACGCATTACCATGTTATAAAGGAAACTCATGATCATATCCCGCTCGGAACGACTGCGAATAAACAAGGGCGACTTGCCGGACTCAATATGGTTGATAAACGAAGAGCATTTAAAGGTACGTTAGGTACGGGCATTATTAAATTTATGAATCTGACGCTCGCAAGAACAGGCTTAAATGAAAAAGAAGCGAAAGGGCTAAACATCCCGTATAAGACGGTCAAAGTAGATTCAACAAATATGGCAGGCTATTACCCGAGTGCTTCGCCACTTCACTTGAAATTACTATATCACGCCGATACGAAACAATTATTAGGCGGTCAAGTAATTGGAGAAGAGGGCGTAGATAAACGTATTGATGTTATCGCGATGGCACTTTTCAATAAAATGAGTATTCACGATTTAGAAGATGTCGACTTAAGTTACGCACCACCATATAACAGCGTTTGGGATCCAATTCAACAAGCAGCAAGGAGAGCGGAATAGCACTTTTTAAGTGCTATTTTTTTTGCAAAGGTAGGTAAACTTTTTTAGCGAATAATAAAGAGGGAGAAACAGTTACATATAGGGAAGGGGATTATTAAAAATGTTTGTAACACTTCAAACAGTTCAAGAATCAGAAAAAGAAATATTACGTAATTTGTACGCACTATATCTTCATGACCTCTCTACATTCACTCCTAATATAAAGATTGGGGCAAATGGATTTTTTGAATACGAAGATTTGCATATGTTTTGGGTAAATGATGGAATCACTCCGTATTTTATTAAAAGCGATACTGATATCGTAGGATTTTTATTACTATTGGAACGCCCGTTTTTGAAGAAGGAAAACGACTTTGGTATAAATGACATTTTCATATTGAATCAGTACAAAGGAAAAGGAATCGGTAAACAAGTTATTGAGAATGTATTAAAAGAGAAAAGAGGACAATATTTCGTTATCGAACTTGTGAAAAATATACCAGCAGTTTCTTTTTGGAAGAAAGTATATAGGGAGCTAAACATCGAATTTGATGAGAAAACACAGTTAATCGATGATGAAGAATGTCTCGTTCAAACGTTTAAAATATAATAAAATCGGTGCCCCTAGTAGATTACTTTGAAATTTAACTTTATCCCGCTATTTGCGGGCAGTAAGAGCCCGATTAGTGAGGGCTGATAATCAGTGGGGGATGAAGAAAACCTCCACTAATTAAAGTTTCACTTTATTTTGAATATACCGTTCACCCTTGAAAACATAGTACGTATCGCTTATATTGTCATATAGTATTTATTTTTTAATAAAGCAATGAACGAACCAGGGGGCACAGTATGGCAATTAACATGAATATAATCGAAGAATGGATTGCTGAATCAAATGCAAGAAACGAAGAAGACTTAGGAAACGTTGTTGAAGAGATGAAAGAAGTATGTGTCGGACTTGATAACGCGACATTAATTTATACGAAAAACGTATTTTGTTTCGGTAAGAAAGTAGAAGTATTCTTCTTCTTCCAAGATCACGTCGTTATCGGAGAAGAGAAGGAAGAGTATATTGAGATTGAAAAATTAAAGTATGATGACATTACAAATAGCAACTTAAAAACAAATGACAAAAATACAACGTTAGAACTAAAGTTTTCTAACGGGAAAGCTATTAATTTAGATAGTCTAAATGATAACTACGGTACGAAAAACTGGTTATTTGCAAGACAAATTAAGAGTATTTTTAAAGTAATCTAGTAAAAAAGGCAGACCTTGAAAGGTCTGCTTTTTTACTTATTTCCTATTAAACAAAGGCATCCTCTTTCTTCGTAACATTTCACGTTTGTAAATCCCGTCTTATAAAAAAGGTTTACTAATTCTTCGGTCGTCTTAAATTTATCCATATGATATTGGATTTTGAAAGTTTCAGCAACTAGTAAAAAGGATCCATTCGGTTTTAAGACGCGAAATACTTCTTTCATATCGTGTTCAAAATCGGGCCAAAAGTAGTGGGTTTGAAAAGCGGTAATGAGATCAAAGAAGTCCGGATGATATGGAATAGAGGAGACGCTTGCTTGATGAATAATTACTTTCGCTGCTTTGACATCCTTCATATTTGCTTTCTTTGAGTTTTCAACAGCTTGATTGGAGTAGTCGATCCCGTATATTTTCCCAAGCGGAGTTCGTTTTGAAAGAGTCTGTATGGTTTTACCACCTCCACAACCAATATCTAAAATAACTGCATTTTCACGTATATGTATTTTTTGTAAAGCCCAATTTGTTAGTCTCGTATGCGCAGCATTCATAATGCAAAGCATAGAGGAACCAATTGTCCCGCGAGGATTTTTCGCTTGCTCGATTAATCTTTGTAAAATACTCAATTCAAACTCTCCTTTTATATAAGAATATGTATTTATTTCGCTTTTAATAATTTAACTCCTTTAAAAAAAGCACGCCATTAATTGGCGTGCTTCTAATTATGCAAGGACCCTTTTAGCCAATTTCGCGCTCGATACGCCCCAACCGGAATTTGAATGAGTGAAGTTTCATTTCCGGCATCAATCCCGTACAATTGATCGCATGAATTTGTATCAAAACTTAGTAACGGATGCCCGCCCATCCCCATAGCGGTCGCAGCTAAAACGAGTTTATGAACGAGCATGCCAGCTTCCATTTGATGAATGCGATATCCTCTATAACCTAATTTATTTTTATAGTAATCTTTATTTCCGATTACATGTAGACAAAGTGGTACTTGAAAAAGGTTTACGTTATCCATCGTCATACTAGATTGCAGAGAATAACGAAGGTCTCCGTACCGAAGTGGCTGTATGGAATGTGTCCTACTGTTATAAGCGTAAGCGCCGTTTTCTATGTCTTTTACGTTATAAAAACATCCATATAGTGAGACTCGTGCGTTTTCATTTAAATATTTGCCATCAAGGTCGTTGTAATAAGGGAAGGAGAGGCTCGCTTCTTGTAGTAAAGTAGCGAGCTCGGCTGCATCCCATTTCGTTAAAATGAAGTCAGAATCAGGTGAATATCGTTTTTTACAAAGTTGTAAAAAATTATATGATAAACGTTCCAATTTAGGTAGCTGCATAGCGTGTGCACTATATTGTTGTCGTTCTTCACAGGTAAATGTTTGGAAGTGTTCTGTTGATTCAATCATAGATGACGCGTTTATTTTTTTTATCATCGGATAGTCATCTACATGTTTTGAACGAACGAAATGCTCATGTGTTAACGGCGGGATTTGTTGCAACAAGTCATGAGAAGTAACGGTTTTATTTTTACGATGATCATCATGAAACCAATCTGTATTCGGTTCTGTACTTAAAGGAATAACAGCATACACACTTTCTTCACCTTCTGACAGTCCAAGTAAATGATTCATTGCCCGATCTAGAAACTGAAAATATACACCATTTGTATAACCAAATTGTTTTGCGCATTCAAGTAATTGACCGATGAGAACACCGCTATCTAATCCTTGAAGACGATACGAAAAGTTATTGTATTTAAAGAAGTTTTTCCAAAACATAGTGGATACAAATGCAGCACCAAAACAAGAATGTATGTTACAACGATTGCCGAGTGCTTCTGTAAGATAAGAATCGAAATTTCCTTCACGAAGTAAGATAAGACGGTGGTGCGCGGCGTCGTAATGGTAAATGCCGTCTGGATAATGATCAATTTTTAAATACATATATAATTCATTTGGATATAAAGCACCCCCAGAAGGGATGAATCTTCGAAATAGAGTCGTTGTTTTATTATTTTCTAGGTTAGTAGTAGGCTGACATAATTGTGTTAAACCAAATGAGTACCAAAGATAATGACCGATTTCCTCTAAGGTAGGTTCAGTAGAAGAATTCCGCAAAGTTAATGGGATTTCTAAAGAGAGAGGGATTACTGGTAAATTTCGATATAATTTATAAGGAAGTGGTGCGTCTTCCCAGTCAATCTCTTTATCGGACGACATAATTTCATTAATAGAAAAATGGAGATGATGTAAAAAAGTATCAGGTTGCATCAAATTTCCCCCTCACTATGAATTATGGAAACGGATGCGGATGTGGATTTAAACTTTCATTCGTTAAAGGCTCAGCCCAATATCCAAGTGTCATCGGTACGGTATACACTCTATCCAGTCCTGTAACCCGAGTGAGATGGTGACCGAACGTCATCGGTAACATGCCTGGAATAATTACTTTTACACAATGTAAGCCGTTCTTTTCTATAAGGGGGACCGTTTGATCTACAACAATTACTTCAAGTCCAGATTGATGTAACCTGTTTAAAAGTTGATGAAGATCAGATGTTAAATCCATATCAAATGATTGTAATGCATTCATTTCTTGGAACGTTTGCACCGGGGCATCATCACGTAAAAGGAAGTGAAGACGTTCTTCCGCTTCTTTCAATCCATACAGCATACTATGGTCTTCCATTTGCGAAACAAGATATGGATCTTGTAAACAGTTTTCATATTTCTCTCTTTTTTGTTCAAGCTCTTCATCTGTTATAAGTAACATGCCCGCTATTTCATGAATTGCATTTTTTACAGCTCGAATTGGTTCCATATGTGCGCCGCCAGCACAGACGAGATTCATACCATCTTGCCTTGTATTTTTCGCAATGACCCATATGCTCGGAATACCATGTTCCATCGTCGCGTTGAAAACGTATAATTCATATCCAGTAATTGTGCGTAAGCGTTCCATCATTAATTGCAATTCAGTATCATTGGCTGAACTAAGATCGAGACGGGGAAGAGGTAATTCGGCATACCAAGTGAGCAAAAAGGCGTCACGCTCTACAATTTCTAAAATGCCGTGAAAAATTGCTTCTTCTAAACTACCACCAATGGCACATCCATTTGATGTTTCATACACGAAAGCATCTCTATGACCAAGGCTATAATAAGCGATTGATTCTGGAACTAGAAGGGGCCTGCTTTGTAATAAAGAATATCCCCATACCCAGTTTTGCTCATAATCAGGATCAAACGGCTTAAATGGAAAACTATCACGATTGTAATGTTCATTTGTATGTACACCAAGTGTGAGGGGATTCAGTGCAACATCTTCTAGCTCACGAAAACTGCCATGTACATTTGTTTTTTTCCCACGAGGTGACATACCGCAATAGCGTTCTAACCCTTCTAAAATAGCGGTTGCTTCACTAAGTGAAAATGAATGAGTCCGGCCCGCGACACCTTCATTTCCAAACAGTAACGGCATGTTTATAATGACATCAGCAAACGGTAATAAAGAATGTTGCATTTGGCCGTTTAAAATACCAGTCCGGTAATCTAAATAGTCTCTCGTTAAAAATGTGTTTAGCTCATGAATGGAACGACAGCGATACGTTTCAGTACTCGTTTTCAAACTTGGTTGTAAAGAAATTTGCGCTGCATCTGCTGTATCGTCAGGCAAATTGCTGCATACCGGACAGAGAGGGTCTGGGAGAAACGAATTCCGGGTACATTGTAACGTTTGTAAGTCCAGTAAAATGAGTTCGTTTTCTAAAGAAGAATATCCATGAGCTAATATTTTCTCTGTTTCAGCATGAATGAGCTGGCACATTTGTAACATTCCATTTTGGGTGGCGCGTACATCACGCCTCGTCACGTTCTCTGCTTTTAATGCATATTTTCGTTGTAGTTCCCACATTTCTCTTTGATCAAAGCCAGCTATAAACCGGCGTCCATCAGCGCAGTGGGAACATCCAGTTGTAAGAGGCTTCACGTAAGGACCGATAATACCTTCACCAAACGAAGTAAACGAGCGAAGCCACGGAATATTATTTGAGCGAAAGATAAGCTCAGCATCATGATGTACGGAAGAAGGAGACCCGTCATGTAAAACGAGAGCAAGATGAATGTTTTCAGGGAGAGCTTCTGTAATTGTATGCTGGCGGATGAGTGAATATTGCTTGCACAATTGCTCATGTACATAGTCTGTGAGTAGGCCATCTCCTATAAGTAGTATGTTTTGAGTCATTGGTCATCCTCCTTTGCAATTAATACTCCATATACACCGTCTAAGCTGTCTCTTAAAAATGACTCAATAGCTAAATCAAAAACGAATGGATACAAGTTGTTTTCCGCTAAATTTTGCAAAGCAACTTGTAAAGACTGTACGCCTGGAATTTCTTCCTCTTCTTGTATTGCTACTCTAACAGAATCCGTACTATATAAAACAATGGATGATTCCGGTAACATATTAGCTTTATAAGGAATCTCTTCATTTTGAATATGAAGGAGTGCCTGTTGCAGAGCATTTCTTAAAGCGAGTGTTATATTAATATTTGCCGCACCATACCATCTATCATTAATACCGATCCAAACGACAGGAAAACCAAGTAACTCCTCACTCATTCCTACTTTAGGTATTTCATGAATTGTAGAGAGAGCATCGTAGTAAAACCTACAATGTTTATCATGAATTTCGGTTAAATCAAGCTCTGTAATCTCTTCTAGCATATGTGATTGGCGTTCATATAACTTATTATTTAAATGTTTTTGGAGTGCTCGGTATACACCTTCTGTCATCGTTTCCCCAGCACCAATACCGATATCAGTATGTTCGGGGATAAGACGATGAATCATTTCAGCTACATATGTTTCAACTCCTGTTAAACCAGCTTCGCGGCGTGCTTCATTATGAGTTAATCCACCGCAAGTTATAGTAGGAAGGGGAGAGGTAGGTCCGTCTGATAATGGATTTGCAACTTGAATATTGCACTGTGATAAAGGCAATTGGTGTAAATCTTGTTCATCCCACATGTGGAATATGCCAGCTTCTTTAGAAGTTAACGTATCAAAAAAACGAAAAAGTTCAGTTGAAGTATATTGTCCGGAACGTTGGGCAAGGTTTTCTTGAAGATTTTGCACCGTATCAATTGTAAAGATTTCATCGGTTGCGAGAAGATGTTTTATGAAAGGGTGCCACTTTCCTTCAAGTGTTTCCAAGTTTAATAAAAAGAATTGAGGATTATGCTGCCTATGTGAATCTTCAGCGACATGTTTAAATAACTCAAAAACGATAACATTTGCTAACATTGCAGATGCAATTGGTGAGAAAGGTTCAGGTGGATTTTCACTTTGTAAAGTAGTTTCGTGTAGACGATGCCAAGCTGATTCCCAGCATTCTTCACGGTCTCTGGTTACGACGGGTCCAGCTAAACCAATTCTTGATAAGCAAATAGCTGGTATGAAATTTTTCTTAAACTCTCTACAAATAGTATGGATTGCTCTTAAACTTTCAATATCTCCATTTTGGGAAACGTATAAAATCCAGTCGAAAGGCTCGAATACTTCATGTAAAGGGCGATCAATTGTAATATCTATTTCTTGAATAAGTACATTGTCATCATTTGCATATGCACGTTCGCTTAGTTCATGAATTCGATCGTAGTTTGTTTCAGCACGATCTGTAACAAGATAATGGAATGTAGGTAAACCAGATTCTAATAAAGAAGAAACTAGGGAAGTAAGCATATCGCCAGAACCAATTATAAGCACATTTGCTGCACGGTACGTTTCGAATTTTAAAGCGCCTGAATGGGAATCAGCTTCTAAAAACTCAATTTGCGAAGCATATCTGTCGAGTAATGCACTGGTTAATTCGTGGGGAGCATCTTGGCTTACATCACGAATGAAACCATTTTCATATAAAATCTCTCCAATTTCAAATACACGATTTTGATAGGGGAGAGGGAGACCATCGGTTATCTCTGTCAAAGAATGATTACCGTTAAACATAGGCATTAATTTCTCAATCCAGTCATAAATTCCATCACCATCCATACGGAATGAACTGGAGTTATTTCGAAAGTAAACACCCCCGTTTGAATCGGGGAGGAAGAAAGTATCCTTATTTGCTTTAAGTTTTGCATGAACTGGAAGGTTATTCATGTTTATCCCCCTTACGTTTTAGGCATACATTGTTAGTCTATGTAGTGTGATTTGTCCCGTATGAACATAATGAAAAAAGGCTGTAGAATGATTCATTCTACAGCCTTTAATAGATTAATAATCTATCAACCTTCTAATAATAATGATTTTGGATCTTCAAGCATATCTTTAACAGCAACAAGGAAGCTAACTGCTTCTTTACCATCAACAATACGGTGATCGTAAGATAGTGCAAGGTACATCATTGGACGGTTTTCCATACGCTCTGCATCAATTGCAACTGGACGTACTTGGATTTTATGCATCCCTAGAATACCTACTTGTGGACTATTTAGGATTGGTGTTGACATTAGAGAACCGAACACGCCACCATTTGTAATCGTAAATGTACCACCTTGTAGCTCTTTTAATGAAAGTTTATTATCGCGTGCTTTCAGACCTAAATTACGAATCTCGCTTTCAATTTCAGCGAAGTTCAATTGGTTAGCATCGCGTACAACTGGAACAACTAATCCATCTGGAGCTGCTACTGCAATACCGATATCATAGAATTTTTTAATGATAAGCTCATCGCCTTGAATTTCAGCATTTAATAATGGGAACTGTTTTAATGCTGCAACAACTGCTTTTGTGAAGAATGACATAAAGCCAAGACGTACATCATGTTTTTTCTCGAAAGCATCTTTGCGTTCTTTACGTAATTCCATGATTGCACTCATATCAACTTCGTTAAATGTAGTTAACATTGCAGATGTTTGTTGAACTTCTACAAGGCGTTTTGCAATTGTTTGACGGCGGCGGGACATTTTCACACGCTCAACTGGTTTTTCAAATTCAGTTTTTGCAACTGGAGCCGGACTTTGTTTTGGAGCAGCTGGTGCTTCTTTTGGCGCTGCAGCGTGAGCTTGTACGTCATGTGGTCTCACACGTCCAAGTGGATCTGTGCTACGTACTTCGTTTAAATCGATTCCTAATTCACGAGCCATTTTGCGAGCAGCTGGTGATGCGATAGGACGATTTGTATTTGGTAAACCTTGCAACGCTTTATTTTGTTCAGCACTTGGAGCTGCTGCTTTCGGTGCTTCAGTAGTTTCTTGTTTTGGTTGCTCAGCAGGTGGTGCTGGTGTGCTTACTTCAACTGCTGCGCCGTTTGCATCTAAAATTGCGATAGTAGCGCCAACTTCAACTGTATCCCCAGGTTCGCCTAGTAACTTCGATACAATACCTGAATCCTCTGCAATGATTTCTACATTGACTTTGTCAGTCTCAAGCTCAACAACGCTGCCACCTTTCTCAACTTTGTCGCCTACGTTGATAAGCCATTGTGAAATAGTTCCTTCTGAAATAGATTCTGCAAGCTCAGGTACTTTAATTTCGATCATTTTAAATGTCCTCCCCTTATTTGCCTAACGGTGTGTTTTGTCTTCTTTAATCTTCGGTAATCTCCATTTGTTAGCCTGGCTGTGGCAGACTATCTGCCACAGCCAAGCCTGAAAAACTCATTGTTACTTTCAGTTGCTGAAAACTTCAATTTCTTGTTTATCTTGACGGAAGTTGTACTTCACATCTAAAGCGTGTGCAACGATTAATTCTTGCTCAGCTTTGTGAGCGAATGGATCGCCACCAGATGGGCTAGAACGATCCGGGCGCCCAATGTAACCTGTTTTCACTTTATCCCCAGCTAGTTCGAACAGAATTGGAGCCATGTAATGCCATGCGCCCATATTACGAGGTTCTTCTTGAACCCAAATGATTTCTTCTAAGTTTTTAAAGCGTTTAATAATAGATTGAACTTTTTCAGCAGGGAATGGGTACAACTGCTCGATACGAACCATATGAACTTCATCTAGGCTGTACTCATGCTTACCACTTTCGATTTCTGCTGCTAAGTCAATTGCCATTTTACCTGTACTTAAAACAAGACGTTTTACTTTATTTGGCTTTGTACCAAGGTTTTCTTGTTCTAAAGCAGGTTGGAAACGTCCTTCGCTTAACTGACTAGCAGTTGAAAGCGTAAGTGGATGACGTAATAAACTCTTTGGTGTCATAAGCACTAACGGTCGAACAGCTTCTGTTCCTAAGATAGATGCTTGACGACGTAAAATATGGAAGTATTGTGCCGCGCTCGTTAAGTTTGCAACTGTCCAGTTGTTCTCAGCAGCTAATTGTAAGAAACGCTCTGGACGTGCACTAGAGTGTTCTGGCCCTTGACCTTCATAACCGTGTGGTAATAGAAGAACTAAACCAGATTTTTGACCCCATTTTGCTCTTCCTGCTGAAACATATTGATCAAATAATGCTTGCGCAGTATTTGAGAAGTCACCGTATTGAGCTTCCCACATAACAAGAGTTTCTGGAGCAAATACGTTGTAACCATATTCGTAACCAACAACAGCAGCTTCTGATAACGGACTGTTATGAACAGAGAATGATGCGTTAATGTTCGGTAAACGGTGTAATGGTGAATATGTTTCGTTTGTATCAGTATCGTGTAATACGATATGACGGTGCGCGAATGTACCACGCTGTGAATCTTGACCAGTTAAACGAATTGGCGTACCTTCTTGCAAAATAGAAGCGAATGCTAACGATTCAGCAAGTGCCCATTCAATTTTACCGTTCTCTTCAAGAGCATCTTTACGGCGCTCAAGAATCTTCTTCACTTTTGGATATACGTTAAAGCCTTCAGGCCAAGATAATAGTCCTTCATTAATTGCACGAAGTGATTCAATTGAAACACCAGTGTCAATCGGCTGGATTCCTTTTGCAACAACCTCTGGAACTTTAACGTGAATTGTTGCAGCACTCGTATCAGCTGGTGGCACTTGTGCGTATTCAGCCTTTAATTCCTCTTGTATAAACTGAGTAATTGTTTCAACCTCATCTGCATTCAGAACGCCAGCAGATTGTAATTGATCTGCATAAATTGCTCTTACAGTTGGATGATTTTTAATTTTTTTGTACACTTGTGGTTGCGTAACTGCTGGATCATCCATTTCGTTATGACCATATCGGCGGTAACCGATTAAATCGATTAAGAAGTCCTTTTTGAACAGCGTACGATATTGGATCGCAAGGTTTGCAGCAGCAAGACAAGCTTCCGGATCATCAGCATTTACGTGAACAATCGGAATATCGAAACCTTTTGCAAGGTCGCTTGAATATTTAGTAGAACGAGAATCATAGCTATCAGTCGTAAAGCCGACTGCATTATTTGCGATAACATGAATAGTTCCGCCAGTTTGGTACGCATTCAATCTACTTAAGTTGAGTGTCTCAGACACAACACCTTGACCAGGGAATGCAGCATCACCATGAACTAAAATTACGAATGATTTTGTAGTATCTTGTTCTGGAAGACCAGATTGTTTACGATTCTCTTGAGCTGCGCGTGCGAAACCTTCAACAACAGGGTTAACGAACTCAAGATGACTCGGATTATTTGCTAATGTAACACGAGTGCTAACTTCTTCATTACCAACGACTTGTTCTCTACCTAAATGGTATTTCACGTCGCCAGTCCAGCCAGCATTTGCCACTGCACCTTCTATTTTTGCATGTTTGAATTCTGCAAACATGTGATTATATGGCTTTTCTAATACGTGAGCGAGTACGCTTAGACGACCACGGTGAGCCATACCAATCATGACATCTTCAACGCCGCCTTTAGCACCTTCTGAAACAATTTCATCTAGTACAGGTACAAGCATATCAACGCCCTCTATTGAGAAACGTTTTTGACCAACGAATGTTTTATGCAAGAATTGCTCGAAACCTTCAACAGCAGTTAAACGTTTTAAAAGAGCAGTTCGTTTTTTATTTGATAATGGTTGACGCAATGAATTTGATTCCACCATTTGATGCAACCACGCGCGTTCTTCACTATCTTGTATATGTGAGAATTCATAAGCTAAAGATTTTGTATAAACGTCTTTTAATCTATGAATTACATCAAGTGCAGTGTGAATACCCTCTGGTGCATCTTGCCATACTGTTTTTGCTGGAATCGCTTTCAAGTCAGCATCGCTCAGTTCGTTCATTGTTTTCTCGATAAGAGATTGTCCGTTTGCAGCATCTTCCATCGGATTAATGTGAGCCAATGTATGCCCGAAAGAACGGATCTGTTCAACAAGTTGAACGACCTTAAGAATCTTTTCAATGTTCCCTGTGTTTTGAGGAGAAAAATGTGTTGCTGTGTTGTCCCCTGTTACGACATCATCTTGAAACGAAGGAGCTCCAAAAATTTCAAAAAGCTCTTGTAATTCCGGATCAACAGAACCTGCTCCAGTTACGTAAAGATCATACTGTTCAATAACATAACCAAGGTTCGGACCATGGAACTTGGCCCAAGGGTTTGTCGTTGTATTCTTCCTCGTCATTTGTTTAAACCTCCCAATGCATATAATCCTTTTTCCATACAAAAAGGTGCATTTTGCTCTTTTCAATAATTGATGAATCAATAATCAATGTAAATGTTTTTCTTTACTCTTATGTTATTACAATAATTTACATAATACCAAACACTATTACTTATCTGTTTTGTAAAAAAACATTCACAATAACTTATCACCCAAGTTAATCTTTCATGTTATAAAGTAATTTCACGGGAAAACGGGGTGGATATATTTGGTATACCTACATTAATACCTATAATTGTTGCATTTAAATATAAGTATAACTATCGGAATGTTTCGATAAAGTTTAGTTCGAATTATGTATATTGGAATAATAAGCGCTTTCATTGATATTATACAACAATATAACGGAATATAGTATAAAAAATAAAAAATTATGAATTTACCATAAACTTTATCTCGATAGTGTTAAATATCGAAAGGAAAATGAAGGATTTCTACAAAAAAAGTGGCTATACATAAAAAATGCTTCATAAATCGTTAGTTTCTATAAATATGGCGAAAAACAACGTAAAAACAATAGCGCATTTCACCCGATAAAGAGCAGAATGAAACATTTTAAAAGGATAAAACAAATATGGAGATATTAAATTTTCATAAAAACGGAGAGGAGATATAGTAACGGCTATATACATTGTTCCATGTTTCATTTCAAAATAGACGTGCTGAATTTGAAAAAGTTTCTTCTATATAAATAGAATGAAAAATAGACGAAATGAATGTAAAGGAAACTTGACGTAAAGCTCCCTTTACATATATACTCGGTATAAGGAAGGAGGGAGAAATTTCCTTGGAAAATAAAATGGTTGAATACCGAAAAAAATTTGGACTATCTCAAGAAAAATTGGCTGAGAAACTTGGAGTTTCCAGACAAACCATCATTTCAATTGAAAAGGGAAAATATGATCCATCACTTCCGTTAGCATTTGAAATAGCAAAAACATTTCGGACAACGATAGAACATGTATTTATTTATGAAGGAAAGGAAGAGGGGGAGAAAGGATGAATTATTCACAAAAGTACTTTGTAATTATGGGGATTATTTTTCTATTTATGAGTGGATTTATGATATTAACAGGTATAATGACGCATTCTGCACCACCGGCTATAACTTATCCATTGCTTGGGATGATGATTATGAGTTTCTGCCTAAGTTACTTGCACCCACAATTTAAAGAAAAAGACGAGCGAATGAAGCTTATTCGTTATAAAGGGATGTTCGTGACCTTTTTTGCACTAACCGCATATTATCTTCTTTTCTCTATCGGCTTAAACTTAAAAATACTTACACTATCTGCTACTGAACTATTGAACATACTTATGGCACTCACGATGAGTACAGTTTTTATATCGTTTGTTGTTTTATCGAAAAGATATTAAGATGTAAAAGAGAAAGGAAGATTAACATATGCAAATGATGTATGCTTTTGGCATGGGGCTTGTATTATTTTTAGCCGTATTCTTATTTATTCGTAAAGACGTTCAGGGCGGAACGTTAACGAAACGAGGATTTTATAAAATGATCGGCTGCTTAGTTGTTATGTTTATAGCGATTATCGTAATGATCGTTTTAATAAATCAGTCATTATAGAACTTAAAAACGGAACCTTACTTTATAGTAAGGTTTTTCTATTTGAAATTAATACTAAAAAATACCATAAAAACTATTTATTGACTATATTTCCTATTGTATAATCCAATAAACTGATAGATAAGGAGAATAGTATATGAACAAAAAAGCTATCTTCTTTTTATTAACATGTCTACTACTTGTAGCTAGTATTACTTATATAATATGTAACAAACGAGAACAAGTGCCACCTATGTTAGTATGGGAGAACCAAGAATACTACGTTACGAATGAACCTGCCAAAGCAGAAGAAGTTGGGCAAAAAGCCTACTAAAGATAGTGAATCCAGCATATTAGAAGAAAAAACAGAAGTATTTGAAATGATTTTAGAAGAAGAGGATGAAAGGCTGCCCATACCCGTAAAAGAGCCTCATAGTGAAGAATGTGGAGTAGTAAGGCCGATGTTAAAGTAAGTACTATAATAATGAAGAAACAAATTTTTAATAGAGAGTAGTGAGCGTTATGAGATGGAAAGCAGGAACTTTTGAAAAAATAGAAGCGAATGACTCATCTGTTGAGCAGCTTATAAACACGTTTAAGGAACAAAACTTAAATGGTGGCGCAATAATAAGCTGTTTTAAAGTACATAACGAAAATTTTTTCAAAGAAATACCTTATAAAAATATTAAAATATGCAAAATTGCATATTGGTTATTCTAAATCTTATGCTAACCTTATAATGAAAAATATAACATTTGTTGGTAATGAATGATTTTTGAAGGAAATAAGTTGTTTGAAAAAATAACATATAAGGAAATTGTTAGAAGTCCAGATGTTACAAACGTCATCTTATTTTCAATGTCTGATAAAAGCGATGCCATTAGAGGTCAAAATATTGTTGTTGACTATGGATATACAATTGTATAAATAAATCATCTTGGGAATTAAGGATGTGGATAATGAGTTTACTAATTAAAGATTTAATAAAGAAATTTGATGAACATGTTGCAGTTAATAATTTGAATATCGAGATACCAAAAGGTGAAATATTTGGATTCTTGGGCGGGAATGGAGCAGGTAAAACGACTACATTTCGAATGATACTTGGACTTTTATCGAAATCAAGCGGAACCATTTCATGGAATGGTAAACCTATAAATTATGATGTTACGGATAAGATTGGGTATTTACCAGAAGAACGTGGGCTTTATGCGAAAATGACTGTCAAAGAACAAGTTAACTTTTTTGCAAAATTAAAGAACATGAAAAGTAAAGATGCAGAAAAAGAACTTCACTATTGGCTGGAGCGTTTTAATATAACTGAGTATCTGAACAAAAAGGTAGGAGAACTTTCAAAAGGGAATCAGCAAAAAATTCAGCTGATAACAGCGATTATACATAAGCCTGAACTCTTAATTTTAGATGAACCATTTAGTGGTTTAGATCCAGTAAATGTTGAAATGTTAAAAGAAGCTGTTCTTGATATGCAAAAACAAGGGGCGTCGATTCTTTTTAGTTCACATCGAATGGAACATGTGGAAGAATTATGCCAACACATTTGTATCATGCACAAAGGAGTACCTGTTGTTCAAGGAGACATTGCCAAAATTAAAAGTGACTTTGGTAAAAAGAATGTTGTAATCGTTGGCGATCATGACTTTGACCATTTGAAAGAAATAAAAGGTGTAGAAAGTATGAAGAAACGTAAGAATGCAGTTACTCTTAAAATCTCATATGAAGAAGTTTCGCATGTTTTATTTAAAGAGATAACGAAATTAGGGTATGTTAAAAAGTTCGCAGTAGAAGAGCCTACACTAAATGACATCTTTATTGAGAAAGTAGGTACACAGCATGAATAGTTTCTGGACGATTTTTTTACAAAACTATAAATCTAAGGTAAAAGCTAAATCATATATTGCTATTACAATAATAATTTCTATGTTAATTATAGGATTGATGAATTTTGACAAGATTTATAACTATTTTGCAGGTAACGAGGACGATCAAGTTGTTGTTGTTACAGAAAAAGAAGAATTATATACAACTATTAATCAAGTGTTTAAAAATGTCGATAGTAAGATACATGTTAAGCGTAGTACGGATAAACCAAAAGCAGAATCAGGTGTTAAAAATGGTGATTATACATATGCAATCGTTGTAGAGGAATTGGATAATAAACAACTAAAGGCTACGTATATAACTGAGACAGATGTAAATCAGCAAGATGTTAGCAAGGTTCAAACTATTTTATCTCAAATACAATCTTCTAATTTCGCTCAGCAATTGAATCTATCGCAAGATGAATTAAAGGTGTTAACAATGCCAGTAGAAATACAAACCAAAACTGTTTCAGATAAGGTTAAAGATGGAGAACATACAGAGGGTGTAGGAATTTTAATTAATACCTTTATCATGCTAAATTATGTAATGATATTAATGTATGCTGCACAATTAGCTACAGATGTTGCAACAGAAAAATCTTCTCGTGTAATGGAGTTAGTTGTTTCAAGTATTTCGCCTACAAAACATTTATATGCGAAGCTCTTCTCAACATTATTGGCAGGTATTACACAAATAATAATTTGGGGCTTGGTCGCAACTGTAGGGTATAAAACAGCAATTAATGAATCGAAAAATGATATTTTAAATAGTATTGATTTAAATTCTGTTGCTCCTACTCTAGTAGTGTATGGGATTCTATTCTTCACATTAGGATTCTTATTATATGGCTCATTATCTTGTCTACTCGGCTCTGTTATTAGTCGTATAGAGGAATCTTCTCAAGCTGTTATGCCACTGATGTTTATGTTAATTGCTGCTTTGTATATCGCGCTTTATGGAATGTCAAATCCAAGCAGCACGGTTGTTACCATTACTAGCTATATACCTTTCTTTACTCCTATTGTTATGCTCGTACGAATTGGATTCCTCAATATCCCAGTATGGGAGATTGCGCTCACATTAGCGATTCTATTAGTAACAATATGTATGATGATTGGTTTAACGAGCCGTGTTTACCGCGGTGGTGTATTATTATATGGTAAAGGTGCATTCAGTAATATAAAAAAGGCAATCAAGTTAGGGAAGAAGTAGGATCATAAACACATATGCACCATTAGGTAAATACGTGGAATTTATAAAATAGGTAGGGACTGTTTCGTTCCCTACCTATCTATTTCTGAATATTAATATTCAATTTTATATATAAAAAAATAAGCTCCGAAAAGCTTATTTTTTCATGATTATTCTCCTCTTCCTGTAACTGTCATTCCTGCTGTGTAAATTGTATCTACAGAACCGTCAGCACTTACAACTTCAACTTTATAGCGATATGTTCCATTGTCGTAAATGTTTTCTCCATATCCTGTGAAAGTTGAAATTTCATCATTTGCTCCAGCTGGAACCCATTGATTTTGCCAATGGAAATTAGTTTCAAACTCTCCCCAGCTGTCTCCACGTTTCTTTTCAAGAGTGACATTGTAATGAATGTCTTCAGCTCGGTCATTTGTAATTCTTGCAATTGTGCTGTTACCAAAAGTAACTTCTGTAGAATGTACTTGAATTGTAACACCGTTCACTGTTTCGCCAGGACCACAGATATAATGACAACCTTCACTTGCTCCGTCAGCATGTGCCTCAGGTGTGTTAATGTTCATAGCCGTGAAACCGCCCAATGCTAAAGCTCCTGTTAATAATACTTTACCAAATGTTTTCACTTAAAATTCCCCCTAAGTATATTCTCAATTCGTTCGATAGATGTCACATTAAGTAGTTTTATAACATTAATCTAATCGAACGCTGTTTTTCCTCGAGTGTATTCGCTATTAATCTTGTAGTGATCTAATCTCTACATAAAATTTCATAGTTTTGATTCCATATATGTATCATGATTTACATAGAATAAATCTATTAATACGTTTTGGTTATTTACTTATCCCACCTTCCTCGTTACCTTTTATTGGTAAAACATTATTTTTATTATATACTATTATTACCTAGTTACAAGAGAGAATAATCCTGTATGCAAAAGTGCATAATAAAAAACGAACCAATACTATAGTTCGTTTTTCACCATGCTAAGCCCGATAAAGTCTCATTAACATTTTCTTTAATTTTTTGATGATACGATTTTTTAACATCTTTAATTATAGATTTGTACCTTCATTCCATATCCTTTAACCATTCTTCACGTAGAAAAACGCCCATTGCTGAATGAACATTTTGCCTTTTCATTCGTTTCATCTCGCAATTACCGTATATTGGTAAAAAATCAATTTGCGTATTATCTTTACGAAATCCCTCGAATTTATTAAATGGATTTTGGTGATGATTTCTTGTCGCAAACACCAATTGATGAATGTTTTCAAACGCTTGATTCTACTAGCGATAGTTTCATCCGCTAATCCAACAGTTTGAGCACTTTCAGGAACGTAAATATGGCCATCAAAGCGTACATATTCATTTTTTAACCAATAAACCCAGTCATAAATAAAATTTGTTGTAATATCGGTCATATAGAATATTTGAGCATTTTATGTTTCATGAAATGCTTTTATACTATTAAACATAAGAAGGAATTGATTCAATGATTTGGGGCGTAAATTCTGTTTTACTTTGCTGTCAACAACTCTTTCAAATACACGCTCAACAGAATCTTCTTTTGAAATTTTACTAGTTTTTCGTTTGTGGGGTTGTCGTTTTTTTACGATTTCTTTTTCAGTGAAGTATGTTAAAGATATAAAAAAAACTCCTTCATTCTCATTTAGAATTAAAGGAGGAGTTTCAATCAAAACTTGAGCGGTACTCACCGTTAGTTTTGGTCAAAATATGAAATTATCAACAGTTGATACAAAAGGATATGACCCCGGAGAGGCTCGAACTCACGACCTCCACCCTGTCAAGGTGGCGCTCTCCCTGCTGAGCTACGGGATCTTAAAAAATGCTTATGTAACAGCATCTTTAATCATTATGCTAAAGCAATTATATATAATTAACTGAAATTTTACAATATTTTCGTGGTAATTTTTTAAAGGTAAAGTATTTGGAATCACGCTAGTAGCGTATTAAGGAATATATAAGAAGAGCATTTAATTGAAAGTGGATTTTGAATACACCGGGTATATTATGATTTCCGATACCAATCCAAAGGACCTTCATCACTTAAATCAACAAGAAAAGGGAATAAGAAATGTAAAGGTAAGCTTATAAGTTCTGGCATAGCGTTCAATGTTTTCTTTGATAGATATTGTCTTCCGAAACAATACGGACAATCTTTTTCAAATGTCACGAGTATCGACCATACATCTTTTACTTTCCACTTCGTTTTACAATATGTACAACGCGCCATGGAGTTCCTCCTCATTTTAAGGTGTTTTCTAATATATTCTATTTGATTGTACTAAAGTCAAGTGTATTTAGTGTGATAGAATATAAGTTGGTTTGTTTTTTTATATGGATGTATTCCGTAATTTATGACTAAATGAATGTAGTGTGAGGGTTATATAATAAGAGATTTTCATTTTTAATATGCAAATTGGCCAATATATCCTTTTTACAATTTTCAAGAAATCATGTATAAAAGAAGTACAAGATATTTATAAATATTCAGAAGTAGAGGGAGAATTATTGTAATGGTAAGAAAAACGTTCAAGATGCGCGTATCTAGAAATAGGACGATTTCGATTAATGGCTCAATTCTTGATGTGGATGTTACACATGATGAGTTTTTACAAGAGTTTGTTGAGTGGGTCGATTCTAAAGGTTGGTCGTTTATGGGGATGACAGATGAGATTACACCTGAGGAAGCTAGTCAAAATTTAATAGACTCATTGATTGATGAGAAGGATAAGAAAGAGTAATTCCTTCTTATTTTTTGTTGTATATTTATGTTCCTAATCGTAAAAGTGTGATATAGTAAAAAAAGTGAATATTCTTCCAAATTAATACAAATTACATATAGGTTGGTAGAGGTATTTTATAGAATGTGAAAGTAAAGGGGAAAGGGAGAGTCATATGGTAAATTTTAAGAAAATTTCGGTTTTTGTTATGGTTATTTGTTTATTTTTTTTGACACCTATGACGTTATATGCTGAGACGAATATTGGAGTAAATCCGGAGCAAGTGGCACCTCCACCTGCGGAAGGGCCGAATGTTTTTAGTCAGTTTGCGACTACTATTGATGCGAAAACAGGAGATATGTTGTACGACAAAAATGCACATCATCGTGCGTTCCCTGCTAGTATGACGAAAGTGTTAACGGCGATTTTACTGATGGAGCATACGAAGCCAGAGGATCAATTTACGTTTTCACAATTAGCATTAGATCAAGAGAAGAGTAATTATCAAATTGAGTTTCACCCTGGTGAGACTATTAATAGAAATACTGCACTTATGATTTTAATGGTGCTGAGTGCGAATGATGTGTCGTATGCGATTGCGGAGCGTATTGGAGGAAGTGTTGAAAACTTCGCCAATATGATGAATGAAAGGGCGAAGCAATTAGGGGCTAAAGATAGTCATTTTGTAACGCCAAATGGATTGCATGATCCAAATCATTATACGACGCCATATGATATGGCCATGATTACGAGAGGTGTGCAAAAGTATCCTGAAATTTTACAAGCGATGAATACGAAAAGAACGACGGTTACGACATCTACGCAATCAGTTTCTATTTTTAATAAGTCTACTTATTTTGAAAATCCATATAGTATGGGTGGTAAGACAGGATTTACGAATGAAGCACGCAATACGCTCGTTTTATTAAATGAGAAGGATGGTAATCGTATTATAAATGTAGTAATGGCTTCTCAAAGACCTGAAATTTATGAAGATTTGAAGCAGATGGCGGAATATTCTTTTGGGCAATTTACGAAGCAAACTGTACTAGATAAACATAGTTGGCACCAAAAGGCAAAGTATTTAAATAAAGATGTTGATTCTGAGCTGGAAAGAAGTGCAGAGCTTATGCTAAAGAAAGATGAAGGGAAAAATATAAAAACGGCTTTTCGGGTTAATACAGTGGATAAAGAATCTTTGTATCAAAAAGGAATTCATCGCGGTGAAGTAGTTGGTGCGGTAGATATTATAAAGAATAATCAAACGATTGAGACTATAAATGTTCTTTCAAAAGAAGATGTTACTTTTGCGATGCCTAAAAAAGATACAGTTGCACCTGAAGTAAAGGAATCGAATGTGAAAGTGATAAGTGTTGGAATAGGAGCGATTTTATTATTTGGAGCGATTTTATATGTAGTGCTGCGCCGAAATAACCAAGGGATGAAATCAGAAGAAAAATAAATTGCTAGTAGACCGTGATGAGATTTTGTCACGGTCTTTTTTGTATGTATTTCAAAAAAGATTTAACTAATAATTGTAAATTTTCACCTTGCATTTCTTATTTGTTCGTTATATTATTTGTGTATGTTCTTGTTAAAGAACAATTAGAGCGTTATTAATTTCAAAATGATATAAAACAACAGAGAGGGAGAGAGACGATGAAATTAATTTGGAAGGTGATTAGCAACGTTATCTCATTTGTTTTATTTGCGGTAATGGTTTGTTTAGCTTTTGTAGTTATTTCTTCAAAAGCGAGTGGTGGTGATCCAACAGTGATGGGATATCAATTTAAGAGCGTTCTTTCAGGATCGATGGAACCAACATTTTTAACAGGATCAATCATTGCGATAGAGCCAACGAAAGATGGTTCTAAATATAAAAAAGGTGATGTTATTACGTTTAAAGAGAAAGATGACAAAATTATCACTCACCGTATTATCGGTGTGAAAGATACAAATGGAAAAGTAATGTATGAAACAAAAGGAGATAACAACAACGGACCAGATTTAGCACCAGTACTTGCAAAGAATGTAATCGGAAAGTATGCAGATATTACAGTTCCATACGTTGGTTATGGACTGAATTATGCGAGTTCAAAAGCCGGAGCAGCATTACTTCTCATTATTCCTGGAGTCTTTTTACTTGGCTATTCCGCAATTTCTATTTTTGGTGCTATTCGTAGCATTGACGGAGAAAAGAAAGATAAAAAAGTAGAACAATCCGTCTAGTTCGTTTGGTTATACTTTCCGTTTAGGAAGTTAACAAATATATATATTAAGGGGATATGGACATGACTTTAAAGAAAAAATTAGGAATGGGTATCGCATCAGCAGTATTAGGAGCAGCATTAGTTGGTGGAGGAACATTTGCATACTTTAGCGATAAAGAAGTGTCAAATAATACATTTGCGGCTGGTACGCTTGATTTATCATTAAATCCATCAACAGTTGTTAATGTATCGAATTTAAAACCTGGTGATACAATTGAAAAAGAATTTAAACTAGAAAATAAAGGCTCTTTAGATATTAAAAAGGTTCTATTAAAAACAGACTATAGTGTAGAAGATACGAAGAAAGATAATAAAGATGATTTTGGTAAACATATTAAAGTAACATTCTTAAAAAATGTAGATAAGCATGAGACGATTGTGAAAGAAACTACATTAGATAAATTGAAGGGTGATACACTTACAGCAGTAAATAATGATTTAGCTGCTTGGTTCTGGGATGAAAAAGGTATTTCTGCAGGTAAATCTGATAAATTCAAAGTGAAATTTGAATTCGTTGATAATAAAAAAGATCAAAATGAATTCCAAGGCGATAAGTTACAATTAACTTGGACGTTTGATGCACAGCAAGGCGATGGTGAAACGAAATAATAATGACAACAAAAAGAGACTATCAAAAGTGGTAGTCTCTTTTTGTGTTAAAAGAGAAATGTAAAAAGAAACATAATTTTTATATCATTTTGTAATTCGCTTTATTATAATAAGGTTATAGTTCTTGATAAAGAACAAGATGTTCGATAGGAGAGATTAAAATGCTGAAGACACCTCGCAAATTCAAAAAGATGCTTATATTGCCATGTTTGTGCTCTATTACTTTTTATTTAGGCTCTCAAATGATGACTTATACAGAGGCAACTTTCATTCATGAGACGAAAGTGCAGGCTACTATTTCGACAGCAAGTATTTTTCCAAAAACAGTTGATCAGTTGACAGAACAAGCTAAGCAACATAAGGAAGTTATTTTGCATGAGTCTGAAGAGATGAAATCGAAAGTAACTTTCACTTCCACTCAAGAATTAGAACAGGTGCTTGTTACGTGGAAGCAAGGGCGTGAGAAAATAGCTGCTGAGAGAGAGTTGTTACAAAAAGTATATGAATCAATAGAAAATCCCTATAACAAAGTGAAAGAAGAGTTAACTGGAGATAAAAGTGAATCTAATAAGCAAGTATTCTCGTATGTGAATGCTGGTTTTCATATAGTTAAAGAATACTGCGAGTATGTTGATAAAGAGGTTAATTTACAGGTGATTGATAAACAAATTCAAGCTTTTGAAAAATTATTAGTAGATGAAACAGCAAAGCAAGTGAGTGAGGCTGAGAAGCAAAAGAAATTAGAAGAGAGTAAGAAGCAAGAAGAAGCGAAAAAACTAGAAGAGAGCAAGAAACAAGAAGAGGCGAAAAAGCTAGAAGAGAGTAAGAAGCAAGAAGAAGCGAAAAAGTTAGAAGAGAGTAAGAAGCAAGAAGAAGCGAAAAAGCTAGAAGAGAGTAAGAAGCAAGAAGAAGCGAAAAAGCTAGAAGAGAGCAAGAAACAAGAAGAGGCGAAAAAGCTAGAAGAGAGTAAGAAGCAAGAAGAACAGAAGGAATAGTAAGTAAAATACAGCAGCATTTCGGAAGGAATAAATACAATGATAAGACAAATAGGTGAGAGAGCCCTACGACTCACCTATTTGCTTTGTTTTTCTTATTTCACTATTCGTGGGTATAAGGTCTTCACCTAAAAATTTAACGAATGCGAGGAAGTTAGTTGGCAGCACCGCTTGGTGAAGGTTAATGATCAGTGGGGATGGACAGAAAAACACTGATTAAAGTTTCACTTTATTTCTCAATACTTTTCTGAAAAAAAGGAAAAAATGTTGAGAAATAAAAATAATCAAAATATATATTGTATTTATATAGTCTTGTTCGTTATAATGAACTTAAGGTTTTAAAAAAAGAACAAATATTAGCTAAGCTAATATAGTTTTAGTTACACCTCTTATTTTGAAATAAGAGATAAAAATACAAAAAACAGCTAGGGGGAATTGATTGTGAGTCTGAAAAAGAAATTAGGTATGGGAGTTGCATCAGCAGCATTGGGGTTATCTTTAATTGGTGGAGGAACATTCGCTTACTTTAGCGATAAAGAAGTATCAAACAATACATTTGCAGCTGGGACGTTAGATCTTACATTAAACCCTAAAACGCTTGTAGATATTAAAGATTTAAAACCAGGGGATTCTGTTAAGAAAGAGTTCTTATTAAAGAACGACGGTACTTTAGCAATTAAAGATGTTAAATTAGCGACAAAGTATACTGTGAAAGATGCAAAGGGCGATAATGCTGGTGAAGACTTTGGTAAGCACATTAAAGTGAAATTCCTTTGGAACTGGGATAAACAAAGTGAGCCTGTATATGAAACAACTTTAGCAGATTTACAAAATGTGGATCCAGATCTTTTAGCTAAAGACATCTTTGCTCCTGAGTGGGGAGAAAAAGGTGGCTTAGAAGCTGGTACAGAGGACTATCTATGGGTACAATTTGTATTCGAAGAGAATGGTCAAGATCAAAACAAATTCCAAGGCGATTCATTGAACTTAGAATGGACATTCAATGCTAACCAAACAGATGGAGAAGAAAAATAATAAATAAAAAAAGCGGGGGATTCCCCGCTTTTTTTTATAAAGAAAAAAAGAAGTGCCCGTTTTAAGCACTCTTTCATATGTATTATTGTTGATTTTTCTTCCATTGTGTAAATTCGAGAAATTCACGAAACTGTTCTTTTGAGACACCGGAGCTCATCGCATCTTTAACGAGTTGTGTCCATTCGGAGTCTAGATGACTTCCCGTTGCTGTTTCATCATGAAGTAAAGTATCAACTGGAATTTGTAGAACAGCTGCAATTTTTTCGAGAAACTGAATGGAAGGGTTTTTTTGTAAATTCCGTTCTATAGAACTAATGTAAGATTTAGCTACACCAGCTTTTTCGGCGAGTTCTGTTAATGAAATGCCTTTTTGTAAACGAAGGCGTTTTATACGTTCTCCTATCATATTTGCGCACCTTTCTATCAATATGTAGTCGTCTTATGATGTGATTATTATAACATAAACTTCGTTAAAAAGAACGAGGCTATTGAGCCTGGCTCGTATGCTTCATACGTTGAAAAAAGTGTTCAATATCTTGCAGGGCAATGCCAGCATCTAGAGCTTCAAGTATTAAATCAATCCATTCTTGATCTAGTGAGTCAGCCTTATCTTTGTACAAATGTAATTCCTCCCTAATTAGTGGTCATAATTGCTGCTACAGAATATATGATAATGCAATCGGATTTTGTATTTTATATAGTGAATTATCATATATTTTGTAGATGAAACAAAGATAAAATCCCCATTAAATTCCCTCTATGGCGATTATAAAGTTTCTGACAAATATTTTCAATATTTTCTGAAAACATTGTTGAATTGTGATATATTCGTATACTAACTATGAAATTTTTACAAATATATTAAAAAAATTACATAATATAACTAAATATTGAAAATATATTGAATTTTTAATAATATAAAGTATGTAATACATATTTTATATTAGGGGAGGCAATAAGGGATGAAAAAGAAACCATTTAAAGTGTTATCATCAATTGCTTTGACAGCTGTTCTAGGCTTGTCGCTTGGTGCTGGAAGCCAGTCTGTATACGCTGAAACGCCGGAGAACAAGACAGCTACAAGTCCAGTTGATGATCACTTAATCCCAGAAGAGAGATTAGCAAATGCGCTAAAAAATCGTGGGGTAATTGATTCGTCAGCTTCAGAGACAGAAACAAAGAAAGCTGTCGAAAAGTATGTAGAGAAGAAGAAGGGTGAAAATCCTGGGAAAGAAGCGACAAATGGGGACCAACTTACGAAAGATGCATCTGACTTTTTAAAGAAAGTGAAAGATGCGAAAGCAGAAACGAAAGAAAAGTTAGACAAACCGGCAACAGGGACACCTGCAGCGACAGGCCCAGTTAAAGGCGGTCTAAATGGTAAAGTACCAACTTCTCCAGCAAAGCAAAAAGAATATAACGGTGAAGTTCGAAAGGATAAAGTACTCGTTTTACTTGTAGAGTATGCTGATTTCAAGCATAACAATATTGATAAAGAACCTGGCTACATGTATTCTAACGATTTTAACAAAGAACACTATGAAAAAATGTTATTCGGTGATGAGCCATTCGCGTTAGAGGATGGAAGCAAAATCGAAACGTTTAAACAATATTACGAAGAGCAATCTGGTGGTAGCTACACAGTGGACGGAACAGTCACAAAATGGTTAACGGTTCCTGGTAAAGCAGCTGATTACGGTGCTGATGCTGGTACAGGTCATGATAATAAAGGACCAAAAGGACCACGTGATCTAGTAAAAGATGCATTAAAAGCAGCTGTAGATAGCGGCCTTGATTTATCACAGTTTGATCAGTTCGATCAATACGATGTAAATGGTGATGGAAATCAAAATCAACCGGACGGTTTAATCGATCACTTAATGATTATTCATGCGGGTGTTGGGCAAGAAGCAGGCGGTGGTAAATTAGGTGATGATGCAATTTGGTCACATCGCTGGACAGTTGGACCAAAACCATTCGCAATTGAAGGTACACAAGCGAAAGTTCCATATTGGGGAGGAAAGATGGCAGCATTCGACTACACAATTGAACCAGAAGATGGCGCAGTTGGTGTATTCGCACATGAATATGGCCATGATTTAGGTCTTCCGGATGAGTATGATACACAATATAGCGGTGATGGTGAGCCGGTTGAAGCTTGGTCTATTATGAGTGGCGGTAGCTGGGCTGGTAAAATTGCTGGAACAACACCAACGAGTTTCTCACCACAAAATAAAGAGTTTTTCCAAAAAACAATAGGTGGTAACTGGGCAAATATCGTAGAAGTAGACTACGAGAAATTAAATAAAGGTATCGGTCTAGCAACATACTTAGACCAAAGTGTTACGAAGTCAGATCGTCCAGGTCTGATTCGTGTTAACTTACCAGATAAAGATGTAAAAGGAATTCAGCCTGCATTTGGTAAACAGTATTACTACAGCACAAAAGGTGACGATCTTCATACAAAGATGGAAACACCGCTGTTCGATTTAACAAATGCAACGAATGCGAAATTTGATTTCAAGTCATTGTATGAAATTGAAGCAGAGTACGATTTCCTTGAAGTACACGCTGTAACAGAAGACGGTCAACAAACGTTAATTGAAAGAATTGGTGAGAAAGCAAATAGTGGAAATGCAGCTACGACAAATGGAAAATGGATTGATAAATCATATGATTTAAGTCAGTTCAAAGGTAAGAAAGTGAAATTAACATTTGATTACATTACGGATGGTGGTTTAGCGTTAAACGGATTCGCTCTTGATAATGCGTCATTAACAGTAGATGGTCAAGTTGCATTCTCAGATGATGCAGAAGGTACATCACAATTTAAATTAGATGGTTTCGTTGTATCTAACGGAACAGAGAAGAAAAAACATAACTACTATGTTGAGTGGAGAAACTATGCTGGTTCAGATAACGCATTGAAATTTGCTCGCGGTCCGGTATATAACACTGGTATGGTTGTATGGTATGCGGATTCAGCTTACACAGATAACTGGGTTGGCATACATCCAGGACATGGTTTCCTTGGTGTAGTTGACTCTCATCCAGAAGCAATTGCAGGAACTCTAAATGGTAAACCAACATTTAAAAGCAGTACGCGATTCCAAATTGCTGATTCGGCGTTCTCATTCGACAAAACGCCAGCTTGGAAAGTTGTATCTCCAACGCGTGGAACATTCGTATACGATGGATTACCAGGGGTACCGAAGTTCGATGACTCTAAAAAGTATATTAATGAGCAGATTCCAGATGCAGGACGTATTTTACCGAAGCTTGGTCTGAAGTTTGAAGTAGTAGGACAAGCTGATGATAATTCTGCAGGTGCTGTTCGTTTATACCGTTAATACAGTAAAACTACCGGGAGATTTTCTTTCGGTAGTTTTTTGTGAGCAATGAATTTTATATAAAGGGAAAAGTTATATATAATGTAACTTTAAGAATAGAAATTTGTTACATATGAAGTCTATATAAATAATGAAAGAATTGGATAAAAATAGTGGGAGAAGGTGAGTGCATGAGTATTTCCTCTATTGTAAATAAACAAAAGGAATATTTTCACAAAGGACATACGAGAAGTCTAGAGACGAGAAAGAAGAATTTGCAGAAGCTTTATGAAGGAATTCAGCGTTTTGAAGGTGAGATTTTTCAAGTGTTGAAATTAGATTTGAATAAATCAGTTCACGAATCATTTACAACAGAAATTGGATATGTACTAAAAGAGATTTCTTTTCAAATGAAGCATATTTCATCTTGGAGTAAACCAAAGCGTGTTCGCACAGCTCTTACTCATTTTGGATCGAAGGGGAAAGTGGTGCCAGAACCGTATGGTGTGACGCTTATTATCGCACCGTGGAACTATCCGTTTCAATTAGCAATTGCGCCACTCGTAGGAGCATTGGCAGCTGGCAATACAGTCGTTTTAAAGCCGTCAGAGTTAACGCCAAACGTTTCAAAAGTGCTTACGAGAATGTTAGGTGAATTATTCCCAGAAGAGCTTGTATCGGTAGTAGAGGGCGGTGCTGAGGAAAGCACTGCACTTTTAAAGGAACCGTTTGACTATATTTTCTTTACAGGTAGTGTTGGTGTCGGAAAAGTTGTGATGGAAGCAGCTGCGAAAAAATTAACGCCTCTTACGTTAGAGCTTGGCGGGAAAAGCCCATGTATTGTACATAAAGATGCAAAGCTAGATGTAACCGCAAGACGTATCGTTTGGGGCAAGTTTTTGAATGCCGGGCAGACGTGTGTAGCGCCTGATTATATGTACGTTCATTCTTCAGTGAAAGAGCAGTTAATCGAGGCATTACGACATGAAATCGCAGAGCAATATGGAAAAGATGCTTTGCAAAATGACAATTATGTGCGAATTGTGAGTGAGCGTCATTTTGAACGTCTATGTACATTTTTAAAAGACGGTAAACCTGTGATTGGCGGGAATTATACGAAAGAAACATTACACATCGAACCGACAGTGTTAACGAATATTACATGGCAAAGTGCTGTTATGGAAGATGAAATTTTTGGGCCGATTTTACCAATTATAGAATATGACAAAATAGAAGAGGTAATTGAAACGATTCAGCACCATCCAAAGCCGTTAGCACTATATGTATTTTCTGAAGATAGAAAAGTGCAAGAGAAAGTGACGAGTAATATTTCATATGGCGGAGGATGTATAAATGATGTCGTATATCATCTTGCAACGCCATATTTACCTTTTGGGGGCGTTGGAAGTAGTGGATTAGGCAGCTATCATGGTGAACAAAGTTTTCGGACTTTTTCCCATTATAAAAGCATTTTGTCCCAATCTACAGCATTCGACATGAAAATTCGTTACTCTTCTACAAAAAGTGCTTTAAAATTCATACGAAAGTTGTTAAAATGATGATGGTGTTTATCAGTAGGCGTAGCCGTATGATAAAAACCCCTTCGCAACTGAAGGGGTTTTTCTGTTCGACATATGTATCATGCGAAAATGAATCAAACATACTACATAAAGAATAGAAGAGAACGCTGCTAAACAACCATTTTTGTTTGGATCGAAACAAAAAAATAGTCTATAGAACATAAATATTTATTCATGAATATAAAAATTAAAATTTAAGGTAGATAGGACGGGAAAATGAAAAAGATTATTAAAGTTGAAGCAGTAGAAAAACATTTTGGAAATCAAGTGATTATCCCCCCTCTTTCTTTAGATATTAAAGAAGGAGAATTTTTAACAATTTTAGGACCGAGTGGTTGCGGGAAAACGACTTTACTTCGTATGATCGCAGGATTTGAAACCCCAACTAAAGGGAATCTTTTATTAGATGATGAAAAGATTAACGATTTGCCGCCATACAAGCGTCATATGAATTTAGTGTTCCAACATTACGCACTATTCCCACATATGAATGTTGAAAAAAATATTTGTTTCGGTATGAAAATGCAAAAAGTATCAGCAGCAGAACAGAAAGAACGTGCGGAAGAGGCAATGCGTTTAACGCAGTTACTTGAGTTCCGTAATCGTAAACCTTCGAAGCTTTCTGGTGGACAGCAGCAGCGTGTAGCAATTGCAAGAGCAATTGTAAACAACCCACGTGTATTACTATTAGATGAGCCACTTGGAGCGCTTGACTTTAAGTTAAGAAAAGATTTGCAACGTGAATTGAAAAACTTACAACGTAATTTAGGAATTACGTTCATATATGTAACGCACGATCAAGAAGAAGCGATGAGTATGAGTGATCGTATTGTCGTTATGAATAAAGGGCATATCGAACAAGTCGGCACGCCTAAGGAAATTTACAATAAGCCGAAAACATTGTTTGTTGCGACGTTCATCGGTGAAAATAATATCGTGAAAAATGGGGAAAACTACGTAGCAGTTCGCCCTGAAAATGTAAAAGTTCGCTCGGTTGAAGAGCCAATTTTAAAAGAATACCATCTTGGACATATTGAAGATATTGAATTTGTTGGAAATATGGAAAAGCTATATGTACGTGAGGAGAAAACAGCAGAATTACTAATGGCATATCAAACTGCTGAAGAAGCAACGCAGTGGAGCATTGGAGATAATGTATATGTAGGCTGGGAGCAAGAGGACGAGGTGACCTTAAATTGAAGAAAGGGAAATTACTCGCATTACCTACAGTCGTATGGCTGTTACTCTTCTTCCTAATTCCACTTCTGTTCGTATTAGCATTTGCCTTCATGCAGCGCGGAGCATACGGGACAGTGGAAATGAAATTTACATTAGATAACATAGCACGTGTGTTTGATCCATTATATATGGGGACGTTATGGGAAACAGTGAAGATAGCTGTTATTACGACAGTACTATGTTTATTAATCGGTTATCCATTCGCCTATACAATTACAATTGTTGATCGTAAATATCGTTCTATCCTTCTATTATTGGCAACGATTCCGTTCTGGATTAACTTTCTTGTTCGTTCATACGCATGGATTGTTATTTTACGTTCACAAGGTCTTGTAAACACATTGCTATTGAAACTAGGTATTATTAGTGAACCTTTAAATCTGCTATATAATACGCCTTCTGTAATACTCGGAATGGTATATTCTTTATTACCATTTATGATTTTACCAGTGTATGCAGCAATTGAGCAGCTTGATAAGCGTAAGCTAGAGGCGGCTTATGATTTAGGAGCAACACCAGTAAAGGCATTTTGGAATGTAACAGTACCGATGACGATGTCAGGGATTACAACTGGTTCTATTTTAGTATTCGTTTCTTCTATCGGAATGTTTGTTGTATCAGACGTTATGGGTGGATCGAAAGTAGCATTAATCGGAAACGTAATTCAAAACCAATTCTTAGGTTCACGTGACTGGCCGTTTGGTTCCGCGTTATCTATGATTGTTGTTCTATTCTCTGTTCTGTTAATTTACTTATATTATCGTGCAACGAAAGTATATAAATATGATGGAAACGGAGGGGAATAGGCAAAAATGAAGAAGTTTTTAGTTTCTTATTCTTGGTTAATCTTATTGTTTTTGTATTTTCCAATGATGGTTTTAATGGTATATTCCTTCAACGATTCTCGCATTAATGCGGAATGGGAAGGCTTTACACTCCATTGGTATACAGATTTATTTCAAAAACAAGATGTTATTGATGCGTTTGTAAATAGTATGACGATTGCTATTATAACGACAATTGTGACGACAGTTCTTGGTGTGATTTTTGCTATTGCATTACACCGTTACAAATATCGTTTTGAAGGGGCCATTAACGGTCTTGTATATTTACCAATTTTAATTCCTGATATTTTAATGGGATTATCTTTACTTATCCTATTTAGTCAATTAGGTATGGAACTTGGAAAAACAACAATTATTATTGCACACATTACATTCAGTATTTCATTTGTTGTTGTTATTTTAGCGGCACGTCTTTCTGGTATGGGACGTGATTTAGAAGAGGCTGCAAACGATTTAGGAGCAACGCCGTGGCAAACGTTTCGTTATGTAACGTTTCCAGCAATTGCACCAGGAGTTATTTCAGCCGCATTATTAACATTCACATTATCGATTGATGATTTTGTAATTAGTTTCTTCGTATCAGGACCAGGATCAACAACATTGCCATTATACATTTATAGTATGGTTAAGCGTGGAGTATCGCCTGAAATTAATGCTCTTTCTACAATATTAATTGTTGTAATTGTAGGATTAATGGTGCTATCGGAAATCTTCCGTAATAAAGGTGCAGACGGTGAAGAGAACTCTGGAGGACACCTTCCTTTATAATACGAATGATATAGAAAGAACGAGGAGGTAATAAACCGATGAAATTAGTGAAGAGATTAGCTGGTATAGCAATTAGCTTCAGTCTTGCTGCAGGTGTACTTGCTGGTTGTGGTGAGAAAAAAGAAGAATTAAACATTTATAGCTGGGCTGACAATTTTGATGAGCAAGTTTTAAAAGATTTTGAAAAGAAATATAACGTGAAAATTAACTACGATAAATATGCAAGTAATGAAGAAATGCTTGCGAAATTACAAGCTGGTGGCGCGACATATGATTTAATTCAGCCATCTGATTACATGGTGAAAACGATGGCGAAGATGGACTTATTAGCGCCTTTAGATAAGAAGAATATCCCGAACATCGAGAACCTTGTTTCTAACTTTAAAACACCTGCGTTTGATCCAGAGAATAAGTATTCTCTAGTATATACTTGGGGTGTAACAGGAATTGCATACAATAAAAAGTATGTGAAAGAAACACCTACAAGCTGGAATGATTTATGGAACGAGAAATATAAAGGACATGTTACTTTATTAAACGATTCTCGTGAAGTATTAGGAATGGGACTTAAGAAAAACGGTTTCTCTAATAGCACGAAAGAGGATGCACAGTTAAAGACAGCGTCTGCTGATTTGCAGAAGCTACTTCCAAACTTATTAGCATTCGATACAGATAATATTAAACAAAAATTCATTACAGAAGATGCTTGGATCGGGACAGTTTGGTCTGGAGACGCAGCATTCATTGCGAAAGACAATAAAGATGTAGGATACGTTGTACCAAAAGAAGGTGGCACAATTTGGGCTGATACGTTAGCAATTCCAAAAGGTGCGAAAAATAAAGAACTTGCAGAGAAGTTTATGAACTACTTATTAGATGAAAAAGTAAGTGTGAAAAACTACGAGTCAATTGGTTACAGTAATCCAAATGAAAAAGCTCATCCTCTTCATAGTAAAGAATATCGTGATAATCACATGATCTTCTTAACAAAAGAAGAATTAGATCGTACAGAGTGGCTTGTTGATGTAGACGATAAGTTAAAAGACTACGATCGCTACTGGACAGAGCTGAAAACAAAAGGTAAATAAGTAAGAAAATGCGGTTTCTAAAGTAGAAATCGCATTTTTTCATAGTAGGAGGAAATCGATTGAAGAAAAAGTTACATCAGTATGAGTTAATGTGTATCATTTTATTGTTTGTTCTATTTAGCATCATCGCTTGGAGGGTACATGTAGGTGGTGTTACAATGATGGATACATACGTACGTGATATGGTAAAAGGATTACAAACGGAAAGCTCACTTACATTCTTCTCATACTTTACAAAGCTAGGATCTGCAATTGGAGTTATAACGACACTAATTATAAGCTTGCTCGTTTTTTGGAAAAAGCGTTATTATGCTGCTATGATTGTGTATCCAATGGCTATATTAACGACACACCTTGTTAATAAGGGAATAAAAGAAATTGCAAAAAGAGACCGCCCATCATTAAATGAGGCACTTGACGCACTTGGGTATAGTTTCCCAAGCGGACATGCAATGCTATCTATTATAACATTCGGTTTTCTTGCCTATATCATTGCTGCCAATTTGAAAAGCATAGCTGGAAAATGTGGTATTACGATTTCGATGGGCATATTAATTATATTGATTGGATTAAGTAGAGTTATTTTAAATGTTCATTACCCGACTGATATTTTAGCTGGTTACTGCGCAGGTGGCATTTTGTTAATCATCGCAATTTATTGTCATCGTTTACTTACCGAGAGATTGGGACTTAATAACGAGAGATAAAAAAACGTCTAGAAAAACTAGTATTATAGTTTTTCTAGACGTTTTTTGTTTATGGGGAGATGTGATAAAGTATAAATGACAAGTGAATTATATAAAGTAGGTGAAACTGTGTGAAGACAAATGTACATAAAATTGATAAGTGGGGGAAGTTAGGAACTTTTTTGTATCAATTTCGTTATACAGTAATTGTAGCATTACTACTACTTGCGATAGTGCTCGGAATTTTTGCTCCAAAACTTCCAGGAGTATTGGGCGGTGATGGTTTCCAAACAGAAGGGGATTATCAAAAGACGAAAGAAATTTTAGATAAAGATTTTAAGCAGTCTCAAGATACACTTTTACTCGTTTTTGAGAAGGAAAAGGATACTTCGCATGAGGATTTTCAAAAGCGTATAGAGGGGATAATAAATCAAATTGAAGAGAAAGAAAAATACGAATCTTTCCATCATCCAATGCAAAATAAAGAGATGCTACAAGATGATATCGGTTATGCGACGATTTTATTTTCCGGGAAAACAAATAAAGAACGAATGGAAAAGACATTACAATTTGCCGGAAAAATCGAGAAGGAAAGTAATAGCGTATTAAAAGTAACACCGACAGGATATCCGAAAATTAATCAAGAGATTAATGAAAGAACGCAAAATGATTTAAAAGTAGCAGAGATGATTGGATTACCTATTGCTTTTCTCGTACTATTATTCTCATTTGGTAGTCTGATTGCGTCTATTTTACCGATTGTAAATGGCGCGCTTAGTGTCATTAGTACGATGGGGATTTTATATTTTATAGGTAGTGATAAAGAGCTATCTATTTTCGTGTTAAATGTTGCGCCGATGATTGGGCTCGCATTATCAATTGATTTCGCACTGTTATTTGTAAATCGTTTCCGAGAGGAAGTTGCGAAGAGAACAGTGAAAGAAGCGATAGCGATTACGTATCAAACGGCAGGGCGTGCTATCGTATTTTCAGGGTTATGTGTATTCGTCGGTTTATCAGGCTTATTTTTCTTTAAGATAGATTATATTCAGTCTGTTGCTATTAGCGGGATGATTGTCGTTATTATGAGCATTTTGTTTTCGCTAACACTTCTTCCGGCGCTATTATCTTTAATTGGTAAAAGGATATTAAAAAAGAATCAGGCGGCGCCTACGCCATCAAATGTATGGCGTAAATTTGCACAGTTTGTAATGAAACATCCAATCGTCATGATTATTGTTGTTACAACATTTATTGTTATTTGTTTATTACCGCTACGTACAGCTAACTTGCAGTTTCCTGGTGTTGAAGCGTTACCTGAAAAGAGTGATACGAGAGTTGCATTTGAGAAGTATGAAGAAGCCTTTAATAAAACTGTCCAAACACACGCTGATGTTACATTAGTAGTAGAGACGAAGAAAGATATAACAGAAAAAGAAAGTTTACAAAAGATAGAAGCTGTTGTTCAAAAGTTAAAAGACGATAAGCAAGTATATAAGGTGAAAAGTGTATATGACGGGCTAAATGGAATGAAAGCAGATCAAGTTGCTGGAATGTTACAGTCGCCAGAAGCTGCGAAAATAGCTCCTGTATTTGAAGCGTATACGAAAGGGAATAAAACAACAATGGAAGTCTTTTTGGATACTAAGCCAAGTACAGAAACCGCAAAACAATGGGTTCGTGATTTCAAAAAGAATTATAAAGAAAATGATGTTACTTATTATTTGGGCGGTATGACGACGTTCCAGCAAGAGTTAGAAGATGAAATTAAAGATAAAGTTGCAATTGGTATGTCTGTTATATTTGGATCAACCTTTGTCATTTTATTATTCGCATTCCGCTCTATACTCATTCCAATTAAAGCTATTATTATGAACGTACTTAGTTTAAGTGCAACAATTGGAATTGTTATTTGGTTATTTGAAGGTGGTCATTTCGGATTAGAAGAGAGTTCAGTTTTATTTGTATTACCAATCTTTATTTTCGGTCTCGTATTTGGGCTTAGCATGGATTATGAAGTATTTCTTATTTCACGTATTCATGAGCTTTATGAAGAAACAGGAGATAACGATCAAGCAACGTTAGAAGGACTTGTTTCGACAAGTAGAATTATTACGTCCGCCGCTTTAATTATGATTGTTGTTACCGGTGCGTTCGCCTTTACTGATATTTTACCAGTAAAGCAGATGGGGCTTGGGGTTGCACTAGCAATATTTCTTGATGCAACAATTATCCGTCTTATGCTCGTACCAAGTTTAATGAAATTGTTTGGGGATTGGAACTGGTGGCTACCATTTCGAAAGAAAAGAGGAAAATCATCATAAAAAAAACTCATCTTATAGATGAGTTTTTTTTATGAATAGCAGGGCCCATATTTTGCGCATAGTATGTGATAAGAACATTACATACAAGTAGGTGAAGGCAATGTTTCGTTATTTTAAGTTTAAGCTAAATGATACAGTACAGTTTGCTGAAAACGATGGGCATATGTATCGCATTGTCGGTTATCGGTTGGAAAAAGGGTTTTACCCAAAAGATGAATGGACTCATATTATTTATGAACTGCTTAGAGACTTTGACGGGTATACGATGGATGCGGAAGAAGAGGAACTTGTAAAAGTCATTCAAGTAGAGGATGAGTATTACAAAATACAAGAAGTATCGGGGTATCGCTATCCAGTAAAAATGAAGCAAAAGCAACAAGTTATGAAAGGAGAGAAAATAGACGACTTATTAGATACGTACAACGACTATAAAAGATTGGCGGATTTCTTTAAAGATTTGTTGTATGAACAAAAAGCTGAAGAAGTGTTGCAGGAAATGAAAAGGCTTAGAGCGTGAGGGGACAGTCGATTATAAGGCTGTCCTCTATTTTTGACGGTGCATCAAATTATGTTTTCCGTTACAATGAGAGAATCAATAGAAATAAGGTGATTATAGTATGGAAACAAAGAAAAAGGGCGAATGGTGCGAAATTACGGTTCCAGCGACGTGGAATGGTATAAGTATTGAGTCGTTGTTAAAAGTAGAATGGGAAGTACCAAAAAAGTTATTACATCAGCTTCGTATGGAAAAAGGTGTTACGGTTAACGGAGAACAAAGGAGATGGAATGAACTTTTAAAAGAAGGAGATAAGTTACAAGTTCATATGTTTATGGAGGAGGAGTACGGCGTAGAGCCGGAATATGGTGAATTAAATGTAGTGTTTGAAGACGATCACGTACTCATTGTAAATAAGCAGGGGCAAATGGATACACATCCTTCTGAAAAAAATGGGACAGGAACACTTGCCAATCTTGTTGCTTTTCATTTTCAAATGCAAGGTTTAGAGACGAAGGTTCGGCATATCCATAGATTAGATAAAGATACGACAGGTGGTGTTGTATTCGCAAAACATAGAATTGCGGGTGCAATTATGGATCGTTTATTAATGGAACGGAAAATTAAAAGAACGTATGCGGCACTTGTTGAAGGAAAAGTAAAAAAGAAGCAAGGGACAATTGACGCGGCCATCGGAAGAGATCGACATCATGCTACAAGGCGCCGTGTTTCTCCAAAGGGAGACAAAGCTATAACGTACTATAAAGTAGAGAAATATTTTAAAAAACAAAATGCGACACTCGTAACGTTACAGTTAGAAACCGGTAGAACACATCAAATTCGCGTTCATATGAGCTATAATGGAAATCCATTAGTTGGGGATGTATTATATGGTGGGCAAACAACATATATGTCCGGGCAAGCGTTACATGCGATGAAGATTAATTTTTTGCATCCGATTACGAAAGAAGAGATCGTTGTTGACGTACCTTTCCCTACAAATTTAAACGATACAATGAAAAAATTTGAAAGAGAAAATAGGTAAAGTGTAAGTTTAAAGTTGAAAAAGGTAGATTTTTGCAGGGATTTCTCTGAAAGAGGCGAAGCCGTTAAGAGAAAAGAGAGGTGAGAATTATTTGATCAAATATAAATATATGCTAGGGATATTTTTCGCTTGTCTTTTACTTACTCTATGTGTTTATCCATATTTACCAACTCGTATGGCAGTGCATTGGAACGAGAATGGTGGAGCGAACGAGTTTATGAGTAAACAAGTGGTCGTATTATTTATCCCTGTCCTTATTATTATTTTACATGGATTAGTATATGTTATTTTGCATAATATATATAAGTTTAATGAAGGGGAGTATTTCATTATAAATGGATTTATAAAGAGTATTACTTTATTTATGATGTTTGTCCATATACTAATTCTCTTTATTAATTTGGGAAGTATTATATCCTTTCAGACAGGACTAACGATTGGAATTAGTATGTTTCTTTTTATGTTTAGTAAAGTGTTTAAAAAGGTGAAGGATAGAGAGAAAGAACCGATCAAATTACAAAAAATCCGTTTAGTTAGTAGGCGAATCTTTCAAGTGATGGCATGTGGCATATTATTTTCGTTGCTTTTGAGCCTGAAGTGGGGATTTTACTTGTTAATTAGTGTAATAAGCTGCGGGTCTATTTTGTTTATGTTCTACATTTTATACGCATACATATTAGAAAGCTATGAAACATAAAAAGAGAGTCTTCTCCTAGAAGACTCTCTTTTTATTTACTTCGTAATAAATTGTTGTGTCCAGTAGTTGCCGCTTTCTACATAGCCAACACCGATATGAGTGAAGCCACTATTTAAGATGTTTGCACGGTGTCCAGCACTGTTCATCCAAGCTTGTACAACTTCTTCTGGAGTACGTTGTCCTTGGGCGATGTTTTCACCTGCAGATTTATAAGAAATACCAAATTTCTTCATCATGTCAAACGGAGACCCGTATGTAGGGCTGTTATGATCAAAGTAGTTGTTTTTTTGCATATCTTCAGACTTAATGCGTGCTACTTTGCTTAATTCAGTATCGATTTGTAATGCTGATAAGCCTTGTTTTGTACGCTCTGCGTTTGTTAATTCAACAACGCGTTGTTCGAATTCGCTTAAAGATTTTGCTTCTTCAGCAGGCTTTTGCTCAGCAGGTTTTTGTGTTTCGTTTTGAGTATTGTTGTTTTCAGCTGGTTTTTGAGCTTCTGGTTTAGCAACTTCTTCAGCAGGCTTTTGTTCAGCTGGTTTTTGAGTTTCCTCAGCAGGCTTTTGAGCTTCTGGCTTAGCTGTTGGTTGTTCAGTAACAACATTTTCAGTAGGCTGTTGACCAGGAATGAAGCAATCTTGTTGGAATTGTCCTTGGTTCCATTGTGCTAATGATTCAACTCCCATAGATTGTAAGAATGCTTGTAATTCTTGTTGGCTCATTTGCTTCATCATCATTTTTGAATGCTGAATATTTTGAACCTTTATGTTAGATGGTTGTACTGTTGCAGCTTGTGCATCTAAAGAAGATACTCCTAAAGTAAGAGCTGTTGCAGCAGCTACAGATAATAAAACACGCTTTTTCATGATGTGTGTCCCCCTATATAAAGTTTTAATTTGTTTTCACACGATTTGTTTTTGACAGCCTGTCTGACTGACCAATTCATCGTAGCATACAATTTGCGAGAAAAAAGATGGAAAAAAATTCATAGACTTAAAATTTTCCTAATTTATCCTAAGAGGAGGAAAGGGATGAAATAAGAGAAACATAGAGTATAAAAGGCATTTTTAGCATTTTTATACTTGATTTTAAGAGGGGGTTTTTGGATAAATGTACCTATATTAAAAATGAAGAATCCTATTGTATCAATGATTTTAGCATTTTTTTGAGGAATATACTGGATGTATTTTTACAAAAATGTAATGTTTCTGTTGTTCTTTTTTATAATAAAGTAACATATTTTTAATGTTGTAGCAGACAAAAAAGCGGCTATCTCTTTACATAGACGAAGGAGATAGCCGTTTTCCTATTATTACGTATGTTACGAGTTGGTTTCAATTGCTTCTAATAATAGATCAACAATGTGAATTCCTCTCATTTTATGAGAAAGACCTTCACGTTCAATACCTAGTTTCATTTGTAATAGACATCCAGGATTTGCAGTAACAATTGTCGCTGCATCTGTTTCATGTACACGGTCCATTTTGTAATCTAGAAATTCCATTGATAACTCCGAATGGACAATATTATAAATACCAGCAGAACCACAGCAACGGTCCGCATCTTTCATTTCGCGGTATGTTGCGCCTTGAATGGCCTCTAGTAACATACGAGGTTCTGAAGATGTTCGCATAACATTACGTAAATGACAAGAGTCTTGATACGTAATGATTTGCGGCGTGAGTCGTAAGTCATTACGTTTATGGAAATCTAGTTCTACTAGTATAGCAGTAATATCTTTAATTTTAGAAACAAATTGCTTTGCGCGTTCAGCCCATTTTGGATCATCTTTTAACAGATAATCATAGTCTACGAGGTAAGCTCCGCAACCACCTGCATTCGTAATAATATAGTCGATGTTTAAATCTTCGAATGCTTCTATATTTCGTTTTGCTAATTCTTTTGCTCCACTCTTTTCACCAGCATGCCCATGTAATGCCCCGCAGCAACTTTGTGTTTTCGGAATAACGATATCACAACCAGCTAACTGAAGAAGTTTCATCGTTGCGTTATTTGTTTCTAAAAACATCGTATCCATTAAACAGCCTGTGAAGAATGCAACTTGTTTCTTCTTTGCCACCTCAGCAGGTAAAAATTCAGGACGATCTTTCATTGCTTTCATTTTAGGGACTTTTGGCAAAACGAGGTCCATCGTTGCAAGTGTTTCAGGGAATAACTTCATAATACCTGTTTTATGTGTTAGCGTTTGTAAACCAGAACGCTGGTAAAATCCGATTAGTCCTGTTAATGTTCGCATTCGGTTTTGATGCGGGAATAGTCCTTCAAAAACAACTTTACGAACAGCTCTCACGGGCATGGAGAACTTTTTATTTTGATTAATAATATCACGAGCTTCTTCTAATAAATGTCCATAATTCACACCAGATGGACAAACAGGTTCACAAGCGCGGCAGCCAAGGCAAACATTTAATGTATCTTCAACATCTTCATCCGGCTCAATTAAACCATCAACGACGGCTTTCATTAAGGCGATACGTCCGCGTGGGGAATGTGATTCTTTATACCCAGATTGAATGTAAGTAGGGCAAGTTGGTAAACAAAAGCCGCATCGCATACAGTTTAGTAGTTCATCTTCACTTAATCGTTCTTTAAATTCCTTTTGAATGTTTTCTTTATTTAATGTGGTCATCGCTCAACCACCACTCTTTTACGAGAGTCTTTCGCGAACATCTTTCCAGGATTCATAATGTTGTTTGGGTCGAAGGCTTGTTTAATCCCTTGCATAGCAGCGATACCTTCTTTACCTAATTTCATTTCTAAATACGGAGCTTTCATCGCGCCAACACCATGTTCGCCGGTAATCGTACCACCAAGCTCAATCGCTTTCGCAAATATTTCAGCAAAAGCCTGTTCAGCACGATGCATTTCTTCTTCATTACGGGCATCTGTCATACAAGTCGGATGCAAATTACCATCACCAGCATGACCAAAAGTACAAATAGGAATATTATATTTCTTTGCAATTGCATTAATTGCTTCAACCATTGGAGCGATTTGTGAACGTGGTACAGTTGCATCTTCTAATATTGTTGTCGGTTTTAGTCTTGCAAGTGCTGATAGTGCACTCCGGCGTGCTGTACGAAGCGCATCTGCTTCCGCTTCATCTTTTGCAACGCGAACATCGACCGCATTCATAGCACGGCAAACGTTAGCCATTTTTTCGATATCTCGATTGACAACCTCGGGCGGACCATCTTGTTCAATTAATAAAATTGCTTTAACGTCAGTTGGTAAACCGATTTGTGCAAACTCTTCTACAACTTCAATTGTTGGTTGGTCTAAAAACTCAAGTGTCGCCGGAATAATTTTATTTGCAATAATAGCAGAAACAGCTCGAGCAGCTTCGTTAATATCTTCATATAGCGCAAGCATCGTTTTCTTCGTTTCAGGCACAGGGACAAGTTTTAATATAGCTTCCGTAACAACACCAAGTGTTCCTTCAGAACCAATAAATAAACGAGTTAAATCATAACCAGCGACATCTTTTGCTAATTTACCACCAGTACGAATGATATCGCCGTTCGGTAAGACAAGTTCAAGCCCCATTACATAATCACGTGTTACGCCATATTTTAAACCACGTAATCCGCCGGAGTTTTCATTAATGTTACCGCCGATTGTAGAAATTTTCATAGAGCTTGGATCTGGTGGATAAAATAAACCTTTTTCTTCTACTGCTTTAATAATATCAAGTGTAATAACACCAGCTTGTACAGTAATTGTTAAATTTTCTTCGTCAATTTCTAAAATATTGTTCATATGGCGGAAAATAAGGACGATACCACCTTCAAGTGGACACGTTCCAGCGCAAAGATTTGTTCCAGACCCGCGAACGTATACGGGGATTTTATGAGTGTTACACACTTTTAACACGTCTGCTATTTCATTTGTATTACGAGGAGCAATGACTGCATCAGGCATCGCTTGGAAGTTTGGAGTGGCATCATAACTATAAGTTAAACGCCCCATATTGGATGTATCTACATTATCTTCGCCAACAATAGATACGAATGAATCAATAATTTGCTTTTCTAACATTGGAAATCCCCCTCAAACTGTTAACGTATTTCGTCATAATAAAAAACGTTGTAACAGTGCTTTCATTATAATGATAAAAAAGTTGGAGGATTCTTTCTATGTGCAATTACCTAAAGATTAATCTGTTTTATCGTTATTTTTTGTATGATTATCTAATAAGAGGAGTGCGAAGTATAAAATATTTAAATCTTTGAATTGTTTCGGGTCAAGTCCTGTATGTTCTTCAATCTTTTTTAGCCTGTAATGCAATGTGTTAATGTGTATATGTAATTGCTCAGCTGTCTGCTTATAAGATTGGTTATAATCGATAAATAAACGTAAAGTGTGCATAAGCTCAGGAGATGATACTAAGTTTTCAATGGTACGTTCTAGAAACTGTTCTCGAGTTTCAGTAGAAATATCTTGTAAGCACATTTCTAAACGTAAATCTTCATTAAATACAATTTTTTTCGTTTCAAGTGATACTGAAAGGGCGCGTAATGCTTGTTCGTACGATAAGTTCATATTGCTTGGCGTAACTGTTTGTCCAATCCCGATATATAAAGTAATAGAAAATAAAGTTTCACAGTCTTGTTTTAACCGTTTTAAAAATTGAAAGGTTTGCTCTTTGGATTGGATTGTTGTAAACAAAATAAACCGATCATTTCCCCAGCGAACAAATAAATTTTCTTTTGCTAAAATGTTGTGCATATGTTGCCAAATTTTACGCTGGAGCATCGTATTATCTTGGGCGATTGATAATAAAATAAGTTGTTTCTTCTTATATAAATCAATGCCAAGCGTTTTTGCACGATCGAGAAAACTTGGAGACCAGTCTGTATTTTGAAGCCAATCAAAGACAAATGCTTCATAAGACCGGTGCTCAAGTTCTAGTTGTTCTAAAAAGTAGTTTTCATGAATTAATAATTCGGTCATCTTACGTAATATTTCTCCGTATTGTGAAATATTTTCAGGTTCTCCTGTAATTCCAATCACGCCGATTACTTCGTCATGGAATAGTAAAGGAAGGTTCATCCCGGCTTTTACACCTTGCAGTCGTCGTTCATCGTCTTTTGTAATAACGACAGTTTTCTTTTGTTTCGCACAGCGGAGTGCACCTTCATGAAATTGACCGATTCTTTCCGCATCTGTACTTGCGATAATAACGCCTTGTATATTAATAATAATAATGTTTTCAGTAATTAATCTGCGTACTTCACGTACAATTTTATTCGCTAAATCAGGAAAAAGCATAATTTACACACCTCAAATTCTATTTGTTGTACATTATATATGTAAGTTTATCCCGCATTAATGGGCAGTAAGACCCCCACCTCAAAATTCAGCGAAAGCAAAGAAGTTAGATGGGGGATCAACTGCCCATAAAAGCCCGATTGGTTCAACTAATAATCAGTGGTGGATGAAGAAAACCCCCACTGATTAAAGTTTCACTTTATTAATAAAGGAAGATTTCACATTTTCCACACATTTATTTGTTATTTTACAATTATAACGAAATCATCCGAAGATGGAGGGAATCTTTTGAGAAAGTATGTTTTTCTTCTCTGTTTTTTATTTCTATTAGTAGGGTGTCAAGGAAGTTCGTATACACCGATTGCTAAAGATAAAAGTGTTATTATAACAACGAATATAAAGGAAGGTAGTATTAGTTTTATTGATAAAAAAACAAAGAAGCTATTAACAACATGGGAATTAAATGAGCCGATTGCGGGGGTTACGCTACTTCCAAATGGTGAGGAAATACTTGTTTATGGTAAGCAATTAGAATATATGTATGTATATTCACTAGCAGAAGGAAGACAAGTGGACAAATATAAGACTGGAAAAGGAATTGCTAATGTTATCGCATCAGATGATGGAACACAATTATTTGCTGCCGATCAAAATGAACAAAAGGTAAGGTTCTTTGCGATAAAAGGAAAAGAGACAGGGAGTGTTTCAACAGGAAAAGGGCCGATAACGATGGTAGAGCATCATAACCAGTTATCTGTACTCAACTTTTATGATACGAAACTAACGACCATTGATACAAAGAAAAAAGAAGTGATACAGTCCTTTATGATTCCACCAGCATCAACAGGAGCAACGGTTAGCGCTGATGGGAAAGAAATATGGATTGGTGGACATGGTGATGGAAGTCAAGTGAATGAGAAAGTATTAGTGTATTCTTTACAGAGCGGAGAGATGATGCGTTCTTTACATGCTCCGTTTATGCCTGTGAATATAACAAAGGATGATAAGTATGTATATGCGCTAAGTCACGGTTCAAATACGCTTAGAAAGTTTGATGCAAGTACGTATCAAGAGGTAGGATTTGTAGAAGTAGGATCTAATCCATTTGCATTTTTGAAAAGCGGTGCAGAAGGATATGTAGCTAGTTATGATAGCGATGAAGTATGCGTAATGGATATGAAGAATATGAAAATAAAACAAACAATTAAAGTCGGAAAAGGACCGTTTCAACTCATAGAGAGAGAAGGGGAAGGACAATGAGTAAATATAACGTGCTAGTCGTAGATGACGAAAGTGATATGAGGCAACTTGTCGGAATGTACTTAGATAACTTCGGATACGAGTGGGGAGAAGCTGAAAATGGAAAAGAGGCACTTCGAAAATTAGAGACGGATCATTACGATTTCGTTGTACTAGATATTATGATGCCTGAGATGGATGGGCTTTCAGTTTGTAAAGAGATTCGAAAAACGTCGGATGTACCTATTATATTTTTAACAGCAAAAGGTGAAGAGTGGAATAGGGTGAACGGCTTACGTATGGGAGCAGATGATTATATTGTAAAACCATTTAGTCCCGGGGAACTAATTGCTCGTATGGAAGCTGTTTTAAGACGATATACAAAGCAAGAACAGCAAGAAGAGATTCAATTTGGACCGATTCTTATTAATGAAAAAAGTAGGAGGGTCGAGACGAATGGTGAGACGATTCCTCTTACGGTAAAAGAGTTCGATTTACTATATTTTCTTTGCCAACATAATGGACAAGTATTTAGTCGGGAACAATTGCTTGAAAAGGTGTGGGGATATGATTATGCAGGAAGTACAAGAACGGTGGATACGCATGTGAAAACGATGCGTCTAAAGCTAGGAGAAAGTGGAAACTACATTCAAACCGTTTGGGGTGTAGGTTATAAATTTGAGGTGTAACGTATGTTTACGATGGTACAAAAGCTTTGGCTTACAGTAGTATGTGCAGTATGTGTAACAGTTTCCTTTCTTTATTTTGTATCTTTATACTCATATGAAAAGTTATACGTTGATAATTTAAAAGATTCATTAGTAATGGAAGGGAAACGTCTTGCCACGCAATATGATAAACGTGAAGGAGTATCCACTTTTGAAGAGAAAGTAAGGGCATATGATCAAATATCTAGTTCAGATGTCCTTTTCGTATACAATCCGCGTGATTTAAGCGCATGTTTGCCTTTTGATGTTCACCATCATTCTCTTATAAGTGAAGGGGATAGACAGGCGCTATTAGATGGGAAAACAGTGACAAAGATAGGGTATGAAGAACATTTTGAGCGTAATATTATGGGTGTTGTCATCCCTGTTTTAGATAATAAAAAATTAGTTGGTATTGTATACTCTTATATTCCTTTAAAAAGTATAAAAGACTTAATATTTGATATGGGTCTTATTTTAGCGCCGTTAGCACTTGCAATGATTTTAATTACAATATGGATTGGTAGAAAAATTATTATCGCCATTACGAGACCGCTTTCGCAAATGGAACGAGTTGCAAATCATTTGGCTACTGGAGATTTCTCAGAGCGGATTACAATTTCTTCAGAAGATGAAATTGGACGATTGGGAAAAGCCTTTAATAAAATGGCAAATTCCTTAGAAACAGAAGATGTAAAGCGTAAGGAATTTTTAGCTAATGTTTCGCATGAACTTAGAACACCGCTTAGTTATATTAAAGGATATAGTGAAGCTATTTTAGACGGTGTAGCGAAGGGGCCGCAGCAGGAAAAAGTAACGCAACTTATTCATAAAGAAGCAGGTCGCATGCAGCGCCTCGTTCATGATTTATTAGATCTAGCACAGCTAGAAGGTGAACACTTTCCCTTAAAGAAACAACCTATCGTTTTTTCACAGCTTATTGAAGATGTACTAAATACGTACGAGTTACAGTTTGTAGAAAAAAACCTTCGTATTTCAACGAATTTAAATCCTGAAATTATCGTAATGATTGATGAGGATCGTATGCAACAAGTACTTCATAATGTATTAGATAATGCGATACGTTATACAAATCAAAACGGGGATATCATAATAACATTAAAGCAAATCGATGATTATTGTGAATTGCACATAAAAGATACAGGAATAGGTATTGATAGAGAGCATTTAGAAAATCTGGGGGAACGCTTTTACCGAGTAGATAAAGCGAGAAGTCGTCAACACGGTGGAACAGGTTTAGGTCTTGCAATTGTAAGGCAAATTGTTCATATACATGACGGTGAGTGGAGAATAGAAAGTGAAAAAGGTAAGGGCACGACAGTTAGTATTAAATTAAAAGCACAAGATGAGGAGAGCATATTCTAACTTTTGGAATATGCTCTTCATATTGAAGGTAAATAGTTACGCGTAAATGTATTAATTAATATCAAACAAATATCAAAAATTTGACTATTTTATGAACAAAACATTTGTACTTCTTACTAATTCGTTCTAAAATAGTTATGGATGCTAAGTTCTTATAAAACGTTACAATTGTTGTTTGGAAGATACTGAGGTGATTTAACTGGAGTACAAATCTATTAAACCGAAAAAAATTTACGAAGAAGTATCTGAAGCTATTTTAACAATGATTAAAAATGGTACGTTAAAACCTGGTGACAAACTACTTCCTGTTCATCAATTAGCTGAGCAGTTTCAAGTTGGCAGATCTGCTGTTCGTGAAGCGCTAAGTGCGCTAAGAGCAATGGGCTTAATTGAAATGAAACAAGGAGAAGGTACATATGTAAGGAATTTCGATCCTTCTTCATTAACAAAATCACTAAATAACAAGTTATTAATGAAGAAAGAGGATATTTTGAATTTATTAGAAGTACGGAAGGTGCTCGAAGTGGGGGCAGTTCGAGCGGCAGCGGCAAAACGTACGGAAGCTAATTTGCAAAATATGAAGCAGTGGTTAGATGAAATGGCAAAGAGCATTGGAAATGAGAAGGCTGGCGAAAAAGCAGACTTTCATTTTCATATGGGAATTGCAGAATCTTCGCATAATAACATCTTGCTTGAGCTCATGAATCATGTTTCAGAGATGATTGCTGAAACGATTGGTGAATCAAGACGCATTATTTTATATGGTGAACAAACAACATCAGAACGACTTTTAGAAGAGCATCAATCTATATATGATGCGGTGTTAAAGCAAGATGTGGAATTAGCGCAGCAAGCGATGCTAGATCATTTAACAAATGTAGAACATATTGTCACAGGTAAAAGCGATATAAATTCGTAATTTAATCTTTTAAAAATCTAATTTTCTGATAAAATAAGAGAGATTAAGTAAGCGTTTTCTTTAGAAGAGGGAGAGGATAGGCTATGGTTGAGCCTACTTCTTCTAATCTTAGTCATCTGATGACCATATGATTTTTGGCGGAGTTGTAATGAGGGGGAATTATAGTTATGAAAGTTACTTTATTTGTTACTTGTTTAGTCGATATGTTTGAAACAAACGTCGGTAAAGCAACAGTTGAAGTATTGGAGCGTTTAGGTTGTGAAATTGAATTTCCAGAAGCACAAGTTTGTTGTGGTCAGCCTGCTTATAATAGCGGCCATGTAGAAGCAGCAAAAGAAGCGATGAAACATATGATTGAAACTTTCGAAGATGCAGAATATATCGTTACGCCATCTGGATCTTGTGCGACAATGTTTCATGAGTATCCGCATGTTTTTAAAGATGATCCGAAGTGGGCTAAACGTGCACAAAAGGTTGCTGATAAAACATATGAATTTACACAATTTATTGTAGATGTTTTAAAAGTTACAGATGTTGGTGCAAGTTTACCAGGGATAGCTACTATTCATAAATCTTGTCATATGACACGCCTGCTTGGAGTAAAAGAGGCACCAGGAATTTTATTATCAAGCGTAAAAGGATTAATTGTGAGAGAACTGCCGAACGTGCAAAATTGTTGTGGGTTTGGGGGAACGTTTTCAGTTAAGATGACTCCAATTTCTGAGCAAATGGTAGATGAAAAAGTAGATAGTGTAATGGAAACAGGTGCTGATTATTTAATCGGTGCAGATTGTGGGTGTTTGTTAAACATTGGCGGACGTATTGAGCGTTTAGGAAAAGAAGTAAAAGTAATGCATATTGCTGAGGTCTTGAATAGTCGCTCATGAAGGGGGAACATAAGCTATGTCTATGAAAATCAGTGAGAAAAAATTTAATGATCGCGTTGGCGATGGAATTCAAGATTCGTTTATGCGCGGAGCGGTATCTTCTGCACAAACGCGTTTATATACAAATCGATTAAAAGCAGCTGACGAGTTGGGAAACTGGGAAGAGTGGCGTGAACTAGGTGAACAAATTCGTCAACATACGTTAGAAAATCTTGATTATTATTTAATGCAGTTAAGTGAAAATGTATCAAAAAGAGGCGGTCACGTTTACTTTGCGAAAACGAAAGAGGATGCAGCAAAGTATATTCAAGACGTTGCAAAAAAGAAACAAGCGAAGAAAGTTGTAAAATCAAAATCAATGGTAACTGAAGAAATTAGTATGAATCATGCCCTTGAAGAGATTGGTTGTGAAGTGTTAGAGAGTGACTTGGGAGAGTATATCTTGCAAGTAGATAACGATCCACCATCACATATTATTGCGCCTGCACTTCATAAAAACAGAACGCAAATTCGTGATGTATTTAAAGAAAAACTTGGATATGAAAATTCTGATGATCCATACGAAATGACAAAGTTTGTTCGTAAACAACTTCGTGAGAAATTTATGGATGCAGAAATTGGTGTGACAGGTTGTAACTTCGCTGTTGCAAATACTGGCTCTCTTTGTTTAGTGACGAACGAAGGTAATGCCGATCTTGTCATGTCGATTCCGAAAACACAAATTGCAGTAATGGGTATGGAACGTATGGTTCCGACAATGGAAGAATTAGATGTTTTAGTTGGTTTACTATGTCGTAGTGCGGTAGGTCAAAAATTAACAAGTTATGTAACAGTAGCAGGACCAATTCAAGAGGCAGAGGTAGATGGACCAGAAGAGTTTCATTTAGTCGTTGTTGATAATGGCCGCTCTCAAATTCTTGGATCGGAATTCCGTTCAATATTGCAATGTATTCGTTGTGCCGCTTGTGTTAACGTATGTCCCGTATATCGTCACGTTGGTGGACATTCGTATGGATCTATTTATTCAGGACCAATAGGTGCGGTATTAACACCACTTTTAGGTGGGTATGACGATTACAAAGAGCTTCCTTATGCATCTAGTTTATGCGGAGCATGTACAGAAGCTTGTCCAGTAAAAATTCCATTACATGATTTATTATTAAAACATCGTCAAGTCATCGTTGAGCAAGAAGGTCGTGCCCCACTTGCAGAAAAATTAGCAATGAAAATGTTTAGTATGGGTGCTTCTTCAGCAGCTTTATATAAAATGGGATCGAAAATGGCACCGGCAGCAATGAGTCCATTTACATCTGGTAACCGTGTATCAAAAGGTGTTGGACCACTTAAAAACTGGACGGATATTCGTGAATTCCCAGCTCCAAGTAAAGAACGATTCCGTGATTGGTATAAAGATCATAAGAAAGGCGGGGACAAATAATGACAGGGTTAATTCAAAACCGTGAGTCCTTTCTAGATAATATCGCAAAAGAACTTGGGCGCGCGCGTAAAACAGAAGGCGTAGAACGTCCAGCATGGAAAAGTAATGTGAATGTAGAAACGTTAAAAGATTATTCACAAGAAGAATTGTTAGAAGTATTTAAAAAGCAATGTACAAACATTCATACAACTGTTGTGGAAACGACAAACGACCGCTTACGTGAAGATATTCAAAAAGTAATCGTTGAAAATGGCGGAGGACCTATTATATTATCAGCAGATGAACGTTTTGATTCCTATGGATTGACTTCTTTATTTAAAGAAGAGCTTCCAAAGCAAAATGTTGAGGTAAATGTATGGGATCCTGAGAAAAAAGAAGAGAATATGCGTATAGCGGAAAAAGCGAATATCGGTATTGCATTTAGTGATTATACTTTAGCTGAATCTGGTACGATTGTTGTACAAAGTCATAAAGGACAAGGGCGTTCTTTACACTTTTTACCGACTGTATACTTTGCTATTATTCCACGTGAAACACTTGTACCTCGTATTACGCAAGCAGTTCAGGATATGAACTCACGTGTGGAAAAAGGTGAAGCAGTCGCATCTTGTATTAACTTTATTACAGGACCAAGTAACTCTGCGGATATTGAAATGAATCTTGTTGTCGGAGTACACGGGCCGTTAAAAGCAGTATATTTCATCGTATAAAATAGGGGAAAGCAGGCCGGAAAACGGCCTGCTTTTTTAATAGAATAAAGATAATATGAAGTAGAAGTTCTCTCCTTTTTTTGTTATGTTCTTTTGGAAAGGAGAGGAAGGGATGTTCACTTATTTATATGCATTGTTAATAGGTATGGTGTTTGGTTCTTTTTTTATGGTGATTGCGATGAGAGTTCCAGTAGGGGAATCTATTATTACACCGCGTTCGTACTGTCATTACTGCAAGTATACGTTACAGCCGAAAGAACTTATTCCAATCATTTCATTTTGTATACAAAAAGGGCGTTGTACGAATTGTAAGAGCAAAATCTCAAGTTTGTACATAGTATTTGAATTTGTTACAGGCAGTTTATTTTTTCTTACTGCATATGTAATTGGAATGGAAAGAGAGCTCATCATCATTTTATCGCTTTTTTCGTTACTTCTAATTATTTCAGTTACAGATTTAGTATATATGCTAATACCTAATCGTATTTTAATTTGGTTTGCGCTTTTGCTTATTTTAGAATGTATTTTTGTACCGTTAGTCACTTGGACAGATAGTATAGTTGGTAGTGGCGTTATATTCATTTTGTTATATTGCATGCAAAAGATATATCCAGAAGGGCTTGGTGGAGGGGATATAAAATTACTTTCGCTGCTTGGATTTATAGTGGGACTAAAAGGGGTTTTTATGATTTTATTTTTAGCATCTTGCTTTAGTCTTTGTTTCTTTGGAGCTGGTATAGTATTAAAACGTATGAAAATGAGGAGCCAAATTCCGTTTGGTCCTTTTATTAGTCTTGGAGCAATATGTTATGTGTTGGTCACATATGCAAAATAGAGAGGAGATAGAAAATGAATGTATATATGGATGATCAAAGAAGTTGCCCATACGGATATGTTTTGGCAACTACAGTAGAATCTGCCTTGCAAATTGTTAGGGATAATGAGGTGAATATTATTTCCCTCGATTATAATATGGGATGGCGACAAAAAAGTGGGTTAGATTTCGTAGAAGCTTTCTGCAACGAAGGTTTATATGTTAATGAAATTCACCTTCATACAAATGATGTCATCGGTATGCATCAGATGAAAAAGAGCATAGAGAGAGGGAAGGAAAACGGGGAAATTAATCCTTATATTGCCTTGAAATATGTAGGGAGCTAAAAACTCCAAAGTAAAGCTTTGGAGTTTTTAATGTTTCATATGTGCTTGTAAAGGAATAATTTCCTCCGTTTGAGCTCCAACTAATTGAGTTTTCTCTTGTTCAACAACAGGTGCTTTCTTTGTTAAGTAATGATATACCATACCGACAAATACGGATCCGCCAATAATGTTACCGATTGTAACTGGAATTAAGTTATGAATAGCGCCCGCAAAAGAAATTGTCTCAGGATGTGGTGATACTAAAGATAAAGCAAACAGTGATAAGTTTGCAATGCTATGCTCATAACCAGATAAAAAGAAAGTGAAAACGAGCATCATCATCATTAATATTTTTGCTGTGTCACCTTTCACTTGAGAAGGTAAGAAGCAGGCAAGACATACGAGCCAGTTACATAAAATCGCTTTAAAGAATAATTGCATTGTAGGTGTATTCATCTTTCCTTCAACAACTTTATTCATTAAATGACTGTGATCAATTGCTTCGAAAATTCCAGTTGCGTAAAATAGTAAGGCAAAGAATAAAGCGCCAGCTAAGTTACCTGCATAACAAGCAACCCAGTTACGAAGTGTATCAGAAATCGTTGTTTCTTTTCTTAAAGTTGCCACTGTGAAGTACATTGTATTGCCAGTAAATAATTCAGCGCCGCCATATATAATAAGTACGAGAGCAATTCCGAAAAACATGGAGGAAGCTAAATATGTTGCTGGTGAATCTGCAATATGAAAAAAGTTACCTAATTTAAAACATAGTACAATAATAAAACCGATATAAATGCCCGCAAGTGCAGCACGAATGAAATATTGCATTGGATTTATATCTAGCATTTGTTTTTTGCTCTTAGCCAGTTTTACAACGTAATCTAATCCTTGTTCTAGCATGAGTAATACGCTCCTTTAATACATCGTCTATAAATACTCCTTATATGAATAAGGTACATGGATTTGTTCATAGTTTCAATAAGTTTGTGCAATATTTCACAAAAAGGACATACATCTAGAAAGGAAGCGTTTACAAAAGGTAGTATAATGGAATTTTTTCTAAAAATAGAGAGGGGAATTGAAACGAGAAAAAAGAAAAAGCGCTGTAATTACAGCGCTTTTTCGTCTAAATTCTTTTCTACTTTTACTTCTACTTCTTTCGAGAAGAACCAACCGCAAACTGCGATTCCAACTAATACAATCCAGAATGTAAGCTTCCACGGAGTGGATTCTGGGAATGAATGCGGAAGGACATTTAAAGCAGGGTGTGCTAGCGTATAAACTGTTAATTTCACACCAACCCAACCTACAATTAAAAATGCTGCAGTTTCAAGTCCTGGTTTACGTTTTAATATTTGTACGAAAGCAGTTGCTGCAAATCGCATTATAACTAATCCGATAAGTCCACCTGTAAAGATAACGATAAATTGACCTGTATCAAGACTACCAATCGTACCTAATCCTGTTTTCGGTAAAGTCACTGCTAGTGCAACAGCAGCTAAAATTGAATCAACTGCGAAGGCGATATCAGCAACTTCGACTTTAAATACAGTCCACCAAAAGTTCTCTTGTTTTTTCTTTGCTTCTTTTTCTTCTGTTTCTTCATGTGTATTCTTTTTAACATACGTTTTAAATAAGTGATTCCCCGCGATAAACATAAGATAAAGCGCACCAATTGCTTGCACTTGCCATACATCTACTAGGAACGAAATCATAAATAGTGATCCGAAGCGGAAAACGAACGCTCCTGCTAATCCATAAAATAGTGCTTTCTTTCGTTTTTCTTCTGGTAAATGTTTTACCATAATTGCGAGAACGAGAGCGTTATCAGCCGCTAAAATCCCCTCTAGTGCAATTAGGATGAGTAATACCCAACCATACTCCAATAATAATGATACATCCATGTACATTCTCCTCTCATTTCTATAAAGACTAAACAAGTGAAGAAGTTCCCCACTGTTTAGTTTCCCCATACTCCTGCTCATCAACGGTGGAAGGAATTTGAAAACAAAAAAGACCTCTGCCGTTGATAGGCAAAGGTCTTGCTAGACATATGTAATGAAAATGCCAACAAAGCCGGAAGAACTAAGTTCTACGTAATGACGACTTTGTTTCCAAGAAATAGTTCTTGGACGCTACTCCCCTTTGGAGATATGCTATTGTACTCTCATTATATGGATAATTTATACGGTTGTCAACCTGTTAAAATATCTTCGTTGGGATATTTTATTTTTCTTTGTTTTTTACGTGCAAATGAAAAGGCTAATGTTAAAGGCCCCATCTTTCCAAAAAACATCATAAAGATAATAATTGTTTTGCCGATGATTGTTAAGTGTGGCGTCAAATTCATGCTAAGGCCGACAGTTCCAAATGCTGAAAATACTTCAAAAGCACTCATTAATAAAGGAACCTTCTCAGTGATACTTAAAATTAAAATGGAAAGAAAAATAAACGAAATTGAAATAATAGTAATCGTTAATGATTTGACAATGAGCGTATCTTTAATGGATTTTTTAAACACGACAATATCATCTTGTTCTTGCAAAAATTTAAATACGCCGAAAAACATAATCAAAAAAGTCGTTAACTTAATCCCACCACCAGTTGAAGCACTGCCAGCACCAATAAACATAAGAAGCATCATTAATAAAAGTGAAGGTTTTGATAATGCAGAGATATCAACAGTATTAAACCCGGCAGTACGTGTTGAAACCGCTTGAAAATAAGCAGCCATACCTTCTTCAAATGGTGTAAAACCTCTCATGGAAATTGAATTATGGAACTCAAATATAAAGATAAAAGCTGTAGCAATAATATTGACGATTAGAGTAGAAGAGAGCATAAGCTTTGAGTGCAAAGTAAGGTTTTTAAAGCTTTTCTTTCTTTTTATATCTACGATAACCGTAAAGCCAATCCCACCTAAAATAATGAGGGAAGAAATAACGAGATTGACGAGAATACTATGGGAGTGCGACATTAAATTATCGCTCCACACAGAAAACCCAGCATTGTTAAAGGCTGAGATAGAATGAAAAAAGCTATAATATATACCTTTGGCAACCCCGTATTTTGGTACCCATTCAAAAGAGAGAAGTAAAGTAGCGATACATTCTACAGTAAAAGAAAATAAAAATAATGCTTTTGCAAGACGAATGATTCCGCCGACATTTGTTTGATTTAATGCTTGTTGTAATAAAATCCGGTTTTGAAGGCCGATTTTTCTACCGAGCATAATTGCGATTAAAACAGCAAAGCTCATAATGCCAAGCCCGCCAACTTGTATAAGTGTTAAAATGACACATTGGCCAAATAAGGTAAATACTTTACCAGTGTCCATAACACCAAGCCCTGTAACCGTACAAGCAGAAACCGTTGTAAATAAAGCATCGAGCCATGAAATAGACGTTGTTGTAGCAATTGGAAATTTCAATAGGCATGTACCGATAATTGATAGCATAATAAAAGATACAGTAAGAACACGGGGAGGACTCATGCTAATGTTAATCCGTTTCATTTCACATATCGTTCCTTTCGATTTGCTCTTACTAGTATGTGAAGAAGCACTATTATGTATGTTAAAAAAGAAAGAGGCAGAGAATATCTGCCTCTAAGCCATAGGTTATATAGTTATCCGCGTAATTGTTGTTGAGCTAAAGCAACAAGACGTTTCGTTACTTCACCGCCAACTGATCCGTTAGAACGAGATGCTGTATTAGATCCTAAGCTTACACCGAATTCTTGTGCGATTTCATATTTGAATTGTTCAAGTGCTTGCTCTGCACCCGGAACTAGTAATTTGTTTGTTTTCACCATGTTGATACACATCCTTAAAGAGTAATCCAGTTTAGCTAAGTGCTATCTGGTAATGTTATTTTATGTGTAAACGACGTACTCATACACGGAAGTAAACGGTGTGATTAGAAGTTCTTGGATAGAAAAAAGAGTAGCAAATTTGCTACTCTTTTTTCAGTATTGTCGCTGTACCTTCTACGACAATATCATCAGATTGATTATATATGTTTGTTTGCAATGTGATAATTTTTTTATCGTCCCGTTTTTTAATAACTTCTGCCACAACGCGAAGTGTATCACCGATTTTGACAGGAGCACGGAATGAAACGTTTTGTGATAAATAAATCGTATTTTTTCCAGGAAGTTTCGTTCCAAGAATGGTAGAAATAAAACTTGAAACGAGCATGCCATGGGCAATACGTTCTTTGAACATTGTCGTTTTTGCAAAAGAGTCTAGAATGTGAATAGGATTTACATCTCCAGTCAATTTTGCAAAATTGATAACGTCCTCATCCGTAATTTTTTTTGTAAGTGATGCTTGATCACCGACTTGAATCTCATCGTAACGAAGCTCCGGAACAGTTTGTGCTTCTTGAAATGGATTCATTTTGTCCTCCTTCTTTTCCATATCGAAAAATGTAAGCCATCTTGATGTAGTAGGAGGAAGAAAGAGTTTTGTTTGTGCTGCAGTTAGTTGCCACATTTTTCTTACTTGATGGAAGTAAATAGATTTTTTGAGTTTTCCTCGAACTGCTTTGCGAGTTCTAGTTGTTTGGACTTGAACTCTCCCAAAAAAACTTCTAACTGTTTTTGAACCTCTTCACGTTGCGACTGTTGTTGTTCGATAAAGTGTTTTGTTGTTTCTTCAAATTGGCCGCTAGTTTGAGTAAGAATAGACAAAGATGTTTTCGTAGGCGAAACAGTAAGTTGGTGCATTTGATTAGAAAGCTCATTCCACTTTTCTTGCCACTCGTTAATTTGATCATTTAAGGAGTTTCCAGTTAATTGCTTCACATAGTCTGTATATTGGTTATTGAACTGAGCAGTGAATTGGTGTAGTTCTTTTTCTAGTTCATCTACTCCTGATGTTAATTTATGCAAAGCGTCTTGTTGTTGTTTTAACGTTTCTAAAGTAAGTTGCTCTAATTGTTTCCCAGCTGAAGAGAAGAGGGAAAGAGATTGAGACCAGTTTTTCCAAAATGCATCGACTAATTCGTATGGCTTAGTTTCCATTGTTTGACCTCCAAATGTTTTTTTGCATATTGTGAACGCAGATTACTCTGCTGTACCACCAGGTGAAGATGAAGAATCCTTTTCATCCTTTTCTGGAGAAGTAGAAAATGGAAAGAATGCATTGGTGTATAACGTGAAAAACGTCCGCAACATATTTTGATAATGTTCAAAAGAAGTCGCACATGTTGTTAAATATTGCTCTCCATATTCTGTTAAAGAATAAATTCGTTTCGCTGGCCCGCCTTCGCTTGTATCCCAAGTAGAAGAAATAAGATTTTCTTTTTCTAATTTGCGTAGTGTCCTATACACATTACCTTGGTCAACAGAAGAAAAGCCGATGTCCATTAGCATTTGAATAAGTTTGTAACCATGAAGACTCCAGTCTTTTAGACAGAGAAGTAAGAAAGGAACTAAGAAGTTTTTTGGCATGGAGTTTGGTTGTTTCGCTTGGTTTTTTTCCAAACTTTCTGGTTGTTCTGGTTCATTATGTAGCATGATTGTACATCACCTCATGAATCAGTTAGATGGAATTTTTTGCTTATAAGTGCAATTTACACCTATCTGTTTTTAATGTCAATACATTTGTTAGAAAATAAAGAAAAATAAAATATATACTTGAAGTTTTATTCGGAATATTAGAAAATAGTGAATAGGTTGAATTGTTTCAAAAACGAAAAAGGGAGTGTAGTCGAAGTGATTGATCAAAAATTCGATCCATTGCAAGCATGGAAAAATGCTTATGAACAAACCGAAACATTTTGGGGAAAAGCGCTCAATGAAACAATTAAAACAGAAGAATATTCTGCTTGGATGGGCAGCGTTCTAGATTTGAATTTGTTTTATCAAAAAGCATTAAATGATACGACAAAAAATTATTTAGAACAGGTGAATGTGCCGACGAGAGAGGATATCGCTAGAGTAGCTACGCTTGTTATTAACTTAGAAAATAAAGTTGATAACATCGAGGAAATTCTAGAAGAGAAAGTGGATTCATTAGGACAAGCTCCTACATTAAAGCGTGATGTTACGAAAGTAAAACAAGATATGCGCACGTTAGAAACGAAAGTTGATCAAATTTTAGAATTGCTAGAAAAGCAAAATGCAGTACTAGCTAAACTACAAGTACCTGTAAAAGAAGAAGTAAAGCCTGTAAATAAGCCAGAAAATAAAAAATGATAATGGCGTTTGTTTATAACGTGTAAAAGAGGGAGGGAGAATCTCTTTTCATGTATAAACAACGAAACATAATTAATATATGGACTCAATTAGTATGAGTACCAAAATGATTCATAACAATCGTTCACAAATTCATTTAAGGGGGAAAAGAAATGGTTCAATTAAATGGCAAAGTAGCAATCGTAACAGGTGGGGCAAAAGGAATTGGAAAAGCAATCACAGTAGCATTAGCACAAGAGGGAGCAAAAGTAGTTATTAACTATAACAGCAGTAAAGAAGCAGCTGAAAACTTAGTAAATGAATTAGGAAAAGAAGGACATGACGTTTATGCAGTTCAAGCGGATGTTTCTAAAGTAGAAGATGCAAACAGACTTGTAGAAGAAGCTGTGAATCATTTTGGTCAAGTTGATATTCTTGTTAATAATGCTGGTATTACAAGAGATCGTACATTCAAGAAGTTAAATCGTGAAGATTGGGAGCGCGTAATTGACGTGAACTTAAGCAGTGTATTTAATACGACAAGCGCGGTACTTCCATACATATCGGAAGCAGAAGAAGGAAGAATCATTAGTATTTCTTCTATTATTGGCCAAGCTGGTGGATTTGGACAAACAAACTACTCAGCAGCAAAAGCAGGTATGCTAGGATTTACAAAATCATTAGCGTTAGAACTTGCAAGAACAAATGTAACTGTAAACGCAATTTGCCCAGGATTTATTGATACTGAAATGGTAGCAGAAGTACCAGAAGAAGTGCGTCAAAAAATCGTTGCGAAAATCCCGAAAAAACGTTTTGGTCAAGCTGATGAAATTGCAAAAGGTGTAGTATATCTATGCCGTGACGGTGCGTATATCACAGGTCAGCAATTAAACATTAACGGCGGATTATACATGTAATGAAGTAAGAAAAAAGTGCATATCCATAGCAGGAATGCACTTCTTTTTTTAGAAAGAAATTGACCAAAAAGGAGATAGGAAAAATGACTACATTCGTAACGGAATGGGAAAAGCAATTGGAGTTGTACCCAGAAGAATATCGTAAAGCATATCGCCGTGTGAAAAGAGCGAGCGAAGTTTTATTACGCGAACCAGAACCACAAGTTGGTTTAACACCGAAAGAGGTTATTTGGACGAAGAATAAAACGAAGCTGTATCGTTACATTCCAAAACAAGAAAAAACACAGAGAGTTCCAATCTTATTAATATACGCTCTTATTAATAAACCGTATATTATGGATTTAACTCCAGGAAATAGTTTAGTGGAATATTTAGTAGATCGTGGTTTTGATGTGTATATGCTTGATTGGGGCACATTCGGTTTAGAAGATAGTCATTTGAAGTTTGATGATTTCGTGTTCGATTATATTGCAAAAGCAGTGAAAAAAGTAATGAGAACTGCAAAATCGGACGAGATTTCTTTACTTGGTTATTGCATGGGTGGAACGTTAACATCTATTTATGCAGCGCTTCACCCGGACATGCCAATTCGTAACTTGATTTTTATGACAAGTCCTTTTGATTTCTCTGAAACAGGATTATACGGTCCTTTATTAGATGAGAAATATTTCAATTTAGATAAAGCGGTTGATACATTCGGAAATATTCCGCCAGAAATGATTGATTTCGGAAATAAGATGTTAAAACCAATTACAAACTTTGTCGGTCCATATGTTGCTTTAGTCGATCGTTCAGAAAATGAGCGCTTCGTCGAAAGTTGGAAATTAGTTCAAAAGTGGGTAGGCGATGGTATTCCGTTCCCAGGTGAATCGTATAGACAATGGATTCGTGATTTTTATCAAAATAATAAATTAGTGAAGGGTGAACTCGTTATTCGCGGACAAAAGGTAGACCTTGCAAATATTAAGGCGAATGTCTTAAATATTTCTGCGAAACGTGATCACATTGCTCTGCCATGTCAAGTAGAAGCTTTACTTGATCATATTTCTAGCACAGATAAACAGTATGTATGTTTACCGACAGGACATATGTCTATCGTGTATGGTGGAACGGCTGTAAAGCAAACATATCCGACGGTTGGAAATTGGCTGGAAGAGCGTTCTAATTAAAGAGAAGAAATCCAACTAGCGTATGTTAGTTGGATTTTTTTATGGAAAATGACGAAACATAGAAAGGAGAAAATTACATTGTAGGAGTATAATTATGAAGCTTATGACTGGTAAGTTGTTTTGGAATGCTGGAGTTTCTGTACCTTGTTATCCAACGTTAGAAAATGATATGATATGTGATGTACTAGTAATTGGAAGTGGAGAAGCAGGTGCTCATATAGCGTATTCGTTAGCTAAAATTGGAATGCATGTTATGCTCATTGAAAAAAGAGCAATTGCATGTGGTAGCACAGCTGCAAATACAGGATTATTACAATTTGTTCATGATAAATCGTTAACCTCTCTTATTCATACATTTGGTGAAGAGAAAGGGGTACGAGCATATAGACTTTGTTATGAAGCGCTGCAAACAATGGAGAAGGTTGTGCCAACTCTCGATATTGATCCCCATTTTATTCCGCGAAATAGTTTGTATTATGCAAGTAGAGATGAGGATGTTTCATTTTTACAAGAAGAATATAATACGTTACGCCATTATGGATTTCCGGTTGAATATTTTACAGAGTCTGATATTAAGAAACGTTATTCATTTGCAAAACAAGCAGCGTTATATACAAGCGGTGATGCAGAAGTGAATCCGTATTTATTAGCGCATAGTCTTTTGCATAAAGCGAAACAAATGGGCGCTACTATATACGAACATACAGAGGCATTACATATTAAACAAATCCAAAATGATTTAATTTGTTACACGAATACAGGAAATAAAATAGTAGCAAAGAATATTATTATGGCGACAGGTTATGAAGCAATTTTTGGAAAGAAAGAAAAAAATACAACAGTAGAAACGTCTTATGCCGTTGTGACAAATAAGATAGATTATTTTGAAGGCTGGCATGAGCAATCGTTAATTTGGGAAACAGCACGTCCATATTTGTATAGTCGAACGTATCAAAACCGCATTGTTATAGGCGGATTAGATGAGGCGCTGAAAATTCAAAAAATCGGCGATACGAAATTATTGCATAAGCGTGATCTTCTTATTAACATTGTAAAAGAAATGTTTCCGCAGTATAAAAATATACGGGCAGAGTACTATTGGGCAGCAGCATTTGGTGGCAGTCATGACGGTCTTCCTATTTTAAAAGAAGATAAAAAAATACATAATTTATATTACGCACTGCCGTATGGGGGAAATGGAACTGTATACGGAATGGTATTTGCGAAACTATTTCAGCAGTTATTTACAAATGAAGAAAGTGATGATTTTTCTTTATTTAATCGATAGAAAAAAGGTAGCGAAGTGATGGAATGAGAGATATAAAAAAGTTTTTACAAAAGTTACGTCCCGTACAACTTATCGTTGTATTTTATTTACTAGCAGTATTCGTATCGGTAATTTTGCTTAGTTTACCATTTGTTACGAAGCCTGAAGTGAAATGGACATTTATCGATGCACTATTTACATCTGTTAGTGCGGTAAGTGTTACGGGACTGTCTGTTGTTACGATTTCAGATACGTTTACAACGGCAGGAATTATTGTTTTAGCCCTTATTTTACAATTAGGCGGATTAGGAATTATGGCGCTTGGTACATTCGTCTGGATTATAACGGGGAAAAAGATTGGTTTGCAAAGAAGAAGATTAATTATGGCAGACCATAACCAAGGGAATTTATCGGGCCTTGTAGAATTGATGCGTTCTATTTTAATTGTAATTATTTCGATAGAACTCATTGGAGCAATACTGTTAGGTACAAGGTTCTTACTATATTTCCCGACTTGGCAAGAAGCTTATTTTCACGGTTTCTTTGCCGCTGTGAGCGCAACAACGAACGGAGGATTTGATTTAACAGGACAATCACTTATTCCGTACAAAAAAGATTATATTGTTCAAATGATTCATATGTTGCTTATTATTTTAGGAGCTATCGGTTTCCCAGTGTTAATGGAAGTAAAACAATTCCTTAGTAAAAGACGACAACAACTATTTCGCTTTTCGTTATTTACAAAATTGACGACAACGACATTTTTTGTACTCGTTATTGTTGGAACAATTATGATTTTTCTATTGGAACGAAATCATTTTTTAGTAGGAAAGTCATGGCATGAAACTGTATTTTATACATTATTCCAATCTGTGACGACGCGAAGTGGAGGACTGGCTACAATGGACATACGTGAATTGTCACAACCAACGCTTTTATTTATGAGTATATTAATGTTCATTGGGGCATCTCCAAGTTCAGTTGGGGGCGGAATACGTACAACAACATTTGCAGTTAGTATATTATCGTTATATACATTTGCAAGAGGCGGGAGAACAGCCCGAGTTTTCAAACGTCAGCTACATGAAGAGGACGTGTTGAAAGCATCTGTCGTTATGACGATGGGGATTCTATTATGTGCCTCAGCGCTATTCATTTTATCTATTACGGAAAATGTACCGCTTATGAGCTTAATCGTTGAAGTTTGTTCTGCTTTCGGGACGACGGGACTATCAACAGGTGTTACTCCTGATTTAACAACTGTTGGTAAACTTGTACTTATTGTACTTATGTTTATCGGACGCGTCGGTATTTTGACATTTATTTTAGCTAGTGGCGGAAGAGAGCAACCGCCTCGCTATAAATATCCGAAAGAGAGAATTATTATTGGATAGTATGAAACCATTCTACCTGCGTTAGGTAGAATGGTTTTTTAGTCGTTAATTCCGAATTGGGGATGCATAAAAGCATCATTTTTATTATCAACTTCGTTTTTAAGTAATTCTTGATTTTCTTCTGCAATCCATCCGATATCATTTGTAGGATGGATCCATTCTTCCCCAGCCATAATAGCAGGATCTACCTCATCACTCCAATTATTAAGAGGACTGTTAGTGGAATCGTATTTACTGTCTCCAATTACAACATCATATTGATTTATAAAAGGTTGTTGCATCTTTTTGCCTGTGCCTTTAAAAGAAGGAAAGTTCATTTGATGAGGGAGCGTCTCGTCTAAAATTGGCGATTGTATCGTTTCTTTTTCTTTCAAAGTAATCGCTCCTTTTTGTAATGGCGTGTTCGTATGTAGTATTTCCATCTATAAGCTCTTATGTACTTGTTAACACTTCCCAGTAATAATTACTGTAAGTTGTTTCAAACTAGAATAGAAAGTTATTTCGTGAGAGCAGGTGAATATGTTGGTAAAAAGAAAAGTAAAACAAAATGCAGCAATTAATAATAATAAAACTCCGAAAGAAAGCTTACCAGATGCAGAATTTGCATTAGAGTATGAAGGAGAAAATAGTGCGAAGTATGCAAATCGTAATTCAAAAAAAGGTAAACAAAAATGAGGCGTTTTTTACAAACGCCTCATTTTTTTGTGGGATTATAAAGGTTTTTTTAATTATTTGTAAATTTCACGTTTGATATTAGCAGAAAAATGCGAAAAAACATAGAAGTAGCAACGTATTACACAAAAACAAACAACAAACAAAAGATTAATGTTGGTTTAATACTGCTTTTACACTAGTTGTTTATATTAGAGTTGTACATAAGATTTGTAAAAGGAGAGAGAGACAGTGAAAAAAACAATCTTTAAAGCTGTAGCAACTGGAATGGTATTTTCGTTATTAATGGGGTGTGGTGCAAAGAAAGAAGAAAGTGCTGGAGCAAAAGTAAAAGATGATAAATTATCTGGATCATTAACTGTTTACACAGCGATTGAAGAAGAGCTTGTACCGATTTATCTTGATTCTTTTAAACAGAAGTACCCAGACGTGAAGTTGAACATTGTTCGTGATTCAACAGGAGTTATTACAGCGAAATTGCTAGCTGAAGGAAAAAATACACAAGCAGATGTTGTATGGGGAACTGCAGCGTCTAGTCTATTAGCTTTAGAGAAAAAAGATATGTTAAAAGGATACTCTCCAAAAGGAGCAGATCGTGTCCTTTCGCAATTTAAAGACGATAAGAAACCAGAAAAATGGGTAGGAAATACTGCATTTATGACGGGGATTGCTGTAAATAAAGAAGAATTGAAGAAGAAAAATTTACCGATGCCAGAATCATATGAAGATTTAACGAAACCAGAATATAAAGGAACGCTAGTTATGCCGCATCCGGCTTCTTCTGGAACAGGATTTTTAACAGTTTCTGCATGGCTACAAATTATGGGAGAAGATAAGGGCTGGGATTACATGAAGAAACTTCATGATAATATGGCAACTTATACTCATTCAGGTTCAAAACCAGCGAAATTAGCAGGCGCAGGTGAATATCCAGTTGGTGTATCAATGGTTTATAGTGCTTTGAAAGAGAAACAAAAAGGTGCACCAGTTGAAGTTGTACTGCCGAAAGAAGGATTAGGCTGGGAAGTAGAAGCGAACGCACTTATTAAAAAAGATAATGCTAAAAATGATAAATTAGCGCAAGCATTTTTAGATTGGGCAATTACAGATGATGTAATGAAGTTATACTTCGAGAAAAATGGATTTGCGACAATTAAAAATGATTATAAACTTCCAGATGGATTCCCTAAAGATGTGACAGAAAAGTTATATAAAAAGAATGACTTTAAATGGGCAGCAGAAAATCGTGACAAAATTTTAGAAAAATGGGAAAAAGAGTTTGGCCAAAAAGCAGAACCGAAAAAGTAAGTGAGTGGGAGAGAGAAAAATGAGCGAATATTTATCAATTCAACACATCCAAAAACAGTTTGATGCATTTACAGCGTTAAAGGATATTTCTTTTACTGTGAAAAAAAATGAGTTTGTTTGTTTATTAGGCCCAAGTGGTTGTGGGAAAACGACATTGCTCCGAATTTTAGCGGGGCTAGAAGAGGCAACAACAGGTAGTATTGCTGTGAATGGAAAAGATATTACAGCATTACCACCTGGAAAGAGGAACTTCGGAATGGTTTTTCAATCGTATGCATTATTTCCGAATTTAACTGCACTTGAAAACATTGAATACGGCTTAAAAACAAAAAAATATGGAAAAGCAGAAGTAAAAGAAAAAGCGCTATCGGCGTTAGAACTTGTTGATTTGCTGAATGTAAAAGATAAATATCCTGCTCAAATGTCTGGTGGACAACAGCAGCGAGTAGCACTTGCACGTGCGCTCGCTCTGTCTCCCGATATTTTGTTACTTGATGAGCCGTTATCTGCTTTAGATGCAAAAGTGCGTGAAAAGTTGCGCAGAGAAATGCGTGATTTGCAAGAAAAAGTGGGAGTAACAACTATTATGGTAACGCATGATCAAGAAGAGGCATTAACGATGGCTGATAAAATTGTTGTAATGAATCATGCGGAAATTATGCAGATTGGAACACCAGAGGAGATTTATCAAAGACCAGCCAATCCGTTTGTGGCAGATTTTATTGGTTCTATTAATTTCTTTTCGAAAAATAACGAAGAACATGCGATTCGTCCTGAACATGTAACAGTTGTACAAAATAATGGTATTAAAACAGTTGTAGAAAGCATGGAATTTCGCGGTTCTGTATACCGGACGGAAGTGCGGGTCATAGAAGAGAAAACACACCTTTATAATGAGAAAATTGTAGTGGATATATTGGCATCAGAAGTAGAGGAAACTGCTATTAGAAAAGGAAAGCCAATTCAAATCTCTTTCTCAGAAAATCATATGTTGTCATATGGAAAGAAGGTCATTGTATAGATGGAGATGTTAGAAAACTTTAAGGCAGAAAGTACAAAAAAAAAGATTAAGAGACGTATCGGTAAAGAAGAGTGGATACAAAGACTATTAATTATTGGTATGCTTCTCGCGTTTTTTATCATGCTTGTATTGCCTTTATTACAACTGTTTACACAAGCCTTTTATGATAAAGATGGAGCTTTTGTTGGTGTTGCGAATTTCAGTAAATATTTCACAACACCAACGCTAGTTCAATCACTACAAAATACGATATGGATTTCGGGCGCTACAACAATTATTTCGGTTACACTCGCTTTCGCTTACGCATATGCGATCGCTCGTACAAATGTTTTTGGAAAGCGCGTATTTCAATACATAGCATTATTACCATTATTCGCACCAACGATGATGCACGGTATTGCGCTTACATATTTATTTGGTAATCAAGGGTTAATAACAAAAGGAATGTTTGGTTTATTTGAAGGAATACAAATACCGTTATACGGACCAGTAGGAATTGTAATGGCTGAAGTTATGTATACATTTCCGCAAGCATTCCTTATTTTATTAATTGCTCTCCAAGGTTCTGATTATCGTTTATATGAAGCTTCTAATATGTTGGGTGCAAGTAAAGTGAAACAGTTTTTTACGGTTACTTTACCTAGTGTGAAATACGGATTAATTAGTGCGATGTTCGTTGTATTTACACTTAGTTTCACTGATTTTGGGGCACCTAAAATTGTTGGAGGACAATATAACGTACTTGCTACTGACGTATATAAGCAAGTAATTGGACAGCAAAATATGTCCATGGGCGCAACTGTCGGAATGATTTTATTGATCCCAGCTATTTTCGCATTTGCAGTTGATCGTATTACGCAAAGAAAACAGGCGAATCTCTTATCTTCAAAAGCAGTACCTTACAGAATAATAAATAATAAGAAAAGAGATGTTATTTCATTCGTATATTGTAGCGTAGTCACGTTTATGATCATTCTTTTATTTGTGGCAGTTGGTATTGCTGCAAGTGTGAAAGTATGGCCATATAATATGAGTTTTACACTTGAGCATTTTAATTTTTCAAGTTTGACAGGAGACGGAATTGAAGCATTTAAAAATAGTGTAATTGTCTCAGCTATTACGGCAGTTATCGGGGCGATTTTAACATTTGTGTTCGCTTATGCGATTGAAAAAATAGAACAGCTACAGTTTTTCAGAAAAGTAGGATACTTTTTCTCTATTGTACCGTTAGCGATTCCTGGATTAGTACTTGGATTAGGATATGTCTTTTTCTTTAGTCAACCAACAATTCAAATTCTAGGACTTTCAGTAACAAATCCGTTTCATTCCTTATATGGCACAATTGCTGTTTTAGTATTAGTAAATATCATTCATTTTTACTCTGTAACGTTTGTTACCGCAACGACTGCTTTAAAGAAACTAGACCGAGAGTTTGAACTTGTTTCACAGTCGATGAGCGTACCGTTTTATAAAACTTTCTTTCGAGTAACAGTACCGATGTGTTTACCAGCTATTTTAGAAATGGTTATGTACTATTTCGTAAATTCAATGGTGACTGTATCGGCAGTAGTGTTCTTATATGCGGCTGATTTTAAACTAGCTGCTGTATCAATTGTAAATATGGACGATGCAGGAAATGTAGCACCAGCAGCTGCAATGAGTGTACTTATTGTTGTTACAAATATTGTAGTGAGGGTTGTATATGAATGGGGAACGAAAGCACTTCGTAACCGAACGTCACAATGGCAAAAAAGATAAGTAAGAAGGGTGATGGATAGAATGAAAATTGAAGCAGTTATTTTTGATTGGGCAGGTACGACAGTTGATTACGGATGTTTTGCACCATTAGAAGTATTCATGAAGATTTTTCATAAACGCGGTGTTGAAATTACAGCAGAAGAAGCTCGTAAACCAATGGGGTTATTGAAGATTGATCATGTTAGGGTATTAACGGAAATGCCCCGTATTTCGAATGAGTGGAAGCGTGTATTCGGACAATTACCAACAGAAGAAGATATTCATGAGATGTATGAAGAGTTTGAAGAAATTCTCTTTGCTATTTTACCGTACTATGCCACGCCAATGGATGGGGTAAAAGAAGTGGTTTCTTCACTACGTGAAAGAGGTATTAAAATTGGATCAACAACTGGTTATACGAGAGAAATGATGGACATTGTTGCAAAAGAAGCAGAAATACAAGGGTATAAACCTGATTTTCTTGTGACGCCAAATGATGTTCCAGCAGGTCGTCCATATCCGTGGATGTGCTATAAAAATGCGATGGAACTCTGTGTATACCCAATGAATCATATGATAAAAATTGGAGACACCGTGTCAGATATGAAAGAGGGCAGAAATGCTGGAATGTGGACAGTTGGTGTAATCCTCGGTAGTAGTGAGCTCGGTTTAACGGAAGAGGAAGTTGAGAATATGGATCCGTTAGAGCTTCGTGAAAAAATAGAAGTAGTTCGTAATCGTTTCATTGAAAATGGGGCTCATTTTACAATTGAAACGATGCAGGAGCTCGAAAACGTAATTGAACATATCGAGAAACAAGAACTTATTATTTCATAAAGGGGGGCACACGATCATGAATGAAAATCACTATTTATTATTAACACCAGGACCATTAACGACAACAAAAACTGTAAAAGAAGTTATGTTATACGATTGGTGTACGTGGGATGTTGAATATAACACGATGGTGCAAGATGTAAGAAATAGGCTTGTATCGTTAGCGACAAAGGAAGAAGAAAAGTACACAACAGTTTTAATGCAAGGAAGCGGTACGTTTTCGGTTGAAGCAGTAATTGGTTCTGTTATTCCTAGAAACGGAAAGCTGCTAGTTTGTACAAATGGTGCGTATGGTAAGCGGATTGTACAAATGGCAGAGATGTTACATATAGATGTGGTGGTCAGTCAAACAGAAGAGTGGGAGCCTACTAATATTGCAGAAGTAGAACAGTTATTACAACAAGATAAAGAGATTACGCATATTGTAGTTGTTCATTGTGAAACAACTACAGGTATTATTAATCCAATTGTAGACGTATGTAAATTGGGAAAACAATACGGAAAAGTTACACTGGTTGACGCAATGAGTAGTTTCGGTGGTATTGAAATAGATATCGCTGAGTTGCAAATTGACTTTCTAATTAGTAGTGCGAATAAATGTATTCAAGGTGTTCCCGGATTCGGTTTTGTCATCGCAAATCGTGATGAACTATTGAAATGTAAAGGGCAAGCTCGTTCTTTATCATTAGATTTATATGATCAGTGGGAAACGATGGAAGAGCAAAATGGGAAATGGCGCTTTACTTCACCTACACATGTTGTACATGCTTTTTATCAGGCATTGCTTGAATTAGAAGAAGAAGGCGGGGTAAGAGCCCGTTACAATCGATATTATAGCAATCAAAAACTACTAGTGCACAAAATGAAAGAAATGGGCTTTAAGCCATTAGTAGATGAAAAATATCAATCTCCTATTATTACATCTTTCATTTATCCAGAAGCAGGGTTTGAATTTTTGCAGCTATATAACGAATTAAAGCGATATGGATTTGTTATTTATCCAGGTAAAATTTCGAAAGTAGATACGTTCCGCATTGGAAATATCGGTGATGTACATGAAGACGATATTAATCGCTTAGTTGATAGTATTGCTAAAGGGGTTGTTATAGGGTGAAAGTATTTTGCTTAGGTGGAGCAGGTAAAATTTGTCGTGAAGCAATTTTAGATTTAGTTCAATTTTCATCTTTTGAGACGATTACGGTAGCCGATTTTAATGAAGAGGAAGGCCGAAAAGTAGTAGAGTGGTTAAATGATCCTCGTGTTGATTTTGTGAAAGTCGATGTGACAAATCATGAGGATACGGTCGCAAAAATGAAGGGCTATAACATTGTAATGGATGGTACGACGATAAAGTTAAATGGATTGTCTACTCGCTGTATCGCAGATGCCGGTTGTCACGGTGTGAACTTAAATGGATTTGGTGAAGAAAATGAATCCCACTCTAAATTTGTTCAACATGGAACAACATGTTTACCTGGGTTTGGTATGACACCAGGTGTAACGCAAATGATGGCCATGTATGCAGCAAATCAGTTAGATACTGTAGAGTCAGTTCGAGTAAGTCATGGCTCGTATCGTCCAATTGCTTTTTCTGCATCAATTACAGAGACAACGACATATGAATATGATCCACATTTGCCGACGCGTACAGTGTATGAGGAAGGTGAATTTAAGCAAGTATCTCCGTTTGCGCGCCCGAGAGAAATTGAATTACCAGCACCTTACGGAAAAACAATGCAGTATATAATCCCGCATTCAGAAACGATTACGTTAGCGAAGGCACTGGAAGATAAAGGTGTACAACTTATTGAAACAAGAGGAACTTGGCCAGAGCAAAATATGCAGCTCGTTCGTGCTTTATATGATTATGGTATATTGCGTAATGATCAAATTGAAATAAACGGTAAAGAAATTGGTATTATGGATTGTATTTCGAAGTATCTATTAAAATCGAAAGAAGGACAAGCAACAGAGCTTTATGGTTATGCACTTCATGTAGAAGTAGTAGGTATGAAAAATAATCAAAAACAAAGGCATGTGTTATACCATACGCATCCGCTATCTGACGGTTCTGTAGTAGGTTGGGAGAAATTAAGGGCCTATACAAGAAATGTTGGTATCCCATTTGGAATCGCTACAGAGTTAATTGCAAAAGGAGTAGTTAATAAAGTCGGTGTTATTACTCCTGAAGAAGCTTTCGAAAATCCACAAATTATTTTTGACGAACTAGAAAAGCGCGGTATTTATATTCATGAAGAGATTTTCATTGAAAAAGAAAATTATAACTTTGTATAAGTAAGACAGTTTATGAGGTAGATATAAATGGGGTGAGGCTATGTCTGTAGTAGGTGAAGAGAGAAAGAGGACAATTCTTGAGAAGGTAGAGTTTAAAGGAAAAGTAAAAGTTTCAGAATTAGCGAGAGAGTTCGCAGTATCAACAGAGACGATTCGTCGGTATTTAGAAGAATTAGATCGTGAAAAAAAATTGAAGAAAGTGTACGGTGGAGCCGTTCAACTTCCGGGAGCTGGGATAGAGGCACCGATGTTAGAACGAGAGATGCTGCATATAGAAGAGAAGAAAAGAATTGGGTATAAAGCAGCAACGTTTGTGGAAGATGGAGATGTTATTGCGATTGATGATGGAAGTACACCACTTCAAATGGTGCCATATCTTGTTCATCGTAAAAATTTAACGATTGTAACAAGTTCATTTCCAGTAGCAACACAATTAATTTCTTCTATAAATAAAAAGATGTTTCACGGTGAAGTTTTATTTATAGGCGGGAAAGTATCTCCAAAACATTCACGTGTGTCGGGGTCTATTTCACAGCAAGTAATTCATCAATTTCATTTTCATAAAGCATTCGTTTCGATTGATGGGTTGTTGCAAGGTTTTGGGGCTTCTAGCTTTGAATTAGAAAAGGCGAAACTGTCAGAAGCGATGATGAAATTAGCTGAGAAAACGTATATTTTATGCGATCATACAAAGGTAGGCGTAAAAGGGAACTACCGAATAGCAGGATTTTCTCGTATTCAACATATTATTTGTGATAAGAAAATGCCCTATAGTTTTGAAGAAGAAGTCAAAAAGCATAATATTCAATGGACAGTTTGCTAAATGAATTGAATACGTTTAAACTCCCACCTAATTTTTAGGTGGGAGTTTTACTATCAGCAAGTAAAAAAATAAAAGCTTTGTATTTATGCAAAAAGTGGACACATTTTCTCATCTCGTTCATATAATTTACCAATACAAAAAAAGTTGGTCGAAGGAAAGAAGGGAAAGTATGTCGGAACGGATATATAATAAACTTGTATTGTATGCAAACATTTTGCAAAAAATTGGTGTTATTAATGAAAAAGAAAAAAGTGAAATCCTTCATACGATAGGCAAAAAAGCCCTTTGAGTAAAGGGTTTTTTATTTTTTATCTATGGAAATATAAACTTAATGTAATATTCTTATTGACAATGATAATGAGATTCATTATCATTTATTATGTTAGCAATTGATAGTAATTATCAATTGGAATATATATAAGATAAGGGGATATTATTTTGAAAAAAAGTTATATTAAAGCTCTAGTAGTAGCAACAACATTAGCTATTCCATTTGCTGCGTATTCTACTCCAGCGTTAGCAGCAATAAAAATTGAAGCAAACCAGTCGGTAGCAGCAGCCAGTGATCGCACGTATGATACTGAGATTAAAATATATAAGGATCAAAAAGATGAGCCATCTATGGTTTCTCAGTACATAAAAAATCCTAAAGTAGCAATTGAAGATGGGAAAAAAATCGTTACTGTAACAATACAAGATAGCGATTATTTTCAATATCTTAGAATAGAAGATAGAAATCAACCTGGTGTATTTCATGATGTGAAAGTTCTGTCAGAAGATAAAAGAAAAAATGGAACGAAAGTAGTCCAATTTGAAATTGGCGAATTTGAGCAGAAGCACAATATGCAAATGCATATATTTATTCCGGCTATTGGATATGATCACAAATATCAAGTTCAATTTGAAATTAAAGATCCAACTGTAGGTGAAAAAGAAACAGAGAAACCAGATGATAACTCTAATTCAGGCAATACGGAAACAGATAATCCAGTTGATAATCAAAATATGATAACAGATAACAAATTAAGAGAACTTGTTAATAAAAAAGTATTTAATAGAAAAGATTTAAATACACTAATTACGAAAGAAGAGTTATTACAAGTAAAGGACTTGTTTTTAAACACGAATGAGATTCTGGATTATAGTGCATTAAAATATATGCCAAATTTAAAATCTTTAACAGTTGCGAATGCGAAGATAACAGATCCGTCGTTCTTTGCGAATTTAAAGCAATTAAATCATTTAGCTTTGCGTGGTAATGAATTTTCAGATGTAACACCACTTGTTAAGATGGAAAATTTAGAATCTCTTGATTTGAGTAATAATAAAATTACAAACGTTGCACCACTAATTGAAATGAAAAATGTAAAAAGTTTATATCTATCAGGCAACCAAATAGAAGATGTAACAGCATTAGCGAAAATGGAACAACTAGATTACTTGAATTTAGCAAATAATAAAATTACGGATGTTGCTCCATTAAGCGCATTGAAAAATGTAACATACTTAACTTTAGCAGGTAATCAAATTGAAGATATTAAACCGTTATATTCATTACCTTTAAAGGACTTAGTATTAACGCGTAATAAGGTTAAAGATTTATCGGGTATTGATCAAATGAATCAATTAAATAAATTATTTATCGGTAAAAATCAAATTGAAGATGTGACACCACTTGCTAAAATGACTCAGCTTACAGAATTAGATTTACCTAATAATGAGTTAAAGGAGATTACTCCATTATCAAATCTAGTAAACTTACAAAAACTTGATTTAGAAGCAAATTATATTTCAGACTTATCGCCAGTTAGTAAGTTGAATAAGTTAGTATATTTAAGTTTTGTTGCAAATGAAATCCGCGATGTTAGACCAGTAATAGAACTAAGTAAGACAGCTTACATTAATGTTCAAAACCAAAAAGTCTTTTTAGAGGATACAGAAGTAAATAAAGAAGTAAAAGTACCTATATACGAAAAAGACGGTGAGGTATCTACAAAAATCCGTCTGAAGAGTGATGGTGGTACGTATAGTAATGGTGTAGTGAAGTGGAGTACACCAGGTGAGAAAGTATATGAATTTGGAGTGAAAGATCCATTTGCGGATACAGGAATCTTCTTCACAGGGTCTGTTATTCAAAATGTTGTAAATGAAAAAGTAGCGGAAGAAGTAATTGAATTTAAAGATGTGCCAAAGGGTCATTGGTCAGAAGAAGCAATTAACTATTTAGCGAAAGAAAAGTTATTTATAGGCTATGGAAATGGGCAATTTGGATTTGGTGACAACATTACTCGCGGGCAAGTAGCACTTCTAATACAAAGGTATTTAAAATTAGACACTGATTTAGAACAAAAAATGATGTTTACAGATACGAAAGGAAATATGTATGAAAAGGCTATTGATGCAGTGGTACAAGCTGGAATTATGACAGGATACGGTAATGATAAGTTCCGTCCAGATGGAGTATTAACTCGTTATGAAATGGCAGTGGTATTACAAAGAGTATTCCAGTTAAAGGAAAATGAAAATAGTGTAGAGAGCTTTAAAGATGTGCCATCTGGTCATTGGGCGGAAGGATATGTGAAAGCTTTAGTGGATAATAAAGTATCAAAAGGTGACGGCAAAGGTAATTTTTTAGGTGATGATTTCGTAACACGTGAACAATACGCACAATTTTTATATAACGCAATAATTAAATAACAAATGAGAAAAATACGTTATTCTTTAATAAGAAGAATAACGTATTTTTTATATGTACAAAATCAAGTGCTAAATAGACAGGAGTGTTTACATGTAATAGGCCTATTTTTCCGATAGGTGCTGAAACCATATTGACAAAAAGGCATTCTCGTGTGATAATTCAATTAAATTTTTAGAATAATCAAAAAACATTCCTTTTATATAGAAAGGATTTGAATATTATATTAATATTACGCCGGGGGTGACGAAATGTTATTTTTTCTGAAAAAATGGAACGAATTAAAAGATGTGAAAGCAGAATTGGCACTTCGCGATTGGTTTTATGGTACGAAAATTAGTTTATCGATGTGTACGTCAAAAGAGCCATTAACATTTTTAGTGAATGTAGAGGGAAGAGATAAAGGGGTATTTTCTGAAGAAGATTTTATTGTCGTAAATTGCATGTGTGAGCCAGTATTTGAAAACGAAGAAAAACCAGCTATAGAGTCATTTATGCATGCGGATATTTATAAAAAAAGTAGTGCAGAATGCATTTTACAAGTACAGACTGTAGATAGTCATTTAATGTCAGAGCTATATGGGAAAGAAGGAGAAGTAACATTCGAAAAACGTAGTGTGGAACGTGTTTTTGGAAAAGACGGTATTACAGAAATGACAATTCCAATTGTAGAAGATGAAAAGAAATTCGCTAATTTATTAGAAAATAATGTTCCGAATTTTATTGAAGGTGGAGGAGTAGTCCTTGTTCATAATTACGGAATGATCGTGTGGGGGAAAACTCCAGAAGAAGCGAAAAAATGGTTGGAAGGTATAGAGTATTTAATGAACTATCACGTAAAGCTTTTAATGATAAAAGGGGCAAAAAGTTCTGTTATATAAAGATGTATTCACAGAGATTACCATCTCTTAAAAATGAAAGCGTTTTAAAAAGAAATTTCACTCATAAAATATAGGTCTCCTTATTATATATAGATTACATGTTGACATGTAAGGAGGAACATATTTTGCGAGTTAAATATCATTTTCTGCCAAAACAGCAGGTGACATTTTGCAAAACGAATGATTCTGGTGAAAAGGCGTTACAAATTATGAATGAAACGGGATTTCGCGCAATTCCTGTATTAGCAGAAAATGAGAAGGAATTCACGGGGATTATTTATAAAGTAGATCTTTTAGAAAAGAAGTGTAATAGCAGATTAGAGGATGTAAGTACAGAAGATGTACTGGAAAATCCAAATTCGTTTATTTTTGAAAAGGATTCTTTTTTTAGAGCTTTTTACGTTATTCGTCGTCTCCCGTTTTTAGCGGTTTTAAATGAGTATAATGAATTTGTCGGCATTTTAACACACTCTAATGTATTTGATGTTATTGAGGATTCGTTCGGTATGCGGACGGGTGGTTATATATTAACAATTGCAACACAAGATTGTAAGGGAACAATTAAAGAGCTTGGGACATTATTAAAAGCATATAATATCGGTGGACTGTTTACGCTTGATAACGGTGATCAATATATTCGCCGTGTTATCGTAAATATATCGGATGAGTTAAATGAAAAAAAATTAAAGCAATTAATTGAAAAGATAGAGAAAAAGGGATTTAGGGTGAGTCATGTAGATTATATTTAAGTTGAAAAGGAAAGGTACCTATCTGCTATGTGTAGATAGGTATCTTTTTTAGTACGAGAAATGAATTTTATTTTGAAACAGAAGGTGGAGATAATGCTAAATCAGATAAAAAAATAAAGTCTGCATGCTCACGAATTTTAGGAATAGAAGTTTCGATAATACGTGATGTAATTTCACCTGGAGCCCCAACGTGTCCGATAGCTACCATAATGGGTTTGTCTTGGATTTTTTTTATGAGTAATTGTGCTTGTTTTGAAATGTGACTTACCGTATATACATCATCAAAAAATAATTGGTTTTCAATAATAGGAACGCCTAATTCTTTACCGATTTTTGGGACAACACTATTAGGGTTTGTTTTACTATCTAAATAAAATAAACCGTGCTTTTTACAGGCAGAAAGTATAAGACGTACAATCCTTTCATCAGCGGTTACTTTTGATCCCATATGATTGTTCATTCCTATTGCATGAGGTATTTCTTGAATTGCTTGTTCGAGTCGGTTGTTTATTTCTTCATCGCTTAAATCTGTTGTAATCGCTTTTGGTCCAAGCCACTCTTTTTTTCCTCTAATTGGTTCCATTGGCATATGTATAATAACTTCATGCCCTTTTTTATGGGCAGCTATTGCATCTTGTTTAGTAGAAGGAAGAAATGGCATAACAGCAACAGTGAGTGGAATAGGAAGTGATAACATCTTATCTGTGCCTTTCATATTATTGCCGAAATCATCGATGACAATAGCAACTTTATTCGTATGAGCGTTTGCTTGAATAGGAAAGAGGAAGAATGGTATGAACAGGGTGAAGATGAGAACTGTAATAGTATATTTGCGCATATAAATATTTCCTTTCTATTTTATCCCGCTATTTGCGGACAGTAAGACTCCCACCTTAAAATTTGGCTGGAGTAAAGAAGTTAGGTGGAAAATCCACTGCCCGTAAACGCCCGATTGGTGAAGGCTAATAATTAGTGGGGGATGGACAAAACCCCCACTGAGTAAAGTTCACTTTATCAATCATCATTATGTTTTGCGTTTTTACATAAATTAAACAAAAAATGTCGAAGAAAAGTAAATTGAAAATAGAGAATCCACTGTTTACTGAGTATTTACAAAAAAGAAGATGAAAAAAATGTCTATTATTGCGAATGTATTTACAAAGATAGAATAATTTGTAATAATTCTCAAAGTGAGGGTAAAGATTTGTAAATTACAGGGGAAAAATGTTAAATTTTCTGATTCTTCAATTTTAAATAGAATTAAGTGTTTAAAGGGCTAAAGTAGATGAGGCGTTGAGAGTATGGAAGAAAAATAAGGGGGATATGGATGTTTACTGTAAAAAGGAAGTACACATTAGAAAAGCTTTCGCATGATATTCATATGAAACGTGAAGAAATGATTCATTTAGGATTAACAAGTGGGTTAAATAGTATGGAGACAATTCAAGTTAGTCAAGAATTGGACAAGCTTATCGTACAGTATCAGCGTTACAAAGAAAAACAAACACCGAAATGGTTTTCAATTATAAAGGTTCCTATTTTTCAAATTGAGTATGAAGGGAAATCAAACAATTTTTGGAGAATGTTTGTAGCTGGTTTTATGAAATAAGTATAATTACCCTTTTAGGATAAGGATAATTATACTATGTGTAATGGAATCTCTATATGAACTGTCGTTCCTTTGTTTTCTTTACTATCAATAAATATATGCCCATTGTACATCTCTACAATTCGTTTACATATAACAAGCCCAAGACCTGTTCCAGTATCTTTATTAGTAAAGAACGGATGAAAGAGGTGTTTTTGAATATGTTTAGGAATCCCTTTTCCAGTATCAATAATTTGCAAGTGTGCGTGTTTTTCGTTGTTTGTTACTACAATGGTTAATGTATCACCAGAAGCCATGGCTTCAATTGCATTTTTTGTAATGTTTAAAACCACTTGTTTCATATGGTCTTTTGAGCAACGTATATGAACAGGATGGTCTGGCAAATGTAAATGAAATACAATGTTATGTAGATTCGATTCAGATTGGATAATTAATGCTACCTCATTAAGAATCGTTCTTACATCATATGTTTGTTCAATGATGGCAGTTGGTTTTCCAAGAATAAGAAATTCGCTTACAATTTCATTAATCCGCTCTATTTCTTGCTCGATTACGGAAAAGTAGAACTGATCCTGTTCATCTTTATATTTCTCTTTTAACAGAGCAACGAGTCCTTTAATTCCAGTAAGAGGGTTACGGATTTCATGAGCTGTACTAGCTGCAAAAGTTCCAACCAATTCAATTTTTTGTAGTTCATTTTGTTGTCTTTCTAGTTTTGTTTGACGTTTTAATAACATGTATTGAGCAAGTAAAAATAAAATAGACATTAAAAATAAAGTAGCTATACACTCTATTGAAACTAACTGGTATAAAGTTTGTTGATGAATAGGTAACGGAGAAACAGAGACTTTCCAATTTAATCTTTGGAGTGGGGTAGTAAGCATGTTAGAATGCCCATCGCTTGTTTCGTTATTATCATCGGTTAGAAAAACTACATCATGTTTATCAGTCACTTCGAAATGATATTGTGGTTTAATAGCATTTAAAGAGGCTGAAATGTAGTCAAAGCGTAAACTTGCTAATAATAAGCCTGAGAGTTCCTTTTGTCTATTAAATATTGGAGACGCAATCATAATAGCTTGATGTCCAAGAACGCGATCTGTAATAACTGATGATACAGTTGTTTTCTTAGATTGCAACGCATCTTGGATGTATTGGCGGTCAGAAACGTCAATAGGCGGCGAATCGCCTTGGGATGCGAGTGTAATCATCCCATCTGTCGTAGCGTAATATAGACCGGAAAAACGTTCATCATTTCCATCGGTATCATGTACAATCTGTTTAATCCCATTGATGTTTCCAGTTTCGGTCCCTACGACTTTTGCGAGCATTTCTAAGGCAGATATAGCTTCACCAAGGTGATGGTCTAAATAGTCTCTATATAAAAAGAGAACAGTGTGAGCAGATAGTTTGTTTGCCTGTTTCATTTGATAAGTGTGATATGAAAAAAATGTGGCACCAATCCCTATCGTTGGCAGTATAACAAGCAGTATGTAAAAAACTATGCTTTGTAATTTGACTTTCAAATTTGGTACTCCTTCTTTTTTTATTATCATTATATATAAACTATGTTAAAATTGTCATGTTTTTATTCAAGAATCATTTGCATTACATTAGGGAAAGGAAAAGGAATGAGTGAATATTCATTCGGAAGTTGTAATGAAGTGCTACGTTGCTTTTCTTTTTGTTGCGGAGAATTTAAGTGAAGGGTTGAAATGGTATGACATCAAATAATGAGCGAGAAGACATTTCTCAATCTTTAAAAGTATTTATTGCATTATCCCGTGTACATCGTTCTGTTATGGATACTACAAATAAATCCATACAAAGTAACGGATTAAATCCAACTGAGTTTGCTGTATTAGAATTACTATATCATAAAGGAGGCCAACCACTTCAGCAAATCGGTGAGCGTATTTTAATAGCTAGTGGCAGCATTACATACGTTGTAGATAAGCTAGAGAAAAAAGGGCTTGTAAAACGAATTCCATGTCCAAATGATAGGCGTGTTATTTATGCACAATTAACGGAGTCTGGAGAGAGCTTTATTGCTTCTATTTTTCCAGGTCATGAGCAAGTTATATATCAGTCTTTTGAAATGTTAACGAAGGATGAGAAGGATGAATTACTCGAGCTATTGAAAAAAATTGGAAAGTATGAAAAATGATGATATGTTCCAAAGGAGCTTTGGATAAAGAAATCCAAGGCTTTTTTGTGTGCATGTATTTATGACATCATCTACCGCATTTTGCTGAAGAATAAGAGGAGATTTGTAAGTAAGAATTGAATTATAATAATGATGCATATAATGGAGAGGGGGCTCGTTCATGTCATTTAAAGACTATGAATATAAACGGCCAAATATTGAAGAATTACAAGGGAAATTTACTGTTGCTTTAGAGAAGTTTGATAACGCAAAAACTGTAGAAGAACAAAAACAAGTTATCAATTCAATTAACGAAATTCGTAATGACTTTGGTACAATGGGGAACCTTTGTTACATTCGTCATTCTGTTGATACGACAGATGCCTTTTATAAGGATGAGCAGGATTTCTTTGATGAATTCTCTCCAGTTGTACAAGGGTATGGTACAAAGTATTATAATGCGTTAATTCATTCTCCATTCCGCGAAGAATTAGAAGCGTATTATGGAAAGCAATTATTTGCTCTAGCTGAATGTGATTTAAAAACATATTCAGATGAAGTAGTGAAAGATTTACAATTAGAGAATAAATTGTCTTCGCAATATACACAGTTATTAGCATCTGCAAAGATTGACTTTGCAGGAGAAGAAAGAACGTTATCGCAACTTATTCCGTTTATGCAAGGAAAAGAAAGAAGTGAACGCAAAGCAGCAAGTGAAGCATACTACGGATTTTTAGCTGAGAACGAGGAAGAGTTAGATCGTATTTATGATGAGCTTGTTAAAGTGAGAACGAAAATCGCAAAAACACTTGGTTTTAAAAACTTTGTTGAATTAGGATATGCAAGAATGTATCGTACAGATTATAATGCTGAAATGGTAGCGAACTATCGTCAGCAAGTATTAGATTATATCGTTCCAGTTGCAACCGAGTTAAGAAATAGACAAAAAGCACGCATTGGTGTAGAAAAGCTCGCTTATTATGATGAAAACTTTGAGTTTGCTACAGGTAATCCAACTCCAAAAGGCGATGCCGATTGGATTATTAATCACGGGAAAACGATGTATAAAGAATTATCAGCTGAAACAGATGAGTTTTTTAATTTCATGCTCGATAATGATTTATTAGATTTAGTTGCGAAAAAAGGAAAAGCTGGTGGTGGATATTGTACATATATCGAGAATTATAAAGCGCCATTCATCTTCTCAAACTTTAATGGAACGTCTGGGGACATTGATGTATTAACACATGAAGCTGGTCATGCTTTCCAAGTATATGAAAGTCGTAAGTATGAAATTCCAGAATATAATTGGCCAACATATGAAGCATGTGAAATACATTCAATGAGTATGGAATTCTTTACATGGCCATGGATGAAGTTATTCTTTGAAGAAGATGCGGATAAATATTATTTCTCACACTTAAGTTCAGCACTTCTATTTTTACCGTACGGTGTATCTGTAGATGAATATCAACATTATGTATATGAAAATCCAGAAGCATCGCCAGCAGAACGTAAGTCAGCATGGCGTAACATAGAGAAGAAGTATTTACCACATCGTGATTATGAAGATAATGATTATTTAGAGCGTGGTGGTTTCTGGCAACGTCAAGGTCATATTTATAGCTCACCTTTCTATTATATTGACTACACGTTAGCTCAAATTTGTGCACTGCAATTTTGGAAACGTGCAAGAGATAATAGACAAGAGGCTTGGGAAGATTATGTGAATCTTTGTCAACAAGGTGGAAGTAAATCATTCTTAGAATTAGTAGAAGTTGCAAATTTAACATCACCATTCGCTGAAGGGTGTGTAAAAAGTGTAATTACAGAAATTGAAGCGTGGTTACGTGCTGTTGACGACACAAAATTGTAAAAAACATGCACTTTTTTCCTATGTTTAACATCGACATAATAGAAAAATGATGAGATAATAAAAGAAAATTCAGAATTATTTTAGGGGTGTTTCTAATGGGGAGCGCCCCTTTTCACCAACAAAAGGGGGGAAAGCACTATGCTTCAATCTAATATGGATGTTAGTTTAGAAACTTTAGTCCACTCATTACAGTCTACACGAAGCACGCTGTTATCAGAAATTGAAATGTTAAATGATACGGAGGTGAATGTAAAGCCACGCCGTGATAAATGGAGTATTATTCAAATTTTGCATCATTTGCATTTAGTTGAACAGTCTGTCACATCTGCCCTTGTATATGCTTTGCAAAAAAAAGAAAGAAAACTTGCTCCATTTAAAGACCTCCAACTTACGCTTGATCGCACACATAAAAGGGAAGCTCCTCAACAAATGAAACCAACAGAAACATTAATGAAAAAACTGCAAGGAATTCAATTACTAGAACATTCACGACAAGAATTATTACATGCCCTTCATAGTGTAATAGATGAAAAAGAATTATTTGAAAATGGATTAAAACATCCTATTTTTAATGATTTGAATTTATATCAATGGGTTCAATTTCTAGATTTACACGAACAAAGACATCTTACACAGCTAAAAGAAGCGAAACATGCAATTTTACAGCGTTAAAATGAAAGAAGTGGGGAACCGCTTCTTTTCTTTTTTACTCATGCATAGTTTTCTTTCTCATTTTGGAATACTACATGGAGAAAAGAAAAGAAGGAGTTGAAAAGCATGTCAAAGAAAAAGAGAGAAGAAGAGCGCGCCTGGAAAGCTCGGAAAGAAAATCAAAAGCCACATGGGAAAGTGAAAGCTTTTGCAGAATTAGTTGAAGGAACAGAAAAAACGTGATGAAGTTCATCACGTTTTTTGTATGAGTGGGAAAGTTAATAAGAAGGTTGTACCTGTCCCTTTTTCGCTTATAATATCAATCTTTCCATCCATTGCTTGAATGACGCTGAAGACGACCATCATTCCGAGTCCGGTCCCTTTTTCTTTCGTTGAGTAGAAAGGTGATCCAAGGCGTTTTATTTGTTCTTGATCCATACCAACTCCTGTATCTTTTATATATAATTGTATATGTTTATGGGCTGGAACTAATGTAAGAATAAGGTCGCCACCTGTAGGCATAGCCTCAATACAATTTTTAAAAATATTTAATAAACATTGGTTCAGTTTTTGCTTTTCGCCAGCGATAAAGAAAGATGTACTTTGTTTTATATAATTTATACGAACATTTGCTAAATTGGCGAGAGGTGTGATCAAAGACAACGCATGAAGTAATTCTTCCTCTACTTGTAATTTTTGTTCTTTTTCAATACTCGGTTTTGCAAAAGTTAAGTAGTCTGTAAGAACGTGATTTGCTTGTTCGATACCATTAATGGCTATGTCGATATATAATTTTCGTTCTTTCTCAGAACATGCATCTGACTGTAAAAGTTGTAAAAAACCTTTCGTTGCAGTTAAAGGATTACGAATTTCATGAGAGATAGAAGCTGCCATTTCGCCGATTAAATGAAATTTCTCAGCGTTCATAAGTTCATTTTGGAGACGAACTTGCATTTGTAATATGTGTAGTAAATATAAAATAAGGATCGTACCAATCATCGTACATAGTTCGTACACAATGATATGTGGTATATAATCTGCCTCATTTGTAACACTTGCAAGGAAAAATGGTATCCAACCAAATCCATAAGTAAGACTGTAAAAAATAGCAAGTGTTATTTTTATATGATTAGAACTTCGATTAAAAAATTTGTATGTTAATAGTAGAACAATAAATAGGAGAATAGAAGCGATAAAGGATGGAAACGCACCTATTCCTCCCAATAAAAAGCGATAAATGTTTAATACAGCTAAAATAGAACCACCAGCAATAGGCCCTCCCGTTAACGTGCCGACAATTAATACGATATGTCGCATGTCGAACTGAAAACCATTATTTGTTTTTGCTGCGAAAGTGATACATAGTATGGTAGCGAGGCAACACAATACAATAAATATGGCTGAATTTAATTTAGGAGATCGTTTCCCTTTCTGATTCCAAAATAAATGATATACGAGCATTGTAACGAGAATAGATAATATATTTAAAAAGAGGTAAATAATAAAGAGTTCCAGTGGGATGCCTCCTCTCTTCTAACATTAAATTAATCATACTATAAAATGAAATAAATGAAATGCGAAATAGCGGAAAAAATCAGAAATTTTTTCTGGTAGTATACAATATGTTACAATAATCTTTGTCAATGAAAGAAGAAATTCCGTGCACTGCATGGGAGAGGTTCGCGAACTCCCTCTATAAAAAACTATGGAAACAACAATATCATTAGGTATTGTTTTGTTTTTTTATTGTGACAGTTCAAGAACGTTCTTTCTTCTTATTCGTAGTAGAGAAGGAGAATGAGTGAAATGAAAAAAGAAAAAGCAGTTGTTGTTTTTAGTGGTGGACAAGATAGTACAACATGTTTATTTTGGGCGATACAGCAGTTTGAAGAAGTGGAAGCTGTAACATTTAACTACAATCAACGTCATAAATTAGAAATTGATTGTGCAGTGGAAATTGCGAAAGAGCTAGGAATTAAACATACGATACTAGATATGAGCCTATTAAATCAACTTGCTCCAAATGCGTTAACGAGAACGGATATGGAGATTACACATGAAGAAGGTGAATTGCCATCAACATTTGTAGATGGACGAAATTTACTATTTTTATCATTTGCGGCTGTATTAGCAAAACAAGTTGGAGCACGTCATATTGTAACGGGTGTATGTGAAACTGATTTCAGTGGTTATCCAGATTGTCGTGACGTGTTTGTGAAATCATTAAACGTTACATTAAATTTATCTATGGATTATCCGTTTGTTATTCATACACCACTTATGTGGATTGATAAAGCAGAGACATGGAAATTATCTGATGAACTTGGAGCATTTGAGTTTGTTAGAGAAAAAACATTAACATGTTATAACGGAATCATTGGTGATGGTTGCGGTGAATGTCCAGCATGTCAACTTCGTAAAGCGGGATTAGATACGTATCTACAAGAACGCGAAGGAGCGAGCAACTAATGGATAACTTTTTTGGATTTCGCATCGTAGAAAATTTGCAAAAAATGGACAAGGATATTCAGCGTGAACAACTCAAATATCATAATAAAAGAGTAATGGTCAGCAAGGAATTTACATTTGACGCAGCGCACCATTTACACTGCTATGAAGGGAAATGTAAAAATTTACATGGACACACATATAAAGTCGTATTTGGAATTAGCGGATATGTAAATGAAATAGGCCTTGCAATTGACTTTGGAGATATAAAAGAGATTTGGAAAAATGAAATAGAAATTTATTTAGATCATCGTTATTTAAACGAAACATTGCCAGAAATGAATACGACTGCTGAAAATATGGTCGTTTGGATTTATGAAAAGATGGCAGAAGCATTAACGAAAGATAATCGTGCGAACGAATATAAGGGAGCTCGTGTTGAATTTGTTCGTCTTTTTGAGACGCCGACTAGTTATGCGGAAGTAAGACGGGAGTGGATGCTCGATGAGTAAAATCCCCGTCTTAGAAATATTTGGTCCAACCATTCAAGGAGAAGGGATGGTTGTAGGACAAAAGACAATGTTTATCCGTACAGCGGGCTGTGATTATAGCTGTGATTGGTGTGATTCTGCTTTTACATGGGATGGATCGGCCAAAGATCAAATTAAACAAATGACACCGGAAGACATTTGGAATGCGCTTGTAGAAATTGGTGGAGAAAATTTTTCTCATGTTACGATTTCGGGTGGAAATCCTGTTTTGCTGAAAAATATGCAATTTCTTCTTTCTATATTAAAGGAGAATGGAATGCGAACAGCGGTAGAAACGCAAGGGAGTAAATGGAAAGATTGGTTGCTTCAAATTGATGAGGTAACGATTTCTCCAAAACCACCAAGTTCAACTATGAAAACAGATTTTCAGATGTTAGATTCTGTTATTCATAAACTAGCAGGGAAAGATTTTAGTTTAAAAGTAGTAGTATTCGATGATCAAGATTTTGAATATGCAGTTAAGATGCACGAGCGTTATCCGAATGTACCATTTTTCTTACAAGTAGGGAATGATGATACGAAAACAGTGGATGATGCGGTGCTTATAAAAAAACTATTAGAAAAATATGAGTGGCTTATTGAAAAAGCTGTGAATTGTAAAGAAATGAATGATGCGAAAGTACTGCCTCAGCTTCATGCGTTAGTATGGGGAAATAAACGAGGGGTATAATGAGAAGGGATGTTTAAAATGGCAGGAAGATTAGATGAAGATTTAAAAGATGTAACATTATTAGGAAATCAAAATACAAAATATTTATTTGAATATAGCCCGGAAATTTTAGAGGTATTTGATAATAACCATCCAAACCGTGATTACTTTGTAAAATTCAATTGTCCTGAATTTACAAGTTTATGTCCGAAAACAGGACAACCAGATTTTGCAACAATTTATATTAGCTACATTCCAGAACAAAGAATGGTAGAGAGTAAATCTTTAAAGCTATATTTATTTAGCTTCCGAAATCATGGTGACTTCCACGAAGATTGCATGAACGTTATTATGAATGATTTAATTAAATTAATGGATCCACGCTATATTGAGGTATGGGGGAAATTTACACCACGTGGTGGTATTTCAATCGATCCTTACTGTAACTACGGCCGCCCAGGAACTAAGTATGAGAAAATGGCAGACTACCGCATGATGAATCACGATTTATATCCAGAAAAGATCGATAATCGTTAATATAGAAAGAAAGGATCTGTATGATATACAGATCCTTTCTTTCTATTATATTATGCATGTTGATTAATGACAGTATAGTTTTTATGGCTTACAACTGTAAGAGGTTCCATATCTAGTTCTCTAAAATTCTCCATAATTGTTATATCAACAATAACGGAGTTTTGATTTACCTTTTGAACACGGCCTTGCATTCCACCTTTAAATTCAATGATATCTCCAGTTTCTGCGATCTGCATAAGCAACTCTCCTTGTTCCAGTTTTCCCAAAAAAAGAATAATTTGGGCTTTTTTATTTCTTCTTATTTTGAACTATATTTACTACTTTGTAAATGTTTCCAAAGTAAAAATTCGAAAAATATTCACTTTTTGTAAGAAAATATGTAAAAAATATTGTTTAGGAGAAGAATGATGAAAATGCATACATCTTTATACGGGAGTATAATAAAAGATACAATGAGCTACTAAAGTGGGAGAAATTAGGGGCTGGAAAATGATGTTTGAAATTGTGGGGAGCTTTATAGCGATTTTATTATTTTTATTTTCATATATACAGTTAAAGAAAGTGCGTCATCATGAAACAACTACATATTTTGATGGACTGGATGGTGTGCACACTTCGATAACACATGATAGTGGTGGGGATATATAACTTTCTTTTTATGCATGGTATGATGGCAAGAAGAAATAGTACGTAATATAGTTCGTAAGTGATGAATGGGGAGTGGAAAGAATGCGAATTTCTTTTATTCGTCATGGTCGTTTGGACAGTACTATAGAGCCAATGACAATTATTTCATTTCGTGAATGGATGAAGCAATATGATTTAGGGACTACAGTAAAAGAAACTCCTATACCAATTGAAACAATTGAGGCGATTGAATCAGCGAAACTGGTTGTAACGAGTGATCAAAGGCGCGCTGTACAGTCAGCGGCTGAGTTATTGGATTCCCTATCTTTTGTGCAAAATCCTCTTTTTAGGGAAGCTGAAGTTCCAACGAGTTTTTATGCTCCAAAATGGTTGAAATGTAAACCGAATGTATGGATGTTTATTGGACGTACACGATGGATAGTTGGTTATAGTAAAGAGGTTGAGTCTTATAAGGAAGTACGAGAAAGAGCAAGGCAAGCCGCTAATATGTTGCACCGCTATGCGCTCGTACATGGACATATTGCCCTTGTAGGTCATAGTTATTTTAATGCAATGATTGGGACTGAACTGAGGGCAATGGGATGGTCTGGTTCGCCTATTTTTCATAGGAAGCCATGGGGATGTACAACGTATACATTTCATGAGGCGATGGATGGAAATGTATTAAATACAAAATTAATTTAAAAGAGGCTGTCCCTTTGGCAGCCTCTTTCTCTACATAACAAGTAAAAAAGAATTGTCCTTTTAAGATATAGAAACCAATGACCGTAATGGTTTTATTAGATGGGCATACGGTTCACCGACGAGCATAACGGTTTTATCTTCTTTGTAACCAAGTTTTTCATATAGTGAAAAAGCGCGTTTGTTTTCTAAATTAACAAGTAAGGCGATTTTTTCATGCCCTTTTTCAGTTGCATGAAGTTCAGCTGCATCGATTAATTTAGAGCCAATACCACGTCCACTGTACATACTTGAAACTGACAACGTGTCAATATAATACTCATCAAGTTCAGCTTCTTTTTCTAACGTAATGGATTCGTCTTCATGTAGTTCTCTTAAGTAGTGTATGATTGGTGCATCAAGTTGTTCAGCGTCACTACCGTGATAAACGACAATAACCCCAACTACCTTTCCACCTTGTTCAGCCACTAAACAGTTTTCATAGCTCAATCGATTATTTTCTTTTACGAACCATGTTTCAAGTCCTAGTATTACTTTTGCTTCAACTGTGCTACCTGTGATTTTTTCAGCAATTTCGTGCAGAGCGTTATACAATAAAGGTGCTACTTCTACCGCATCTGTCTTTTTTGCTTTCCGAATCATAGTATCCCTCCTAGTTCTAAATGTATATTGTAGCATAAAATAAAATATCAAACAGTGATTTGGAAATTTGTTATACAGGGCATCAAAAAGTTTGATATAGAGAAGTAGCTATGTTAGTATATGATATTTAGTGCGAATATAATAAAGTGATATAGATATAAAAATAATGAAAGTGAATTACATAATAGTAACGGGATAATTTTACCGTTGTCGACCTATAGAAGATGCGATAGAATAAAATATTGCAGAGAGGTGAAATACATGGATAAACAATTAGCAAATACAATTTTGGATCAGCTGAAAAATGATGACATAAAGGAGTATGTTGCGACGAAAGATGTATTTTATACGTTCAGAGAAGTTGTTGTGAATCGAGAAGATTTTAAACATATTATCGGGAACGCACAGCGCGGTGGACAGGTAATTTATACATATTCAGAAACACCACGTTCATAAATAGAAGATAAAGGAGAGGAGAATTATGGGGGATTTTAAACAAGGCATATTGCCACATTGGGATTATATGTGGAAAGATAGAGCTGGGAATAGGTTTATGGGAATGGTTATGTATCCAGAGAAACGAAAATGTTCAGCAAAAATGCTTCAGAAAATAAAAAGTGCGTATGAACAAGCAGTAGAAATTAAAGTAACGGTACAAGTTCAACATACATATCAGTACGTAGAAGGAATGATCGTATACTTTGATGAAGAAGCACCTGTATGTACAATGCTCGATAAAGATGAGAATCCACATCATATATTTGTAAGAGATATTTTGCGTATTGAGCACCCTGAATAATTTTTTTCATAAATAAATTGAAGTTCCATAATAATAATCTTTTTCTATAATAGTTATCTTTTAGTATGTAACGAGGAACGAAAGAATATGTATAATATTTAATAAAGTAAAATTGATAAATGTAATCGTTTGTTAGAACAGATTATCGTTTAATATCTGTTCTTTTTTGCGTGATGCTGGAGAAATATATTACTCCAGCATTTACTGTTTTATGACAAAAAATATTGGTAACTTTTTTAAAAATAAGGTTAAATTCGTTGACAACTTTTTTGAAAAGCACTTTATTGACATGAGTTTTAGAATGTTGTTTCATAGTCTTTGTATTGAAAAAAATCGACGGTCATGTCGAAAAGTAAAATTTAAAAAAAGAAAGAATTTATACATATATCTTGTGTCTTATTTTGAAACGTAATACAATATATAGAGAAATCAAGAAACGACATACAGAGAATATAGATTGGAGAGGGAGGGTCGGAAATGTTAGTTGCATATGATTCTATGACAGGAAACGTGAAGCGTTTCATTCACAAATTAAATATGCCGGCCGTTCAAATTGATGAAGCTCTAGTATTAGATGAAGACTTTATTCTTATTACGTATACAACAGGTTTTGGAAATGTACCGGAACGTGTTTTAGACTTTTTAGAACGCAATAATGAAAAATTAAAAGGCGTATCTGCAAGTGGCAATCGTAATTGGGGAGACATGTTTGGTGCAAGTGCTGACAAAATCTCTACTAAATATGAAGTGCCTATTGTATCAAAATTTGAGTTATCTGGAACAAATAATGATGTAGAATATTTTAAAGAAAGGGTGCGGGAGATTGCGACACATTGAACTGAATAATGAAATCACGCAAATGCAGGACGGTTTTTATCAGCTTCATAAAGATAAAGAGGCATTAGAAGTCTTTATGGAAGAAGCTAGAGAGAATACCGTTCATTTTAATAGCGTGGCAGAGCGAATGGAGTATATGAAAGAACATGATTACTATTACAACGTTCTGGACGAGTATAGCTTGGAGGAAGTAGAAGGAGTTTATAACATCGCTTATGGTGAAAACTTCGAGTTCCAATCTTATATGGCAGCATCTAAGTTCTATAAAGATTATGCGTTAAAAACGAATGATCAAAAACAATACTTAGAAAGCTATGAAGATCGTGTAGCAATTGTGTCATTATACTTAGGACGCGGTGATGTTGCGAAGGCAAAACACTTCGCAAGCATGATTGTAAAACAAAACTACCAACCAGCGACACCAACCTTTTTAAATGCGGGACGAAGCAGAAGAGGAGAAATGGTGTCTTGTTTCTTGTTAGAAATGGATGATAGCTTAAATTCAATCGGCTTTAACATTAATACTGCAATGCAATTATCGAAAATCGGTGGTGGAGTAGCTTTAAACTTATCTAAGCTACGTGCACGTGGTGAGCAAATTAAAGGTATTGATAACGCCGCAAGTGGTGTAGTACCTGTTATGAAATTACTTGAAGATTCGTTTTCGTATGCGAATCAGTTGGGTTAACTTTATGGCTCAACTATAAAACCAGGTCAATTGCTGGAACGCCTGAGTATATCAAGGTAGGATACTACGAAGAAATTACGTAGCGAACCCTGAAAATCCAAGATTGCAGGAAATCAGCAGCCGAGCTCCTAAATTTATTAGATAAGGAGAAGGTTCAACGACCAAGTGGCTATGTAGGTGACTAAGTAGCTCGAACCTGGCTTCTCAAAACAACCAAATTCAAAGGGTGTATACATTTATTATAGTTTATGCCATATTCATGTGCATCAAACATATGATAAATGGTTAAATGAAGAATTTGGCGAGAAGAAGATATGGTCTGAACTCTATAGCGATATAGAGAGGATAGCAGAAATGACTATCCCCCATACGTTTTGACGATATGGAGTAACAATATGCAACGAAAAGGTGCAGGTGCAGTATACTTAAACATTTTCCATTGGGATATTATTGAATTCCTTGATACCAAAAAAATAAATGCCGATGAGAAGAGCCGTATTCAGTCTCTATCAATCGGAATTATCGTTCCAAGTAAGTTCTTTGAGCTTGCTGAGAAAAACGAACCTTTCCATGTTTTCGCGCCTTATACAGTATTTAAAGAGTACGGAAAACATTTAGATGATATAGATATCGACGAAATGTACGATGAATTAATGAGCAATCCGAAAGTGAAGAAAAAGCCATTAGATATTAGTGCGCGTGATATGCTGATTAAAATTGCTATGATTCAGCTTGAGTCTGGTTACCCATACTTAATGTTTAAATCAAATGCAAATAACCAGCATCCACTGAAGGATATTGGAACTGTGAAGATGTCGAACTTATGTACAGAAATCTTCCAGCTACAAGAAACTTCTGAAATAAATGATTACGGTACAGAAGACATTATCCGCCGTGATATTAACTGTAACTTAGGATCGTTAAATATCGTAAACGTAATGGAAAATAAAGAAATTCGTGAAGCAGTTCATGCGGGAATGGAAGCTTTAACAGCTGTTTCTGATATGACGATCATTCCGAATGCCCCAACTGTGAAAAAAGCAAATGATGAGCTTCATTCAGTTGGACTTGGAGCAATGAACTTACATGGATATTTAGCAAAAAATAAAATCGCTTATGAAAGTGCTGAAGCGAAAGAATTCGCTCGTACATTCTTTATGATGTTAAATTACTACTCGATTGAGAAAAGTATGGAGATCGCTAAAGAAAAAGGCGAAACATTTAAAGACTTCGATAAGTCTGATTATGCAAACGGCACATACTTTGAAAAGTATGAAACGACAGATTACAGCCCAGTAACTGAAAAAATTCAGCAATTATTTGAAGGAATTCATATTCCAACAAAAGAAGATTGGACAAGTTTAAAAGAGCAAGTACAGAAGAATGGTTTATACAACTCATATCGTCTTGCAATCGCTCCGACACAATCGATCAGTTACGTTCAAAATGCAACTTCAAGCGTAATGCCAATCGTAAGTCAAATTGAATCAAGAACGTATGCGAATGCGACAACATATTATCCAATGCCGTATTTATCAAAAGATACGTTCTGGTACTATAAATCTTCTTATGATATGAATCAGTTTAAATTAATTGATTTAATCGCAGAAGTTCAAGAACATATTGACCAAGGAATTAGTACAATTCTTTATGTTAATAGTGATATTTCAACACGTGAGTTAGCACGTTACTACATTTATGCACATAAAAAAGGCTTGAAGAGTCTTTATTATACGAGAACACGTAAATTAAGCGTGGAAGAGTGCGTGGCTTGTACCGTTTAATATAAAAAGTGAGACATTATGAGCAGGGTTTTTCTAAACCCTGCTCATGCTTAGTTATCAATTTTTTATGTTTATTTAGAGAAGGGGCGATTTAATGCGTGCGGTAAACTGGAACAAAAAAGAAGATGATTTTAGTTTAATGTTTTGGAAGCAAAACATCGCTCAGTTTTGGACAGAAGAAGAAATCGCAGTGTCTTCTGACAAAAATACTTGGGCACAATTATCAAAAGAAGAGCAAATTGCTTATAAGCGTGTATTAGGTGGTTTAACACTTTTAGATACGAAACAAGGTGGCGAAGGGATGCCTCTTGTACTTGTTCATCTTGAAAATTTACAAGCGAAAAGTGTATTAGCTTTCATGGGGGCTATGGAAGAAGTACATGCGAAGAGTTACAGCCATATTTTCACAACGTTAGCTACTGAAGAAGAAATTGATGATATTTTTGAATGGGTAGATAACCATCCATTACTTGAGAAAAAAGCTGGTATTGTTACTAGTTACTATCGTCGCTTATTAAAGCCTGAAGTAACGAAAAAAGAGTTATACATGGCAATGGTAGCAAGTGTGTTCTTAGAAAGTTACTTATTCTATAGTGGATTCTTCTATCCACTTTACTTAGCGGGTCAAGGTAAATTGACGGCAAGTGGTGAGATTATTAACTTAATAATTCGTGACGAGTCAATTCACGGCGTATTCGTTGGTATTTTAGCACAACAAATCTTCACAGAACTTTCTGCAGAAGAGCAACAAGAAGTACAAACGGAAACGCAAGAGTTATTAATGGAACTGTATGAAATTGAATTGGCATATACAGAAGAAATTTACACTTCTATCGGTCTTGTAGAGGATGTAAATCGTTTCGTTCGTTACAATGCGAATAAAGGACTTATGAACTTAGGACTTGAGCCGAAGTTTGAGGAAGAAGAAATTAACCCAATCGTTTTAAATGGTTTACGTACAGATACGAAAAACCATGACTTCTTCTCTGTAAAAGGAAATGGTTACGTAAAAGCAACGAATGTTGAAAAGTTAGCAGACGATGACTTCGTATTCAATTTTTAATATAGTGTTATAGAAAAAGCTGTCTTTATAGAAAAGACAGCTTTTTTGCTATGAATAGTTTACATAATGTTATTATTTCATGGAAATATTTTAATCTTGTAAAAGCCCAATTTTTGAGGAAGTGGGAATGAAAAAACAAGGATTAAAGTTGTATTTTTCATATTTAGTCGTATGAGAGATTGAATAACTTATGTCAAAATGAATAAAAAATGAGAAGAAATGAGGACCAACTCCACCTATACGTTCTTTCTAGTATTGAATTTTCAAATGCTAGAAATTTTGGCTTGAAAATTGCATGAATATTTAAAAAGTAACAAAAAGGGAGGTAATACTCGGTGTGATATATAGTTATTTGAAAACGCTTCCTTTTGATTGTCGATTTTTAAATGGAAATTAGATAGAGAACGTAGGAGGAATGATAGGTGGGGAAAGTAGTTGGTTTAAAACGTTCATTAGGGCTTTGGTCAATTGTTATGCTAGGGGTCGGGTATATGACACCGATGGTTGGGTTTGATACATTTGGAATCGTTTCTGAAAAAACGGGTGGTCATGTTCCAGGAGCTTATCTTATTGCATTAGCGGGGATGTTGTTTACCGCTGCAAGCTACGGCAAAATGGTAAAGGCTTTTCCTACCGCAGGATCTGCTTATACGTATACACAGAAGACAATTAGTGCAAGGCTTGGGTTTCTTGTTGGATGGTCCGCGTTATTGGATTATTTGTTTCTACCAATGGTGAACGCACTATTAACGAGAATTTATATGTCAGCATTTTTCCCAAGTGTTCCTAGTTGGGTATGGGTCATTGGCTTTGTTCTCCTGGTTACATTAATAAATATGATTAGCGTAAATGTTACTGCTAATTTCAATACGTTCTTAGTAATATTTCAAGTGTTAGTAATGGCCGTATTTGTTTTTCTAGTTATAAAAGGCTTATTAGCGGGAGAGGGAACAGGAGAAGTTTTTTCCATTCAGCCGTTTTTTCAATCAGATATACAAATATCACCGTTAGTTTCAGGTGCAACAATTCTTTGTTTCTCATTTTTAGGTTTTGATGCAGTAACTACATTTTCAGAAGAGACACCAAACGCCAAAAAAACAATTCCTCGAGCTATTTTTCTTACTGCTTTAATCGGCGGAGTTTTATTCATTACTACAACGTATTTTACACAATCTATGTTTCCAGATACATCTGTATTTAAAAATCAAGAATCAGCATCCCCAGAAATTGCGCTATATGTTGGCGGGAAATTATTTCAAGCTTTCTTTTTAGTAGGAACCCTTATGGGGACACTTGCGTCCGGTTTAGCTTCTCATACAAGTGTATCCAGGTTATTATACGTAATGGGGCGAGATAATGTAATTCCGAAGAAAATATTCGGATACATCCATCCTCGCTGGAGAACCCCAGTATATAATATTATTTTTGTAGGAATTATTTCGCTCTTCGCTATATTCATTGATTTAGAAACAGCAGCATCTCTTATTAACTTTGGAGCGCTTATTGCATTTACATTTGTTAATTTGTCTGTAATTTCTTACTATATAATCAAGCAAAAAAGATATAAGACGATAAAAGATTTCTTAAATTACTTAGTTATGCCTATTTTGGGTGCTGCTACTGTAGCCGTACTATGGTTTAATCTCAATATCCATTCACTTATTTTGGGACTTTGCTGGGCTGCTATTGGAATTGGGTACCTTCTATATGTTACAAATATGTTCCGTTCAGCTCCTCCGCAAATGCATTTTGAAGAAGCACAAGAAATATAAAGTGAAACTATAATCAGTGGGGGGTGTTCATCCCCCTCCGATTATTAGCCCTCACCAATCGGGCGTTTACGGGCAGCGCGGCTCCCACCTAACTTCTTTGCTCCAGCCGAATTTTGAGGTGGGAGTTTTACTGCCCACAAATAGCGGGATAAAAAAGAAAAAGACATCGGGAATGGATCCGATGTTTTTTTCTTTGAAGATTGGGCAACCATGCAGTATTGCATAATTCATTCAACGGTTCATAAGGAAGAGAGGCAAGTCTAGGGAGTATGGCTGATAAATGATGATCAATATAGTATTTTCATTTGGCACAATTATTGCTTTGTACAATTAGTAAAAATATAAAAGCGGGGTGTTTTCAGTCACAAAGGTTAGAAGAACAATATTAATAGAATAAAAGAAAGGGATGATTGATTATGTATTATGATATTATTACGAGTCCGTGTTATGGAATAATTGAAAAAGTGTCTATCGATAAGGATTCTCGAATTTATGAATGGGAGCCATTATTCGCTATTAAAGATATGAATGGTAAACTGGAAGTAATTAAGATGGGATGTAGTGGAGAAGTTCAATCTTTAGAAGTAGAAGCGGGAGATAAAGTAATTCCAGGTATGGTATTAGCTTATATTCAAGAAGATCTTTTCGTTAGTGGTAGTGATTAATGATAGAACTATGAGGAAGATGGAGGCACTCATCTTCCTTTTTTTATTAAATAAAGAAAGAAATGTTTTATTTTCAGATTAATTAAAAAAATCTGTATTTAATGATACAATACAAATTAAATAGTTCAAAGGAGGAATAGCAGAATGTTTTCCATCGCTCATACAAAAATTAGACCCATAGTTTCTCTACCTATCGATCAATCTGAAAAGGAATGGAATATAGATGTTAAAAATATAAAAGAATCGTTTCTATTTTTAAAAAGAGGAGAGAGATTATTTGCATACGTTCATGTGAAGGATCTGCTATCAAATAGTAAGGAATTAACTTCTAAGCTATTACTTTCAAATGCTGTTTCACTAGATACAATATGTCATCTTAGTAAAGATATTTCTTTAACAGCTCTTTTTCAAATTATTGGAGCGCCGATTGCCATAGTAAAAAATGAAGTGGATGAGCTAACAGGATATATAAGAAGAGAGGATGTTTTTGCAGAACTATTTAAACAAGAAAATCAGAGTGTTGATATATTGAAAATTATTTTAACGTCTATTCCAATGGGGATTTTTGTAGTAGATCGAGAAAAGAAAATTGTAAATTGTAATGAATCTGGTTTGAAGATGATTAAATCGACTCCTGAAAAAGTTATGAATGTACCAGCAGAACTGATTTTTAATGGAGAACACATTAATAACGTATTTACAAAGGGAAAAACGATCTTGAATCAATTACAAATCACAAATGAGATGGGTGTATTAGTTGACTATAGTCCGATTCCAAACTTTGATCAAAGTATTGAAGGAATGGTTATTATTGTGCAAGATTTGCCGATGGTCGAGGACATGGCGATGGAAATTGAATATATAAAGGATTTAAATAAAGATTTACATGCAATTTTGTCTAGCATTTATGATGAAATATTAGTTGTTAATCATAAAGGGGAATTAATTCGTTATAGTGAAACTGTTATCAATGATTTTTGGGGGAGTAATTTGAAGGACTTGTTAGGAAAAAATCTTTTAGACCTAGAAAAGAAAGGGTTATTTAGTCCATCGGTTACGCGATTAGTGTTGGAAAAACAAAAAAAGGTATCAGTTGTACAAGAAACAAAAAGCGGAAGAAAAATATTAGCAGTTGGAAACCCTGTATTTAATGAAAACGGAGAGCTTCATCGTATTATTATTGCCTCCAGGGATATTACCGAAGCAACGAGATTGAAGACGGAATTACATGAAATAAAGAAGATATCAGAGCAATATAAGAAGGAGTTAGATGACTTTAAAAATAAAGATCGTTTTCTTAAGAAGCTTATTTACTGTAGTCCGAAAATGGAGCAAATTATTAACCAAGCTAAAAAAATAGCAGATTTTTCTTCCAATGTTCTTATTTCTGGAGAATCTGGCGTCGGAAAAGAAGTAATTGCTCAGGCAATTCATCAACTTGGAAACCGATCTTCAAAGCCATTTTTAAAATTAAATTGTGGTGCAATTCCAGAAACTTTGCTAGAAAGTGAACTATTTGGTTATACGAAAGGTGCTTTTACAGGAGCCGATAAAAATGGAAAAGAAGGATATTTTAAGCGAGCTGATCAAGGTATTTTATTTTTAGATGAAATTGGAGAAATGCCTTTACATTTGCAAGTAAAATTGCTTAGAGTCCTGCAGGAACAAGAAGTAATTCCTATTGGAAGTACAACACCTATGAAAATAAATGTACAAATTATTGCTGCTACAAATAAGAGCCTTGAAAAGATGGTCGAATCTGGAACATTCCGTGAAGATTTATTTTATCGCCTCAATGTAATTCCACTGCGAGTTCCTTCTTTACGAGAGCGAATGGAAGATGTTCCGGTACTTGCCTTTCATTTCTTACAACAGTTAAATGAAAAATATAATAAAAATTATCATTTAACTCCAGATGCACTTAATTTACTAGAGTTCTATTCATGGCCAGGAAATGTCCGTGAATTACAAAATATGATTGAACGTTTAGTAGTATCAGCAGACGATCCAGTAATTGAAGCGGAGTTTGTTAGTAAGTTTTTAACACCCGGTTATGACTTTAATAAATCAAAACCAGTTATTACAAGAGTATTACCATTACAAGAAGCACTACATTCTGTAGAAGAACAATTGATTTTGCTTGCAATGAAGCAGTATAAAACAACGACTAAGGCTGCAAAAGCTCTTGGAATCAGCCAATCTTCAGTGAGTCGTAAATATCAAAAGATTGTTAGTGAAAAAGAGATAGCGGCTGATATCATCTCATATTCCTAAAAAAGGAGAAGGTCACATAGACTTCTCCTTTTTGTGTGCGCTCAGCATGTACATATTCTCTGGGATTCAAGTCCCGAGTGGTGAAGGCGGTAGCGGAAATGATTAAAGTGTCACTTTATGCAAAATGGAATAGTGTATGCGGAAATGCATAAAATGTTTGTTGTTTTTAAGAAAATAGTCAGTTTATCCCGATATTTGTGGGCAGTAAAACTCCCACCTCAAAATTCAGGTGGAGCAAAGAAGTTAGGTGGAAGCCCTGCTGTCCGTAAACGCTCGATTGGTGAGGGCTAATTAAAGTTTCACTTTATGTATGATTCTTTTGAATTTTAAATATTGGCATGGAAATTGCTTATAAATATATAAACGATCGATAAAGGAGGATTCAATATAGTGCTAGATTTAAAAATGTATGTAAACGGTGAATGGAGAGACTCTAGTGATCAAGAAAAAAGAACGATTATTAACCCTGCGAATGGCAAGGGTATAGCATATGCACCTGAGGGGACGATTGAGGATGCAAAATACGCGATAGAAGTGGCAAGAACGGCTTTTGATAGCGGAATTTGGTCAGAGACATCGACTGCTGAAAGGGCATCATATTTATTTAAAATAGCAGATGAAATTGATAAAAATATGGAAGAATTAGTATACCTTGAAACAATGGATAATGGAAAAACGTACCGTGAGGCAGAAGGAGATATTGGAGATGCAGCGGCTTGTTTTCGCTATTATGCCGGATTGATTACAAAGCCAGATGGTCAAACATATCATGTAGCCGATCCGATGCAAGCGATGGTTGTAAGAGAGCCAGTCGGTGTTTGTGGATTAATTGTTCCATGGAATTATCCGCTATTGATGAGTGTATGGAAAATTGCACCTGCTTTAGCAGCTGGAAATACAATTGTGTTTAAACCTTCTGAAGTGACACCAATCACTGCAACAAAGCTATTCGAAATCCTTGAAAAAGTAGGGCTACCAAAAGGTGTTGCCAATATGGTAATGGGGGCCGGTCCAATAGTAGGAAATGAAATTGCAGCGAGTAATAAAGTGGACATGATTTCCTTTACAGGTGGAACAAAAACAGGTAAGCACATTATGAGAACAGCGGCAGATAATATGAAAAAGATTTCGTTAGAACTTGGAGGGAAATCTCCAAATATTATTTTTGCAGATGCAGATTTTGAGACCGCTATTGATTATGCTCTATTCGGTATTTATGCAGGTAGCGGACAAGTATGTTCAGCGGGATCAAGAATCCTTGTCGAAGAAAATATTTATGATAAATTTGTTAATAGTTTTGTAGAGCGAGCACAGCAAATTAACGTTGGACCTGGTGATAATCCAGAATCAGAAATGGGGCCACTTGTAAGTCAAGAACATATGGAAAAAGTATTACGCTATATTGAAATTGGGAAAGACGAAGGTGCAAACGTTGCTTGCGGAGGTAGACGAATAATGGAGGATGGAAAAGGTGATGGTTTCTTTATTGAACCAACAGTCTTTGTCAATGTAAAACCTGATATGCGCATTGTCCAGGAAGAAATCTTCGGTCCTGTTGTAGTAATTCAAAAGTTTAAAGACGAACAGGAAGCAATTGAGTTGGCAAACGGTACAGACTATGGTTTGGCTGGAGGAGTATTTACAGTCGATGGTGCAAAAGCAATGCGTGTGATTCGCAAACTTCGCGCAGGAATTACGTGGATTAATAGTTATCATCCAACATACAATGAGGCACCTTGGGGCGGATATAAGCAAAGTGGTATAGGTCGTAGTCTAGGAACGTTTGGTTTAGAAGAATTTCAAGAGATTAAGCAGATTAATATAAATCTAGAAGTAGAACCTATTGGTTGGTTTGCAAATAAAAAAAATGTAGAGGTGAATTAGATGGAAACGAACGTGAAAAATAAATTGAATGAGAAAGAATCAAATGTAAATGAGTATATTACGAAAGTACTACAGTTAATTGAAAAAGAAAAGGTTACTGAAGAAGAGGCAAACTGGATTCAAAAAGAAACAGTAGATGGATTTAGAGAGCATGTAAACCCTGGTTTTCTTGCTTATAGAAAAACAGTAACAAAAGATGGACAATTTGCAGCAGTAGAATGGTCAGATGAAGGATCTTGCTTCATGGATATTAATGGTAAAAAGTATATTGACTGTTTAGGTGGATTTGGAATTTATAATGTTGGTCACCGTAATCCGAAAGTGGTAAAAGCTGTAACGGATCAATTAAAGCGTCAAGCATTGCACAGTCAGGATTTACTAGATCCACTTCGAGCAATGCTTGCAAAGATTTTAGCGGATATTACACCTGGTGATTTGAAATATGCCTTCTTCACAAATAGTGGAACAGAAAGCGTAGAGGCAGCATTAAAACTAGCAAAAATGTATAGTGAACGAACAACTTTCATTGCTACAACGCGTGCTTTCCATGGTAAGAGCCTTGGTGCTTTATCTGGGACGGCAAAAGGAATGTTCCGTAAGCCATTTTTACCATTAATTCCGGGTTTCCGTCATGTTCCGTTTGGCGATATTGATATGATGAGAAAAACATTTGAGACATGTGCATTAGTGGGAGAAGATGTTGCAGCAGTTATTTTAGAACCAATTCAAGGAGAGGGCGGTATTATTTTACCTCCAGAAAATTATTTGAAACAAGTACGAGAGCTTTGTGATGAGTTTGGATCACTCCTTATCTTTGATGAAGTACAAACTGGAATGGGACGTACAGGAAAAATGTTTGCTGCAGAATTATATGATGTCGTGCCGGATATTATTTGTCTTGCGAAGGCGTTTGGTGGAGGTGTAATGCCAGCGGGAGCTATTGTTGCGAAAGAAACAGTATTCAAAAGTTGGTTTGAAAATCCATTTATGCACACAACAACATTTGGAGGAAATCCACTTGCATGTGCTGCTGCAATTGCAACAATCCATGTATTATTGGAAGAGAAATTACCGGAACGAGCTATGGAAGTTGGGGAGTATTTCTTAAATGGATTGAAACAAGCAGCAGAAGGACACGAAGATAAAATCTTTGAAATTCGTGGTCAAGGTTTAATGATTGGGATTGAATTCCATAAAGACGAGATTGGTTATGAAGTGTCAAAGGCGATGTTTGATCAAGGTATTCTTGTTGCGGGAACATTAATTAACTCAAAAACAATTCGTATTGAACCATCCCTTACAATTAGTTATGAAGAAGTAGATACAGTTATTAATACGTTTAAATCTGTGCTAGCTCAAGTAAAAGTAAAATAAATTTCGCATAAGGTTATATGTGAATTCAAACGATTGAAACTATAATTAGAATAGATTTACCTGTATTTTATTACAGGAAGGCAGTGTAACGAAAAGTTACACTGCCTTTTTATTACATTTTTTGTTGTTGAGTATTTACATATAATTTGTCTTAGTGTACTATTTAACTAACACACTAAGACAGGAGTGGAGAAATGAAAATCGAGTTTTCTCCAAATACACCAATTTACATTCAGGTAATGGAATACACAAAGAAAGAAATTGTAACGGGTCATTTATTGCCTGGCGATAAAATTCCCTCCGTACGTGAATTAGCGAGTGAATTACAAGTAAATCCAAATACGATTCAACGCACATTTCAAGAACTAGAACGGGATGGAGTTGTTGTAACACGTAGAGGAATGGGGCGATATGTAACGAATGAAGGGGAGAAAATTATGGAGCTGCGAAAAGATATGGCGAAAGAATTGCTTCATTCTTTTATAAATGGAATGGACAATTTAGGTTTTTCAGAAGAAGAAATTCTTTCAATTCTTAGTTCTTCATTAAATAAGAAAAGGGAGGAGAACGAATGACAGAGCTATTAAAAATAGAAAATCTATGGAAGCGATACGGATTGAAAGCAGTAATCCGGGAATTAAACATAGAGATTACAGAAGGGAAAATCGTTGGGCTTGTTGGAGATAACGGGAGCGGGAAAACGACGTTATTGAAAATGATTGTAGGCTTGCAGCACCCTTCTGAAGGTAGTATTACAATAGATGGTAAAAAGGTAGGATTAGAGACGAAAAAAATCGTTTCATTTATGTCCGATAAGCCAGTATTTGATGATTGGATGACTGTAAAAGATGCTTTATTTTTCTATAGAGATTTTTATAAAGACTTCGATATTCAAAAAGCAGTAGATACGATTGTAGAATTCAAAATACCGTTAGAAGAAAAAATTAAAGCATTGTCAAAAGGGATGATTGAGAAGCTGCAAATTATTTTAACATTTTCTCGAAAAGCGAAGTTATACGTACTGGATGAACCGCTTGGCGGGATTGATCTCGTTTCTAGGGAGCATGTACTTGAGCTAATCCTTAAATTTTATCGTGAAGATTGTACGCTGCTTATATCAACTCATTTAATAAGAGAAATCGAAAATATATTTGATGAAGTAATCTTTTTGAAAGATGGAGAAATAATATTGCATGAAAATGTGGAAGAACTACGATTTCAAAAGGGGAAAGCAGTACATGAGCTGTTTAAGGAGGCCTATGAGAAATGAATCAGCTTTTTCTTTATCTGTATAATTGTAATAAGAGAAAAATAGCCATTATTTACTTCGGATTTATTACAGTTTCATTAATTCTTTTATTTAATATGAAAGGAGTTTCAGGAGCTAGAATTTCAGGTAGGCAAGATATAATCATTATTATATTTTTTATCGTACTAGGTATAAATGGATTCGCAATTCTTCTAACAGGTATATCGTCTTTTCGAAAAATGCTAAAAAACTCTATGCTACGTTGTACTTCTATTTCAGCACAAAAGTATATATGTGCAAATGTTTTATTTTGTGTACTACTCTTTATGATTTTGCTAGGAATAGGAATCATTTTTCTATACTATTTTTCTTTAAATATTTATAATGGAAAAACAGATTTAGGTGTTCAGCAAGCAATCCACAGTTTATATGATTATGGAATATTACATCATATGTTATCTATTTTCTTATGGGGACTAGATTTTGTTAATATGCTAGTTTCTATTTATTTAATTATAGTAATTACGAAGCTATTCAATGTGAAATCATCGATGAGTAAGATTGTTTGCGTAATCTTATTCGTTGTTTTTATCGCATTTAATGGGGGAATAACGTATATCTTTCAGCAAATAGAAAAGTATGTGTTTGCCATAAATAATATTGGATTTATAGATCAAAACGGCTTTTTAAATACATCATTTTATTCTGGTACAGATATTACAGTTTTAAATCTATGTTTTAACTGTTTATTAACAATTATATTATTAGTAGTTACAGGTCGCATCATCGACAAAAAACTAGAAGTTTAAAGGAGGAATCATCATTGGGAAATGTAGTAGTGAAATTAGAAAATGTCCGAAAAAAAATCGGTAGAACAGAAATTATTCGGGGCTTATCATTTGAGGTTCGTGAAGGAGAGGTATACGGATTCCTTGGACCGAACGGTAGCGGTAAGACGACGACAATTCGTATGATGACAGGTCTTATTTCTATGACAGAAGGCGATATTACAATTTGTGGTCATAGTATTCGCACAGAGCGTGAAAAGGCGCTAGAGCAAATTGGAGCGATTGTAGAAAATCCCGAGCTATATGATTATATGACTGGAATGCAAAATTTAAAGCATTTTGCGAACATGGCGATTACCCCAATTAGTAAAGAGCGCATCGCTGAAATTGTAAAGCTTGTTGAATTAGAGCATGCGATTCATAAAAAGGTGAAAACATACTCACTTGGTATGAAACAGCGTTTAGGAATTGCGCAGGCGTTACTTCATCAGCCGAAAATCTTAATTTTAGATGAACCGACAAATGGATTAGATCCAGCTGGTATTCGCCAAATTCGTGATTATTTACAACGATTAGCGAAAGAAGAAAATATTGCAGTCATTGTATCAAGTCATTTATTAAGTGAAATTGAATTAATGTGTGATCGTGTAGTTATTATAAAGCAAGGTGAGTTTGTACAAGAGTATAACTTACATGAACAAGCGAAGCATGATGAAACAGTTGTAGTTGCATTTGAAGTAGATCAAGTTCAAAAAGCGAACGAAATTATTAAAGGTAAAGTACAAGGAAATGTAGCTGTGGCATCTGTAATGAAAGAAGAGATTCCGCAAATTGTAAAACAGTTAGTGAATGCTGATGTACTCGTATACGGTGTTACTGTTCAAAATAAAACGTTAGAGGATGAGTTCTTAGCGATTACAGGGGGAGTGAAAGCGTAATGTTTAAATTAATTCAAAATGAATTTTTAAAGTTACATGCGAAAAAAGGTATGTACATTTTAATAGGTGTAATTGCAGCATTGGAGATTTTGGGAGTTTTAGCGATGCTGAAATGGGGAGGAGGAAATGAGTTTAAAGGATCATATTTAGATTTTGTAAGTTCAGAGATTGGTTTAATTACCTTATTTGCAACAATTTTTGGAATTACGATTGCGTCTCGTACAATTACTGATGAGTTCCAAAAAGGTACAATTAAGCAGTTATTAATCCGTCCGAGAAAACGAATTACAGTTTTGTTCTCTAAATATATTACAGTGTTACTTACTATATTATTTATCATATTTGCTAGCACGTTAATCTCAATGATTATTGGCGGGATTGTAATGGATGGTAGTAAAACAGGAGTAACGTTAGGAATCGTAATGAAGTCCATTTTATATCAAGTACTTTCACCGTTCTTCTTTGCAACTCTTTCATTTTGCTTAGCTAATGTATTTAGAAATTCTGTATTACCATTAATTATTTCGTTGTTCTTATTCTTCTTACAAAGTGCAATTACAATGGTGCTTATGATGTTTGCTAAAGGTGTTGCAAAGTTTGTTGTATTCTCGCATTTAAATTTAAGTGTGTACGACGGCAATAAATTAGTAAGTGGCGGAGTAGAACCACCATTTACAGAATTTACGTTTACAACTTCATTATTACTTGTAGTTGCATACTTTGCTGTATTACTTGTAGCATCAAGTGTATTATTCCAAAAACGTGACGTATTATAATCGAAAAAATCCCCGTGTTAACGGGGATTTTTATTAACCAGCTTTTTTGATTTATGTAGCTTTTAAGTGTGGCAGATACATATTTACTTAGGAACATAATTGTAACTAAGTTGAAGAACATTGATATGGTATATCAAATAGGATCGTTATTATATAATTTAATACGTATATTATTCGGAATAAAGTGAGAAAAATAGGAAGGTTTTCAACTATATTCATATTATAATTTAGTTATCCGGCCATTTGTGGAGAAGGGCTACCCATAAAATACTGAATAAAGTTTCACTTTATATCATCTCTGGAGGTGTTCCATATGCAACATGCATTTTCACGTATAAGGCTACGTAGTTTTTTTGGATGGATGATTATAGGGATGTTCCTGACGATGATTCCATTAAGGTTATCAGGTGCTTCTGACAATACGATAGAGTTACTGTCACAAATATCAATATTTTTTGCATTTCCACTATTGTGGCTATATTTAAAAACAAGTAAAAATAATGTTGTTTTTAAAAGCTTTTTTGATAAGCCTGGACGTTTACATTGGGGGTTAATTGTATTAGCAACGATCATGGGAATGATTTTTGCAGTCGGTATATCCCAAATTCAATTTTATATTTTAGCACATACTTTACCTAATTTCTTAGTTACCATGTTAGAAGATGGAAATGTAATTAATACGAGTAACATATACATGACGATATTTACTTTCATTTCAGCATGTGTATTAGCCCCAATAATGGAAGAGGTTATTTTTAGAGGTTTTTTCTTGCAGCGAATGGCGTACAAATGGGGGATTAAACGAGCGGTTATTGTATCCTCTCTTATTTTTGGACTAGGCCATTTTGATGTTATCGGTGCTTTCATGTTCGGTGTTATTATGTGCCTTCTATACATAAAGACAAAGAATATATGGACGAATATTGCTGTGCATGCTCTAAATAATTTGATTGCAACGAGTATGCAATTTGTAGGTGGAGATGGAAGTGACGCAATCTCGATTACGGAATTACAAGCACAAAGTAATTTATGGATCGGCATTGGTCTTGTGATTATCGGTTTATTATGGTTCATTCCTTTTACTTGGAACCAATGGCGTACAGTAAAAGAAGTTGGTGTGCCACCGATTCGTTTCATAAATGAAGAAAAAGTAGTGAATACATCAGAAGAAAATGAAATATATAGCCAAGTGATAGTAACAGATAGATTGATGGCTGTAGAACTACCTGATGAAGCTGTAAATAAGCTTCGGTTAGAAGAAAATGATTATGTAACAGTTTCTGTAGAAGAAGATAAAATTGTTATAAAGAAAGCGCATAATAGATAATTAAAAAGTAGCTCCTAAAGAGCTACTTTTTAATTTGTAATAATCTCTACACGAAAATTATTACCGTTCTTTACATATTTAATATCTGTAACGATCCGAACGGTTTTTAGAAGTTCAACTTTTTCACCAATTCGAGGGATGGTCGGAACATTGTCCCAAATACCAAGCAAGTCATCTAATTGTGCCGTTTTTTCATAAAACCAGATTTTCAATGTAAAGCCCCTTTCTCGAACTTTATGTATTTTAATACATGATATATCATTTTTATTCTTAATGTAAGGGGTTTTTACTCTTTTTGTGAATAAAGATGAATTAATCTTCTGGGAATATATGTTCAATGTCCGGAGTAAGAGCTACTTCTGATAATACGATATGAGAAACTGTCGTTGCATATGAAGAAACATCATTGATAAATTCTTCAAGTTCAACGAGTGAAGGAACAGAGATTTTTACAATGTAGCATAAGCTTCCTGTTACTCGGTAACAAAAACTTGCAGATGGATAAGACTGAATAAACTGTTGCATACGTGTTGTATCACCATTTTTTAAAGTGATTTCTAAAATACAATCTAAAACAAGTCCTGCTTTTTTATAATTGATATCGATTGTGTATTTTTGAATAATCCCCTCACTTTCAAGTTTACGTACACGTTCTGTAGTAGACGGAGCCGATAAGTTTACTCGTTTTGCTAATTCACGCATCGAAAGGCGGCTATCATTATATAATTCATTTAAAATTTTTCGATCAACACGGTCTAATTGCATTTGTAAATATACCTCCAGTAAAATGATAATTTTTGTAAAGCAAAATTTAAAATTAAGATTCATATGAAATGTAAAGTGAACTTTATTTATTTTACAATAAAAAAGAAGGAAATAGGAGGGGAAATGATGGAGAGAATTACATTATCAAATGTAGGAGATACAAATTTTCAAAAATTATTAGGTCATAATCCAGATATATTAAATTCGTGGAGTACGTTAGAGAATACACTGTATAGTACAGGGGCCCTTTCCGTAGAGTTAAAGGAGCAAGTAAGAAGAACATTAGCGTTTGGGAATGAATGTCCGTACTGTATGGCAAAGGGAAAGCCGGATGATATACAAAAAATAGAAGAAATTAGCGTAGCCGTTACTTTTGCGCATGCATTTGTTCATGACCAAAAGGCGATAGATGATAATATGTTTCATATATTAAAACAATATTGGACTGAAAAAGAAATTGTAGAGCTTTGTGCCTATATTTGTTTTATTACTGCTTCGCAGCAACTTGGTTTTCTGTTTCAATTACAGCCCAATTAATTAGGAGGATATTATGCTTAATCAAGCAGCACTTATAATCATTGATGTACAGGAAGCATTCAACTTACCATACTGGGGCGTGAGGAATAACCTTTTGGCGGAAGAAAATATGAAAAGTTTGTTAGAAGAATGGAGAAAAAGAAAACTACCAGTTTTTCATATTCAACATGTAAATAAAGAAAATGTTCAATCGATGTTTTATCAACATGCGGAAACGGTAAACTTTAAAGAAGAAGTGCAACCGATGCCAGATGAAATAATTATCCAGAAATCCGTTAATAGCGCGTTCATTGGGACAAATTTGGAAGAACAATTAAGAGAACAAAATTGTAATACGGTAGTGATTGTAGGATTAACAACAAATCATTGTGTGGAGACTACAACACGGATGGCAGGTAATTTAGGGCTTACAACGTATTTAGTGAGCGATGCGACGGCTACATTCAATCGTAAAGGTCTGGACGGGACAGAGTATAGTGCAGAGGACATTCACAATATGACACTTGTAAACTTACATGATGAATTTGCCAAAATCGTTACGACTGAAGGTGTTTTAAAATTATTTTAAGAAAATAATTGTGGAATTATGTAGAAAAAAATAAGAATATTTCGTATAATCTAAGTATAATCATTTTGAAAATAGGGGTGGCATCATATGGAGCAAATTCCAGTAAAGAAAATAGAAGAAGTACTCGTTTTAGCAGGAGATGATAAACAAAAGCAAAAGGAATTTTATGAATTGCTCTTAACAACGGAGTTTTATGTTGCTGGTTCACTTGAAGCAGAAGACGGGGCAACGGAAGGAACACTTCGTTTGCGTCATTTCCAAGGAGAGGGTAGATGGATCGTTCCGTTCTTTACACAATTGAAATTTGTAAAAGATGTGTTGCCAGAAGGTACACCCCTTATTACGATACGTGGAAAAGAATTATTGGGTAGCATCGAGAAAGATGCGACAGCTGTATTAAATGTTGGAACAGATATGAGTAAAACATTTATTCCAGAAGAAATTGCAGAGATAGCATCAGGACGAATCTTTAATTATTATAAGTAAAAGGAAAAGCTTAGCAGCTTTTCCTTTTTAATTTGAACATGGAGTGGCTATACCAGAAGAAATAGAAACAGTTTTGTTAGTTGTATTTATTGTTGCTGTAGCTCCGAGGGGAATACCGATATTTGGACTTATATGTCCAATCGATAAACCGAATAACACAGGTATATTATATGGCGTGAAATATTCATATAATATTGTTTGCAATGATTGAGATGGCTTAGAAGGGTTGCAGTCGTGACAACTTGTAAAAATAACGCCGCTGCATTCATTAAACTGTCCAGATAAAAGTAGTTGATTTAACATCCGGTCAATGCGGTACGGTTCTTCACCAATATCTTCAAGCAATAAAAGTTTATTTGACGTATTTATCTCATAGGGCGAGCCAATTATACTTGTTAACACAGTTAAATTCCCTCCAACTAATGTGCCTGTGACTGTACATGGAGAGGTAGGTACGATACATTCTGATGCATATAAGATAGATGAATACGGATGGAATAGTTGATTGAAAGAAGATAAGGAGAGAGAATCTATACCTTTTCCTAATTCTTCAATCATTGGACCATGAAAAGTAACCAGCTCCGCATAACGTGAAAAGGCAGTATGTAAAGCCGTAATATCGCTATATCCCCAAAAAATCTTTGGATTCCGTTGAATGATTTCATATTGAATGTAAGGGAGGAGACGAGCGCTGCCGTAACCACCTCGTGCACAAAAGACTGCTTTGACCTCAGTATTTGTAAATGCTTCATGTATATCATCAAGACGAACTTGATCACTTCCAGCTAAATATCCATATTTTTCATAAACACTCTTTCCAATTATTACGGATAATCCCATCTCTTGTAATACTTTCACACCTTTTAATATATTCTCAAGTGTTGGTGGGCCAGACGGTGCAATAACCATTACTGTATCACCTTTTTGCAAAGCATTTGGATAAATCATTGTTCTCAGCCTCCTTCTCTTTCAATATATTCGCTTGAGCGAAAGTTCAATCCTTGTAAAAGAAGGGGAAAGCATGTCATATAAAGAAGGTATAGGGAAAGTAGGAGGGAAAATGATGTTTACAAGTCGAGTAATAGATATATTACAAATTAAGTATCCGATCATTCAAGCAGGTATGGCAGGAGCGATTACAACGTCAGAACTTGTTGCAGCTGTGAGTAATAGCGGAGGATTAGGTACGCTTGGAGCAGGGTATATGAGCCCAGAACAAATCCGTGAAGCGATTTATAAAATAAGGGAACTAACAAATAAGCCTTTCGGTGTTAATTTACTTTTAACGAAAGAGATACAGATAGAAGAAGAGAGGGTAAACGAGGCGAAAGTATTGCTTAGTGGAGTGAATAGAGAATTAGGTATAGAGGAAGAAAAGACTTTAAAACTTCCAAAAAGCTATAAAGAACAATTACAAGTATTATTAGAGGAAAAGGTACCAGTCGTTAGTTTTGCATTTCAAACGTTAGAAAAAGAAGAAATAGATGATTTGAAAAAGGAAGGGATAAAAGTTATCGGAACAGCTACCCATGTAGCGGAAGCGAAAGCACTTGCTAAGTTAGGGGTAGATATTATTGTCGGGCAAGGTAGCGAGGCAGGAGGGCATAGAGGAACGTTTATTGGGAAAGAACAAGATGCGATGATTGGTACATTTGCATTAATCCCGCAATTAGTAGCGGAAGTACCTCATATCCCGATTGTTGCAGCAGGTGGTGTAATGAATGGGCAAGGGCTTGTTGCGGCATTTGCGTTAGGGGCAGAGGCTGTTCAAATGGGATCAGCCTTTTTAACGAGTGAAGAAAGTATTACGCATGACGTGTATAAAGAGGCGATTTTACATAGTACAGATACGAGTACAACGGTAACCCGTGCGTTTTCCGGGAAATATGCACGGGGTATTCGTAATGAATTTATAGAGAAACATGAAGGAAGAGAAGAAAATTTACCGATGTATCCAGTGCAAAACGTATTAACTTCAAAAATACGTCAAGAAGCAGCGAAGCAAAATAAGGAAGAGTATATGTCGCTTTGGGCGGGACAAGCATCATCATTAGCACGAACGGAATCAGCTCAGCACGTAGTGAAACGTGTCATGAAAGAAGTAGAGAACGTAATTGAACAATTACAAGATGTATATAAAAAAAGACCACTTGAATAATTCAAGCGGTCTTTTCGTTAGTTTGCTTTATAAAATTGTTGGATAGCTTCGTCGATGTAAACCCAGCCTTTCCAACCTAAGTGCATATGATCTTTTAAGAAGTACTTATCATATTCATGATTTGAGAAATCAGCAATTGGATAGCCAGCTTGCTTAATTTGCTCACGAACTTTATTGTAGTATAATTCGCGTTTTTCTTTCGGGAAGCCAGCGTAATCATACCAAGGACCTTTTACAGGAACAGAAATGAAGAGCGGTTTTGCGCCAGATTGTTTTAATAAATCAAGTACAATTTGTAAATCTTCATATTCTGGTGATTGGTCATAAGCATCATTTTTTAAGTAACCTTCACGTTGTTTTAATTTCTTCTTAATTTTGCTATTGAAGTAATCATCTTCGATACCATATTCGTTAGAGCTTGATTCTACTGCACCTGTTTGATCAGCATGCTTACGAGCTTCTTCCCAGTTCATTTGTTTCAATGATGGATCAAGCTGTTCTTTATGCGGCTTAATATTAAACATAACTGTAAATAAATCTTTACGATCTAGAATGTTACGATAAATATAAGCGAAAGGTTTAGCAGCAAGTGCTTTTACTTTATACTTTGTATCATCGTAGGCGATACCTTCAAGCGAAATTTTTAATAAAGTTTCTTTTTTAACAATCTCAAAGTTTAATAAGCGTTTTGCAATTTGTTTTTTCATTTCAGGTTTTAAATCATCGTTGAAAATGAAGTGGTAACCTTGTTGTTTTGAAAAGTTAGGTGCAAAGTGTGTCTCATCAATACCTTGTGGTACAAACCATTGCGGAGAAAGAACGAATATCATTTTCTTATCTTTCAATTGATCCATTGTAGATGCGAAGTTTAATACATGTACAAGGTCTTGTGTTCCACCGCGCCCAAGTAGGAATGGTGTGAATCCTTCAGGCTTTACTTTGAAATAATTCGATGGATGGAAAGCATCCATACGTGCGAATTCCGATGAACCGTACATCGGAAGATATTTCGGGTCTGCTAACATCTTTTGCTGTAAAATCATACTTTGAATCTTTTCTTCTTTTAAAGAAGTCGCAGCTTGTTCTACTTTCTCATCACTTAAAAGTGGAAGTAGGAAGCGCGTTGGAATAAGTAAGAATACAGCAAAAAGGGCCAATGCTAAAAGCATCGGACCAAATTTTACTTTGTTCATCGGATTTCTTCCAACTTTTTAATAACCATATTTGGTGTAGCCCACTCATCGCGGTCAAAATCAGAAATAGAAACTTCAATCTCTAAACGCTCTTGGAATTCTACTAATAAAGATACTACAGCGAAAGAATCAAGAATACCTTCTTCAAATAATTGAACATCTAAGTTTTCTTTCACAATATCGTTTTCACATACTTCTTCTAAAATATCTAATACTTGCTCTTTGAATTCTGCCATTTTTAAAATCTCCTTTATATCCGAAATATATTATATGTGCAACTTCTTAATAGTATAAGAAGGGTGCATTAAAAGTATCTGTTAAGGTGTCCAGAGAAGATCAGGAAACCGAAACATACAACGTGGAACGTAATTACAATCGCAAGGACGTGTGTAAATTTATTGTTTGGCCAAAACTTATGCTTCTTGTTTTTTCGTTCGAAAATATCGAATAAAATAAACAGTGCGGCATGATATAGACCATAAATAACATACTGCGCAACAGCGCTTCCTTGGATGTGCCAAATTCCCATAATGAAAAAGTTTAAAAATGCACCGATATACGAAATTGTGTAACGGTTCTTAATTAACTTTTTCTTCGTTGCAAAAAAGACGAAACGCATGTAAATAAAATCACGGAACCAGAATGATAAACTCATGTGCCAGCGGTTCCAGAAGTCTTTAATGTTACGACTAAGGAATGGCTTATTAAAGTTTTCTGGAGTTTTAATTCCCATCATGTAACTGATACCAATTACGAACGCACTATAACCTGCAAAGTCAAAGAATAACTGCATGCTAGTAGCGTACATAAAAATCACATTAGATAAAAGTGTATCTTGATTGGCGAATACTGCCTTTACAAGATATGTTGTTATCAAGTGCGCGATTATAAATTTATACAGAAAACCTTGGAAAATACGGTTAATCCCTGTATATAGTAACTTTTGATATTCCTCAGCACTAGGCGGCTTTTGAATATCTTTTTGGAATCTACGGTAACGATCGATAGGTCCACTTGAAATCGCAGGGAAGAATAAAACGAATTCCCAGAAATTAAAGAAGGAAAGTTCTTTAATTAAATTATCACGAACTTCAAAGACCATCTGTACAGCTCTAAATGTTACGTAAGACATACCTGCGAAAACAATAAAATGCAATTCAGGTACAAACGGTGCGATTTTTGCCAAAATAAGCGGTAAAATCGATAAAATAACAGCTATACAAAACGTGAATGTACTATTATTTTGTTTTCTTAAAATTAAATAGCCTTTAATAAGGGCATATTGCCAAATAATAAATGCGGCTAACATGATTGCTTGCTTCGGTTTATCAGAGAAGATAATAACGAGCATTACTAATGTTAAAGCGGCATTATATTTACGCAACATTTTACCTTTTAATCCAGCTATGATAGTAGGTATTAATAAAATGCCTACTATAGCGAAAAAATAAAATGATCCATATGCGGTCATGCTGTAACCTCACTCAATAATTTTTTGCGATCTACCTTTCCATTTGGTGTCATTGGAATAGAAGATTGATACATGAATTTACGTGGAATCATGTAATTTGGTAATCGCTCATTGAGTTCTTTTTTGATTGCAGATGTTAATTTGAATTCTTTTTCAAACGAATGCTCTCCAGGAACAACAACCGCTAATAAGTAATCATATTTTTCACCTTTTTTAATTGGAACAACAACTGCACCTTCTACGTAAGAACACGCGCGAAGATGATGTTCGATTTCTTCTAATTCCATTCGATAACCATGAAGCTTAATTTGGAAATCAAGACGACCATTATAGAATAGAAGACCATTTTCTACATAGCCAGCATCACCTGTTTTATAGGCGCGCTCACCATCAATCATGGTAAATACTTTTTCTGTTAATTCAGGGCTTCCTAAATAGCCAACGCTTACGCTTGGACCGACAATTACGATTTCACCTTTTTCACCGTCAGGTGCAATTGTACCATCTTCTTTCATAATAAGAAGGCGACAGTCTGATTTACAGTAGCCAACTGGAAGTGATTTGTATTGATCAAGCACTTCTTCTGTAACGTGAATGCCTGTTACAGCAACAGTAGCTTCTGTTGGACCGTACGTATTCATAATTGCTGCTTTCGGGAAACGCTCAATTAATTTTCTAGCTACTTCATTTGGTAACACTTCACCACAGAATAAGAATGTTTTCATGTTTGGTAGCATACTTTCAGAGAAAGAGGCTTCCATTAAACACATTTCTGCGAAAGATGGTGTCGAAGTCCATACTTGTATATCCGATTGCTCTAAAGAAGCAAACAAGTCTTTTGGACGTGCAATCATATCTTTATCGATTGCCCAAAGTGTACCACCTGTTACTAATGATGGGTAAATATCCATTACAGATAAATCGAATGAGAAAGGTGCTTGGTTTAAGAATACTTGCCCTGTTTGTAAGTTGAAATCTTCTACAGCCCATTTTGTAAAGCTAACAAGACAGTTATAAGTAATCTGAACCCCTTTCGGATTACCTGTACTTCCTGATGTGTAAATAATGTAGAAGTTCTCATCACCTTTTACCGCATGTTCAGGATTTGGAGTATTCCCTTTATGAGTAAAGAAAATATCTTTTAAGTTATCTTCACTTGTAATGCGAACTGGTAAGTCCGTTACCGTTACTTCTGCCCCTGATAACAGTAATTTCGCACCAGAACTTTCAGCAATACGTTGTACACGATCAGCTGGAATAGATAAATCTACAGGAATGTAAGCATGTCCAGCTTTTACACAACCTAAAAAGTTAATAATCATTTCAGGTTGCATATGGCCATAAACCATAATTGGTGAACGATCATCTGGATACTCAGAAGAAATCCAATGTGCTAACGCATCAGAATCTTCCTTTAATTGTTTGTACGTAATTTTCGCATCTCGCCAAACAAAAGCGGTTTGATCAGGCGTTTCTACAGCCCACTTTTCAATTTGTTCTAATAACTTCATAACGTTCCCACCCTAAAATTCGTTGTAAATAAATGTACTTGTGTTTGTATCATGGAATCCATACAACCAAAGCAATGCAAATAAAATTGCAAGGTAATAAACCGTCTTTGCAACCCATTGTGTGAGTGGTTGAGACCATATCTCTTTTAATCTTTCCATGTCTTTCCCTCGCTTAATGAAATAATAGCTCTTTGTAGGTATCATGTCCTACATTATTGTGAAAAAAACAAAATCCCACATTTTAGGTAAAAATAAGTCAAAAGGCTCTTTTCTGATATTAGCACTAAATACTAAAAAAGAAAATCCCTAACTTAGCAATTATATTACATTCAGCATGAATTTGTAATGGGTTTGACATGTAAATAGGAAGTGGATTGTGAGAAGGCGGGAAAATATAATATTTGTTTTGTTATTCCTGAATTGGAGTGGGTTAATAATCACTGGGTACTTAGTACATTTTCAAGGTATAGAGCCTTTTAAAAGGAGGAAATTATCATGAATAGAGTGTGGAAGAGTCTTATTTCAGAAGAAAATATTATGAAATGGAGACGGCATTTCCATAAGTATCCGGAATTATCGTTTCATGAAAAAGAAACTTCGCAATTTATATATGATACATTATGCTCATTTTCTTCTTTTGAAGTAACGAGACCAACGAAGTACAGTGTACTAGCAATTAAAAGAGGAACGGAACAAGGGAAAGTAGTTGCGATTCGAGCGGATATAGATGCTTTACCAATTCAAGAGGAGACAAGGAAATCTTATGCGTCTGTGAATAAAGGGATGATGCATGCATGTGGGCATGATGCTCATGCAGCTATTTTGTTAAGTACAGCAGAAGCGCTATCAAATATGAAGGAAGATTTTGCAGGCGAAATCCGTCTGTTCTTTCAACACGCAGAGGAAGTGTATCCCGGTGGCGGACAAGAAATGGTGGAGGCCGGTGTTATGGACGGCGTCGATTATGTAATAGGTTTGCATGTTATGTCTGGATTAGAAAGTGGGAAGGTAGGAATTGTATATGGCCCTATGATGGCAGCACCAGACGTATTTACAATTGAAATTTTAGGAAAGGGTGGTCATGCGGCACGACCAGAAGAAACGATAGATCCTATTGCTATCGGAGCACAAATTATTACAAATTTACAACATATCGTATCAAGAAATACAAGTGCTTTTATGCACAGAGTAGTGTCAGTTACACAATTTCATGGGGGGATGGCCGATAATATCATCCCAAACAAAGCATCTTTAATGGGAACTGTTCGATCTTTTAATCAAACATTAAGAGAGGAAGCAAAAGAGAAAATTGAGCAAATTGTGAAAGGAATTACTGAAGCGCATGGAGGGGATTATACATATACGTATCGTTACGGATATGATCCAGTTGTTAATAATGAGTACATTACGAAAATAGTAGAAAAAAGTGCGATAAAATTGTTCGGAAATCAGCGTATTGTGCATCTTGAACCTTCTATGGGAGGAGAAGATTTTTCAGCGTATTTAAGAAAAGCACCTGGTTGTTTCATTAAATTAGGAACAGGGAATAAAAATATTGATACGTGTTATCCACATCATCATCCGAAATTTGATGTGGATGAATCGGCTTTAATTAATGGAGTGGAACTATTTTTAGAGACAACTATAAGACTACTAGAAACTGATAAAACATAAAAAAAGGCAACTGCACTCTATTGCAGTTGCTTTTATTTCTTCCGTCAGAGAGGGCTGAGAAAGAACTATGCTCATTTATAGTATATGAATAGCTAACGGACAAGCTTGTACATTTTAACTATTTTTAAAAAAATAGTTATTGACTTTGATAATCAATTTCAATTAATCTAATGGTATAATTGAAATTGATAATTATTATCAATGAAACAGATGAGGAACCTTAATGAGAAAAACATTTCACCTTTTACGAAGGGGATTAAAAAATAAAGATGTTGATAAGCATATTGAATGGCAACGAAATGTAATTCGTTCTGAATATGTAGATGAGAAGAGTACACTTCAAACAGAAAAAGAGATACAAGGTAAAAGGAGAGGTTCAGTTGAGTAAGTTAGTAATGATTTTTGCAAGTATGAGTGGAAATACAGAGGAAATGGCTGACCATATTGCGGGTGCGATTCGTGAAACAGAAAATGAGATTGAAGTAATTGATATTATGGATACACCAGAAGCTTCTATATTAGAGCAATATGACGGGATTATTTTAGGTGCTTATACTTGGGGAGATGGTGATCTTCCTGATGATTTTTTAGATTTTTATGATGCAATGGATTCTATTAACTTAACTGGTAAAAAAGCAGCTGCATTCGGTTCTTGTGATTCGGCTTATCCGAAATACGGGGTAGCGGTTGATATTTTAATAGAAAAGCTGCAGGAGCGCGGGGCAGCAGTTGTGTTAGAAGGATTGAAAGTAGAATTAACGCCAGAAGATGAAGATGTAGAAAAATGTTTACAGTTTGGAGCTGAATTCGTAAAACACCTTTCTTAATGGCAGAAGGGAGATGAAGAGCAATTGCATGAGAAAATCTCAATCAAAACGATGACAGATTACCATTTGTATGATTTTATGCGTTGTCCGCATAAATTTTATTTCCGTCATATAAAAAGAAGAGAACCTTCTTCATTTGAATGGCAACAAATAGCGCAAATGATTGTGAATCAAATTATTAATGAATATTATACGCTACCTGCGGGCCAACAAACGAAAATTGTACTTTTAATATTAATAGAAAAGTATTGGAAAAAAGTAAGGATTAATATGTTTGCTTCAAAGGCGGAGTACTATATTGTTTTAGCGAAGCTAACTGATCACTTATTACAGTTTGTTGAAAGGGATGATAGTCAGGCACCGCCGTTATTTTTATATGAGAAGTTTCAAACATATATGGAAGAGTTAGGTGTCCACATGTCATTGACATTTGAAGTTGGTGAGTGGAGTGCTGAATCGTTTGTAATTAAAAAGTATGTTGTCGATGCGGATGAGGAAATGCTTGCTCTTTGTCAGAAGCTAATGACAGTATTCAGTTATAAAGCTTTCGGTATTCTTCCAGGGAAAATTGAAGTTATTAATTTAATAGAAGGAACTAAGTATGAGTACATTCCAAAGCAGGAAGATATTATAACTGGAATGGATGATTTATTTAGAATGAAAGAAATGTTGCAGCAACCTGAGCACTATACAGAGCGTCATTTTCGTTCTGAGTGTATGAGTTGTGCGTTTCGTAGTGAATGCCAAAGGGAAGAAGTAAAGAAAGAAGCGAAGCAGAAGAAAAATATAGTACATTAAAGGATGCAATTTTGCATCCTTTTTTGTTATTGACATGAAAAGCTTTTCATCATTTACCGTATATTTGTAGCAGATTAATAAAGGGAGGAATAATCAATGAAAGATGAAATGGCAGTATTTCAATGGTTAAAAGAACAGAATGCTCCTTTTGGAATTCAACTGCAAATTTTACAGGCATTTCAATTGTATAAAGTTATTGTTGAAATGGATAAAAAGTTAATGATGTATGAGGAGAGAGAGTATAGGGAGCGAATTTAATCTCGTCCCTGTAGTATTGCTTTAAGCTGTTCTTCATTCTTCTTTAATATTATTTCGTTGTTTGTTTCAATGTTATAAATAAGGTTATGTAGTAAAGGGCTGTATTGATAAAAGGTAGTGATGCGGTGAATGAGTAATGGATCGCGTTGAGAAATAAGTGCACTGTATTGTTCATATACAGATGTAGTAAACTCACGACCGAAATCATAATATAGCCCAGCAAAATCAAAAGCGGGATCGCCAATTTGAGCATCTCCAAAATCGATAACACCTGAAATGGTTTTGTTCTGCGTATTAAATAAAATGTGATGATGTGTAAAGTCAGCATGAATGATTGTATTTTGAAAGGTAGATTTAGCTATATTGGCAAAGAAATTTTCGAATAAACGATTTAAGGCTGATTTCTGTAATGAAGTAAGACTGTTAGTAAGATATTGATTTAATTTTGTTTGTAGTTCTTTCCAGTAGGTAAGTGTTTTTTTGATAGGGAACCCTAGCGTTTCAGTACGTTTTAAAGGAATACTATGTAAAGCCGCAAGGAAAGTGGCTAATTGTGTAATGATTGCTTTCAATTCTTTTTTCTCTAGCTTGGTAACTATTTCGGTTGTTAACGGTTCACCATGAATGAGAGGATAATAGCTGTAAAATGGAACGGTATTACAATTATTCTTATACAATAAATGATACTTAGGAATCTCGATTTCTTGTAATAAATGAGAAAGAATTGTGCACAGTTCTTTTTCTAACGGAATTCGGTTTGCATATTCAAGTTTTCGTGGGAAACGAAATAGTAGTTCGTCATTTATAATAACCGTTATATTATCCCACCCTTCTTCATTTTGTATATATGAATGTATAGAAAGGTCTGGTAGAGCTTCTTTTATATATTGTTTGTAAGAGTCCATAATTGTTCCTCGTTTCTAAGTTAAAGGTAGGTTATTCTACTTTATGATATCAGAATTTTCTTTCTATATGTTAAAATATAACTATCATTAATGGAGGAGCGTGGGGTGCATTACGAAGAAAAGAATATTAATCATTTCTCTATGTATCGCTTTTGGATTGTTTTGGCCATATAAAGAGGAGGTTTTTGCCACCTTTAAACCGATAGATCGCTACGAGTTAAATAAGGAATTAAAGAACAAAAGTATAGAAACTTTAACTGATAAAGAAATGAAAATGATAGGAGAACACTTTGTGACAGCGCAACTAGCAGTGTTTGAGTTTAATAATAAAGAAGATGTGAAACGAAAAGGTGAAGAAATATTTGTAAATAGAGGGTATGAACAGTTAATAGAAAATTATTACCCAAACCGTTTTCGGGATTTAGAGTATAAATTTACAAACGAAGAGATACGTGAAGAGACAGATGAGAGTTTTCGCTATCATGCTGTAGCGTACGTTACTGGTATTGAAAATGGCAAGAGAAGTGAAATGAAATTAAATTATGACATGAAAATTGTAAAGGTTAATAATTTATTCATGGTGTTAGAACAAAAACAATATGTACAATAAAAAACCCTCTAGAAGCAGAGGGACTTTAAAGATTTTCATTTTGTTGACCAAGTTCTTTTTGAGCAATGTATAAATTTCCTTGCTCAACTTGTTTCAGTGTATGAACAGAATCTCCTGCATATCCTTTTTCCGTTTTCACAGTTCTTTTTGAACGATTTGAATCTTGTTTCTTCATATAATAGACCACCCTTCCTTAAAAATAGACGAAAATGATGAGCACGAGTAATACAGCTGCGAAAATGGTAATGCCCATTAAAAAAGAAGTATTTTTATATTTAGTTGGCTTATGTACATCTTGCCGATATCCAGGTGAAATTTCAGGGGCGAATTCTTCATCGAATGATTGTTTCTTTTGTTTTTCGTCCATATGTATCCACCTTTCTTTTTCATTATGTTACACGTTACAAGAAAAAATATGCATGAAGAAAACAGCCGCTATATCATTAGCGGCTGCTTTGTGTTGTATATTTTCTTTGTACTTGAAAGAGACGGATAAGCAGGAAGATTGCTCCAAATGCTAGACCGATAATAAGACCGATCCAATAACCTTTTGCTGCCCAGTCAGTATAAGTTGCTAACATGTAGCCAAGAGGTAGACCTATTACCCAATAAGCTATTAATGTCATAATTAAGGCAACATTTACGTCTTTATAACCACGAAGTGCTCCTTGTACTGGAGTTGCAATCGCATCTGAAATTTGAAATAAAATCGCGAATATAAGAAATTCTTTAGCTAAATGATGGACATTTGCATTTGTCGTATAAATAGAAGCAATTTCATCATCAAAGAAATAAAGAAGGATTGAATATAAAAGAGCGAAAGCAAGGGCTAACCCAATTCCGATAAATCCATATTGTTTCGCATTATTGTATCGTTTTGCTCCAACTTCAAATCCAACGGCTATCGTCATTGCCATTGCTAAACTTAAAGGAGTCATATATAACAAGGAAGCAAAGTTCATAGCTGCTTGATGTGCTGCTATTGTTGTCGTACTAAAATTACTCATCATAAGTGTTACCGCAGCGAAAATACTCGTCTCAAAAAAGATAGCAAATCCGATAGGGACGCCAAGTTTCAGGAATTCCTTCCAGATTGTAAAGGAAGGGCGGTATAACTGTTTAAAGATATTGAAAGAAGCGAAAGGCTCTTTCGTACGAATAATAATAACCGTAATAATTAAAATACACCAATAGGTTGCTGCAGAAGCGATTGCCGCACCAACACCACCGAGTTTTGGAAAGCCAAAGTGACCAAAAATTAATAAGTAATTTAATACTACATTAATTGGTAATGATAGTAATGTAATAATCATCGTTGTTCGAGTTTTCCCTAATGCATCAATAAATCCACGTAAAACGGTGTAAGTAAATAAAGGGATAATTCCAATCGCGATAATAATTAAAAATTGTGCTGCAATACGTTCCACGGGTTCTTCTAATTGCATGCCATTTAAAATAGGTGAAACAGCGAAGAATCCGATAAGGATAACAACGAAACTAGCACAAATTGCTAAATATACTGCTTGTATGACAATGTGGGGAACGTCCTCCTTTTTCTTTGATCCAACGAGCTGTGCAACAATAGGAGTAGTAGCCATTAAAATTCCTGTTAAGCCGGTACTAACGGGAAGCCATATACTTGTTCCGATAGCAACACCCGCTAAATCAATAGGACTCGCATGTCCTGACATTGTCGTATCAAAAAAGCTCATCGCAAATAATGACATTTGCGTTACAAAAATCGGGAAAAAGAGTAATAAAAATTGCTTTAACTTTTGTGAGAATGAATTAGTTTCTTTCATAAAATCCCCTTTCAACGTAAAAAACAAACTCTTATTATCATACAATTTAATCAAAAAATAGAAAAGAAATAAGCGTATACAACAAATGAAATCAATAAAAAAAGGATGCACTTTGAAAAGGGATAAGGTATTATGATAAGGTGTGAAAAAATTACATATGCGTTATTAAGGAGGCACTAATTGTGGCTGATTGGTTAATTGGATTAATCATGGGTGCTGTTGAAGGTTTAACAGAGTTTCTACCAGTATCATCAACAGGACATATGATTTTAACAGGACACTTAATTGGATTTGAAGACGATAGAGCGAAAGTTTTCGAAGTTGTTATTCAGTTGGGATCGATTTTAGCAGTTGTTGTTATATTTTGGAAACGTTTATGGTCATTGGTTGGAATAGGGAAAGTAACAGATGGGCCATCGTTAAATTTATTACATATTATTATCGGGATGATCCCTGCCGGAATTCTTGGTGTATTATTCCATAGTACAATTAAAGAAGTTTTATTCGGTCCAGGACCGGTTGTTATTAGCTTAGTAGTTGGTGGTATTTTAATGATTGTTGCTGAGAAGTTTTCAAAACCAAGTACAGCAAGAACGTTAGATGAAATTACATATAAGCAAGCATTTACAATTGGAATGTTCCAATGTTTAGCACTTTGGCCAGGATTTTCTCGTTCTGGATCAACAATAAGTGGTGGTTTATTAGCTCGCGTTTCGCATACAGCGGCAGCTGAATATACGTTCATTTTAGCGGTACCAATGATGGTAGCTGCAAGTGGCTTAGATTTAATTAAAAGCTGGGATATATTAAGCTCGGCTGATATAACGTTATTTGCAACTGGATTTATTACAGCATTCGTTGTTGCGTTGCTTGCAATCGTTTCATTCTTAAAATTATTAGCTCGTGTAAAACTAACACCGTTCGCTTACTATCGTTTCATTTTAGCTGCGGTATTCTATTTCTTCATTATGTAAGTATAAAATATCAGCAATACCCTATAGAATAGACACTTGAAAAAAAGTCTACACTGTAGGGTATTTTTTATAGAGAGAGAAAAATGAAACTTTTACCTTCAATTACTTGTATTTCACCATGTGAAATATGCCATAATGATTTCGTTATAATAATTTTAAGGAAATCGATAGGGTATTTGAGAGGAGCAATTTAGTGAGTTTTGCAATAGAAATAGTAATTCCAGCACCAATTGATGTTGTATTTGATTATGTACACAATGACGAGAAAATACTAGAATGGAGTACCTTTATGGTAGAAAATAGGTATCCTTCAAATATAGATGTTGAAAACCCTCGTGAAGGTGACAAATATATATCTGTGCAAAAGATGGGGAAGAAAATATATGAATTTGAGGCGGAAATTTTAGAGTATGATGAACCGTATATCGTTTCAGTTGGATGTGAGATGAAGCAAGGTTATACAGCTGCAACTTATATGTTAGAAGAGGATGAAGAAGGTACATCGCTTACTTTAATCGTAGAATTTGAACCGAAGAATTTTTTATATAAGATTATGTACAAGTTGACTGGGTGGATGACACGTGGAATATACATGGGTGAAATGGAACGTTTAGCAGCGTGCGTAGATGCTGTATATTCTCAGAAAAAAGGATTATAAAGTAGTAAAATAAAAAACCTGCCGAAATCGGCAGGTTTTTTATTTTACTACTTTCTCAATCATGCTTTCCATTACATGTTCCCAAAGAGAAGTATCATCAGCTAATGTAGCACGGAAATTAGCATACATTTCTTTTTGTTTCTCTTCGAATGTTGGATCTTCTTTTTCAGGTAATGTAGCGCGCATTGAAGTTACTAATTCTTGTACTTTTGGAGCGCGTGGTCCAAAGACGGCTTGTTCATTTCCATCTTTATCAATGAAAATAAAGATTGGAATCGCACGTGCTGTTCCGTTTGTTAAGTATTGATCCATTAACTCTAAGTTTTCATCGCGAATTAATAAACGCATATCAATATTTGCAACTTCAGAAATTCGTTTCATAACAGGTACACATAAAAGAGCGTCGCCGCACCAGTCAGCTGTTAATACGATAACGCGCCAGCCATCATTTTGACGTTCTTCTAAAACTGGAAGTAATTCATTTGGAATTAAAAAGTTATTGTAAATGTGTAGTAGCTCGTATTGGTTTACTTTCATTTCATTCACATATGTATCAAAGGACATGCCTTTATCAGCCCATTGTAGTAAGTTCATAAGTAACACCTCTTTAGTATGATTTATTTTTATTGTACCAATTTTTATATAGAAAAGCTTGTATTCTTACTCTTTCTTATCACTAAATAATTTATTTAGTGTGTAAAGGAATAGTGTGACGCATAATTCAGCTATGTTGGGCATTTGTACACTCTCTATCCAGTCATCGGCGGTATGTATGACAAACCAATCTAACGTAATTTCAATTATAGAGAGCAGAGCAATTGAGAGCCAATTGGGCACACTTGTCATCATTGGATGTAGGAGCACTTTAAAGAAAATGAATATAAAATATGTAATACCGTCTAATAAAAGAATGAGTAAAAAAAAGAGTAGTAGAGCTGTTCTTGATGAATATTCTATACCTGTAATATGAAAGATTCCTACATATACAAAAAATATAAATGCAAAGAATATAATGAGAATAAGAATAACAACACTAATAATAATAGTCTTATCTTTTAGACTGAGATTAGAAAGTTTGTCTTCTTCACTCATTGCCCCAACTCCTTTTTCTGGAAAATCAATTTCATTGTACCATGAAATATCTATTAAAAAACTACGAATTATGGGGAAATAAGGTGACAAAAAGTAAGATTTCGTGTAAAATTATTAATAAGGTTTTTATTTAACTAAATTAAATAAAAGGGGCTGTCAAAGTTGTCTCAAAATCGAGAACAATTAATGGAAGAACTATCGACAAATGTTTTTGCAATGTTTCGCACGTTGCGTAATGATATTGGAAAAATATTTGGTGGTTACATACCGTGGAATGAGTTCATTGTCCTTAGAATATTGAACCGTACGAATAAAGAAATGGTCTCACGTGTAGCTAATGAGTTAAATGTGTCGAATAGTCATATTACAGCTGTTACAGAAAAATTAATTAATAAAGGCTTTGTAACTCGTTCACGTTCTACATCAGATCGCCGAGTTGTATATTTAGAGATTACAGAACAAGGGAAAGAGTTAGTTGCGAAAATGGAAGGTGAGAAAAAGAAATATTTACAAGAAAGATTTTCCGCACTTTCAGAAGATGAAATGGATATAATGATATCTATTTCTAAAAAACTTATTTAAATAATTACAAATAAGAAAACGCTTACCTAATTAAAAAGAAGACCTTCCTCATATATGGAAGGTCTTCTTCTGTGTGTAATAGATGATAAAAAATAAAATGTGTATGAAAAAAGATAGAGCGCCATACTACTAATAAAGGAAGGAGGGAGAAATATGACGAATCGTAATGGTAGTCAAGGGAGTGGAAATCAAGGTTCACCAAAATCAGGGCAATTCCAGCAGGAGTTTAGTACTGAATTTGAAACGGGAAATGATAATAAAGGAAAAGAATATCGTTCGAAAAAAGGAAGTAAATCAAAAAAGGAGTGAAATGATTCACTCCTTTTTTGATTTAAGATGCTGCAGATTGATCCGTATTATATTTTTCTTCTGATTTTGCAACAATCATTGCACAAATTGCATCACCGGAAATATTTACAGCAGTTCTAGACATATCTAGAATGCGGTCAATACCGATAATTAAAGCAATGCCTTCTACTGGTAGATTTACTTGATTTAAAACCATCGTAAGCATTACTAGTCCAACACCTGGTACACCTGCAGTACCGATACTAGCTAGTACAGCAGTTAATACGACCATAGCTAATTGTGGTAATGTAAGTTCAACGCCGTATACTTGAGCGATAAATACAGTTGCTACCCCTTGCATAATAGCAGTACCATCCATATTAATCGTTGCACCTAGTGGTTGTACAAAAGAGCTTATCGCTTTTGGAACTCCAAGTTTTTCTTGGGCGGTTTTCATGGCAAATGGAAGGGACGCATTAGAGCTAGATGTACTAAACCCAATTGCCATTACCGGACCGAAATGTTTAAAGAAACGAATAATACTTTCTTTGGCTAGTACCTTTAATAAGCCACCGTATACGAAGACACCGTGAATAATGAGTACCAACATAACGACAATCATATACTTGAACATCGCAGCGACGCCTGCAAGACCCATTTTACCAACGGACGAAGCGAGCAACCCGAATGTTCCGATTGGAGCTAATTTCATGACGAGATTAACAAGATACATTATTAATTCGTTGCCCTGTTCAAGTAATGAATGGACACCTTGAACTCGTTTTCCTAAAACAGCTAAACCGAGTCCGATCAATGCGGCAAAGGCAATAATTTGTAGCATGTTCCCATCAGCCATCGCTTTTGCTGGATTATCTGGCACAATATTCAGCAATGTATCAACGAAAGATGTTTCAGTTTTTGCACCTTCATACTTAAGCCCGTCTGTTTTAAAGTTACCGCCAGCTCCTGGTTTTATGATAAGTGCAAATGTAACTGCAATAGAGATAGCGACAGCTGTTGTTACGAGAAAGAATGAAATTGATTTTAAACCAATTCTTCCAAGTTGTTTCGGATCTCCAAGACCAGCAGCCCCAAGTACGATAGAAATGAACACAACAGGAACAACTAGCATTTTAATAAGGCGAATAAACAGTTGACCAAGTGGATTGAACGCATATTGATTCAATGGCTCAAAAATAGATGGAGCAGCTAAATTTAAAGTGAGTCCGACAACTAGACCGAGAAATAATGCAATTAAGATTGCTTTTGTTTGTTTCAATAAAACCCCCCTTTTGTTTTTGTAAAATTGCTTTCTAAATTAATTATACCGAAAAAATACCTATTTCGACAATATTTTCTGAATATTTAGTATAAAACTGTCTGTTTCAATGTATATAGTCCAGTTTTGCTGAAATATGTGGAAAGAATACATTTATGTATTTGGAAAAAAAAATAGACCATCACATGATGGCCTAGGGAAGGGGACAATTTATATCAATTTAATTAGGGATGGAAGCTATTCAAAGACACTGGGGAATGTCTTATAAATTAGGGAGGAACAGCTTCGATACATATACTATAAAAGATAGATGTGAACATAGAGTGAAAGAGAGAGGGAGTTTTAAGTAAGAAGAAAGAGAGAATAAAAAAATAAGACCATCACATATAGGATGGTCAAAGGAAGGGGACAATTTATGTCAATTTAATTAGGGATGGAAAGCTGTTCAAGACACTGGGGAATGTCTTATAAATTAGGGAGGAACAGCTTCGATACATATACTATAAAAGGTGGATGTGACCTTGGTGTGAACATAGAGTGAAAGAGAGAGGGAGTTTTAAGTAAGAAGAAAGAGAGAATAAAAAATAAGACCATCACATATAGGATGGTCAAGGGAAGGGGACAATATATGTCAATTTAATTAGGGATGGAAGCTATTCAAAGACACTGGGGAATGTCTTATAAATTAGGGAGGAACAGCTTCGATACATATACTATAAAAGGTGGATGTGATCCTCGTGTGAACATGGAGTGAAAGAGAGAGGGAGTTTCAAATAAAAGATAGAAAGAATAAAAAAATAAGACCATCACATATAGGATGGTCAAGGAAGGGGACAATATATGTCAATTTAATTAGGGATGGAAAGCTGTTCAAGACACTGGGGAATGTCTTATAAATTAGGGAGGAACAGCTCCGATACATATACTATAAAAGGTAGATGTGACCCTCGTGTGAACTTGGAGTGAAAGATATGGGAATTTGAAAAGGGATAAAATAGTTGTTGTAAGAGTCATAGTATAAGTGGAGATATAATAGAAAATATTCTTTTGTAAAACGATAGGAGTCTGAATATAAATAAAAGTTGAAATCTATGAAAAAAAGGATTATGCTCAACTATATTATAAGAATATAAGGTTTATCCCGCTACTTGTAGGCTCTTAAAGAGTCTTTATTTATGAGGGGATAAAAGCTTCACTTGATAAAGGGAGTTAGTGATATGGAAGTAGCAAAAAAACAAGGGTTGTATAATCGTTTTATACGATTGAATCCACCACAAATTTTAGCATTAGGCTTTTTTTGTTTAATTGTGGTCGGAGGATTGTTATTAAAGTTACCGTTTGCAACGAAAGTACATATTAGTTGGGTAGATGCTTTCTTTACAGCTACGTCGGCAGCGACTGTAACCGGTTTAGGTGTTGTAGATACTGCGAGTACGTTTACGATGTTTGGTGAAATTGTTATTATGTTTTTAATTCAAACGGGTGGTCTCGGTCTTATGACGATAGCCATTTTAATTGTTTGGGTATTAGGGAAAAAAATTGGTTTACGCCACCGATTATTAATTGGAGAAGCATTTAATCAAACAAATATTGGTGGTCTTGTGAAATTAGTAAAACGTGTTTTTATTTTTTCTATTTGTATTGAGCTAATTGGAGTTATCTTTTTATCGATTCGCTTTATTCCAGAGTTTGGTTTTGGAAAAGGTTTATACTATAGTATTTTTCACGTTATTGCGTCATATAATAATGCCGGCTTTGCGCTTTGGCCAGATAATTTAACAAGATATGTAGGAGATCCTATTATTAATATTGGGATTTGTTCTTTAATTGTAATAGGAGGGTTAGGGTTTACGGTATTAATTGATATATGGTATAGCCGTAGTTTCCGAAAATTATCACTGCACTCCAAAATCATGATTGTTGGAACGATAGCACTTAATGTTATTGCGATGATTGTGATTTTTGTATTGGAATATAATAATGTGAAGACTTTGGGGCACTTATCTTTAAATGAAAAATTATGGGCTTCGTTCTTCCAAGGAATTACACCTCGTACAGCTGGTTTTAACACGGTAGATTATGGGGGGATGGAAGAGTCATCGATACTATTTACAATGGTATTAATGTTTATTGGTGCGGGAAGTGTATCGACAGGCGGTGGAATTAAGTTAACGACATTCGTTATTTTAATTACATCAGTTCTTTCTTTCTTTAGAAAGAAAGAGGATTTTGTGTTGTTTCAGCGTACGATTAAAATGTCGACAGTAACGAGAGCGTTAGCAATTGTCGTTGCTAGTCAAATACTTATTTTTACAGCGGTATTTGTATTAATGCTTACAGAAGACTTCAGTTTTATTCAGTTATTATTTGAGACAATTTCGGCGTTTGGTACAGTAGGGTTAACAATGGGGATTACTGCGAAGCTATCGGCGTTTGGAAAATGTATTATTATGTTTGTTATGTTTTGTGGATTAATCGGACCGTTAACACTTGTGTTCTCTTTGGCACGACCAGCAAAACAAAAAATTAAATATCCATCAGAAGATGTATTTACAGGATAAGGTATCCCGCATAAAGCGAGATACCTTTTTCTTTTTAAAAAAGAGAGAACAATAAACCAATAAGCGCCACTCGGAATAAAATCGCAATGAGTGCAGCGATACCACCCACAATGGCAGCGGTACCGCCAGTTACAGTAGCCCCGCGATTATAAGCGTAAATACCAAGTAGAACAGACACAAGACCAAATAGTGTTGGGAATGTGAATAATGATAATATTGCTAAGGCAAGAGCAATGAAACCAGCAGTCGATCCAGCTGCAGACGATCTTACATCATCGTTATCTTTATCATCATAATCGATACGCTGTGGTGCAACTTCAGCTGCGTATTCTTCTTTATAATCACTATCTATTCGATCTCTTTTTTTATATTCATCAAATTTCTCAGTCAAAGTAAGGACTCCTTTCATAACAAGGTTCAATAGTAGTATGTTTCTCTTTACTGTTTTTATCCCGCTATTTGCGAGCAGTAAGACTCCCACCTCAAAATTTGGTTGGAGCCCTGCGGCTCGTGAACGCCCGATTGGTGTGGGCTAATAATCAGTGGGGATGAACAAAGCCTCCACTGATTAAAGTTTCACTTTATCTGAACTTGTACAGGGAGTAATATCCAATTGGAAAGTGGAAAATGTTTTTTCAAAACAGGAAAACTTAGTATGACTTCCTCTATTTTGGAAAGTATAAAAAAGAATAATGAGGAAAGGGTGTAGTACATAATGGAACATCCAATTGAAAATTTAATGAAAACAGCAATGACAAATTTAAAAGAGATGGTAGATGTAAATACGATTGTTGGAAGTCCGGTTTCAACAGCTGACGGAAATGTAGTATTAACAGTATCTCAAGTGGCTTTTGGTTTTGGAGCTGGTGGAAGTGATTTTAAAGGTGATTTTATTTCCGAAAAACATAACGGCGGACAAGGGCAGCATAAAGAGAACAAGCAAAGTCATCCATTCGGAGGCGGAAGCGGGGCTGGGGTTTCTATTAGCCCAGTTGCTTTTTTAGTAGTTGGTTCTAACGGTGTGCAAGTGTTGCATCTCAATAGTAGTACACATTTAATTGAAAAAGCGTTAAATACTGTGCCAAGCACTGTGGATAAATTTGTGAATGGTCGCCAAAAGTGAACTTGCATTTTTTAGGAATTATGATATATTAGAAAAAGTGCGCTTTATGACGATCGGAATAATTGAACTATAAATATATATGATGTGTGGAATAAGGGAGAGGAATTTATGATTAATATCAAAAACTTAGTAGTTGGCTTATGTATGTTAGTAAGCGGTTTTGTTGTATATGTAATAAAAGAAAAAGCTCCATTCTAAAACAGACAAACCGTTAATGTCTGTTTTTAATTTGTAAAAAATGTTGACAAGTTATTGTATTGGTGTTAGAATTTTAATTCGTGTCTCGGTTAAAGCTAGTGTAAAGTAAATAAATCTTATGAATATAATACGAAAAGTTTGCGAAAGATCGGGTAGTCTTACCAACAACTTTTGTGAACAAACCCTATAAATTGTATATGTAAGCTTTATATGTATACTAGTGAATCAAGGAGCGGTCAGTGGAACCGTAATGATGAGAGAGAGGTAGGGCTTTCATCCAGTATATGTTACTTTCCCGTTAGGTGAATATAAAAAAGAGGGCTCCTTTTGAAAAGGAGCCCTCTTTCTATAAATAAATTGAAACTATAATCAGTGGGACCATTCCATTCCCTTTACATGTTAGCTCACAAATAATGTGATAAAAATGATTAAGTGCGGTTTTCAACTTGCTGACAAATTTCATCTGTTGTTAAACCATGTGCTTTAATTACAGATCCTTTTATCGATGTATCTGCAATGCCCATCATATTAGAATCTTGCCCGGTTACAACGCAACAATCACACCCATGTGCATCATTTTCAGAGTTAAGTGAAACGACTTCATGTCCTTGTTGCTGAAGAGCTTGTTGAACATCTGTTAAAGAGTTCTCAACACCAATTCTAGCCATAATTTTCACCTCCTACCATCTAGTTGCTAGTATGCTCAAGTCCATAGCATATATTTATGAAAAAATGGTAGGAAGAGAATATTTGTTTAGTCGTTATATACACCAGTAAGCATTTGACTAACGAATTGATCATTTAATGTATCTTGTGCTGAGCTGTTATTAGACTGAATATCGATTGAAGCTGTGTAGTTGTTATGTTTCCTACTATTTGGTTCTACTTCAACGTAATTATTGAATTTACAAAATCCTTTCGTATCCATTAGATCAAATAGTTGTAGCATTTCTACTACCTCTTGTCTCGTTCCTTTAATTTGTACACACGCCATTGTTATTTCCTCCTTCAATTTGACAAATTGTTTTTTAAAAATAGGATTATGATTACTAAATGAAAAATATGAATGTTATTTTTAGACAGCGTTATTTTTGTTATTTTCCCCCTTTTTCACCAAAAGTCGTTGTATATTCCCGGATTTATAAAATCGGACGTCCGTTTATTGAATACAATAGATTCGTATCAATTGGCGAAAACCCTTCTTTTAAACAAATATTTTTTTAGTAGAATTTGACGAAAAAATTTTTTTGACTTTTTTGTAAACGTTAACAATGTTATTAAATCAATATAAACAAAGATGTACGTACGATTAAAAATTAAAAATTTTCTAAAAATTCACTTGATTTATTTGAAAAGGAGAGTAGACTAGGAAACAATAAAAAACTCATAGAACATAGGGGGCGCTTTCAAGTGAACGAGCAGTGGATTTTCTTAAATGGAGAATTTGTTCCAAAAGACGAAGCAAAGGTTTCAGTATATGATCATGGCTATTTATATGGCGATGGAGTGTTCGAAGGAATTAGGGTATATAGCGGTAATGTTTTCCGTTTGAGAGAGCATCTTGTCCGGTTATATGAATCAGCGAAATCCATCATGTTAGAAATTCCATATACGTTAGAAGAAGCAACGAAAATCGTTGTTGAAACGATTCGACAAAACAAACTATCTAATGGATATATCCGCCTCGTTGTATCAAGAGGACCTGGGAACTTGGGATTAGATCCCGATTCTTGTACGAAACCAAATGTAGTAGTAATTGCAGAGCAATTATCTTTATTTCCACAAGAATATTATGAAAAAGGGATTCCGATTATAACAGTTGCAACGCGTCGCAATCGCCCGGATGTTTTATCGCCCCAAGTAAAATCTTTAAATTACTTAAATAATATTTTAGTTCGCATTGAGGCGAAATTAGCTGGAGTACAAGAAGCACTTATGTTAAATGACCAAGGATATGTAGCTGAAGGCTCTGGAGATAATGTATTTATTGTGAAGGGAAATAAATTAATTACACCACCAAGTTCTGCTGGAGCGTTAGAAGGTATTACACGAAACGCGATTTTAGAAATCGGCGAAAAACTTGGATATGACGTAAGAGAAGAATTATTTACAAGGCATGATGTATATGTAGCTGATGAAGTGTTTTTAACAGGAACAGCTGCTGAAGTAATTGCTGTTACGACAGTAGATGGAAGAACGATTGGTTTAGGTAGAACAGGGCCACATACGAATCGTTTATTAGAAGAATTCCGTAAATTAGTTGTAGAAGATGGAGAGAAAATTTACGAAGAAAATAAAGTTGGATAATAGCTCTTATGACATGATAAAGCGTTGATAGGGAGGAGTAGTTGACTGTGAAGCCTCACAGAGAGTCGGTGGTTGCTGGAAACCGATGGTTCACGTCGACGAACATCACCCTTGAGTGCTAAGCTGAAACGTTTGTTTAGGCTTAGACGGTAGCTCCGTTATTAGCTAGACTCATATCCCGAGTCACTGAGGCAAGAGTAATCTTGCAAAGAAGGGTGGTACCGCGAAATCTTTCGTCCCTTCAGCACATAGCTGGAGTGTGGACGTAGGATTTTTTTATTTTATAAATGTTTTAAAAAAGGGGGCTTATAAGAAAATGTCTTCAAAAACGGAAGAGAAACTGGCAACTGGTGCACAGCTATTGTTAGAAGCGCTAGAAAAGGAAGGAGTAGAGGTGATTTTTGGTTATCCAGGTGGTGCGGTTTTACCTCTATATGATGCGCTTTATGATTGTGAAATTCCGCATATTTTAACGAGGCATGAGCAAGGTGCAATTCATGCTGCTGAAGGATATGCAAGAATTACAGGAAATCCAGGAGTGGTAATTGCAACAAGTGGACCGGGTGCTACAAATGTTATTACTGGTCTAGCTGACGCGATGATTGATTCATTGCCACTTGTTGTATTTACAGGGCAAGTAGCAACAACGTTAATCGGGAGTGATGCTTTCCAAGAAGCTGATATTATGGGGCTTACGATGCCGGTGACAAAACATAATTATCAAGTACGAAAAGCATCGGATTTACCCCGAATTATTAAAGAAGCATTTCATATCGCTAGAACAGGAAGACCAGGCCCAGTCGTAATTGACCTTCCGAAAGATATGGTAGTAGAGAAAGGTGAGCGATGTAGTGATGTACAAATGGATTTACCAGGATACCAGCCTAATTACGAACCGAATCTACTACAAATAAACAAATTATTACAAGCGATTGCGACTTCAAAAAAACCGTTAATTTTAGCTGGAGCAGGTGTATTGCATGCGAAAGCATCGAAAGAATTAACAAGTTTTGCTCGCAAATATCATATTCCAGTTGTTCATACATTACTTGGTCTTGGTGGGTTTCCGCCAGATGATGAACTATTTCTAGGGATGGGAGGAATGCACGGTTCATACACCGCAAATATGGCGTTATACGAATGTGACTTACTTATTAATATAGGTGCAAGGTTTGATGATCGTCTTACTGGAAATTTAGCTTATTTTGCTAAAGAGGCGATTGTCGCACATATAGATATTGATCCAGCGGAAATTGGGAAAAATGTGCCGACTGAAATCCCTATTGTTGCGAGTGCAAAGCAAACATTAGAAGCTCTACTCAACTTTAAAGAAGGGGAAGTACATCACAATGATTGGCTTTCGTTATTGAATAGTAGAAAAGAAAAATACCCTCTTTCTTACAAAGAACATGCAGAGCGTATTAAACCTCAATATGCAATTGATATGCTATACGAAATTACGAAAGGGGAAGCGATTGTAACGACAGATGTTGGGCAACATCAAATGTGGGCAGCTCAATATTATCCGCTGAAAAATCCAGATAAATGGGTAACTTCTGGAGGCTTAGGAACAATGGGCTTCGGATTTCCAGCAGCAATAGGTGCACAAATCGCAAAGCCTGAAGAACTAGTTATTGCAATTGTCGGTGATGCTGGATTTCAAATGACCCTGCAAGAACTTAGTGTGTTAAAAGAGCATTCTTTACCAGTTAAAGTTTTTATTTTAAATAATGAAGCTTTAGGGATGGTAAGACAATGGCAAGAGGAATTTTATAATGGGCGATATTCGCACTCCTTACTTTCATGCCAACCAGATTTTGTTGCGCTTGCCAATGCTTATGGCATAAAAGGTGTTCGTATTGAAGACCCACTTCTTGCAAAGCAACAATTACAGTATGCAATTGAGTTAAGAGAGCCTGTTGTAATTGATTGCCGCGTACTTCAATCCGAAAAGGTAATGCCGATGGTTGCCCCAGGAAAAGGCGTTCATCAAATGGAGGGAGTGGAGAAAAGGTGAAGAGAATTGTAACAGCGACAGTTCGAAATCAAAGCGGTGTGTTAAATCGAATTACAGGTGTTATGACACGTAGACATTTTAATATTGAAAGTATTTCAGTAGGTCATACGGAATCATCGGATATTTCGAGAATGACGATTGTTGTACACGTTGAAAATGAACAGCAAGTTGAGCAGTTAATTAAACAACTTCATAAGCAAATCGATGTACTGAAAGTATCAGATATTACAGAAGAAGCGATGATCGCTAGAGAACTTGCACTTATTAAAGTAGCAACGTCTGTAGCAAGAGCAGAATTATATAGTTTAATTGAACCGTTCCGAGCCGCTGTAATAGACGTTGGGAAGGATTCCATAGTGGTGCAAGTAACAGGTACCCAGGAGAAAGTAGAAGCGTTAATTGAATTACTTCGTCCATATGGTTTGAAAGAAATTGCTAGAACAGGTGTAACAGCATTTACACGTAGTATGAAAAAACAAGATAAACAAGTTATGTTAATTCAATAATTATTTAAAAAATAGGGGGAAATGAAAATGGCGAAAGTTTATTATGAAAAAGACGTAACGGTAAATGTATTAAAGGAAAAGAAAGTGGCAATCATCGGATATGGATCGCAAGGCCATGCGCATGCGCAAAACTTACGTGATAACGGATTTGATGTGGTAGTAGGACTGAGGAAAGGGAAGTCATGGGATAAGGCGAAAGAAGACGGTTTTTCTGTATATACAGTAGCGGAAGCAGCAGAAAAAGCAGATGTAGTAATGATTCTACTACCTGATGAATTACAGCCGGAAGTATATGAAGCTGAAATTGCACCAAACTTACAAGGCGGCAATTCTCTCGTTTTCGCGCATGGATTTAATGTTCACTTTGATCAAGTAAAACCGCCAGCTAATGTAGATGTATTTCTAGTAGCACCGAAAGGTCCAGGGCATCTAGTACGTCGTACGTTTGCGGAAGGGGGAGCTGTTCCTGCATTATTTGCAGTATATCAAGATGCAACAGGAGTTGCGACTGAAAAGGCACTTTCATATGCAGATGGAATTGGGGCGACGAGAGCAGGTGTATTAGAAACAACATTTAAAGAAGAAACAGAAACAGATTTATTTGGAGAGCAAGCTGTACTTTGCGGCGGAGTGACTGCACTAGTAAAAGCTGGGTTTGAAACGTTAGTTGATGCTGGTTATCAACCGGAAGTTGCATATTTTGAATGTTTACATGAACTAAAACTAATCGTTGACCTTATGTATGAAGGCGGACTTGAAAATATGAGATATTCAGTTTCAGATACAGCGCAGTGGGGCGACTTCGTATCAGGACCACGCGTTGTAACGGAAGATACGAAGAAAGCGATGGGTGCAGTGCTAGCAGAAATTCAAGATGGTACATTTGCAAGAGGCTGGATTGCAGAGCATAAAGCAGGAAAACCAAATTTCCATGCGACAAATGAGAAAGAAAATGAACATGAAATCGAAGTAGTTGGACGTAAATTACGTGAAATGATGCCTTTCGTACAGCCCCGAGTAAAGGCAGGGGTCAAATAATATGAAGCAAATTTTGTTCATGGATACGACGCTACGTGATGGCGAACAATCACCAGGAGTTAATTTAAATGAACAAGAGAAATTACAGATTGCGAGGCAACTAGAGAGACTTGGTATTAATGTAATGGAAGCTGGATTCGCAGCAGCTTCTGAAGGTGATTTTCAATCGGTAAAACGTATCGCAAATACCATTCAAAATGCTACGGTTATGAGTTTAGCTAGAGCGAAAGAAAGTGATATTCGAAGAGCCTATGAAGCTGTGAAAGGCGCTGTCTCTCCTCGTTTACACGTATTTTTAGCTACGAGTGACATTCATATGAAATATAAGCTTTGTATGTCAAAAGAAGATGTATTAGATAGCATACATCGCTCGGTTACGCTCGGGAAATCACTATTTCCAACAGTTCAATTTTCAGCAGAAGATGCAACAAGAACATCGAGAGCATTTTTAGCGGAAGCAGTAGAAGTCGCGATTCGCGCAGGAGCGAATGTAATCAATATTCCTGATACAGTTGGATATACGAATCCAGAAGAATATTATTCTCTCTTTAAATACTTACAAGAATCCGTTCCGTCGTATGAAAAAGCAATTTTCTCTTGTCATTGTCACGATGATCTTGGGATGGCAGTAGCGAATTCGTTAGCTGCGGTTGAAGGCGGAGCGTTACAAGTAGAAGGAACGATTAATGGAATTGGAGAAAGAGCGGGGAATGCGGCGCTAGAAGAAGTCGCGGTTGCTCTCCATATTAGAAAAGATTTCTATGAAGCAGAATCCTCTATGACATTAAAAGAAATTAAAGCGACGAGTACGTTAGTAAGTCGGTTAACGGGTATGGTTGTACCGAAAAATAAGGCGATTGTTGGAGCAAATGCTTTTGCTCACGAATCAGGTATTCATCAAGACGGTGTATTAAAAGAAGTAACGACGTATGAAATTATTGAACCATCACTGATTGGAGAGTCACAAAATTTATTTGTATTAGGAAAGCATTCCGGGCGCCATGCGTTTACTGAAAAAATGAAAGAACTTGGTTATGAGTTTACAAAAGAAGAACGAGATGTGGTGTTTGAAGCATTTAAAAACTTGGCTGACCGTAAAAAAGAAATTACAGAAGAAGATTTACGTGCGCTTATGCTTGGTGAAGCAGCATTTGCGGCCCAGCAATATAGCATTACTCAATTGCAAGTACATTTCGTATCAAATAGTACACAGTGTGCAACGGTTGTACTAAAAGATGAGGAAGGAAATATGTACGAAGATGCAGCAACTGGTTCTGGAAGTATTGAAGCGATCTATAATGCAATTCAAAGAATTTTAGGATTAGAATGTGACTTAGCGGATTATCGCATACAATCTATAACGCAAGGTCAAGATGCACTTGCACATGTTCATGTTGAATTAAAAGAAGGAACTCATCAAGTATCAGGTTTTGGTGTTGCGCAAGACGTATTAGAAGCATCGGCGAGAGCGTATGTTCATGCGGCCGGAAAATTAAAATCTTTTATTACTCTTGTGAAGTAACTGTTTGATAAGTGAGGGGATCGTCCCTTACTTATCAAAAAATGTTTCTGAAAATTCAGATAAAAAGGAGTGTTTTAATTGGAAAAACGTATCGTTTGTTTAGCGGGTGATGGTGTTGGTCCGGAAATTATGGAAAGTGCGAAGGAAGTATTGCATATGGTAGAGAGGCTATATGGACATCACTTTCATTTACAAGATGAGTACTTTGGCGGAGCGGCTATCGATTTAAATGGGCAACCATTACCACAGCGAACACTTGCCGCTTGTTTAGCGAGTGATGCGGTTTTACTTGGAGCGGTTGGTGGACCGCGGTGGGATGATGCGAAAGAAAGGCCAGAGAAAGGATTATTAGCTTTAAGAAAAGGACTTGGTGTATTTGCGAACGTTCGTCCTGTAACAGTAGAAAGCGCAACTGCACATTTATCGCCATTAAAAAACGCAGATGAAATTGACTTCGTTGTCGTTCGTGAACTAACAGGCGGTATTTATTTCTCTTATCCGAAAGAAAGAACGGAAGAATCGGCAACTGATACACTTACGTACCATCGTCATGAAATTGAACGTATCGTGTCGTATGCTTTTCAATTAGCGAGTAAGAGAGAGAAAAAAGTAACCTCTATTGATAAAGCGAATGTTTTAGAATCTAGTAAATTGTGGAGAGCTGTTACGGAAGAAGTAGCTCTTCGATATCATAATGTTGAATTAGAGCACATTTTAGTAGATGCAGCTGCTATGGAGTTAATTCGAAACCCAAGGAGATTTGACGTTATCGTAACAGAAAATTTATTTGGTGATATTTTGAGCGACGAGGCTTCTGTATTAGCAGGGTCATTAGGAATGCTTCCATCAGCGAGCCATGCGGAAAACGGGCCGTCTTTATATGAGCCTATTCACGGATCAGCGCCAGATATTGCAGGTAAAAATAAAGCGAATCCAATTGCGATGATGCGTTCAGTAGCGATGATGCTTGGGCAATCATTTGGATTAACGAGAGAAGGGTATGCGATTGAAGAGGCAATTTCTGCAGTTCTTCAATCTGGGAAATGTACAGCTGATATTGGGGGGAATGAGACGACAACTTCATTTACGAGGGCAGTTATTCAAGGAATGGAAGAGCAGGCACTAGTAGGGAGAGGAAGATAATGGGGAAAAGGTTACTAGATAAGCTTTGGGAAAGACATGTAGTTGTAACGAATGAAAATGGATTGGATTTATTATATATCGATCTTCATCTCGTTCATGAAGTAACGTCACCGCAAGCCTTTGAAGGCTTGCGGCTTGCAAATCGAACTGTTCGGAGACCGGAATTAACGTTTGCAACGATGGATCATAATATTCCAACGAAAGATGTTTGGAATATTACCGATCGCATTGCGAAGCAGCAATTGGATACACTTCGTGACAATTGTAAACAATTTAAGGTGCGATTAGCCGATATTGGTGATGAAGAGCAAGGAATCGTTCACGTTATAGGACCAGAACTTGGGCTCACACAACCGGGGAAAACGATTGTATGCGGTGATAGCCATACAGCAACCCACGGTGCTTTCGGTGCTTTAGCGTTTGGTATTGGTACGAGTGAAGTAGAACATGTATTAGCAACTCAAACGCTGTGGCAACGAAAACCGAAAGCGATGGGGATTGAATTAAAAGGAAAGTTACCGAAAGGCGTTTATGCAAAGGATATTATTTTGCATCTTCTCTCAAAGTACGGTGTAGCGGTTGGAACGGGGCATGTAATGGAATTCTACGGAGAGACGATTCGTGATATGGGTATGGAAGAGAGAATGACACTTTGCAATATGGCAATTGAAGGGGGAGCGAAAGCTGGCATCATTGCACCAGATGAGAAAACATTTTCTTATGTAAAAGGGCGTGAATATGCACCGAAAGACTATGAAACGTTTACGGGAAAATGGTCGGAGCTTTATACAGATTCAGATGCAATTTATGATTTACATATTTCGGTAGATGTTACGGATTTAGCACCGTATGTCACTTGGGGAACAAATCCTAGTATGGGTGTTCCTATTGATGAAAAATTACCAGAGAAGCATAACGAAAATGATGAAAGAGCATTTTCATATATGGGATTGAGCCCTGGGCAAAGTACGTTTGAAATTCCTGTTAAGCATGTCTTCATTGGTTCTTGTACAAATTCACGTTTATCTGACTTAGAAATTGCTGCATCTGTTGTAAAAGGGAAAAAGGTAAAAGAAGGTGTGCGAGCACTCGTTGTACCAGGATCAAAAAGTGTGAGAGAGCGGGCGATGCAAAAAGGCTTACATCGCATATTTGAAGAAGCGGGATTTGAATGGAGAGAGCCTGGATGTTCAATGTGTCTTGGGATGAATCCAGATCAAGTACCTGAAGGAGAACATTGTGCTTCTACTTCAAATCGTAATTTTGAAGGAAGGCAAGGGAAAGGAGCACGAACACATTTAGTAAGTCCAGCTATGGCTGCAGCAGCTGCGTTATATGGTCATTTTGTTGATATTAGAAAGGAGAGTTACGATGGAACCATTTCATATTCATAAAGGTACTGCCGCAGTACTTATGAATGATAACATTGATACAGATCAAATTATTCCGAAGCAATATTTGAAGAGAATTGAAAGGACGGGATTTGGAAAATATTTATTTGATGAGTGGCGTTACGATAATGAGCGCCATGAAAATCCTAATTTCTCCCTTAATGCACAAGAACGAAAAGGAGCAAGTATATTAATTACAGGTGATAATTTTGGATGTGGTTCTTCAAGAGAACATGCTCCGTGGGCGCTTGCGGATTATGGTTTCCGTGTTATTATCGCCGGAGGATTTGCAGATATTTTTTATATGAATTGTATGAAGAATGGTATGTTACCGATTGTAATGGATAAAGAGATGCGTGAACAACTTGCCCAAACGAATGCAAGAGATCAAATGGAAGTTGATTTAGAGAATGAAGTAATTATTACGAATACGCACAGGTTTCATTTTACAATCGAGAAAATGTGGAAAGAAAAATTATTAAATGGTCTAGATGAAATCAGCATTACAATGCAATATGAACAAGAAATTGAAGAGTATGAAAGAAAAGTAGCTTCACATTAACTAAAAGTAGAATATTCGAAATGTATTTACATTCAGAATTAACTGTTATATAATATGTAAAAAATCAGAGGAGAAAGGGAGTAAGTATTATGAATATCGTGCAATCTATTAAAATGCTTACAAAACTACATCATCATACATGAAACCCTTGAACCTAACGTGAAAACGTGTAGGCACAAGGGTTATTCCCGTTGTACCTACACTCTACTAAAGAGCCTTGTAGGTATTTTGTCTACAAGGCTCTTTTTATTTTCGGTTTGGGTGGATGGAATGGCATAAATTAAAGAGGGAAGGGTGTGTGAATTCAGATGACAAAGTGGAAACGGGCAAATCCGAATGGAACGAGAGATTACTTATTCGAAGAATGTACGTTAATTGAAGAAGTGGAACAAAAATTAAGACGGACCTTTTTAGAGAGAGGTTATGAAGAAATAAGGACACCTACAATTGAATTTTATGATGTTTTTGCATTTCAAAACAGGCCGATAGATGAAGAAAAGATGTATAAATTTTTTGATGAAAAAGGACGGATTATCGTTTTACGCCCAGATATGACAATTCCTTTAGCAAGAGTAATTGGAACACAGAGAGGAGATATTCCTCTTAAAGTAACTTATAGCGGGAATGTATTTCGGGCGAATGAGTCCCTTACTGGGAAATATAATGAAATAGTGCAAAGTGGTATTGAAATTATCGGGATTGAAAATGTAAGGGCTGAAATTGAATGTGTGATAAGCGTAATTCAAGCACTTCAAAAATTAAAGGTGCAATCTTTCACAATTGAGATTGGGCAAGTGCAGTTATATAAATGTATCGTAAAAAAGCTCCCCATTAATGATGAAGAAGAGAAGTTACTTAGAACGTATATTGAAAGTAAAAATTATGCCGCACTCTCACACTTTATAGAAGAAAAGAAATTAAATCGGTGTGATGAAACAGTAAGGTTACTTGAGAAACTACCAAGGTTATTCGGGAGTTTAGATGTTGTTGAGGAAGCGGAAAAACTCGCCTCAAGTAATGAAATGAAAATGGCCATTGCGAGAGTGAAAGAAATATATGAAACAATTGAACAGTTAGGATATGGCTCTTACATATCAATTGATTTAGGTATGGTTCAACATTTGGATTATTATACGGGTGTTATTTTCAAAGGGTATATATATGAAATTGGAGAAGAGATTGTTAGTGGCGGAAGATATGATGAGTTAATTGGAAATTTTGGAGAGATGATGCCAGCGGTTGGGCTCGCGGTGCAAGTAAATCAAATAGTTAAGGCACTTCAAGAGCAGCAAGAACCATATAAACGAAAGAGAATAGATATTATGATTCATTATGAGTTAAATAGATTAGCAGAAGCGGAAAGGTTACGAAATTTACTTCAAAAGGACGGGAAGAATGCCCAGTTATCTTTATTCTCTAATTTAAACGATACTTTTCAATTTGCAAACAAGAATAAAATAATGACAGTCGTTGAGGCGAAGAGTGAGTCACTAGTGGAATATGTATGGAGAGAGAAATGGATCATCCAGAAAGAAGGGGAGGCTTCATGCGTAACATTCAAATTGCGTTAACGAAAGGAAGATTAGAAAAGCATGTTATTCCACTATTTGAAAAAATCGGAATTGATTGTTCAGAGCTCAAAGATAAAGGAAGAAAACTTGTGTTTAAAAGTAAAAACACAAACATTTCATTTATTTTAGTGAAAGCGGTAGATGTTGCTACTTATGTAGAACATGGCGTAGCTGATATTGGAGTCGTTGGAAAAGATATATTAATGGAATTTGAGAAAGATATATATGAGATGGTCGATTTAGGAGTGGGCGTGTGTAAATTTTGTGTCGCTTCTATTCCTACGTATAATCCGAAGAGTTATCGAAAAAAACGAATTGCTACGAAATATCCGCACATTACTTCTACATATTTTCATGATAAAGGGGAGGATGTAGAAATTATTAAAATAGAAGGATCTGTAGAGATTGCTCCACTTCTAGGTTTGGCAGATGCCATTGTTGATATTGTTGAAACAGGAAAAACATTACAAGAAAACGGGTTAATTGTATTTGAGGAAATGTGCTCTATATCAGCTCGAATGATTGTGAATAAGGCTGCATTGAAAACTAAAAAAGACGAAATATTCTGTATTATAAATATGATGGAACAAGAAATTTTGTCAGGGAAATAGGGGGACTTTAAATGGAGATAGTTTTTGAAGATTTCCAAGAGGCTTTATCGAAAATAAAATCGCTACGAGAAAGCGCTAATATAATAGAAGAAACTGTTCAAAGAAGTGTAAGTGAAATTGTTCAAAACGTAAGGAAGAGTAAAGATGAGGCTTTATCGTTCTATACAAAAAAGTTTGATGGTGTAGAGACAAAAGATTTTCGTGTAAGTGAGGAAGAAATAAAACAAGCAAGTAAGTTTGTAGAACAAGCTTTTTTAGAAGCGTTAAAAGAGGCGAAGAAAAATATTATCTCGTATCACGAAAAGCAAAAAAGACAATCTATGTTTGATTGTGTGAGTGAAGGGGTAATTAGAGGGCAGCTTATTCTTCCGTTAGAAAATGTAGGTGTATATGTGCCGGGCGGGACTGCTTCGTATCCTTCATCAGTATTAATGAATGTATTGCCAGCAAAACTCGCAGGAGTGAAAAAAATTGTAATGGTAACACCGCCGAAGCAAGGAGGAATTGATCCGCATATTTTAGCTGCTGCAAGTCTTGCAGGTGTAGATGAAATATATATGGCTGGTGGTGCTCAAGTAATTGCTGCTCTAGCATATGGAACGGAATCGATTCCTAAAGTAGATAAAATAGTTGGGCCAGGGAATTTATATGTCGCGCTAGCGAAGAGAGAAGTATATGGGATAGTCAATATCGATATGATTGCTGGACCATCAGAAATTGTAGTTATCGCAGATGAAACAGGAAATGCCGAATATATTGCTGCTGATTTATTATCACAGGCAGAACATGACGAGAGGGCAACAGCTATTTGCATTACAACAAATATAAAGCTTGCTAAAGAAGTAGAAAGAGAAATAGAAAGGCAGCTAGAGACGTTGCCTAGAAGTGAAATCGCTCGTGAATCCATAAAAAGAAATGGAGCAATTTTTATTGTCCCTTCTTTAGAAGAGGCGTTTCATTTATCAAATGAAATCGCTCCAGAACATTTAGAGTTACACATAAAAGAGCCAATGAATGCTCTAGCTTATGTAAAGCATGCTGGATCAATTTTTCTTGGTCCATATGCACCTGAACCGCTCGGAGATTATTTGGCGGGGCCGAATCACGTATTACCGACAAGTGGAACGGCAAGATTTTTTTCTCCGTTATCCGTCGATGATTTCGTAAAAAAATCAAGCTTCGTTTCGTATACGGAAGAAGCGTTAAGAAGTGTACAGCATCATATTGTAGAACTTGCAAATAAAGAAGGTTTACATGCACACGCAAGAGCAATCCAAATTAGGTTTAAGGAGGAAGAATAATGCGCGAGTCTAGTCAAGTACGTGAGACGACGGAAACAAAAATTAAATTAAGTTTGCAACTTGATGAAAGTACGAATGTTTCTGTGCAAACGGGAGTTGGATTTTTTGATCATATGCTAACTTTATTTGCTAGACACGGAAGATTTGGTTTGCAAATTGAAGCTGAAGGTGATGTATTCGTTGATGCTCATCATACGGTTGAAGATGTTGGAATTGTACTCGGAACTTGCTTGAAAGAATCATTGCAAAATAAAGAGGGGATTAACCGTTACGGCTCAGCGTATGTACCGATGGATGAATCTTTAGGATTTGTCGCGATTGATATAAGCGGGCGCTCATATATTGTATTTCAAGGTGAATTAACAAATCCGAAGCTAGGGGATTTTGACACAGAATTAACGGAAGAATTTTTTAGAGCAGTTGCTCATGCTGCAAATATTACGTTACATGCTCGCATTTTATACGGAAGCAATACACATCACAAAATTGAAGCTTTATTTAAAGCGTTCGGTCGAGCGCTTAGAGAGGCAGTCGATAAAAATGCCAATATTAATGGTGTAAATTCAACGAAAGGGATGTTGTAATTGATTGCAATTATAGATTATGGAATGGGAAATATTCGTAGTGTGGAACAAGCATTAAAATATATTGGAACAGAGTACATCATAACGGATGACAAAAAAGAAATATTGAGAAGTGATGGAGTTATTTTACCAGGAGTAGGCACATTTCCGAAAGCGATGGGCGTTTTAGAAGAAAAAGATTTAGTATGTGTGCTAAAAGAAGTTGGGAGCTTAGGAAAACCGCTTCTGGGTATTTGCTTAGGAATGCAGCTTTTATTTGAGAAAAGTGAGGAACTACAAAATTGTAACGGATTAAATTTATTGCCAGGTGTTATTCGAAAGTTAAAAGTTCCTTATAAAATTCCACATATGGGGTGGAATGAATTAAAAAAAGAAGGAGAAATATCGCTTTGGAATGGAGTAGAGGACGGTTCTTTCGTATATTATGTCCACTCTTATTATGCAGATTGTCCGAATGAAATTGTGTATGGGGCAAGTGAATATGGAGTGAAAGTACCTGGTTTTGTAGCAAAAGGAAATATATTTGGCGCACAGTTTCATCCTGAAAAAAGTGGGGAAATTGGGATGCGAATGTTGAAAAATTTCAAAGGGGTGGTAGAAGCATGGAAATCTTCCCAGCTATCGATTTAAAAGAAGGACGATGCGTCAGGCTTTATCAAGGAGAGTTTAGTAAAGAAACGGTGATGAATGAAGATCCAGTCGCACAAGCAATCATATTTGAAAAACTTGGAGCGAAAATACTACACGTTGTTGATTTAGATGGAGCAATTGTTGGGGAGTCAGTAAATTTACCTGTCATTGAAAAAATATGCAAGGCGGTACGTATTCCAGTGCAAATTGGAGGAGGAGTTCGGTCACTCGCGGCAGTGGAGAAGTTGTTGTCAGTAGGTGTAGAAAAAGTGATATTAGGAACGGCTGTCCTTTACGATAAATCATTTTTAGAAGAAGCGGTTCGTCTATATAAGGAGCAAATCATAGTTGGAATTGATGCGAAAAATGGTTTCGTAGCAACAAGGGGCTGGTTAGATGTGTCTGAAATTTCGTACATCGATTTAGCGAAGCAAATGGAAAGTGTAGGTGTTCAAACGATTGTGTTTACGGACATTTCAAAAGATGGGACACTTGCAGGACCAAATTTTGAGCAATTAGAGTTACTGCAAAAAAGCGTGGGTATTCGTGTGATTGCATCTGGAGGTGTCGCATCTATTCAAGATGTGAAAAGATTAAATGATATGAACATATATGGCGTCATTATTGGGAAGGCACTTTACGAGAAAACGATTGATTTAGAAAAAGTGTTACAGGTAACAAAATTATGTTAGCAAAACGAATTATTCCATGTCTAGATGTGAAAGAAGGGCGGGTAGTAAAGGGTGTGAATTTTATAGGGTTACAAGACGTCGGTAATCCTGTTGAAATAGCCGCATTATATAATGATGCGGGAGCAGATGAAATCGTATTTTTAGACATCACTGCGACGCATGAAGGGCGAAAAACGATTATAGATGTTGTAGAACAAACAGCCTCAAAGGTGTTTATTCCTCTTACAGTTGGCGGGGGGATTTCAAGTGTTAAAGATATGTACAATTTACTAAGAGCTGGAGCAGATAAAGTTTCAATAAACTCAGCGGCAGTGAGAAATCCGAAGTTAATCCAGGAAGGTGCGGAACATTTTGGCTCACAATGTATTGTCGTAGCAATTGATGCTAGAAAAGTAGAGGAAGATAAATGGAATGTATACGTGAACGGCGGAAGAGTCGATACAGGGATGGATGCAATCGAATGGGCGAAGCGCGTTGTAAAGCTCGGGGCAGGAGAAATTTTGTTGACGAGTATGGATGCAGATGGAACGAAAAACGGATATGATCTTCGTTTAACAGGAGCAATTTCAAACAGCGTTTCTGTTCCAGTAATTGCATCAGGTGGATGTGGTCATGTGGATCACATTATAGAAGTATTTCAAAAGACAACAGTTGATGCAGCATTAGCGGCATCAATCTTTCATTATGGTGAAGCGACTGTACAAGATGTAAAGAGAAAATTAAGAGAAGCAAACGTTGAGGTGCGGTTATGAAACCTAATTTTGCAAAAGGATTGATACCAGCTGTTGTTATCGAGGAAGATACGAAAGAAGTTTTAATGTTAGCTTATATGAATGAAGAAGCGTATGACAAGACGCTGGAAACGAAAAGAACATGGTTTTATTCCCGTTCGAGACAATCGTTATGGAATAAAGGAGGTACATCGGGAAATGTCCAATATGTGCAATCACTTTATTTAGACTGTGATCAAGATGCAATCGTTGTTGTCGTAAAGCAAGTAGGGCCTGCTTGCCATACGGGAGAAAAAACGTGTTTTCACTACAAAATTATATAGGGGGATACATATGGAAGATATCCTTAAGTTATTATTTGAAACAATTGAAGAACGAAAGAAAAATCCACTCTCTGAATCATATACGAATTATTTATTTTCAAAAGGTGAAGATAAAATTTTAAAGAAAATTGGTGAGGAGTGCACCGAAGTAATTATTGCGTCTAAAAATAATGATAAAGAAGAAATAGTAAAAGAAATGGTTGATGTGTTCTATCACTGTTTTGTTCTATTAGCCGAAAAAAATATTCCATTAGAAGATGTCATGCAAGAAGTGAAAGAAAGAAATGGAAAGCTTTCGCGAGTAGGGGACAGAAGAGAAATAGATACATTATAAGGGGGAATATGGATGAAAGTGGACTATCACATTCATTTAGAAGAAGGACCATATTCAATAGGGTGGCTAGCTAAAATAAATGATGCGCTACAATATTTTGAACCGCTTAAAGAAGAAAAACATTCTATGGAATGGCTTATGAAAACACAAGAACGCCTGCAAAGACGTGTGAAGGAAGGTCCATTTACAGCGAAATGGATTGATTTATATTTAGAAGAAGCTGTGCGAAAAGGTATAAAAGAAGTTGGTATTGTCGATCATTTATATCGTTTTCATGAAGCGAAAGGATATTATGAAAAGTATGTAGATATTAGTGATTCTAGGCTTGGTCGCCTGCAAAAAGAATGGTTAGATCAAGTAAGAGTAACGTCTATTTATGATTTTACAAAGGCGATTGAAGAGGCAAAAGAGCGATGGAGTAAACGAGGGATAACGCTCAAACTTGGAATTGAAGCGGATTATTTTATCGGGGGTGAACAAGAGTTAAAAGGTTTACTAGCATTAGGAGACTTTGATTATGTAATCGGTTCGGTCCATTTTATAGATGGATGGGGATTTGATAATCCAGATACGAAAGAGTATTTTGGTACGCATGAGTTACATACTTTATATCACACGTTTTTCGCTACAGTTGAAAGTGCTGTTCGTTCCGAGCTTTTTGATATTATAGCTCACCTCGATAACATAAAAGTATTTAATTACCGGTTAGATGAGAATGAACAGCTTTCTTATTATAAGGAAATTGCTCGTGCGTTAGTGGAAACAAATACAGCAACAGAAATAAATGCGGGATTGTACTATCGATATCCTGTGCGCGAAATGTGCCCAAGTCCGCTTTATTTACAAGTATTAGCTAAGCATGGAGTTCCGATTACTCTATCCTCAGATGCCCATTATCCGAATGATTTAGGAAAGTATGTGGAAGAGAATATAAAGACATTACGCAATCATGATATTTCTCACATAGCTACATTTACGAAACGAGTAAGAACGATGAGATTGCTTGAAGAAGAAGTAATAATTTCAAAATGAAACACGATTTTTTGATGAAAATCACCCTTTTTGTTCAAAATAAGAAAGAATGAAAAGGAGGATGAAAAATGGTGAAACAACAAAATAAACAAAACGTACAAGCGGCAGATCAAGCCTATACTTCTGAAACAAATACTACTGCTAACTCAGTTATTGAGGAACAAATTAGCGATACAGTTGCAGAAGGAACAATCGATGCGAAGCTTGGGAAAGAATCGCAAGAAAAAGCGTAAAAAGAGGGGAGAGTTGCATCTCCTCTTTTTTTATGGAAAAGTGTCGATTTTCAAAACTATAATCAAATTCCTTGGTTTTTATATGTAGATTTCTTACAATGAAATATAAGAGATATCATATTTTGTATAGAAGAGGTGTTAGTAGTGGCGAAAATATTAGTAGCAGGGAAAATTCCAGAAATCGGATTAGAATTATTGAAAAATCATGATGTAGAAATGTACAATAAAGAAGAATTAATTAGTGTAGAAGAGTTAGCAGAACGTGTAAAAGATAAAGATGCACTTTTAAGCTTACTTTCTACGAAGGTATCGAAAGAGGTTATTGACGCAGCACCAAACTTGAAAATTATCGCAAATTATGGTGCTGGTTACGATAATATTGATTACACATATGCAGGAGAAAAAGGAATTGCGGTAACGAATACACCGAAAGTATCAACTGAAGCGACAGCAGAATTAACATTTGCACTTCTTTTAGCAGCTGCACGTAGAATTCCTGAAGGTGATACGTTATGTCGTACAACTGGATTTAACGGATGGGCACCGTTATTCTTCTTGGGCCGCGAAGTACACGGTAAGACAATCGGAATTATTGGCCTTGGAGAAATCGGGAAGGCAGTTGCAAAGCGTGCGAGAGCATTTGGAATGAATGTTTTATATACAGGACCAAATCGAAAGCCTGAAGCTGAAAGTGAACTGGAAGCGACATACGTAACGTTGGAAGAATTATTACAAACAGCGGACTTTATTACAATTAACTGTGCTTATAATCCGAAATTACATCATATGATTGATGAAGAACAGTTTAAAATGATGAAGAAAACAGCATATATTATAAATGCTTCACGTGGACCAATTATGAATGAATCAGCACTTGCTCATGCACTAAAAACGAATGAAATTGAAGGTGCAGCTCTTGACGTATTTGAATTTGAACCGAAAATTACAGAAGAGCTAAAAGGATTAAAGAATGTAGTACTTGCTCCTCACGTAGGAAATGCAACATTCGAAACACGTGATGCAATGGCTGAAATGGCAGTAAGAAATATTTTAGCTGTATTAAATGGTGAAGAACCTGTAACACCTGTAAATCAAAAGGTATTAGTTACAAAATAAAAAAGAAACCTTCCGAAATACGGAAGGTTTTTTTATTTTTCTTTATTCGCTTTTTTAGAAGGTCTTTGTCTAATAAATTGAGATAACATATACAAAATGTATAGTGGAATGGCAATGAATAAGAAAACAGAAATGTTGCCAAAACTTGTTTGGTACATTGTGATAATAATTCCAACTAAAAATAGTGTAATAATTATGCTATATCGTGGAATTGGTACATCTTTTAAACTTGGGATACGAACACGGCTCACCATTAAAAATGCGAACGTTACAAATACGGTAATGAGAACAATTTTTGGAATGGTATGTGAAAATAATGTTAAGAAAGCAACAAGCCCTCCTGCTGCAGTAATCGGAACTCCAGTGAAATATTTCATAGAAGTAGAAGATGGTGTTACATTAAATCGTGCTAAGCGATATGCTCCGAACAGAGGGAATAATCCCGCTATGTATAGTCCAATGATTCCATAGTTGGAAAAAGATGTGTAATACATTAAAACAGCAGGTGCTGCGCCAAATGTTACAACATCCGCGAGTGAATCAAGCTCTTTTCCCATTTGTGAATCAACGCGTAATAAACGAGCGACACGACCATCAAGACTATCTAACATCATCCCGATCAGTACTAAAATAGCAGCTGATTTATAATATCCTAAAGATGCATAGCCGATTGACAAAAATCCGCTATATAAATTCCCGAGCGTAAATAAGTTTGGAATAGCTGCTCTATACAAAATCTGATCCCTTGCTTTCTGTTATAAATTCTTAATTAGTGTATGAAAGTTTACTTATTTTATCATACCATAAATTTCTTTCTCATACGAAAAAAATTCCCAATTTGTGAAAGATTGTATAGAAGAGAAATTTGAAAAATAAGTAAAAAAAGGAAGCAACTTTTGTAAAGTTGCTTCCTACACTATTCAAATTTCGTTGTCATCGTTCCGGTTTTATATCGATTGTTAGGATCAAATCTTAATAAATCTCCATAAATGAGTTTGTCGGATAATTTTAATTCTGTTTTTGCTTTTTCAATATAAGGCTGACATAGTGTTAAATCAGCTTCTTCACCTGTGCTTCTTTTATAGCACATATTTTTTGTATAAACATAATCTTCCGAAACAAAACTGCCGTCCCGCATTACCATAAGAGGGTCTTTTTCTTTCGTAAATAAGTCTGTTCCAAATTCTACGGATTGATTTGTTTTAATACCAAGTAAATGAAGTAACGTTGGTTTAATATCAATTTGACCAGATACTTTAGAGATGACTTTTCCTTCTTGGCCAGGCACATGAATAATGAGAGGGACGCGTTGTAATTGCATAGAATCAAACGGTGTAATAGCGTCTTTCCCAAGGAACTGAGCCATAGCTGCATTATGGTTTTCAGAAATGCCGTAATGATCACCATAAATGACAATAACGGAATTATCATATAGTCCTTCGTCTTTCAATTGTTTAATAAATAATTTAAGAGCTTCATCCGTGTAACGAACGGTTGGGAAGTAGCGATTTAAAACACCACTTTCGGAATTAAATTCATCAACATATTGATCTTCTGGATTTAGAAGAAATGGAAAATGGTTTGTTAACGTAATAAATTTTGTATAGAACGGTTGTGGTAAAGATTTTAACTTTGGAATAGATTGCTCAAAGAACTCTTTATCTTTTAATCCCCAACCGACAGACATTTGTTCCGTTCCTACGTAATCATTTAAATTAAAGTAACGATCATATCCAAGCGCAGGATACATTACGTCACGATTCCAAAACGTTTTATCGTTTGAATGGAAGACAGCAGAAGAATATCCGTATTTCTTTAATTGTTCTGGTGTGGCAGTGTATTCATTTGTTGCATGAGTAAAGAATACAGAACCACGGTCTAACGGATAAAGGGAATTTTCAACGATAAATTCAGCATCAGAAGTTTTACCTTGTCCCGTTTGATGATAGAAGTTATCGAAATAAAAACTATCTTTTATAAACTCATTTAAAAATGGAGTAATCTCTTTTCCATTTATTTTTTTATTAATAACAAAACTTTGTGTAGATTCCATTGAAATTAAAATTACATTTTTACCTTTTGCAGCTCCAAATAAGTTTTTATCAACTTGCTTATCTTTTGAGTCTGTATAGTTTTTAATTTCAGAGAATCCATCGCCACTTGCAAATACACGTTCAGCCGAAGATTTAGATTGAAGTGTAATATCAAATAGATGATATGTGTATAAACCTAGATTTTTCACGACAGTTTGACGATCAAACGAGCGTGAGAACATTTGTGGTTTATATATAACTGAAACAACAATTTGTAGTGCTAATAATACTGTTACACCGCTAAAGAAAGTTCGCTTCTCAGAGCGAGAAAGGGGTGTTTTATCACCAAATGATGGGAATTTACGCGAAATAAACATTAAAATAATTGCGTCTGCAAATAAAAGTAATGTTTTATACGTAAAGAGTTCTTTTATACTCGTCCCTAAGTCAGCCATATTATTTGTTTGGAATAAAACAGGGAAAGTAACAAAATCGTTATAGAACCCGTAAAACATTGCATTTCCAAATAAAATAAATGACAGTATAAAACTAATTACAATAATAATTCGGTTTCGGTACTTAGATGCAAGTAAAGCGAAACCAAAAAATAAAAGTAACGAAGCTAGTGGGTTAATAAAAAGCATAAACTCTTCAAAGAAGTTATCAATTCTAATATCAAATGCTAGCTTGTACACAATATATGTTTTTATCCATAATAAAACGACTGCAACTAGTGCAAATCGCAGTTTTGGAAACAGATTTTGTAGCATAATATACTCCTCTCCTAAAAGCATGACGGTTCTTGTGAGCCGGTTTGATTAGCGCCTCATTTTATATATACGAACAGTCCTTTGTTATTATGTTTATTATACTATGAGTATCATTATACGAAAATAAAAGAGAGTTGTGGGCTTTTTTATAATAATTGAGTAGAAAAAGGGCAGTGGGAGACAATAAAACGGAGTTTCTATGTATGATAATTATCGTGCGCAAAAAGAATCGAGTAATAAAACGGAGGTTATAATGCGAAAATTATTATATTTTATAGTATGCAGTAGTGTTATACTTTTTGCTTCACCGAGTGTATCGGTAGCACAATATGATGCACCCCTTATGGAAGATGCCCTTTATTCTGTTTTATTTCCAAAAATAAATAAGGCAATTGAAAAACAATATGGGAGCTTGAAGCCTTATCAATGTCCTAAAATTATTAGTTTAAAAAAAGTGTATAGTGGTACATATTTATTTCAAGCGAGTATTGAAGTAACGAAGTATGAACAGGTTGGTGGGAAAATTGTTCCACCATTTGAGAAGATAACGATTACATTTAATAACGAAGAGGGCGAATGGGAAGTGACAAAGGTTTCAGTAAAGCGCTTACCAAATGAGGCAAAATTAAACTGTAAAAAAACAATATAAAAAATTGTTTGACAAATAAAATGGTCCTTTGGTATTGTTAATAGCAACAATTAGATGTTTGAAAATTAAATAGACTTACCTCATCTACTCTCAAAGGTAGAGGCCGCGATAGGAAAGAGTAAGCTATGGGAGATTTAATGGAATCTGTGATCATAGGTTGAAAGGGACTATTGCCGAAATATAAGAATAACCATCTTATTCATATATTGGGACTGCATTGAATAAATGTAGTACTGTCATAAGATTTATTTTATGAAGAGCTATTTGGAGATGTTGATGCGGTTTCTTATTTTGAGAAGATAACAACTCGTTTATTTTTTCAATATATATTTTTCCTAATAAGAAACGCGTGTGAACATTGTTCCGCGCGTTTTTTGTCTATCTAAAAGCGTGCTGCAATGAATAGAAGATTGGGGTTATGAGTTTTAGAGGAAATAAGGGAGGAATTTAAATGTATTTACACGGCACAAGCCGAATCAATGGGCAAGGACACTTAGAAATTGGTGGGTGCGATACGACGCAACTAGCAAAACAATACGGAACACCACTTTATGTATACGATGAAGAGTCTATTCGAGGAAAGTGCCGCGCGTTTCATCGTGCTTTTAAAGAAAGTGGTTTCTCTTATCAAGTAGCATATGCAAGCAAGGCGTTCTTGTGCATGGAGATGTGCCGAGTAGCTCGTGAAGAGAATATGTCTTTAGATGTTGTTTCTGGAGGAGAATTATATACTGCGCTCCAAGCTGGTTTTCCGGCATCGCGTATTCATTTTCACGGAAATAATAAAACAGAAGAAGAAATGATTATGGCTCTTCAGGCGAATATCGGTTGTTTTGTAGTAGATAATTTCTTAGAATTAGAAATCTTACATGATTTAGCAATGCAACATGGGAAATTTGTGAACATATTAATCCGTGTAACGCCTGGAGTAGAGGCACATACACACGAATATATAACAACAGGTCAAGAGGATTCGAAATTTGGATTTGGTGTTTCAAATGGTCAAGCGATGCAAGCAATTGAGCTTGCCTTGCAAAAATCAAATTATAATGTGCTAGGAATTCACTCGCACATCGGATCACAAATATTTGAAACGGCTGGATTTGTTCGAGCAATTGAAGTACTCCGCCAATTTTTAGAAGAAGTGAGAGAGCGAACACATTATGTGATGAAAGTATTAAATGTGGGCGGAGGTTTCGGTATACGTTATACGGATTCAGATACACCGTTAACACTTGAAACGTATGTGCACGCTGTAACAAGTACGATAAGAGAACAATTTACATTATGTGAATATCCGCTTCCAGAAATATGGATTGAACCAGGTCGTAGTATCGTAGGTGATGCGGGAACAACACTTTATACAGTCGGAGCGGTGAAAGAGATTCCTGGCATTCGGAAATATGTTTCAGTCGATGGTGGAATGACAGATAATTTAAGACCAGCTCTATACGGAGCCCGTTATGAGGCGATGTTGGCGAATCGAGGGAATGATGAGAATGAGGAACTCGTTTCGATTGCTGGGAAATGCTGTGAAAGTGGAGATATGCTGATTTGGGATATTAACTTACCGCAAGTTGCTTCTTCTGATTTACTAGCAATTTCTTGTACGGGGGCATATGGGTACTCGATGGCGAATAATTATAATCGTATTCGTAGACCAGCTGTCGTCTTTGCAAAAGGCGGGACGTCACAAATTGTCGTAGAACGTGAAACATATGAAAATATCATTGGGAACGATCGCATACGTATTAAAGAGCTGGTGTGAATGAGAAAGAAGGAGTTGTCTAGTAAAGGCAACTCCTTTTAAAAAAAGAAAAATAATTAAATATATCGGAAAACTAGGATTGAAAAAAATCAGAATTGTGATAAAATACAAATACAAAGCTTATCAAGAGAAGCTGAGGGAACTGGCCCTACGAAGCTCGGCAACCTGCTTATAGAAAGCAAGGTGCTAAATCCAGCAAAATGGAATCCATTTTGAAAGATAAGGTAAAATATATTACCGAACAGTCTTTTCGAAATGGGAAAGATTTTTTTTATGAATAAAAAGGGGGGCTGTTTGCGTGAGCGTACGGGAGCATTTTGATGAAGTATCTGAGAAAATTCAAGCGATGCTTGCTGATATGAAATATGGTTCCATTACAATTGTTGTGCAAGATGGAAAAGTGATTCAATTAGAAAAAAGTGAAAAGGTTCGTTTAAAGTAAAAAGCGCTGACTAGAAAAACTAGAGGCGGTTTTAATCTATTTTTAATAGGTTAAAGCCGTCTTTTTGCTTTTACAGGGGGAAAAAACATGTTGACGTACGAAACGTGGAAAGAAAATAGTGTTTCATTTTCTGAAGAAGATGAAACGAAAGGCGCGCTATCGGTATTAAGTTGGGCTTATAACGAATATAAAGATGAAATTGTATATGCATGTAGCTTTGGGGTGGAGGGAATGGTTTTATTGCATCTTATAAACCAAGTAAATCCATCTGCTAAAGTTGTATTTTTGGATACAAATGTTCATTTTCAAGAAACGTACGAATTAATTAAGAAGGTACGCGAGAGATTTCCTTCATTAAATATTATAGAAAAACAGCCAGAACTTACACTCGATGAACAAGCGAAGCTTCATGGAGAGAAGTTATGGGAAAGTAATCCGAATCTTTGCTGTAGTATTAGAAAAATTTTACCGTTAGAAAAATCATTAGCAGCGGAAAAAGCGTGGATATCAGGCTTAAGAAGGGAACAATCAGAAACGCGTAAGCATACACAGTTTATAAATCAAGATCGTCGTTTTCAATCTATTAAAGTTTGTCCGCTCATTCATTGGACTTGGAAAGAAGTTTGGCGATATGTATATAAACATAGTTTGCCGTATAACCCATTGCATGATGCTGGCTATCCGAGTATTGGGTGTGAGAAATGTACATTACCTGTAGGTGATGGTGGCAACTCAAGAGATGGAAGATGGGCTGGGAAAATGAAGACGGAATGTGGCCTTCACTTTCAATGAGATAGATTTTGAAATAAAGCTAAGAAGGGATATAAGAAGATGAGTACAACAAATGAATTAGTAAACCGCATTGATGAAACATATGAAATATCGAACATTATAAAGGAAATCGAGATAGACAAAATTGCACTTAGTGATTTAGAACTTTTGGCGACAGGAGGATATAGCCCTCTTACAGGATTTTTAGGGAAGAGAGATTATGATTCAGTAGTAGAAACGCTGCGTTTAGCAAATGGTAGCGTATGGAGTATACCGATTACACTACCGGTAACAGAAGAAGTAGCCGAGAAACTGCAGGCTGGAGAGGAAGTAAAACTTGTCAACGCAGGAAATGTATATGGTGTTATTCAAATAGAAGATATTTTTGTACCAGATAAAGAAAAAGAAGCGTTACTTGTATATAAAACGACGGATGAAGCACATCCAGGTGTGAAAAAATTATATGAACGACCAAACGTTTACGTTGGAGGAGCTATTATTCTTACAAAACGCTTTGGAAATAATCCGTTTCCTTCTTATCATTTAGATCCAATTGAAACGAGAGAAGAATTTAAAAAACGCGGTTGGAAAACAGTAGTTGGATTTCAAACGAGAAACCCAGTACATCGTGCCCATGAGTATATTCAAAAATCTGCCCTTGAAATTGTAGATGGTCTCTTTTTAAATCCGCTCGTTGGGGAAACGAAGTCAGATGATATTCCTGCTGATGTAAGGATGGAAAGCTATGAAGTGTTACTTCAAAACTATTATCCGAAAGATCGTGTCTTTTTAGGTGTATTTCCTGCAGCAATGCGTTACGCAGGACCAAGGGAAGCGATATTTCATGCACTAGTAAGAAAGAACTTTGGTTGTACCCACTTTATTGTAGGGCGTGATCATGCTGGGGTAGGGGACTATTACGGAACATATGAAGCGCAGGAAATCTTTACGAATTTTACAGTAGAAGAGTTAGGGATTACGCCGTTATTTTTTGAACATAGTTTTTACTGCACGAAATGTGAAGCAATGGCTTCAACGAAAACATGTCCGCATGGAAAAGAAGACCGTGTCATTTTATCGGGTACGAAAGTACGAGAAATGTTAAGGAATGGTGAGATTCCGCCAAGTACATTTAGTCGTAAAGAAGTAGTGGAAGTGCTAATTAAAGGTTTGAAAAAAGAAGTAGTAACAGAATAGGGAGAGAATGAGATGGATACGAATATTACTTGGCATACAGCTTCTGTTTCAAAAGATGAGAGAAGAGTGAAGAATGGGCATCACAGTTTTGTAGTTTGGTTTACTGGTTTATCAGCTTCGGGCAAATCTACAGTAGCGAATGCGGTTGCTCGTAAACTATTTGAAAAGAATATCGGAAATTATGTGCTAGATGGGGATAACATTCGGCACGGTTTAAATAAAGACTTAGGTTTTTCTGAAAGTGATCGTATGGAAAATATAAGACGTATTGGCGAAGTGGCGAAGCTATTTGTAGATCAAGGTACTGTTGTCCTTACAGCGTTTATTTCACCATTTCAAGTAGATCGAAAACAAGTTAGGGATTTATTAGCGGCAGATGAGTTTATAGAAGTGTTTGTAAAATGTCCAATTGAAGAGTGTGAAAAACGTGATCCAAAAGGGTTATACAAAAAAGCGAGACAAGGTGATATTAAAGAGTTTACTGGTGTTGATTCACCGTATGAGGAACCAAAACAAGCAGAATTAATTGTAGAAACGCACAAGTATTCTATTGAAGAATGTGCAGAGCAAATTGTGAAGTACTTGCAAGAGCGTAGTTTCATATAGGGGGATAAAAGATGAGTTATGAAAAAGTGTGGGCTAATAATGAAAAATTAAATCAAACAGAGAAAAAGAAATTAGAGAAAGACGGATTAGAAATCTTTAATGATATTCCTTACTATGCGGAGAATGGATTTGAATCTATTCCGAAAGAAGAGTGGGACGCTTTTAAATGGGCGGGATTGTATTTGCAAAGGCCGAAAGAAGCGGGCTATTTTATGATGCGTGTCAACATTCCTTCTGGAATTATTACAAATGCGCAGGCAGAGGTGTTGGCTTCCATTGCTGAAGATTATGGGCGTGATGTGTTAGATATTACGACAAGACAGGCGATTCAGTTTCATTGGTTAGAAATTGGGCAAATTCCGGATATTTTTAAGAGGTTAGCTAGAGTTGGTTTATCTTCAGCAGGGGCATGCGGTGATATTACGCGTAATATTACAGGTAATCCACTTGCTGGAATTGATGCGAATGAACTATTTGATACAACATCGATTGTTAAAGAAATATACGATTACTTCCAACATAATGAAGAGTTTTCTAATCTACCACGTAAATTCAAAATGTCTATTAGTTCTAACATTTATAATTCAGCAAATGCAGAGATTAACTGTGTGGCGTTTACACCTGCTACGAAAGAAATAAATGGTGGGGAAAAGGTTGGGTTTCATATAAAAATAGGCGGAGGATTATCAGCTCGTCCATACTTAGCGGAAGAATTAGATGTATTCGTTTTACCAGAAGAAGTGAAGGCAGTGTCGATTGCAATTGCTACTATATTCCGTGATTTTGGATATCGTGAAAAACGCCACTTAGCACGTTTGAAATTTCTTGTCGCTGACTGGGGCGCTGAGAAATTTAAAGAGAAACTAGTAGAATACACAGGCCCATTGCAAAGTAAAGGGGAAAGTGCTCTCAAAGGCTGGAATGCAGGATACTTTTATGGCGTTCAAGATCAAAAACAAGCAGGATTAAAGTATGTCGGCTTTAATGTACCAGTAGGGCGTTTACACGCAAAGGAAATGTTTGAGATTGCAAGAATTGCAAAGAAATATGGAAACGGGCAAATTCGAACTTGTAACTCACAAAACTTCATTATTCCGAATGTTCTGCCAGAAAATGTTGCAGGATTATTAAGTGAACCGTTGTTTGAAGCAATTTCAGCAAATCCGAAATCGTTTATCGGTCATGCGGTTTCATGTACTGGCATTGAGTATTGCAATCTTGCGTTAGTAGAAACGAAAGAAAGATTACGCAAAATGGCAGAGTACTTAGATACACAAATTGCACTCGATGTTCCAGTTCGAATTCATATGGTAGGATGCCCGAACTCATGTGGTCAACGTCAAATTGCTGATATTGGTTTGCAAGGGATAAAACTGAAAACGAAGGAAAAGGGAATCGTTGAGGCGTTTGAAATATATGTGGGCGGAACACTATTAGACGGAGGAGCATATAACGAAAAGTTAAAAGGGAAAATAGATGGAGAAGATTTGCCGGATGTTCTCGTGTCCTTTTTAAGTTATTTCCAAAAGAATAAATTACTAGCCGAAACGTTTTATGATTTCGTAGGACGTGTTGGAGTGGAAGAATTACAAATTGTACTAAATCGTGTATTAGAAGAAGTAATAGCATCTTAGGAGGGGCAATATGGACTTATATCGATTTGAAGCTGTATTAGTAAATAGTATTGTTCCAATTGTTGTCGTTGCTCAGAGTGAAGAACAGGCATTTAAGCTTGCGGAAATTGAGCTTGAAAAACATTTTTTACCGTTACCAGAAGTGAAAGAGATTTCTTTGTTTGAAAAAAAGAAGATTCGAAAAGGGGCGGCATTTGTTATTCATGAGTAGAGAACATGTAATACGAAATAATAGTAACTTCCATTCGTGATTAAGAGTGGAAGTTTCATTTTATAGTAGAAATGAGGAGAGATTATGGGGAAGGTTTATATCGTCGGGGCGGGTCCTGGTGATCCGGACTTAATTACTGTTAAAGGGTTGAGATGCATCGAGAAGGCTGATGTTATATTGTACGACCGTCTCGTAAATAAAGAATTGCTTTCTCATGCAAAGCCTGAAGCGGATTTAATTTATTGCGGGAAACTCCCAAATTATCACACGATGAAGCAAGAGACGATTAACACATTTCTTATTAAATATGCGAAAAAAGGAAAAGTTGTAACGAGACTTAAGGGCGGAGATCCATTTGTATTTGGAAGAGGTGGAGAAGAAGCTGAAGCGTTAGCGAAGCAAAGTATCCCATTTGAAATTATTCCTGGTATTTCAGCTGGTATAGCTGCTCCTGCTTATGCTGGAATTCCAGTAACGCATCGCGATGCAAGTGCAAGTTTTGCTGTTGTGACAGGGCACCGGAAAGAAGGGGCTGAAGAGGAAGTGAAGTGGGAAAGTTTAGCGAAAGGTGTAGATACATTAGCGGTCTATATGGGGGTTAGTAATTTACCTTACATATGTGAACAACTAATAAAACATGGAAAAGATCAAAGTACACCTGCCGCTATCATTGAGTGGGGAACGACATCTATGCAGCGTACTGTTATAGCGACGTTAGGAACAATTGTAGATGTTGCCAAAAAAGAACGAATTCAAAATCCAAGTATGATTGTTATTGGAGAAGTTGTCCGTTTTAGAGAAAAGATACATTGGTTTGAGAAACAAACGGAAAATGCATATCAAGTAAGCGGAGTATTGTAAAATGAAGGCTGTTATATATATATGTCATGGAAGCCGTTTGAAAGCAGCAAAAGAAGAAGCGGTTGCATTTATTACGTCATGTATGAACCGTATAGAGGCAAATATTCAAGAAATTTGTTTTTTAGAGCTAGCGAATCCTTCTATTGAAGAAGGATTTCGTACATGTGTGAAGCGTGGTGCTACAGAGATTGTCGCTATTCCTGTTTTTTTATTAGCGGCAGGACATGTAAAGAAAGATATTCCGTTTGAATTACGAAAGTTAAACGAGGAATATCCGGATATCAAAATAGTGTATGGTAATCCATTTGGTGTATCAGAAGTGCTTGTAAAAGCGGTATATAACGGAAGTGGTATTAAAGACTATAAAGAAGAAGTAACACTTTTGCTCATTGCAAGAGGGAGTAGTGATCCGGAAACTTTACAAGACATAAAGTGGATTTCTTCTTTATTTCAAAAAGAAGAGAACATTAAAGAGGTGGAAGTTTGTTATTTAGCAGCCGCGGAGCCGAAGTTTGATGAGAGGTTGAAAGAAATTGTAGAACAAAAAGAACGGAACATTGTTGTGTTACCTTACTTATTATTTACAGGCTTACTCATGAAACATGTTGAGAAAGAAGTGCGTCAATATGAGTCGGAAGAGATAAAAATAAGTCCCTATTTAGGAAAGAATGTAGCGTTTCGAGAGATGTTAATTCAGAAAACAGAGGAAATATTGAAGGGAGATCAATATGTATCCACTTACAGTGCGAGTTGATAAGAAACGTGTTGTTGTCATTGGTGGAGGGAGAGTAGCGGGGTTTAAAATTATTCCTTTACTAAAACAAGGTGCGGATATTGTTGTAGTAAGTACAGAATTAGATGCAAATTTAGTGAAACTTGTAGAAGAAAAGCAAATTCGTTGGTATCAAAGAGAGTATGAGAAAAGTGATATTAAAGATGCTTTTTTAGTAGTTGCAGCGACTAGTAATTCGGTACTAAATGAACAAATTGCTGAAGATGCCGCAGTGAATCAATTGGTAAATGTTATTACGAATCCGGAAAGTGGAAATGTTCATTTTCCGGCGGCAATTCATCGTGGATTGCTTAATGTAGCTGTTTCTACTGGAGGGGCAAGTCCGAAACTTGCAAAAAAAATTCGTGATGATATCGCAAATAAATATGATGAGAAGTATGAATCGTATCTTGATTTTTTATATGAAGTTAGACTAAAAGTGAAAGAATTACAAGTAGAGAAAAGGAAAAAAAATATATTGTTACAAGAAGTATTAAAGTCGATATATGTTCAAAGCGAACAAAAAAGAGAGCTTTTTTTACAAGAATTAGAGAGGGGAATTTATATAGGATAGTGAGTGAATTGTGCTTTACAAATATAAAAATATAATTTATAATCACAAGTAACTTCAAAAGATGAAATCGATGAGCAAGAAGAGTACGTATATTTGATGCGTTCAGAGAGCTGGGGTAAGGTGTGAGCCCGGTACGATAAAATATACAGAATGGGCTTGCGAGAGGTATGCTGAACATTGCAGTAGGCAACCCGGGTTCCGCCGTTAAAAGGATAGGGTATCGGAATTTTCCTGTACCTGAACAAGTGGGATTTATTGATCCAATTGAGGTGGTACCACGGTATTCTATTACATATATCGTCCTCTACATGCATATTTGCGTGTAGGGGACTTTTTTATTTTCTAAAGGAGGTGTGCGAGTATGAAATGAAAGTGTATAATTGATAAAAGTTATAATATTCAGAAAAGGAGAATTTATGATGAAAGAAACACAGCAATGGACGTCGAAAATTGGCTTTGTACTCGCAGCAGCCGGAGCCGCAGTAGGTCTTGGTGCAATATGGAAGTTTCCATATGTTGCAGGTAATGGTGGGGGAGGCGCATTCTTCCTTGTATTCTTACTATTAACTTTATTTATTGGTATGCCTCTTCTTTTAGCTGAATTTGTTATTGGCCGTAGTACTCAAAAAGAGGCCGTTACAGCTTATAAAGTATTAGTACCGAATAGCAAGTTATATCCTTGGATTGGTCGTATGGGGGTTGTTACTTGTTTTAGCGTACTATCTTTTTATAGTGTTGTAGGTGGATGGATTTTACTTTATTTATACTATAGTGTCACAGGTAGTTTCTGGAACGGAGTAGTCGATTATGGACAATTGTTTGCTGAAACAATTTCAAATCCAGTAAGTGCGATTGGGGCGCAATTCATCTTTATGCTTTGTACCATTTTTGTTGTTAGTAAAGGTGTGGAAAAAGGCATAGAAAAAGCAAGTAAGTACATGATGCCGCTATTATTCATTTTATTTATTGCTATCATTATTCGTGCGTTAACACTTGATGGTGCTATGGCTGGGGTAGAGTTCTTCTTAAAACCAGATTTTTCAAAGCTTACAGCAGATACGATTTTATATGCGATGGGGCAATCTTTCTTCTCACTAACGGTAGGTGCCTCGGTAATGGTAACGTATAGTTCGTATTTAAAGAAAGAAGAGCATTTAGCTAAATCAGCAACATCTATTGTAAGTTTAACTGTATTTATTACAGTACTTGCAGGATTAGCGATTTTCCCAGCGATTTTCGCATTAGGAGTTAAACCGACAGAAGGACCAGGGCTACTGTTTATCGTTCTTCCTGCTGTCTTTGCAAAAATTCCATTTGGACAATTTTTCTTCATTATGTTTTTAGTTTTATTCTTCTTTGCGACTTTAACATCTGCGATTTCAATGCTTGAAATTGTAGTAGCATCTGTTGCGAAAGATAATGAGAAGAAGCGTCCGTCAGCTTCTTTATTAATTGGTATTCTTATTTTTGCAGTTGGTATTCCATCAGCGTTATCGTTTGGAATTATGAGTGATGTAAAAATATTTGGTAAGACATTCTTTGATTTCGTCGATTTTTCGGTAAGTAATGTATTACTGCCACTCGGAGTGCTAGCCATTTCGCTATTCGTACCAAATAAAATGAGTAAAGAGTTATTAATGGAAGAATTAGAAGTTACGGAAACGAAAGGGAAAACATTATTTAACATTTGGTTCTTCTTACTTCGTTATGTTATTCCGGTAACTGTAATTATCGTATTTTTAAATGCGATAGGCGTATTTAAAATGTTTGCATAATAAAAAGACGGAGATGTGGATTCTCCGTCTTTTTATTGTGTTGTAGAAGTATTTAATAAGCGATTATATGCTTTATAAGCTGTGACAACTGCGATAAATGATCCAATTAAAAATAACGCTGAGCCGCCGAATGTAAATAGCCGGCCAATGTATGTTTCTCTAGCTTCTTCTATTTCTTCTTGTAATTGTGTATTCATATTTATCACCCCGCAAAATATAGGCATTTAGTTGTAGTTTATGTAAAACGCCTAAAAAGTGTGAAGTAGTAAAAAAAACTCGGTATGCACCGAGTTTTTTATAATCCGATATAAGGAGACGGATCAACTGCGTTTGTCTTACCAACATTCCATTCCCCAAGGTGAAGTTCGAAGTGTAAATGTTGTCCGTATGATTGGCCAGTGTTCCCCATAAAGCCAAGTTGAGTGCCTTGTTTTACAGTTTGTCCATTAGATACAGAGCGGCTACTCATATGTGCATATACAGTTGTATATGTTTTTCCGTTTATACGGTGAGATAAGTATACAACATTTCCGTAACTAGATGATAATTCTGAACGGATAACGACGCCATCTGCAGCGGCAATAATTGGCACTGTTCCTGAAGCTGCGATATCGATTCCTTTATGGTTATCTAAAGAACGTGTACCAAATCCTGAAGTTTTCGATCCAGCGGCAGGTTTAATAAATCCACCTTTGTTCGTATCTTGCGGTGTTGGTGCGGATTGTGTGCTTTCTTTAGCATTTGCGGCGGCTTGTTTTTTTGCTTCCTCAGCCTTACGTGCCTCTTCGGCTTTACGCGCTTCTTCTGCACGTTTTTCTTCTTCAATTGCTTTTTGAACAGCTTGACGCTGGTTTTCTAAAATGCCTTTTGATTCTTCTAACCCTTCAATCTCTGAATCTACTTTTGCTACTTTCGTATGTAGATCGTTAATAAAAGTTTGTTGCTGTTGTTGATTACTTTGTAACTCTTGTTGTTTTTGTACTAATTTTTGCTCGGATTCTTTCAATTGTTGCTCTTTTTTCTCAACAGCTTCTTTTTCTGTCGTCACAGCATTCTGATCACTTGTTTGCTTTTTCACAATATCTGTATCGCTATTTAAAATTAAACTTACAGAATACATATTATCAACAAGATCGGCAATATTTGCAGAACTTGTTATTACTTCTGTAATGATACTCGTACGAGGCTTTTCTTGCATAGATTGTAGTCGTTGTTTAATAACTTCCTGCCGTGTATCTATGTTCGTTTGTAATTGCTCTATATGTTTCTTTTTTTCAGTAATAACTTGCTGTGTGTTGCTAATTTCTTTTTTTGTATCGTTTAATTCAGCTTCGTTTTTATTAATAGAAGTAGTTAATTCGTCGATTTTCTTTTGTAATTCCTGGATTTCTTTTTCTATTTGTTCTTTCTCAGCTGATTTATTTTGTAAGTCATTTTGTTTGCCTTCTAATTCGGATTGAATATTAGATAATTTATTCTCATTCGTTTCAGCGTATACGGGTGAAAGTAACGGGGAAACGAAAATCGTTCCAGTTGCTAAAACACTAAATGCTGCAAATTTCTTTTTCATGGTTGTCTTGCTCCTTTCCCTATGAATGTTATATATCATAAGAAGAAGAGTGTCTATCGTTGTAATCATAATGTAAAGAAAATTTTATAATTTTGCTAAGTTTTGTCGGAATTTAGTATCTTTTCGTAGTGTTTGTCATAAATTTAAAATTCTTGAATGTATAGAAAAAGATATCAATTTCTATATTTTTTAAAAAAACATGGAAAATGATGGAGTTTTCCATAATGAAACAGTATTTTAAAAACCTATTAATCACTAGTAAGGAATCGATTTCATGTGAGGTTTTCTGACATGGAGTTTGTTTTTGTCAAGAAAATTATTTGCATTCGTGCAAACTTATTTTGTTGTCAGATTTTAAATTTTGATTTATGATTTTCAACAGGGACAAAATGTAGTGAATTGTCGAATAATATGTAATACTCTTAATTTCAAGTTTTATAGAGATAGAATGAGAGATAGAGTGACACATCGAAGAGGGGGTTACCACAAGTATGAAAAGAATAGGACTTGCATGGCAAATTTTAATAGGACTTGCGCTTGGTATTACAGTTGGGGCGATTTTCTTTGGCAATCAGGAAGTGGTGAAGTACTTACAACCAATTGGTGATATTTTCATCCGATTAATTAAGATGATTGTTGTACCGATTGTTGTAGCGAGTATTGTTGTTGGGGTTGCTGGTGTTGGCGATATTAAAAAGTTAGGTCGACTAGGCGGAAAAACAATTATTTACTTTGAAATTATTACAACACTTGCAATTGTTGTTGGTTTATTAATAGCAAACATTTTCCAACCTGGAAAAGGCGTTGATATGGATAAGTTAACAAAAACAGATATTTCTAAATATACACATACGACAGAGCAAGTACAAAGTCATTCGTTCGCGGATACGTTTGTAAATATTGTTCCGACGAACATTATGAAATCATTAGCTGAAGGTGATATGCTTGCTATTATCTTCTTCTCAGTATTATTTGGTTTAGGTGTAGCAGCAATTGGTGAGCGTGGTAAACCAGTTCTGCAATTTTTCCAAGGTGTAGCAGATGCAATGTTTTATGTAACGAACCAAGTTATGAAGTTTGCACCATTTGGTGTATTCGCATTAATTGGTGTTACAGTTTCTACATTCGGATTAGCTTCATTAATTCCATTAGGGAAATTACTCATTGTAGTATACGGAGCAATGATCTTCTTCGTTGTAGTTGTATTAGGACTTACAGCGAAAATATTTGGAATAAACATTTTCCAATTCTTTAAGATTTTAAAAGACGAGCTGATCTTAGCGTATTCTACAGCAAGTTCAGAAACGGTTTTACCGAAAATTATGGAGAAAATGGAGAAATTCGGTTGTCCGAAAGCAATTACATCTTTCGTTATTCCAACAGGTTATTCATTTAACTTAGATGGATCAACTTTATATCAAGCAATTGCGGCAATTTTCTTAGCGCAAATGTACGGTATTGAATTATCCATTACACAACAAATTACGTTATTACTTGTATTAATGGTTACATCAAAAGGTATCGCGGGTGTACCGGGCGTATCATTCGTTGTATTATTAGCAACACTTGGTACAGTAGGTATTCCAGCTGAAGGTTTAGCGTTTATTGCAGGTATTGACCGTATTCTTGATATGGCTCGTACAGCAGTTAACGTTGTAGGTAACTCTTTAGCGGCTGTAGTTATGTCTAAGTGGGAAGGTCAATATGACGCTGAAAAAGGACAAGCCTATTTAAAAGAGATATCTGAAAAGGGTCAAGCAGCTTAATTATAATATGAACAAGCTCTCACATAATATGTGGGGGCTTTTCTATATATAGAAGAGGAGCGGACGTAATGAAACGTAAATATGGTGACGGTTCTTCGTGGAAGCGACTAATAGAGAAGGATTATAGGGTTAAGCAAGTAGAGGATGGAATGTTAGGAATACTGGACATAAAAAAGGTGAGAGAACCTAGTTATAAAGAATACAATGGTAAACAGCTTTGCATTGCAGGTGATGGGTATACATGGATGCAATATTTTATAAACGGGGAAAACTTTGCAATTACAGCTATGTTAGACAATCAAAAACAATTAGTACAATATTATATCGACGTGACGAAAGAATATAAAATAGACGAGCGTGGTTTACCTTATTTTGATGATTTATATTTAGATGTAGTATTGTTACCGAACGGTGAGATCTATGTACTGGATGAAGACGAGTTAGAGGATGCCTATAAAATTGGTGATGTTACAAAAGAAGAATATGAGTTAGCATGGAATACAACAAAATGGATTATCGCGACGATAAAAAATAGAAAATTTTATTGGATCTCAATATTGGATAAAGAAATCGAAAAGTTAAAATGATTGGTTTATTCATATTTTTGCATAATTACCAAAAAAATCTATACAAAAAATAATTGACTTTTGTTTTGTAAGCGAGTAAAGTTAGGAAAGAAATTATTATTAAAAAATAAATATGAAACCTTCTTATAAAGAGAGGCGGAGGGACTGGCCCTACGATGCCTCGGCAGCGGACTCGATTTCAGAGTGCTGTGCCAAATCCAGCAAGCGTGTGCTTGAAAAATGAGAAGAGTGTTTCTTATAGATGTATAAGACCTCTTCTCGTCGGAAGAGGTCTTTTGTTGTTAATTAGAAAAGGTTGAAAACTAGGGAGAGATGATACTTTGAAAGAAACGAGAGGAAATGGTTTAGCTTTATTACCACTTGGAATATTTTTGGCGCTATTTATTGGTTCTGGGATTATTACAGGTGATTTCTATAAATTGCCGATACTCGTAGCGATTATGATTGCTGTAGGAATTGCTTTAGTGATGAATCGTAAGGAAAGCTTTAATGTGAAAGTAGAACGATTTGCTAAAGGTGCAGGAAACCCTGATATTATGATCATGGTTCTGATTTTTGTACTTGCAGGGGCGTTTTCTGAAACAGCAAAAGGAATGGGCGGAGTTGATTCCACTGTTAACTTAGCGTTATCTATTTTACCCCAAGGATTTATCGTTGCTGGAATTTTTGTTATAGGGGCATTTATTTCATTAGCGATGGGAACTTCAATGGGAACAATTGCTGCATTAGCACCGATTGCTGTAGGTATTAGTGGGCAAACAGATATCTCAATTGCACTTACGATGGCTACTGTTGTGGGCGGAGCGATGTTTGGTGATAATTTATCATTTATTTCAGATACAACAATTGCTGCTGTTCGTTCACAAGGAACAGAAATGAAAGATAAGTTTAAAACGAACTTTTTAATTGTATTACCAGCCGCTATTATTACAATTGTACTATTAGTAATAATTACTTTAGGAAGTGATACGCAAGTTAAAGCCCATAGTTTTGACTGGATAAAGATTTTACCGTATGCAGGAGTACTTATTACAGCACTACTTGGCTGGAATGTACTTATTGTATTAACTGGTGGAACTGTACTATCTGGTGTTATCGGTCTTATAGATGGAAGTTATACGTTAGAGAGTTTCTTTAAAAGTGTAACGACTGGAATGGGCGGTATGATGGAGTTAGTGTTACTTGCCATTTTAATCGGTGGTATGGTTGAACTTATCCAGTATAATGGTGGCATTCAATATTTAATGAATCTTTTAACACGTAATATTCGTTCGAAAAAAGGAGCGGAGTTTGGTATTGCTGGCTTAGTGAGTATGACGAATGTGTGTACAGCAAACAATACAATCTCTATCATTTTTACAGGTCCGCTTGCGAAAAAAATTGCGGATCAGTATGAAATTGATCCCCGTAAATCAGCGAGTGTACTGGATCTTTTCTCTTGCTGTGTACAGGGGCTAATCCCATATGGTGCTCAAATGTTAACAGCGGCAGGATTTGCTGCGTTATCTCCGGTCGAATTGTTACCATATGCATTTTATCCAATTTTAGTTGGAGTATGTGGAATCATTTCTATATTAATTGGTTTCCCGAGATTTTCTAAAGTGGCGGAAAAAAAAGAGTATCATAAAACTGCATAACATAAAGAGACATTTATTATTAGCAGTTGAAAACGCTCGGAGAACATTCTCTGAGCGTTTTTTATTATTTATAAATCCTTTTTCAAATAGTAGTGTTTATAATCTCTTCCTACGTTATCGAGGATACCATACTCTTTATAACCATATTTTTTATAGAAATCTAATGCTTGAAAGCTTAAAGTGTCAACTTTTATAAAATCACAATTTCTTTCTAAAGCGATTTTTTCTACTTCTAATAACAGTTTAGTTCCATACCCTAATGCACGTATATCTTCATCGATGATAAAAGAGTGAATCTCTAACCAATTCCAACAGACTTCACCTAATATCCCCCCGCATATTTTACCATTTTCATCCTTAAGAAATAAATGAATCTCTAAGTATCTGTCTCTTAAATCAGATGGAAAGTGCTTTAAATTATATTCATAAAGCTGATTGTTTATATAGTTTTTAGCGGCGGTATTGATTTCTTTCGTAATGTGTAAATTCATGATATATCCCCTTTAATTTAAATGTAGCCTTCTGATTTATTTTAACATAATTTTCTTAATAATATATTTAATGTAATTTAATAAACGTTTGTATGTATTGCTAATTTTTTGGACGCGCAAGTTGAGATTTTCATCCGTTATTGAATAAGAATTTTTCTGTATCTATACGCATCGCATACATGTTCGTTTTGCAAAAGGCTGAATGCAACTCAGTCTTAAGTCTGAGTCGAAAACAGTTCTTAAGCTCGTTATGAAAAAATGAAAAAATAGTTAAGATAAGAGTATCAAATCGAAGGGAGGCAAGCACAAGATGAAACAATTTCTAGCGTTTATCGCAGCCGGTATTTTGGCTTTAATTGCTCTTGGTAGTCTTGCTGGTATTGTAGGATTCGCCATTGGAGCAGGAGTTGTGTACTGGAGCTATAAATCATTTGTGCGAGCTAAATCATTCTTTGGAAAGTTAGCTTGGGGTATTGTTGGTTTAATCGGTTTGTCCATTGCACTTTCTCATTCCCCAGCATTAATCGGTATCGCAGCATTAGTAGTTTTATACTACGGATACCGTGAGTGGAAAAAAGGAAAAAATGTAGTTGTTGATTCTGCTCCAGAAAGTGCTAAACCATATAGCAACTTTGAAGATGAGTGGAACAAGTTAATGAAAAACTAATATAAAATAAATCAAATTATAAAGTAGAAGAGAGGAAGATTATAATGAAACAATCTTTATTCGGACGTGTACGCGATGCAATTTTAGCTGATTTTCATAATGTGTTAGATGAGAAAGAAAGAAAAAATCCAATTGCTATGTTAAACCAATATTTACGCGATAGTGAGCGTGAAATAACAAAAATTGAGAAGTTAATTCAACGTCATAAAACATTAAAATCTAACTTCGCTCGTGAGCTTGAGCAAGCACGTTATTTCGTTAATAAAAGATCAAAGCAAGCTATCATCGCACAAGAAGCAGGCGAATTGCAATTGCATGAACGTGCATTAGAAGAAGTAGCGTATTATGAAGGGCAAGTAACTCGCTTAGAAGAAATGTATGCTGGTGTTGTAGAGCAAATTGATGAGTTAGAGCGTCGTCTTTCAGAAATGAAAAATAAATTAAAAGAAATGAACGCAAAGCGTATGGAATTAATGGCCCGTGAAAATATGGCGCATGCAAACCGCCGTATGAATACTGCTATGCATAAAATGGATGAAAATAATCCGTTCTTACGATTCGAAGAAATTGAAGATCACATTCGTGACATAGAGCTTCGTATAAATGAAGAGCATGAGCGTGATACATTTGATATGAAAATTGCAAAACTAGAGAGTGAAATGAAAGAGAAAAATGAAGTATCGTTAACGAAAGAAGTAACAAAATAATTGTAGTATATAATAAAACAGGCTTATGATATAGTGATAGGAGAAAAGGTGTTGGAAAGCAATGCCTTTTCTTCTATGTATATGTGACAAGGAGGGGGGAGCTGAAATGAAGAAGCAATTTTCAAAAACACAATTTATGGGGATGCTCCTCATCATATTTGGATTCGGTCTTTTTCTTGATATGATACTTGGACATTTTGAACCAGGTGGTCTAATATTTGCATTTATTATGATTATGTTTGGAAGACATTATCGAAAGAAGAACCGTTATGTAAGAGGGAATGTATTTTTATTTGTCGGTGGTATTGTCTTCTTATTCTTCTTATTTTCATCAGCGGCATTCGTACTTGTTGTGTTTGCTTGTTTAGCTTTAATTGGTTATCAACTTATTCAACAAGGACATCGGCAAAAAGCAATGAAAGTTGAAATTAAAGAAAAAGGATATATAAATGAAGAAAAACAAATATATCGTACAGAACCGTATATAAAAAATATGTTTGTAGGTAATGTACGAATGATGGATCATATTTATGAAATAGAGGATATTAACGTCCAATATGGTGCTTGTGACGTCGAGATTGATTTAACAACTGCTATGATTCCAGAGGGAGAAACGGTTATTGTGATTCGGGGCGTCATTGGTAATATTCGCTTATATGTACCATATGATATTGAATTGTCTTTAAATCATTCTGTTATTGTTGGGCGAGTGCTCCTGCCAGGACACGAAGAAACTGGATTTAACCGTAATGTTACGTTTAGAACAGAACAGTATAAAGAAGCCCCTCGTCGTATTAAAATTATTTCTTCGCTTGTCGTAGGCGATACGGAAGTGAGGAAAGTATAATGAAAAAACAAAGGAATATTTCGTGGATGTATATTCGTTATTCTATGTTGTCCTCTGTGAGTATCGCACTTATTTGTACAATTGTATATGTATGGAAAAGCGAGCAACAAGTTTATGATTTACTCTGGAAAGAATCCATTGCTTCTGTTCCAATTGGCTTGTTTATTATGAGTACGAGTCTTCTTATCGGAGGAATTGTAGGATATGCAATCGGTTATTATATAGAACAGCGTATACAAGGATTAAATACTTTTCTATTTGAAGTAGAGCGAGGGAATTTTCCGAGTGATGTTTCATTTACTGCGGACGATGAATTTCATGAAGTGGAACGAAAAGTAATTGGTCTTGCTCGTCGTTTAGAGGAGCAAGCTGGGCTATTTCAAAAAGTAACGAATGAACGAGCCCATTGGAATGAAGAGATGAGACAAGAAGCGATTTCTCAAGAAAGGCATCGATTAGCGAGAGAGCTGCACGATTCTGTAAGTCAGCAGCTTTTTGCAATGTCGATGATGATGTCAGCCATTAATGAGCAAGCAGCTGAAATTCCAGACACGACGAAAAAACAGTTGCAGCTTGTTGAGAATATGGTTGTAAATGCACAATCAGAAATGAGAGCATTGCTCCTTCATTTACGCCCAGTGCAGTTAGAAGGTAAGAAACTAACAGAGGGTATAGAAGAATTATTAACAGAACTGTCTAGAAAGCAACATATGAAAATTGAATGGTTAATTGAACCGATTCAATTAAAAAAAGGTGTAGAGGATCATTTATTCCGTATTGTACAAGAGGCGCTGTCTAATACTTTACGGCATGCGAAGGCAAAGAAAACCGAAGTACGCCTTCGGAAAATTGATCAATATGCGATTTTGAAAATTATTGATGACGGTGTTGGGTTTAAAGTTGGTGTTAATAAGGCTGGTTCATACGGTTTAAGGTCAATGCAAGAGCGAGTTCATGAAATTGGTGGTACATTAAAAGTTCTTAGTTTTCCGAATAAAGGTACGCAAATAGAAGTGAAAGTACCTATTATGATTGAGAGAGGGGGAGAATCATGATAAAAGTATTACTAGTTGATGATCATGAAATGGTTCGAATGGGTGTATCAGCATATTTATCAACGCAGCCAGATATTGAAGTAGTTGGAGAAGCTGAAAATGGAAGAAAAGGTTCAGAGTTAGCTTTGCAATTAAGACCGGATATTATTTTAATGGACCTTGTTATGGATGAGATGGATGGGGTTGAAGCGACACGTGCTATTATTCAAGAATGGCCAGAAGCGAAAATTGTAGTTGTCACGAGCTTTTTAGATGATGAAAAGTTATATCCTGTTATTGAGGCGGGGGCGACAAGTTATTTATTAAAAACATCAAGAGCGAGTGATATTGCAGATGCTGTAAGAGCTACTTATGATGGGGAAACGGTATTAGAGCCGAAAGTTACTGGCAAAATGATGTCTCGTATGCGTCAAAAGAAAGAACAACCTTTGCATGAGGAGTTAACAGAAAGAGAGTCTGAAATTTTGTTATTAATTGCAGAGGGGAAAAGTAATCAAGAGATTGCAGATGAGTTGTTTATTGCCCTTAAAACAGTAAAGACACATGTGAGTAATATATTAAATAAGCTAAATGTAAGTGACCGGACACAGGCGGTTATTTATGCGTTTAGACACCAATTGACGAAATAAGAAGGAAGCTTTGACTATATATGGTCAAAGCTTTTTATTGACGGTTATTTATGTAAGCGTTATCATTAAGGTGTTAACAGTACATACAAAGGGGAGAGAGTGTATGTTAGTTCAAACGATATTTGGAATGGATGAAACGAAAAAATTAGGTAACTATGTGAATGCGTTGCAAGCACTTTGTGAACAATATGATATTGAAACAGATCGTATTGCAATTATTGAGGCGACAGAAGAATATTATTTATTTCTAGTGAAGCAAGAAGATTGCTATGATGTTGTAAAAGTAGAAACAGTGGATACGAATATTGATTACTATACGAAAGCTTATAAAGTAAGTAGCTTTAATCATACTTCTTATCAAATGTAAAAAACTCCCGAAATGGGAGTTTTTTTATGATACTTTCGATTCAGGTGAATGATCCGTTAATGGTACTGCTTTGGCGCGACTTAATTTTGCGATAGCAAAACCGATAATAGCCCCAACTAACGCTGGTACTAACCAGCCAATTCCTTCATTATATAATGGAATAAACTCAAAATAAGATGTGATAAATGAAACAGGAATATTCCCTTGTTTTAATCCGTCAAAAACGCTAACAATTGCTGTTCCGATTAAAGCACATACATAAACAGATCGATAGCCACCGAAATATTTATGAAGTAATGATAATAACACGAGTACAATTGCAACTGGATATACAACAAGTAAAATAGGAACAGAGATGGCGATAATTTTTGTTAAACCTAAGTTGGCAACTAATAATCCTAACAAGCAAATGACACTTGCTAACATTTTGTATGAAAATTTTGTCAATAATGTTGAGAAGTATTGACTGCACGCAGATACAAGTCCAACGCATGTTGTTAAGCAAGCAAGTGTAACGATAAGAGATAACAGAATTAGACCATATGGACCGAATAATTGTTGTACGATAACGGTAAGTAGCTGTCCTCCATTTTTTGCGTATCCGAGAGAGACACTAGTTGTACCGAGCCAGCCAAGTGCACCATATACAAGTACGAGACCAGTAGCGGCAATAAGTCCTGCTTTTGCTGTAGCGATGGCAATTGATTTACGATCACTCACACCTTTTGAGCGAATTGCATTTACAACGATAATCCCAAATGCAAGTGCTGAAATGGTATCCATCGTTAAGTATCCTTCCATAAAACCTTTGAAAATTGGAGAAGTTTGATACTCTTGCATGGCTGGTCCAGATTGCCCGAGGGGTGTAAATACACTCTTAACGAATAATAAAAAAATAGAGAGTAATAAAATAGGTGTTAATACACTTCCGATACGATCGACGAGCTTAGAAGGGTTTAAACTAAGCCAAAATACGATAGAAAAGAAGATGACTGTGTATAAAAATAGCACTAGGCTGCTAGAGCGAATAGTTTCTGGTAAGAAAGAACTAACCCCCATTTCATAAGCGACATTAGCAACACGTGGGATGCCCATAGATGGACCGATTGCAATGTATACAACTACCGTAAAGAATATTCCGAATAATGGGTGAACATGACTTGCAAGTTGTTGCATTCCATTTCCTGATAGAGAAATAGCGATAACAGTAAGTAGTGGTAAGCCGACTCCTGTTAGTAAAAAACCAATCATTGCTGGCCAAAAGTTTTCACCAGCATTTTGTCCAAGCATTGGAGGGAAAATTAAATTTCCTGCCCCAAAAAATAAAGAAAATAGCATAAGGCCTGTGAAAAAAACATGTTTTTTTGATACAGTGTTCATTGTTTTTCCTCCTTTTTTGTAAATTCATTGTAAGAACACAAAAAACTCGTCCCTAAAGAAAGGGACGAGTTATATTTACCCGCGATACCACCCTAATTTATACATGTAGAAATAAATCTATATGTATACGGCTTTGCAACGTACAACATGATACGTGTTCCTTGTAACGGGGGACATCCGGTAAGAACTTACTTTAGCATTCGGTTCTACTTCTCGGAGATGATTTTCGGTTAAGCACTGAACGTTGGCTTTCAGCAAATCGCCAACTCTCTGGGGAACAGTCCTATAACGTACTCGTTCTCGTCAATGAATTTTAATTCAAGTATTCTGACAGTATTTTCACATGTTTTTTTTAGAAAGTCAACATATTTTTTGGGAAATACACTTTCCTGTAGAAATATAGCTGAGAATATAAGGGTTAATACTATTTGTAAAAATGCTGTAAAACATTATAGAGAATTGTAAATTTTATGGAGAAAATCGATATTTATAGGAGTAAGGAAGGAATTGTTTGAATTTGCAGAGAATAATACAACAATCCACTTGCTGGAAAGAACAAACCAAAAGAGGTGACTGAAATGCTTGCGATGGGAGTATTATTTGGCATTATTGCTATAATTGGTTTTATGTGGTTATATTATTCGCGTTCGTTTAAACAAGCAGAAGTTTTACTCTTTCAAAAAGGTAGTTTGTTGACAAATCAGTCTAGATATTTAGTATGTCCGAAGTGTGGAAGTGCACAGGCCAGGAGTGGAGGATATCAAGAGTGTTGTAAAATTAGATTATGAAAGAAGGAAGCCTCACATTACTTTGTGAGGCTTCCTTCCTTACAATTTTTTCGCGCTCCAAATGGTCCAACGATCTCTTTCGATGATAGGAGAGACGTTTTGTAATGCCGTTTGGATATGATGTAGAAGTTGAGAAAGTTCATTATCTGTTAGTTCATATAGAATGGATCGGCCTGTTCGAGGAGATAAATCTTGTAGCAAAGCCTCTACAGAATCATGTACTTTTCGTACTTCCCATTGTGTTTGTGTGGGGAACGCTTGAAGAGAATATTGTTGTAATTCTTGCTGAATAGTAGTGGTTTTTGGTCTTCTTTTCGCTTCTGTTTCAATGAGTTTTGGAAAGACAGAGAAAAAATATCCACGAAGGTGTTCAGGACTTCCTGGAATTGTACAATCTTCAATAGTTCGGTCTTGTAAAATAAGTATACCGTCTTTTTTTAATATGCGAGAAGCCTCTCGTATAAATGTGGGAATATCATGCAAATGATGAATGACTGCACGAGAAATGACAAGGTCGAATGTTTCATTAGGGAATGAGATATTATGTGCATCACCGTGAATGAATGAAATGTTTGGGAAGCCGTTACAATTTTCTTTTGCAGCTTGTAATATTTCTTTTGAAAAATCAAGCCCAACAACACTTTTGGCTCCCATAAGAGCAAGTTCTTTCGTGTAAATGCCACCACCACAACCTATATCAATTACTTGTTTATTTTGCACATCTACAATATTGTTTATTGTTTCCTGCCATGAAATATGTGCGTTACGACTTGCATACGTATACTTATTATTTGCATCATGAAAATTAATGGACATTGTAAAATCCTCCCTTCATTGTATAGTATAGCTCATTCTATATAATGTAACGTTTTTGTTTTATGTATGAGGATTATAAGAATTTCTTATTGGAAAAGGAGAATCGATTTGAAAGGAAAATATTTAATGGTTTTATGTGTTATTTTACTCGCGTCGTGTGGTCAAGCAGAGCAAAAGAAAGAATCGAAACAAGTAGAGGAGACAGTGAATGAAGTGAAAGAACCATTACAAATAACTGTTATACAAAAAGGTACAGAAGAAAAAAAATTAAAGAAAATGGATGCGGAGTTGGTGGTGGATATTATAAACAAAGCGGAAAAACAAGAAGTAACGGGTAGTTTTGGTGAACCGGAATATGAAATACAAATTAGTAGTGATGGAAAAAAAGAAACATATTATGCATGGTTAAGAGGAGAAGATCGCCGAGGATGGATTCAATATAAGAAAGATATGTATATGCTTAACGAAAAAGATACGGAAAAGCTTTTGGCTATCTTTCCAAAGATTCCAGAACAAAAAGAAGATGAGATGCAGGTAGGTACTTTAACGGAAGTAACAAAAAAAGACATGCAGATTACTGCGTTTCATATTAAAGCAGGTGATCAAAAAATGAATTATATAGTACGTTATACGATTTCACAATCACTATATAATAAGTTAGCAAAGGAACAAGAATATTATTTGCAATTAATTTTCCCGGAAAAGGTCCAAAAATTAATTGGCGCAAAAGAGAGTGAAATAATTTTAGCTGAAAAAGTAAAGGAAGGGTATAAACAGTATGAGTTGAATGTTACTGTTCCGATAAAAGATGCTTCAGAATCACAATTAAAATCACTAGAAACCTATTATGATAATCACGATTTACAAATATTAAATAGTAAGAAAGAAAAAGTAGGAGCATTTCAAAACATTATTCAAATTGTTAAAGAGTATGGTGAAAAAATGAATTTACAAAGATAAAGTGAAATTGTAATCAGTGGGGGCATCCCCCGCTGATTACTAGCACGACTCCTACCTAAATTCTTTGCTCCAGCCGAATTTTGAGGTGGGATTCTTACTGCCCGTAAATAGCGGGCAGTAAGAATCATAAAGTCTATATGGCCTTTCCTAGGAAATGATAATAGAGGGGAAAGATCCCCTCTATTATTTTGCTTTTGCAGATGGCTCATTCATTGATTTTCGTGTAATTAGAAAGGAAATCATAAGAGCAGAAAGAATAATAAGGGCTATAAATAAGTGATTTGGCAACCAATCTAATAATAATACGTAGCTGACGGTATAAAAAATAAGAGTTGAAGCTAAAAACGATAGAGCGCCTATCATAAGAGATTGTAATTTCATTTGTATTTACCTCCTTTTATTTTTATTTTTGGCTAAAAATGGATGGAATAAACATTATTTCTAACAATAGAAAAAAATATGTCATAATAGAGAAAAAGAATAAGTTTTGATGAGTGTATATGGCTCAATAAAGCGAGATAAAGGAGAGGAATATGAAAAATAATAAAAAAGGATTATGGGGAGTTATCGTTGCAATAGGGTTATTTTTACTATCTAAGTTAAAATGGGTATTTGCAATTTTTAAGTTAGCAAAATTTTCAACAGTATTTAGTATGTTTTTATCGCTTGGTGCATACGCAGTCATATATGGTTGGAAGTTTGGGGTAGCACTCGTATATTTATTGTTTGTACATGAGATGGGGCATTTATGGGCAGCGAGAAAGAAAGGGATACCAACATCGCCAGCAATCTTCATACCATTTATGGGAGCTCTTATTGGGATGAAAGAGATGCCGAAAAATGCAAAAGATGAAGCTTACATTGCATATATGGGACCTCTTTTCGGGTTGCTTTCATTTTTACCCGCGATCCCACTGTATATAATCACGAAAGAGCCGTTTTGGGCGCTTATTATTTTACTTGGAAGTATGATTAATTTCTTTAACTTAATTCCAGTTTCTCCATTAGATGGTGGACGAATAATTTCAGTTGTAAGCACGAAAATTTGGGGAGCAGGGCTAGTTTTACTACTCGGCTATTCTATTTACTTCAAAAGTATTTTAGGAGGATTTATTTTTATTATCGGCTGTATGGAACTATATAGAGTAATAAAGAGAGATGAGCCGATTAAGGAATTAGGATATAAAATCGATGGAATGAAAGAATATGCTGCTAGGCTTGAAGAGGAATTAAAAGAAACTGGTGCGGTGCATCGAACGATTTATATGATTCACCATGAAATGAATGTATTAAGACAAAGAGAACGTGAAAAAGAATTAAAAACAGGAGAACTTCAAAAGATTGAAGTGCTAGAGTACCTTTTACCAAAATTTGAGCCACTTGATTATGTCCCATATGAAGATGAAAAAGAAATGCATACAATTCATATAAGAGAAGCATTTGAAATGTCAGAAAGAAAATTAAATGAATGGGAAACAGAAAAGGAACAACAAGAAAATTATTATAAAGTCGATACGAAAACGAAATGGACAGTATTTGCTTGTTATATCGGATTAATGGCTATACTCGGTTATACAGCTTATGAAGGTTATGTTGTTTTACAAGAGCATTTACCAAGGAGAAGTTTGTAGAAAAATAGTGTCGAAATGAAAAGGAGGATTTAAACAGGAATTACATTTCTACGAGAGAATGTTACAAGTGTAACAGTACATTGTAATATTCATAGTAGAAAAGGGGTTCTGTATATGAAGAAATTGTTAAGTGTATTGGTAACTATTACTGTGATGGCAATAGCGAGCTATAGTCTTATGAAAGTACTATTATATTATGCGAATAAGTCTGCTGGAGTAAATACAGTAGCACAAATAGAAGAGGTGCAAGAGAAGAAGAAGACACTCGATTTTGTTCGTACGACACATGAAAGTTATAATAATTTCTTGAATTATGGCAAGGCAGAGAAATATACAGATGGGGATTGGAGACATTTTAAACAATGGTTTCAAGAGCAAGAAGCCTCTTTAAAAAATATACATAAAGAAATGAAAAATGAAAAAATAAAACGCGATGTGAATAGAAGTTATGAAATTGTAAAAAAAGGTGTGGAGCTTCAGAATATGGAGTATGTAATCTATGCTCATCGCGTATATCATGACTTGGATATACTTGTAAATAAATATAAAGGTGAGACGAATGTATGGGGGTATACCGAGTTTGGAGATGGGCAGAATATAAGAGTAATTGAACAAGCAATACAAACGAAGTAGTAGGCTAGCTAGAATTCTAGTTAGCTTTTTTTTGAGCACTATTAATGATGGCTAATTAAAATTTACTTAATATGTGCATTGTTCATATATTTTTCACAAAAACACCATGTTAATAGTGATTAAAATCACAATATGAATTATACAATTCAGTTAAACTAAAAATAGTTAAGGAAATAGAGGAGTGGGATACAATGTTAAGTGCAAAAACAATTGAAATCGTAAAGTCAACAGTACCGTTATTACAAGAAAAAGGCGTTGAGATTACAACGAGATTTTATCAAATTTTATTTTCGGAACATCCGGAGTTATTGAATATTTTCAACCATACGAACCAGAAAAAAGGAAGACAACAACAAGCATTAGCAAATGCTGTTTATGCAGCTGCAATGTACATTGATAATTTAGAAGCTATTATTCCAGTTGTAAAACAAATCGGTCATAAGCATAGAAGTTTAGGTATTAAAGCAGAGCATTATCCAATAGTAGGTACATGCTTACTACGAGCGATTAAAGAGGTCGCAGGCGCACCTGATGAAGTTTTAAATGCATGGGGAGAAGCGTATGGCGTCATTGCTGATGCATTCATTAGCATTGAAGCGGGTATGTATGAAGAAGCTGCACATAAAGAAGGTGGATGGAAAGATTTCCGCAACTTTGTGATTGTTAAAAAAGTGAAGGAAAGCGACGTTATTACATCATTTTATTTAAAACCTGAAGATGGCGGGAAAGTTTCTTCATTCATCCCAGGACAATATGTAACGATTCAAATAAATATTAAAGGTGAGACATATACACATAATCGTCAATATAGCTTGTCTGATGCTCCAGGAAAAGAATATTATCGTATTAGTGTAAAGGAAGAAAAAGGTGTAGATACACCAGATGGTAAAGTATCTAATTACTTACATGATCATGTAGGGGAAGGAGATGTCTTACCAGTAAGTGCACCAGCGGGAGATTTCGTTTTAAATATGGATTCAACATTACCTGTTGTACTAATTAGTGGTGGGGTAGGTATTACACCGATGATGAGCATGTTAAATACGCTAATTGAACAAGAATCAAAGCGTAATGTATGCTTTGTTCATGCGGCGATAAATAGTAATACACATGCGATGAAAGAGCATGTTGAGACAGTAGAAAAAGAGTATGAACAAGTTAAAGCATATACTTGCTATTCTTCACCGACAGAGCAAGATGTGGAAATGAAGAATTTTGATCAAGAAGGATTCATTGAACGTGAATGGTTACAAACTATTATTCCAACGACTGATGCAGAATTTTATTTCTGCGGTCCAGTACCATTTATGAAACATATAAATGCTGCATTAATTGATTTGGGTGTTAAACAAGAGAACATTCATTATGAATTTTTCGGTCCCGCAGCAAGCTTACAATAGGTTAACGTTGCCAAGCAAAAAACGAGGTATTATTTTACCTCGTTTTTTGCTTGTTCTCTAAGTAAGCGATTTACTGTTTCGCGGCGTACACCTATGAGCTGACCAATTTCAGTTTGTGTTAATATTTCATAAATAGGGATGTCACCTAAATAAAAGGTGAACCACTCTTGTAAACGATGAAGGCGCTCTTTAGGAGAGACAGTTGTCAATTGATCGATACGCTGTTGCATCATTCTTAACTTCGATTGTAATTGTATAGCGATATTTTCATATGATGCAGGATTTGCCTGAAGTTTGTCGTACCATTCATTGCTAATTATAGGCTCCACTTCTGTTTTCATTAAAGCGATAGCTGTACCGTGATATTCCTTCGGTGAAATTAAAGAATGGTGAGGTATCGTTTCACCAGGAACGATAATATTAAATAAAAAAGGTGTTCCGTCTTCTTCTAACCGAATAACTTTTAATAAACCTGTTTTTATAAAATATAATGGACCGTCCTCACCTTGACGGAATAATACATCTCCCTTATGTAGAATCAATGTTAGCCCCCCATTAAAACATTTCTATTTCTTATATTTTAGCGTATATGTATAAAGACAATATGCTTTTTAAACAGCAATTTCATTGACGAAATGTATGCTATTACAGTAGTATACTATTTAGTGTGTAATAGTACTAGCAATGAATACGCTGTAGGGGGTTTAGTATATTGTTAGATGCGATGAAGATGACGGATATGAGAATTCCGGCGAATGCTATCATTCATGTGGAAGAGATGAAAGGTGGAGTCGTTTTATCCGTTGAAATAGACGGCCAAATTATTTATACGATGGCTTATGATGAAGAAACAGATAGTTATGCTGAATTATATGATCGAAACGATAAGAGGGCGTGCCAGGTACATGAAGACTTTATGGGATGGTCACTTCTTCACTAAAAAGATGTCAATATGACATCTTTTTTTATTGAATCGATAGATTATACAAAGAAATGAAATATAAGGATAAAATTTGTAATAAATGATTTTGCATTGTTAGCGCTTTGTAACTGTAAGATAACTGTTTTTTCGCTATCATAAAGATAACAGTCATAGCTATAGGAGTGATCAACTTGAAGAAATTACATATTTCAAATTTTATGCTATTAAGTGTTTGTTTAGTTTTATTTGTTCTCCTAGGAGCCTTTTTATATTCATGTGTATAAGAAAAAACGCATTCTAGAAAGAACGCGTTATAAAAATGAAGTAATGATTAATCTAGTTCCAAGAATAATTAATGTGATACGTAATAAATTAATTACTGCATTACCGCTTAATTTTGTGTTAATATAAGCCCCGATTTTTCCGCCAATCCATGCACCAGGAATAAGAATTAATGCATAAGCCCAGCTGACATTTCCTAGAGAGATGTGAGTTAAAGAACTTACAATTGCTGAGAGAAATACGATAAACATTGAAGTTGCTACAGCAATGTGTGCTGGGAACGCAAAAAGGAGCATCATCGCTGGCACAAGTAAGGCACCACCACCGATTCCAAATAATCCGGATATAAATCCAACTATAAAGGCAATAAAGATAGCGAGAAATGGTGGAAATTGATAGTCTACAGTATTTCCTTCGTTATCTGTAAAAGATCGCTTAATTACAGTCATATTTGATAGGGAAAGAGGTTTCAATTTGTCTCGTAGTATAAGAAGAATGGAGACGAATATAAGAAAAATCCCAAAGTATAAAGAAAATGTATCTTGGTTTAAAAATTTGTTTGCCCATGATCCGATAATACCACCAGGGCCACTCCCGATAAATAAAATAAGTCCACTTTTATAATCTACCCGTTTATGTTTCATATAAGTAAGGGTAGAAGCCAGCCCTGTAAAAACGACTGTTACCATAGAAGTTCCTACTGCGAGTTGTGGTGATAAACTGTGTAATCCAATTAATAACGGAACGATAATAATTCCGCCTCCAAGTCCGACTAGGCTCCCGACTGTCCCGGCGATTAATCCGATGAAAAGTAACATGATGTATTCCAAAATTGCCAACTCCTCTATATAACTTATCCATCAATCATTATACACGCTTTTTAATAAGAAATAGGCTTGTTCACAAAAAAGTCGTCTTCCTAGAAAAATAAGGAAGACGACTTTTGATTAAAAGATTAAGTGTAATAAGTAGTAAAATAATGCAGCTAAAGAGGCTGAAATAGGAAGTGTAATAACCCATGTAATTAACATGCGTTTTGCAGTTCCCCATTTTACACCTTTCACGCGATGTGAAGCACCAACTCCTAAAATAGAAGAAGAGATAACGTGCGTCGTACTAACCGGTAAGTGAATAAATGTTGCGCCGAAAATAACAAGTGATGATGATAAATCGGCAGCTACACCATTTACAGGACGAATTTTCATAATTTGTCCACCGACAGTTTTAATAATTTTCCAACCACCGACAGAAGTACCAAGACCCATTGCGATTGCACAAGATAATTGTACCCAGAAAGGGATATCGCCAGAAGTATGATAGTTATTGGCCATAAGAGCCATCGTAATGATTCCCATTGCTTTTTGTGCATCATTCGTACCGTGCGTATAAGCTTGTAATGCAGCGGTGAAAATCTGGAATATACGGAAGTTCTTGTTCGTTTTCGTTAAGTTAAAGTTTTTAAATACCACTTTAAAAATACTATATACGATGTAACCAATAACAAAAGCGATGATCGGTGAAATGATTAAAGCTTCAAGAATTTTTATAAACCCTTTATAGTTTAATGCGCTAACACCAGCAGCAGCAATTGCTGCACCAGCGATTGCGCCAATGATTGCATGCGAAGAACTACTTGGAATGCCATAGTACCAAGTGATCAAATTCCAGACTATTGCCGCAAGCAAAGCAGCTAAAATTACAAGAGAACCATTTTGCAAAGCAAACGGGTCAACAATATCTTTTGTAATCGTTTTTGCTACACCTGTAAATGTCATCGCACCTAAAAAGTTCATAATAGCTGCCATAACAATTGCATGTCTAGGCTTTAGAGCTTTCGTTGAAACAGCCGTTGCAATAGCGTTTGCTGTATCGTGAAATCCATTGATAAAGTCAAAAGCTAAAGCGCAAATGACTACTAAAACGGTCAGTATCAAGAGTGTATCCATGATCAAACTCCTTACGCGTTCTTCATAATGATTGTTTCTAATACGTTTGCAACGCTTTGACAGCTATCAGCTACTTCTTCAAGCTCTTCGTAAATCTCTTTAAATTGAATAATCTTAATCGGATCTTTCTCACGAGAGAATAAATGCTTAATCGCATGACGGCGAATATCATCACATTGTGACTCGTAATCCTTAATCTTGATCGCATTTGTACGAATATCGACTAATTTCTTTTTAGAAAGTAGTTCAACAGAATTTGCAATCTCAATCGCACATTGATTAATTGCTTCAACGAATTTAATCATGTATTCATCAGCTTCTGTAATAGAATACATTTCGAATAGACCAGCACTGTGATCTAATCCGTCTAATACATCATCCATACTCATTGCAAGTTGTAGGATGTCTTCACGTTCAATAGGAGTAATAAACGCTTTGTTTAGCTCCATAATGATTTCGTGAATGAATGAGTCACCTTTTGACTCATACTCTTTCATGCGCATAGAAAACTCTTTTAAATCGCTAGCATTTTTAATTTTATACTCCACGAAAAACTGCGCGCCTTCTTTTAAATTTTCGGAAACGTTCATAAGCATTTCAGAAAATTTATCTTTTTTTGATTTAAAGACCATTATTGTTACCCCCACAAAAGTAATATATGTAAAATATATTGGCTAATCAATTCTAACAAAAAACTGTCGTTTTTTAAAACATTTTATCGAAAAGTTTACAAAAACTTAACATAACTCTCATTGTTGTATTAATAATATTAATACTCAACAATGAATATCTTACTTGTAGAATGTCCTTTTCTTGCAAAAAGTATGAATGTGAAAGAAAAGCTTTACACTATAGGAACGACTACGTTATTATAATAAATTTAAAAGGAGGTATATTCTTCCTTTTAAAAAGAAGAGTGTAAACAAATGAAGGAAGTGAACCAATGAAATTGAAGAACACTCACTTTAAAAAAATACTTGAGTGGTTCAATAAGAGAAAGAAACTACGCAATTCATTAATTGTATTGGGAAGTTTACTTGCTACTCTATTTATTGTTGTAAATATAATAATTTCCATTCAAGATATATCTGAATTAAAACAAGCTGTTCCACAACCGACTTTAATTTATGATGCAAATAATGAAGTTGCGACTAAATTAGCTTCTTCTAAAACAGAAGGGGTCAAAAGGAAAGATATTCCTGATATTATGGTTCAAGCAATTGTTGCAGTAGAAGATAAGGAATTTTTTAGTCATCATGGTATTTACTATAGTGGAATTATAAGTGCTGTATTTAAGAACATTACAGCTGGTGAAGTTGTGGCAGGTGGTAGTACAATTACACAACAACTTGCGAAAAATGTATTTTTAACGCAAGACCGTACATTCTCTCGTAAAATAAAGGAATACTTTCTAACGAAAAAAATAGAACGTACTTATACGAAAGATGAAATTGTTGAAATGTATATGAATCAAATTTATTTTGGTGAAGGTGCTTGGGGGATAAAAAGAGCAGCTAAATCTTATTTTGATAAAGAAGTAAAAGACTTAACGATTTCAGAAGCTGCAACGATTGCAGGATTAATTAAAGCGCCATCTGCGTATTCGCCGTATAAAAACTTTAATAAATCAATTGAAAGACGTAATGTCGTATTAGGTTTAATGAAGGAGCAAGGATATATTTCTGAAGAACAATTTAACCAGGAGAAAGAATCAGGTCTTGTATTACGACGTGGTGTTGACGATAAATATAAGGGAAAATATTCTCAATACGTAGATTATATTGTTAGAGAAGCGATGGACAAGTATGAATTAACACAAAATGAAATTTTAGCAGGTGGCTATCGTATTTATACGGAACTTGACTCGAAAAAACAACAAGCGGTTGAAGATGTTGTGAATAATGATAGTTATTTTAAAGATAGTGGCTCAGATCAGCTTATGCAAACTGGAGTGGTCCTTATGAATCCAAAAACTGGCGGTGTTCCGGCTTTAGTTGGAGGCAGAGGTCCTTATCAATTTTTACAGTTTAATCATGCAACACAATTAAAAAGACAGCCAGGTTCAACGTTAAAGCCTCTTGCAGTGTATGTACCAGCGTTAGAACAAGGATATGAAGTATACGATGTCTTAAAAGATGAACCGTTTAATATTAAAGAATATGCACCACAAAATAGTGATCATACGTTCCATGGTAATGTGACGATGTATGAAGCGGTGGCAAAGTCATATAATGTTTCAGCAGTTTGGCTATTAGAGAAAATTGGATTAGATAAAGGATTGAAATCTTTAGAGCGGTTTGGTATTCCATTAGAGCCTGAAGACCATACGTATCCGATTGCTTTAGGAGGTATGCATGTAGGGACTTCACCATTTGTAATGGCTCAAGCGTATAGCGCACTTGCAAATGATGGTGTCCAAGTAGAAGCTCATGCTATTAGAGAAATCCAAAATGCTGAAGGGGAAACAATTGGAAAATGGTATAAGAAAGAAACTCGTGTGACGAACGAGAAAGTTGCCCAAAAGATGACATACTTATTAAAAGGTGTTATTGAAAGGGGAACAGGTGAAAAAGCGAAAGTTAATAATATCGATACCGCAGGCAAGACAGGGACTACCCAGCTTGTAAATGGACCAAGCACTGGTGCGAAGGATTCGTGGTTTGTTGGATACACACCGGATTTAGTAGGTGCGATTTGGGTAGGGTATGATAAAACGGATAGTGAGCATTATGTGCCAGGAGGCAGCCAAATTACAACGACAATGTTCCGGGATATTATGAAGAAAGCGAATGGAAATCCAACTCAAAAGGCATTTCAGTTATCACTAATACCTGAGGCGGATTATACAAAACAATTAAAAACGATTGAGGAAGAAAAACGAAGGAAAGAAGAAGAGAAAAAACGAAAAGAAGAGGAACAACAAAGAAAAGAACAGCAAAATGAATGGATAGATAAAGTGAAAGAGTGGATTCCATTTTGGTAAAAAAAGAGGCGAATAACGAGTTCGCCTCTTTTTTATGAGAAATGAGCGGTTTTATCTCGGTTCAAAATGTGGCAACAGAAAAGAAGTTAGGTGAGAATCGAGCTGCCTATAAAAATTTGATGGGTTTAACTTAATAATCCGTGGGGATGGGAAAAGCGCCACGGATTAAAGCTTCAGTTTATTTATTTAGCGTAACATTGGTCCTACCGAAGGATTGAGAATCATACGTGACGGTTATTATTCCTTTACTAATAGGTTCATATGGCAATTCCTCTTCGAAATTCCCAGTATTTTCATTATGGATAGAGAGTGTTATTTCATCAACGTCTTTATTTTTATATTGATCTTTAATCGTTTCAGCGATTTGAAGTAGGTTTTCATAACTAGAAGCTTCTGTAATAAGCATTCCTTTTATAACTTTTTTTTCATTTTGTGTGGAAGAGGAATACGGGATGTTGTTTTGTTTTGTATACAGAAGTTCGTATGGAATTGTTTTTTTTTCTGCTTTTGAAACATTTGAATAGTTTAGAGTTAAAAGAAACCCTATACATAAAATTATGCATACCATAAGAACAAACCAAAAACGTGTCAGTGATATAATTCGCATTGTCATCCCTCTTTCATGTCTTTGTCTTCACTATTCATCATACAAAAAGAGGATTAAGCTAGAGTAAATTTGAAGTAAAGAAACGTAAAGAAGGAGCACTTATCCTCCAAAATAAGTGCTCCTTTTTATTAAAAGAAAGATTTAACATACAATCAAAATAATACAAATTACTATAAATCAAACATTCTTGGTCGTTCAAAAATAAAATGAAAACTAAAATTAGTAAATTCGGAAGACTGATAGTGTAGCTGTTGTGTCACCAGTGTTAGGGATGGAGATAGTATTTACTGTAGGTTGTACAGAGATTGTTGTACCAGCTGTTAAAGTAACAATTGTGGAGAAAGAAACCGCACTACCGATAACGTTAGTTGAAAAATTACGAGTAGGTGGTTGACCGTTGAATGAAATACCGAATCCAAATGGTGAAGAACCCGGGAAGGTTGTAGATGCTGAGAAACTAATATCGTATACTCCTGTTTCTAAAATAGTTAAAGTATCTGAAGTGTCATTAAAAATGAGATTATTTAGTTCGAAAACTTGATTAAATTGGATATTCGTTCCAGGTGATATAGTTTGTGGATTAGAATTTCCTATTGCTGCTATAGTTACAGGGAGTGGTGTGCCCGACGGTCCAGTAGCGCCAGTAGCACCAGCCGGACCTTGAGTACCTTGAGCACCTTGAGCACCAGTAGCACCAGCCGGACCTTGGGCGCCTTGAGCACCAGTAGCACCAGCCGGACCTTGAGCGCCTTGAGCACCTTGAGCGCCAGTAGCACCAGCCGGACCTTGAGTACCTTGAGCACCTTGAGCGCCAGTAGCACCAGCCGGACCTTGAGCGCCTTGAGCACCTTGGGCACCAGCAGGTCCTTGAATACCTTGTGGTCCTTGAAGTCCAGTAGCACCTTGAGCACCAGCCGGACCTTGAGTACCTTGAATACCTTGAGGTCCTTGTGGTCCTTGAGGTCCAGTAGCACCCCTAGCGCCAGCCGGTCCTTGAGGTCCAGTAGGTCCAGTAGGTCCTATTGTTCCTCCACCAAGGCAACCTGATCCATATTGAACTAGGATAGCTTGAATTTCTGTAATGAGCTTAACTAGTTTATCGATAGTACAGCAATCGATTTTGAATAACTTAGCAATATACAATAAATAATTAAGCAAACTTTGTAGTTCAACGTACAATGCTCCGCATGAGAAAGGTGAGGACTTCAGGATAGTTAATAAGTTAGCAATAATAGAACTACCAATTTTTTCTTGTGCAGGTGATAAATCTAAGCAACTGAGGAATTTTTGAAGATTATTCAGGAGAGCAATTAGTTTATCGATGTTATCTTGAGAAGGGTTTTGAAATACAGCTTGAATACTTTGACCAAGAGCTTGAAGAAGTCTAGCATACTCTTTTAGTTCTGCCTTAGAGATGTTAATATAACTGCAAGCTCTTACTTCGCAACAATCATTACCATAAAACACTTTCCCTTTATTTTTGTTGGGCATTTGTTCATTCCTTTCTTTTATAGAATAAATAGTCGTTACTATATAATAAAATGAAAACTAAACTGAATTCGTGAGGGACAAACTACTATTTCTAAAAAAATAAGAAGTTTACCTATCTTGTAAAACAAAGAACAATTAAGAGATAGAGAAAGATTTATATGAGTTAAAAAAGAATAGGTTAGAATAAAAAAACTGCACGCAAATTGTTAGATATAATCTAACAATTTGCGTGCAGTTCGTGGAACAGCCCAACCTTTTTAATGATTAATTCTTTCATAGTTCGCTTTAGGCAAAATTGGAATAGAAATAGTGAAAGTTGTACCGGTTTGATTACTAGACATTTTTAATGTACCGTTATGATTTTGAATAATTTTCTTCGTTACTGACAAGCCCAGTCCTGTTCCTGAATCTTTTGTTGAGAAGAATGGATCAAAGATATATTCTTGAATAGCTGGAGGAACCCCAGTTCCGTTATCTGTGAAAGTAATCCGAACAAAGTTATCTAGGCGATAACTAGAGATTTGAATGGAAAGAGGTCTTTCGCCTCGAGCATCGATAGCATTTTGAAATAAATTTAAAAAAACTTGCACAAGTTCATGACGATCGATATTGACAAGTACACCATCTAATTCCGTAGAAAATTCATAGTCAATAGAAATGTTGTGTAAAAAAACTTCACTAGCAAGTAGTTGTTGAATATATTCGCGTAAAAACGTATTGATGGGAAAAGGTTCTCTAGTAAATTCACGTGTTTTTGAAATGGCTAAAAATTTTGTGATAATACTATTTGCACGATCTAGTTCAGGAATGAGTAGACTTTTAAACAATTCTTTATTGGATGGAGAAACGTTATCTTGTAGAAATTGCAAGTATCCACGTACCGTTGTAAGGGGATTTCGTACTTCATGAGCAATCCCAGCTGCGATTCGTCCTGCTAATGAAAATTTTTCTGCATCACGTTCTGTGTTTAAATAATGGAAGACACTAATAACTCTAAAAATCTCTCCGTTATAATCCCGAATAATTCGATTGTTTAAAATACCATAGTTTTTGTCTAACACTTCTTCATTATATATTTCTGTTCCTGTTCTTAATGTTTCAATCGCTTTAATTTGTTCTTCTGGCAAGTTTAGTAATTGTTGAATTGGCTTTCCAATTATATCATTTCGTACTACACCAAAATCATCTGCTGCAGCTTGATTACATAAAGTTATATTTCCTTTACTATCAACAAAGGTGACATGATGTGAAAAAGCATCAAAAATATGAACAAAGTATGTTTCAAGTTGTTCAAATAAAAATAATGAATCGCAAGTAAGTTGAAAATCAGCCTTTTTATTCTCTTTTTGTATGTTTTGAATGGAATGAGTCGTTCTCGTTTTCTTTATTTGTAAACCAATATGTGGATTTTTGTATGTGAAATGATGTGGTAATTGATTCACAAGCTCTTCATATAACCGCACTTTATTTTCTAGTTCTTCTATTCGTTTTTCATGAGATACAATATCATCGTTTGGAAGCATAAATAAATAACCCCTCAATTTAAAAATTCTTCCATTTAGTATATCATATTTTTATACGGATACTCTTAAAGAAGGGGCTACTTAATGAAATTGATTAGCTGAAATGTCCGGGAAGTGAGTAGAATGGATAGAAGGTGAAGTTAAAAAGGGAGGGATATATTTGCTTTTCATTGGAGTGACAGGGTGGGGAGATCATGATTCTTTATATATAAATCCCTATGAAAATAGAAATAAATTGCGAACTTATAGTGAACATTTTCCCATTGTGGAAGTAGATAGTTCATTTTATGCGATACAACCTTCGCGGAATTATACAAAATGGACGATGGAAACGCCGAAAGATTTTTCTTTTATAGTAAAAGCCTATCAAGGAATGACAGGACATATGAAAGGGGAAATCCCTTTTTCTACGTTCGATGAGATGTTTGATGTGTATAAACAATCCATTCTTCCTTTAATAGAAGCAAATAAATTAAAAATGATTTTATTTCAATATCCACCATGGTTTGATTGTAAAGTGAAAAATGTAGATTTACTTCGATACACGAAAGAAAAAATGGAAGATTTACCATGTGCAATAGAATTTCGAAATCAAACATGGTTTTATCCAGAAATGAGAGATAAGACGTTACAGTTTTTAGAAAAAGAAAACTGGATTCATACAATTTGCGATGAGCCTCAGGCTGGAATAGGATCAGTACCGCTTATATTAGAGGCAACAAACTCGGACATGGCGTTAATACGTTTTCATGGCCGAAATGTTCATGGTTGGCTGGATAAAGGAGAAAATTGGAGAGCGGTTCGCTGTTTATATCGTTATAATAGTAAAGAATTGGCGGAATGGGTAGAACGATTAGAGCGATTGAAAAAGAAGACGAAGGATATATTTGTATTGTTTAATAATAATTCGGGCGGAGATGCAGCGGATAATGCGAAACAGCTTATGAAAATGATGAACATTACATATGGTGAGCTGAAGCCTGAGCAATTAAATTTGTTTGAATGATGATAAACAAGAAAGGCACTGTACAAACAGGGGGAATGTACAGTGCCTTTCTATATGAAAAAGAGGGGTAACAATGTTACTGAGCGTTTGGTTGATTCATCAATTGTTGGCTTCATAATAAATGATAATGGTTATCATTATCATTGTCAATGGTTTTTCGGAAAATAAGTAAAAAACTTTTTATCCCGCTATTTGCGGCAGTAAAACTCCTACCTCAAAATTCGGCTGGAGCAAAGAAGTTAGGTGGGAGCCCTGCTGCCCGTAAACGCCCGATTGGTGAAGGCTAATAATCAGTGGGGGATGAACAAAACCCCCACTGATTAAAGTTTCACTTTATATTTTAAATAGTAATAAAAAAAGAACAGCAATTACTGCTGTTCTTTTCCATTGATGATTTGTTGTAAATCAAAAGGAGTTATCGCTTGGATAAATTCCTTTGAGATAAGTGTTTGAACGAGAGTGCTTTCAGAAATTGTAGCACCTGTTTTCTTTTCATAAGATTTCTTTAATAAATCAAGTTTTTCAGCCGTTTCTTTCGGTAATTCAATTGTTAATGTGTTCATAATTTCTCCCCCTTACTATTAGAGTACCACTACAGTATAGGAGAGACAAGACAAGAAAAGAGAATATGAAACATAAAAAAGGTTACCAAATTTACAAATGGTAACCTTTTTATGTATAAGAGTTATTAAGCAATACCGATATACTTTAAAGTTTTGGATGGAGTACTGTGATCAAAGAAGTGTTGTAAAAATGCAATATCAACACCTGATTTGTATGCACAATAGCCCCAAGTTTTTCGAAGTGTATGTGAGCTAATCCCTTCTAATCCAACTTCTTTTGCAGCTTTGTTTAAAATGTACCATGCATGTTGTCTCGTAATAGACTTTGTTCCTTTTTGAGACTTTAATAATGGTTCATTACGTTTCCAAGTTTTACGTTCTTTCATGTAGTCTTCGATTGCGTGCTGTAAGTCTTCATTTACAGCAAACCATTTATGTTTCTTTACTTTTTCATTGTAAAATAAAATGGAATGGCGAACATTTTCGTCTTCATCGATTACATCACTAACTTTTAATTGTAAGATTTCACTTACTTTTAAGCCAGAATTTACAGCTAATACGAATAATAAGCCATCACGTTTCGAAGATTGTAAAAGTATATTTTTGATAGTTTCTAATTGTTTTTCATTTTGAATAGGTTGTCCTGCTTGTTTCATTTCACGCACTCTCCTCTTTTATATGTGTAAAGGAAAGGATTAACTTGTTTCTTACTATAAAGGGAGAGTGTGAATTTCATGTGAACTCCTAGTGAAATTAAGACAAATTATTTGACTTCTTTTACTTTTTGTAAATTAAAATAAAATACAACGCTATTAGTGGTATTATACACGCCGTATTCAGCGTGATGGAGATCTAAAATGTTTTTCACAATGGATAACCCAAGGCCAGTACCTCCAGTATGACGGCTACGAGAAGCGTCTAAACGGTAGAAGCGATCCCAAATTTTTTCAAGGCTTTCTTCTGGAATAGGATTACCTGTGTTTTCAATTTTGATTTTCACTGTATCTTCCGTTTCTATAATAGAGACGTGTATTTTTTCACCATCTGGAGTATATCGAATTGCATTGCTAAGTAAGTTTACAACGACTTGCTCAATACGGCTACGATTTGCTTTAACAAATAGAGAAGAGTCAGCATGGATGTCCACTTGTAAATGTTTTTCCTCCATGCTAAATAATAATTTTGTATAGACTTGTTGAATTAATTCACCGATCGAGAATGTCGACATTTCTAGTTTGTACGTACCTGATTCTAGTTTTGCTAATTCTAACATTTCAACAATGAGCCTGTTCATATTATCTGTCTCTTCCAAAATAACATTTGTATAATATGTCGTATCTTTACTTACGCCATCTTGAATACCTTCAGCGAAGCTACGAATAACACTAAGTGGTGTTTTTAATTCATGAGATACACCAGAAATGAATTCTTTTCTCGTTTTTTCCAATTGACGTTCGCGTTCAATATCTTGTTGTAATTTTGTATTAGCAACATTTAATCGGTCGATTCGATCTTTTAAATTTACAGAGAGTGTATTAATACCACTTGATAACCCGCCAATTTCATCGTCTGCTGTAACAGGTAACTTCTCGCTAAAATCAAAGTTGGCCATTTTTTTTGTAACACGATTTATCTTAATTAATGGTTTAACAATGATTTTTGAGTAGTAGAAGGATAACAAAATAATAACGAGAAACACGATAATTAAGGCATAGACATAATAATCTTTTAAAACGAGCATCGCTTCATTCACAGGTTGTAAAGATGCTATCACAAAAGCGTACTCCTTAGTTTTTCCGTTTTCCATAATAGGCTTTACAAAGACACTGTTTTTTATATTTTCCCCACTATCTAAAATATACGTGTTTAATTGATTTGAATTAGAAGTACCTTGTCTAATAGTGCTTGCAAAATATTCAACAGCTTGTAATGTTTCAAAATCATTTGCAAGGCGAACCTCAGATTTGGAAGGGATATGTAATTTAGATATCACACCGGTAAAACTGATCTGAGACGTAGTTTTATATCGATTTGTGAGTCTATTTTTAGAGGGGTTACCACTAATTGTTTGAAAATCCGAATTGACATTTTCATTTCGCCATCGATTATAATTAGTCGTCAGTTCTAGTGGCGTTATTATATTATCTTGTAAAAATCCCTCTACGTGAATCATGCCCTCTTTTTTTAAGCCTAAATTTTCGAATTTATTATATTCTTCGGGTGTTAAAAGATTATTAAGTGGGATGGAATAGGTTTTATTGTTATTAGGGTTAATTACCTCAATGTAGTAATTGTTTTCACTTTTAATAATGCCGTTAGAATCTAAAAATTGCATTTCAGCATTCGTTTTATCGTGAAATTCTTGTTTTAGCTTTCTGATTTCCTCAAAACTTTTGTCGCTTTTTTCATAATTATCTACGAATTTTTCAAAAGCCGTTTGAACGGTTTTTACTTTTTTATTAATATAAAACTTCTCTAAAAATAGAGATTGCCCAAGGAAAAAAAGGAGAAATATGATTGTAAATAAAGTTGATGTTAATAAAAATAGTTTAAAGACGATGCTTCTGTTCTTCACTGTTTCACCTCGTATGAAAAATACTGTAATATAAATGATTTCTTAATTATAACAAAGGTTACAAAAAAGTAGAGGGGATAAATCTGTCTCTCTCTAAAGTAGTTTTTTATAGAAAGTCACATAAAGAGACGGTACAGTGACTATAGAAGTATTTTAGCATAAAAAAGAACTCGCCAGACGTATGACGAGTTCTTTAGTGTACTATTGCTGAATTGCTGCATCTAAAGCGATTTCAATCATTTCGTTAAATGTAGTTTGACGCTCTTCAGATGTTGTTTCTTCACCAGTGAAGATATGGTCGCTTACTGTTAATACAGATAATGCATTTACACCATATTTAGCTGCTAATGTGTAAAGAGCAGTCGTCTCCATCTCTACTGCTAATACACCGTAATCTCCAAGTTTTTTAACCATGTCCATGCTCTCACGATAAAATACATCTGCTGTTAATACGTTACCAACACGAACGTGTAATCCTTTTTCTGTTCCAGCATCGTAAGCTTTCTTTAAAAGATCAAAGTTTGCAGCAGGAGCAAAATCAAAACCCGGGAATGTTAAGCGATTCATATTAGAATCTGTACAAGCCGTCATCGCAATAATAACGTCACGTACCTTAACATCTTTTTGAATTGCACCACATGTCCCAACACGAATTAAATTTTTCACTCCGTAGCTTTGAATTAATTCGTTTACATAAATAGAAATAGAAGGAACACCCATACCTGTACCTTGAACAGATACACGCTTTCCTTTGTAAGTTCCAGTAAAACCTAACATGCCACGCACGTTATTATAACAAGTAACATCCTCTAAAAATGTTTCAGCAATATATTTTGCACGTAATGGATCACCAGGTAATAGAATAGATTCAGCAATTTCGCCTTGTTTTGCTTCAATATGTACACTCATGAAAAATCCTCCTTATAATGTATTGATAGAAATCAATATCATTTGCATTATACACTACGACTCCTTTCAATTAAAATCTTTTTTATTTGTAATATGTGCAAAAGAGGAGGATTTCATAAATCATAATCTAGAATATATATTTAAGATGTTTTGCATGGATAAAGACAATAAAAATGGTAGGTGATATTTTGAAAAATCTTGTCATTGGGCTTATTGCACTAGTACTTATTGTGGCAGGAGGATTTTACATAAAAAAATATCAAGAAACTGTAGAAACGACCGGAGATGTTCAAGAAGTGAAATGGGATGTGAAAAATAAAAAGGGAAATGAAAAAGCCGATATTTCGTTTCAATTGCTAAATAAAATGAATAATGAAGTTCGTGGTGTGAACGATCAAATTCGAGCAGTGATAGTGGATGGGAATTTGAAAAACATACAACAAACGAAGCCTATATTTGCTGGAAATGGATCGTATAAGCTATCTTCAGATGTAGCAAAAGGTGAAGGGTACACGATATTTTTGTATGAAAATGAAAACAAGTCCGTGGAATCATTTGCTAAGAAAGATTTTGGTGAAGAAAAAAAGGAGACAAACAAGGACAAGAATAAAAAGAAACTACCTGTCGATACTGTACTTACAAAAAATATAGGAGAGCATCAAGTGTCTCTTTTATTTGGTGCATTACATCCGAATGAGGCAACGACATTAACATTTCAGTTTCAAGCGAAAAAGGGAGAAAAGCTGAAATTAAATTCAGGGAGAGGCGAAGTCAACGCGCTATATATCGTTGATGAAACGAGGGGACATTTTTTATATGCCATTCCTGTTGATACGGATGAGCAATTACAATATCGTATTACATTTCCAGAAGAAGGAACATATAAAATATGGGGGGATTTCTATATAAATGGTAAGAAGTATGAAAAGGAGTTTAGTATACAAGTGCAAAAACGAAAAAACAGCTAAGTACTTAGCTGTTTTTTCGTTTTCCTATTAATTTTGTTACAGAGAGCATTGTAATTGGTAAAGAATGATTCTTTCGAAATGCTAAATATTTTCCACTCCATGCAGGTTTATATTTTTCTTTGAAATGTCGTAAACCGCTGAAGCTATATGTGTAACGAACGTTATTAAATATTGCAGCAGCAACTCGTTCAGACCAGAACGATTGCGTTGATAAACCGACATTTGAGAGTGGTGCCATACCAATATTAAAGGAATGGTATTCATTTTCTTTTGCCCAGTGGAATAAGTGGATAAAAATTGCATCCATAATTCCGCTAGGGGCATCTGGATAATAACGCATTAAATCAACAGATAATATGCCACTTTGATATACTGGCATAAAGGTTGTGAATGCAATGATTTTTCCTTCTGCATCAGATAATGTAGCGATAGGGGCACGACTAATATACTCACGATCGAAGTACCCAAGTGAAAATCCTTTCTCTTTTTTTCCACCGAGCCAAGCATCAGACACTTTCTTTAATTCCTCGTATAATTCGTCTGAGAATGGTGGCTCATGAATAGAGAATGTATAACCTTCTCGTTCAAAACGGTTGAAAGTGGCTCGCATACCAGCACGTTTCTTTCCTGTTATTGTAAACGTATTTAAATCAACGACAGCCTCTTCACCAAGTTTAAAGAAGTTGTAGCCAAAATCGTGGTATAAGCTCATCCATTTGCTTTCAATTTGATAGAATACGCAAATATACCCAAATCGATCAGCTTCAGTCAAAAATTCTTGCAACACAGTGCGGTAGGAGGATGGATCACCGATTGGATCACCTAGTACAACAAGACGTTTTCCAGTAATTGAAAAGAGAAGAAGTGCTTTTCCGTCACTACTGAAGAAGAACTGTTTATCTCCTAAAAAACCTAAATGACTAAGTACATTCCCGCCATGTTCATCTAAGAAGTTTTCTAACCTTTTATCATTAGCTGGTTGCCCGGGAAATTGACTACGATAACGATTGGCAATTAGTGAGCCGATAAGTAAAAAAGTAGGAACGAAAAAGGCTGCTGCTAATGCACTTCGTTTAACTTGTGTAATATTTCGAACGACAAAATCAGGTTGGAACGCTTCTTTTGCACCCGCAAATAAAATACCTAAGTTTTTATATAAATATAGCGTAAGTAATAAGAAGATAAATACTTTTACGATATCAGAAAGTGAGACTTCCATTTTCTCGCGTATAAATCTTTTACGAAGCATATACAACACAGCAAGTACGATTAATAAAATAAAGGTTTCTTCAATGTCAATTCCTTTTAGGGTATTAAAGATTGCTGCTCCAATTAAAGAAACAATCGTCATATAGTAAGAACGCTTTGTTCCATAATATATGCCTCGCGAAAGAATCAGGAGGAGAATACCGAATGTTAATGATAAGCTAAAAGAAAATTGAATAAGGTGCTTTGGAGCTAAAATATGTAAGGCGTGAGCTCGATTTATACTAGTCGGTAAAATTGTTGATAGAATAACCATTAAGCCAGCGAATACTGTTAAAGCGGCGGATGCCCATGAACCTAATTTCCCTAAAAAATCACGTTGTAAAGTCCAAATTACACCAGTTGTTTCTAACGCAGGTGCAATAAAGGGTTTATCTTCAATTTTTTTTATGGCCGCTCCTGTCATTTCAAAGGCTGCAAAAATGAGACCTAGGCAGAATGGTAAGATGTAATAGACAAGTCGGTATAATAACATAGCAGGTAGTAATACGCCTGTATCAACGCCGTATTGTCCTAGTCCAGTTAAGAAAACAAGGTCAAATGAACCAAGGCCACCAGGAACAAGACTTACGACACCAGCTAAAGCAGCGATTACGTAAACACCTAAAAACTTTTGAAATTCGATATCAATTCCAAACAATATTAAAATGACGTACATAACGATACCGGCAGATACCCACTCGACTAATGAAACTAATGAATATAAAACAGTTGGATTTTTCTCTTCTTCTTCTTCCTCTTGTCCGTCTAGCTGTTTTGTTTTTCTATTTTTAATTTTAGAAAACCCAATATATATAGGAACGAAAAGAGCAAAGAAGATAAGAACAGGCCATAACCACGGTTTTTCGTGCAGAATAAAACTAGTGTCTAATATTCCAATAAGGCCGAGGAATGACAGAATGGCTAATCCGTTAATAAAAGCGGTTGTCATCCAAGCAATACTTTTAATAAGTTTTCCATTATCTTTTATATGCGGACGATATAGCATTGTACGTACACCGGCACCAACAAGACCACCAAAACCGATAAATCCATTTAAAGTGTTTGCAATCCATGAGATACGGAAAATCTTTTGTACAGGTATGTCTGCTTTTAAGTAACGAAGCATAACAAAGTCATAAAAGAACATTGTTGAAACGGCAAATGCACCGAGTGTAATCGCTAAAAATACCCCACCAGTTGGAATGTTTTTAATTGTTTCAATTGCTTCTAAAAAAGAAATGCCTGCTAATTCTTTTTTAGCTTGAAAGAAAACAATTGTTAAGACAACAAATGGGAAGATTATTTTCCCGATTTGTAAGAAACGTTTCCATGAAAACGACATAAATACAACTCTCCTTGTGTAAGAAAACTGAGACAATAATATTATTATGACAAACTTCAAGAAAAATAAAAAGGTAAATTCCTGTATAGGGAAGCTATTTTTTATATAGGTTATATTTAAAAGAATATTTCGTTTATCAGAAAATTAAGTTAAAATAAGATGAAAGAAGGAAGAGAGGGGAAGTAGATGATTATAATAGGTTATGCAGGATATGAGTTAGAAAAAGCAAAACCGAATACATCAGAAGATTTTTTTAATAGATCTGAAGTGACATATATATTAAATAATCAAGAGAAAACCTTTTCTGTCTTATATGTTCGATATTTTGAAGAAATTTTACAAGAAATTACCCCTTTTGAAGGAAATCCAGTTTATAAAGTAGAAGAACAAGACGTATATTTACGAGATATTGTAGCGATCGCTTGTTTACTGAAAGATAAAGAGCTACGCGCGCAGAAGCGCTTGTATCTCAATGAAGTAACAGACTTTCAACGATACTTTGATGAGGGAACAGTGGTGAAAGTACAAGAAATATTAGCTGAATTACATAAAAATAAAAGAGTAGAAATAGCGTAAAACGGCAAAGGAGAGAGAAGCCATGTCTAATTTGATGGTTGAAAATCAAACAGAACAAGTTTCTATATTTTTAGAAGATGTAATTTCCTTGATAACTAATTATGTAAATTATCATACGTTACCTTCTTTATTGGAGGAGACACCAACAGGAAACGAGCAATACTATAAAGGGATATTAGTATCAATAAGAAGACTTCTTGTTTTTTGTGAAGAAGGACTTGATGCATGTTTTGTTTTGCTGAATAGCCAACCATTTCGAAAGACCGCAGCTGAAACAGTTTTATATAAGATTTACCATCAAGTAATTGCAGAGTTTTTTTCGCCAAAGAATGATCATTGGTATGAAAATAGTCGTTCTGCTTATACAGGGAAAAATTCTATTGTTTTTCAGCAAATCCCCCCTAGATCTATAGAACGAATGATGAAGGATTTAGAAGGGAAATTTCAATTGATGCGTGAAGAACTAGAATATTATGAGACAGATTACCAAACAAAAATGTTGCACAAATATTAATTAAGGAAAAGAAGCTAAGGATACTTAGCTTCTTTTCTTTTTGTCCAGTTATATAAGGGATTTTAATTGAATATAGTTAAAGTGGATAGCATCAAGGAGGTGTGACATGAGTCAGCAAGGTGTATTTACAGATTACTTTCATGAAGTAGAAAGCTGGTGTGAAAGTGTTCTTCAAGTATTAGATAGCCGTGCAATGGAAGTGTATGATGTCCATATGCTTGCTTATAAAATTCAAACGTTATTAGAGCGTATGAAAGAGCATGAATACGACACAGATGCCGAGTTTATGTATGAAATAAGTGATGATGTAGAACATATTCAACACCATTTACAGGAAGTATTTATGCAAGAAGGAGAGGAATATGAACTATGTGAAAGAGGGGATAGCGAACGAGCTGTTCCGATTGGGGGGCATACCCTTCCACCATTACCTTATCCATATAATGCGCTAGAACCGTACATTTCACGAGAAATTATGATGTTACACCATGATAAACACCATCGTAGTTACGTGGAAGGATTAAATAAAGCAGAGAAGATGATGGAAGAAGCGAGAAAAACAAATCAATTTGATTTAATTAAGCATTGGGAAAGAGAAGCGGCTTTTCATGGATCAGGTCATTACTTACACACGATATTTTGGAATAACATGAAAAAAGATGGTGGTGGAAGTCCGAGAGGGGCTTTTTCACAACAAATTGAGCAAGATTTCGGAAGTTTTTTACGTTTTCAAAAGCATTTCACGGAAGCCGCTTCTAAAGTGGAAGGTTCAGGATGGGCAATTCTTGTATGGGTACCCCGTTCAGGAAGGTTAGAAATTTTGCAAAGTACGCTTCATCAATTGTTTACACAGTGGGATACGATACCACTCCTTGTACTGGATGTATGGGAACATGCGTATTATTTACAATATCAAAATCGAAAAGATGAATATATTAAAAATTGGTGGAATGTTGTAAATTGGCCAGATGTAGAAAAGAGATTTGAAAGTGCGAAGCAAATTGAATGGACACCGTATTAGACGCATATCTCATGCGTCTTTTTTAGTGGAGGTGGAAGGAAGATTTCGTTCATATTTTAAAAGGCCAAGCATACACTTGTACAAAAAGTGCCAAAAGGACGTGGGGGGAAATATGAGACGAATTTGTATAATAATTACGCTAATTATAATGTACGCAAGCGTTATGCCAATTCCTGCATATGCAAAAATGAACGGTGGTGTCAGTGCTCGTAACGCAGTCTTAATGGAACAACAATCCGGTCGTGTGCTATATGGGAAATTAGAACATGAGCCACAAAAAATTGCTAGTATAACAAAAATTATGACAGCATTGTTAGCTGCTGAATCAGGAAAAATGAAAGAATTAGTATCGGTTAGTAATGAAGCGGTACGAGTAGAAGGATCGGCAATTTATTTAAAACCTGGACAAAAAGTTAAGTTAGAAGATTTAGTTTACGGATTAATGCTTAGATCTGGTAATGATGCAGCACAAGTAATTGCTGAAAATGTGGGAGGGAGTATAGAAGGATTTGTATATTTAATGAATGAAAAGGCGAAAGAAATCGGAATGAAAGATACGCATTTCTCAAACCCGCATGGCTTGGATGGGGATGGATCGCATTATTCGTCGGCTTATGACATGGCATTATTAACGAAATATGCAATGGGGAACGAGACCTTTAAGAAAATTTTTGGAACAAAAACGTATAAATCAGATTCTTGGGATTATCCGTGGAAAAATAAACATAAGCTTGTGACATCTTATTATGAATTTGCAACAGGGGGAAAGACAGGTTTTACGAAGAAAGCAGGACGGACGCTTGTCACAACAGCTTCAAAAGATGGACTAGATTTAATTGTCGTAACTTTGAGTGCTTCTAGTGACTGGGATGATCATATGAATTTGTTTGATAAAGGCTTTGAACGCTATAAGCAAGCGAAAGTTTTAGGACAAGGCGCACTCGCTGAAATAAATGAAAAGAAATATGCCAATCATGTTTATACGAAAAATAGTTTTTCTGTACCTTTAACTGAAGAGGAAAGAAAGAGCGTGTTATTGAAAGTTGAGCTCGATAAAAGTGCAAAACTTACGGATGGAGTAAAGATTGGGAAGACAGAAATTTATGTAGGGAACGAGAAAGTTGGAGAACGAAATTTGTTTTACAGTAAACGAAAGTTAGTAGCTACAACGGGAATGTATTGGAATAACGTAAAAGAAATCTTCTCTTACATGATAGGTGTTGGGATAGATGGTTAATCTCGTATGGGCAGCGATGGCAGTTATAGGGATTGTGTATGCCATGATAAATGGAACGATGGAAGAAGTGACCAAAGCAGTGTTTGAAGGGTCAAAAGATGCTGTAACGATTTGTATTGGACTTATTAGTGTTTTAGTATTTTGGCTCGGTTTAATGAAAATTGCTGAGGAAGCTGGATTGTTAAAGAAGTTAGTATCACTTTTTATGCCGATAGTAAAAAGATTATTTCCAGAAATACCGAAGGATCACCCGTCAATGGGATTCATTTTATCAAATATGATGGCGAACTTTTTTGGGTTAGGTAATGCAGCAACACCTTTAGGTATTAAAGCAATGGAACAACTGAAAGAGTTAAATGGTGGAAAGGATTCAGCAAGTCGTTCTATGGTGACGTTTCTAGCATTAAATACTTCAGCGATTACATTAATTCCGACTACTGTCATTTCGATTCGAATGACTTATGAATCAGCAAACCCTACTGAAATCGTTGGCGTAACATTTATAGCACAAGTGTTATCGATGATTGGAGCGATTTGGATTGACCGCTATTTTTACCGGAGAAGGAGTAGAAAGGGGCGGAAAAAATGAGTATTGTAAATACAGTTTCATTATGGGTAATTCCTTGTGTAATTGGTTTTATCCTTTTGTATGGCACGATAAAGAAAGTTCCAACGTACGAATCGTTCGTTGAGGGCGGAAAAGAAGGGATTCAAATTGCGGTTTCCATTTTGCCGTTTATGGTTGGAATGCTTGTATCTATTTCTATTTTCAGGGCATCAGGTGCTCTAGATGCGATGATATCGGTAATGAAGCCGATGTTAGACCTTATTCATGTACCAGCCGAAATCGTTCCACTTGCACTTATACGTCCGATTTCGGGATCTGCTGGTTTAAGTATTACGACCGACTTAATCGCTACATATGGGCCAGACTCGTTTATTGGTAGGTTAGCTTCAACGATGCAAGGTAGCACAGATACGACTTTTTATATATTAACAGTATACTTTGGGGCTGTCGGTATTAGAAAAATGGGAGATGCATTAAAGGTAGGACTTTTTGCAGATTTAATCGGAATTATTTGTTCGATTGTGTTTGTTTCCCTATTGTTTCGGTAATGCTATTCATTTTTTGCGCTATTTAGCTTATAATACGTATACGACCACTATTAACGTGTAGTTTAATAGTGGTTTTTTTATGCAGTGTTTTTGACAAAATGATGAACTTTTATCGTGGACAACATGAAAAAGTGTAAACAATAATAAAGGGTGAAAACGTGATATGCCTTTAGACGTTTATCATCATTGCTATGTTGTTAAAGATAGGCGAAGTAAATGGCATAAAGCTTAGGCGGTTGCCAAGTCTTTCTAATGTAAGGTAAGATAAATTTGAGGTGAAAAAAAGAAATGGAACGATTACAAAAAGTGATTGCGCAAGCAGGTATTGCATCGAGAAGAAAGGCTGAGGAATTAATTCAGCAAGGGAAAGTGAAAGTTAATGGGAAAATAGTGAAGGAGTTAGGAACAAAAGTAACTCCTCAAGATAAAGTGGAAGTAAATAACATCCCTCTTGAAAAAGAAGAACCTGTTTATTTTTTACTATATAAACCAACTGGTGTAATTTCAAGTGTATCAGATGATAAAGGAAGAAATGTTGTAACAGACTTTTTCCCTGAAATTAGACAACGTTTATTCCCAATCGGACGCTTAGATTATGATACGTCTGGCGTATTATTGATGACAAATGATGGTGAATTTGCAAATGTATTAATGCATCCGAGATATAAAGTTGAAAAAACGTATGTTGCGAAAATTAAAGGGCCATTAACAGGTGAGAAAATTCGCATGTTAGAACGAGGTGTTGCATTAGAAGATGGGAAAACAGCACCAGCACAAGCGAAAATTATTTCTTGGGACAAGCGTAAAGAGATGGCAATTGTACAATTAACGATTCATGAAGGACGTAACCGTCAAGTACGCCGCATGTTTGAAGCGTTAGATTGTAAAGTAGTGAAACTAAAGCGTGAACGCTACGCCTTTTTAGAAGTAGGTAGCTTGCGTCCTGGCGATGCAAGAGAATTGACACCACATGAGGTGAAACAATTACGTGCATTGGCTTCTACAAAGCCTCGCTAATCTATATTGTGAAACTTTCACCAGTGGAATGCTCCGCTGGTGATTTATTAAAAAATACATATATTTATCACTCGTCGAAGAGAGGGGAGACAACATGAAAAAAAATCGCTTATTATTTCGTGTTATCATTTTGCTCATTTTAAGCGGTGCGGTAGGGTTTACGCTATATCAAGGATTTTTTACTGATAAAGAGAAAATGCAAATTGGAAAAGAAGCACCTAACTTTGTTGTAACTGATTTAGAAGGAAAGAATATTGAATTAAAAGATTTAAAGGGAAAAGGTGTATTTTTAAATTTTTGGGGAACTTGGTGTAAACCTTGTGAAAAAGAAATGCCTTATATGAATGAGCTATATCCGAAATATAAAGAAAAAGGCGTTGAAATTATTGCCTTAGATGCAGATGAAACGGATATCGCAGTGAAGAACTTTGTGAAACAATATGATTTGAAATTCCCAGTTGCAATTGATAAAGGGCAAAAGATCATAGGTACATATGGAGTGGGACCATTACCAACAACCTTTTTAATTGATAAAGAAGGCAAAGTAGTAGAGCAAATTATAGGTGAGCAAACGAAGGAACAATTGGAAGAGTACTTAAAGAAAATCACTCCATAATTAAGAAAGCCTTTACATAAGAGGTGCTTACGTATAGCGCCTTCGCTTTAAAAATTCTGAGTATTGCGGTAACTCTAAGATAGAATATACAATAGTACATATAGATAAAAGGGCGGTGAGAGCTTTGAAAGAAATTAAGTGTGAATGTGGACATGTTAATCCGATAGGAACCATTTTTTGTGAAGCATGTGGGAAACCATTTGAAAGTAATGAAAATATAAAATTATTGGATATGAGATATGAGGGGAGTGCTCGGAGATCTCTCACACATACAAAAACGATAGTCGATAAAATTTGGAGTTTTTTCTCTTCTGTAAAAGTAGGTGTATGGTTAATTGTAATAACTTTAGCTGCATCGGCAATAGGAACTATCTTTCCCCAAGAAATGTACATAACTCCAGGAATCGAACCAGCTGAATATTATAAGACCGAGTATGGATTTTTAGGACAATTATACTATCAATTAGGATTTAATAATTTATATGGATCATGGTGGTACATGATTTTAATTGCTTCCATTGGTATTTCACTTGTTATATGTAGTTTAGACCGTGTCATTCCTCTTTATAAAGCTTTAAAAAAACAAGGGGTGAAAAGACACCCAAGTTTTTTGAAAAGACAGAGAGTGCACGGGACTGGTACGCCGCATGAAGGTGACTTAGAACGAGTTCAAATTAATTTAAAGAAACGTAATTATAATGTGAAAGTGGAAGACGGGAACGTTTTAGCGGAAAAGGGACGTTTTTCACGTTGGGGTCCATATGTAAACCATATTGGTCTTATTATCTTTCTATTCGGTGCAATGCTACGTTTTTTACCGAGTATGTATGTAGATGAAGCACTTTGGTTACGTGACGGTGAAACGAAAGAAATACCAGGAACAGAAGGTCAATACTATTTGAAAAACGAAAAGTTTATCAAGGAAGTTTATGATAAGAGTAAGGATAAAGAAGTTTTTGATGAAGCAATTGATCGTGTTGGTGATAAAATGATTGCGAAAAACTTCCAAACAAATGCTGTATTATATAAAGCGGTAGGAGAAAATATAGCGGGTCAAAAACCAAAATTAGAAAAGGTAAAAGAAGCTGAAATTCGAGTGAATGAGCCACTGAAATTTGATCAATTTGCTGTTTATCAAGTGGATTACAAAGAAAGTGAATTTAAAAGCATGTCTTTCCATTTGCAAAACAAAGAAAATAATCAAAAGTGGGGACCGATTAAAGTAGATTTAACGAATCCTACAGAAAAATTTGATTTAGGAAATGGTTATTCTTTAGAACTATTAAGCTATTTTCCAGATTTTTATTTTGACGAGAATGGAAGACCAAATACGAAAACGAAATTACCAAACAACCCTGCATTTGTGTTTAAAATGTTTACGCCTGAAACACCAGATGGTGAAGTGAGTTTTGTCGGTATTCAGCAAAATATAGAACCAGATGGGAATAACAAATATAAAATGTCCTTTGCAGGTGTGGAAATGCAAAATGCAACAGCACTTACTGTAAGGAAAGATTTAACGCTTTGGATTCTCGGTATTGGAGGATTTATATTTATGGTTGGTGTGATTCAAGGGATGTATTGGAATCATCGCCGTATTTGGATACAACGCGTTAATGATGAATGGTGGATTGCAGGACATACGAATAAAAATTGGTTCGGTTTAAAGAAAGATATTGAAAGAGTACTAGAAGGTACAGCAATTCCGCAGCCAAGCGATAAAGTAGTGGATAAAAAAATTAGTTAAGGTGGGGAAACGATATGGTGCAAATAAGTAGTAACTTTCTCTTTACCGCATTTATTTTATATTTAATTGCAACTCTATTTTTCGGGGGAGCAATTAAAGAAAAAGGTCATAAATGGGCAAATATAGGAATAACGATTACAATTTTAGGGTTTATTGCACAAACAGTATATTTTGTTACAAGATGGATTGCATCAGGACATGCACCAGTTAGTAACTTTTTTGAATTCGGTACGTTTTTCGGCATGATGCTTGTTGGAGCATTTATTGTCATGTATTTTATGTACCGCGTAAGTATAATTGGACTCTTTGCATTACCAGTTGCGCTTTTATTAATTGCATATGCGAGTATGTTTCCGAGGGAAATATCTCCGCTTATTCCATCTTTAAAAAGTAATTGGTTACATATTCACGTGACGACTGCAGCAGCAGGACAAGCAATTTTAGCAATTAGTTTTATTACGGGCGTTATGTATTTATTGAAGAATGTAGATCAATCAACGAGAAGCAAACGTACATTTTGGTTAGAGACAGTAGTTTTCACACTTGTTTGTACAGTTGGGTTTATTGGAATAACAACGGTATTTTCTAGTATGAAATACGAAGCGAAGTTTCAATGGATTGATAAAAATGAACAACAAGTTGAAATGAAGTATAATCTCCCGGCTTTAGTTGGACCGCATGAAGGGAAGTTAATGACAGAAAATAAATTAGAACCGGCGGTTGAAGTTCCAGCGATTGTAAATGCGAAAAAATTAAATACTGTTATTTGGTCAGTGTTAGTGGGAACGCTACTTTATATTGTATTAAGACTTGTTTTACGTAAGCGAGTGTCAGCGGCACTTCAGCCGTTAGTAAAGAATACGAATAGTGATTTATTAGATGAAATCGGATATCGTTCTATTGCGATAGGATTCCCGGTGTTTACATTAGGAGCATTAATCTTTGCAATGATCTGGGCTCAAATCGCTTGGACGCGCTTTTGGGGTTGGGATCCAAAAGAAGTTTGGGCGCTTATTACTTGGCTCTTTTATGCTGCGGTATTACATTTACGTTTATCTAAAGGATGGCATGGAGAAAAATCCGCCTGGCTTGCAGTGATTGGTTTTGCAATCATTATGTTTAACTTTATTGTAGTAAACTTAATTATCGCGGGTTTACATTCATATGCATAGAGAAATAAAATAGGAAAGTGTATGTCACTTTCCTATTTTATTTTTGTCAAATTTTCTTCTTTTTTGAGAAAAACATGACAAAGTAGCGGTTGATTCTGTAAAATGATGTCGAGGACCAAATATACTGTTCAAAAAAAATACATAGTTTTGGAAAAAAAATGAACAAACTTTATTATTCTTGTGAAGCATAATATGGGAAGTGGAACGTTAAAAAATGCTTAATTAAACGAGGATAGGTGCAACATTATATTGTAGAAGGGTAGGTGTAAACCGTTGTGGTAAAAGTACGCAGCGGGTAGAAATGGAAAATGAATCAAGAATTTTAATTGTAGACGATGAGGATCGTATTCGTCGTTTATTAAAGATGTATTTAGAAAGAGAGCAATACACAATTGAAGAAGCGGATAATGGTGATACAGCTTTAGAAATGGCGTTACAAAATGATTATGATTTAATCCTACTGGATATTATGATGCCTGGTAAAGATGGTATCGAAGTGTGTAAAGGGATTCGTGAGAAGAAAGCGACGCCAATTATTATGCTGACAGCAAAAGGTGAAGAAGTAAATAGGGTACAAGGGTTTGAAGTTGGAACTGATGATTATATTGTAAAGCCGTTTAGCCCGCGTGAAGTAGTACTTCGTGTGAAAGCGGTATTACGCCGCGCTGTACCAACGACATTCTTTACACAAGATACAACGACGAAAGATGTTACTGTTTTCCCTCATTTAACAATTGATAATGATGCGCACCGCGTTACAGCGGATGGTAATGAAGTAAACTTAACACCGAAAGAATATGAATTACTATTATTCTTAGCGAAATCCCCGGATAAAGTTTTTGACCGTGAGCAATTGTTAAAAGAAGTATGGCAATATGAGTTCTTCGGAGATTTACGTACAGTTGATACGCATGTAAAGCGTTTACGTGAAAAGTTAAGTAAACAATCACCAGATGCAGCGAAAATGATTGTTACCGTTTGGGGCGTAGGTTACAAGTTTGAGGTTGTGAACGACTGATGCTTTGGAGAAGTGTAGTAGGGAAGTTATGGATGACCATATTACTTCTCGTTTCGTTTGTTCTTGGATTTGTTGCTATTTTACTTTCACAGTTTTTTAGAACGTATTATGTTGATATGAGTGAAGCTAGGCTTCAGAAAGTTGCAACAAGTGTCACGGAATTAATTGAAGAAGGTGCCGATGTAAAAACGATTGAGGATATTGCTTACAAATTTTCTGATCCACTTTCAAGGATTATCATTGTAGAAGACGGTAAGGAAATTTCTTCTTCGCCGAAACAAGAAGGATTAGTTACTCTTACAATAGATGATTTGAAAAATGATAAAGAATTAGCAGCTGTTTTTACAGATAAAAAGGATATTAAGAATAATATTAGAAAAGCTTCTAATAGTAGGAAGAATAAAAATACTGAAAATGATATTATGATCGTCGGGAAACCAGTACAGTCAAAAAATCAAAGTGCAGTGTTTGTATATGAATCATTGCAAGTTCCAATACAAGGTATGGAGAGAACGACTGATTTTATTTTCTTATCAGCCGGGATTGCGATTATTTTAACAACTTTCTTTGCATTTTTCTTATCTACTCGAATTACGGCACCGCTTCGTAAAATGCGTGAGGTTGCATTTGAGGTAGCGCGCGGGAAATTTGATACGAAAGCCCCTATGGTGTCGCAGGACGAAATTGGTGAGCTTGCAACTGCTTTAAATCAAATGGGGAAACAGTTGAAGTTTAATATGAATGCCCTGCAGCAAGAAAAAGAGCAGTTAGCTAGCATTTTGAGTAGTATGGCAGATGGTGTTGTTACGTTAAATCAAGAAGGTGAAGTCGTTGTTATCAACCCACCGGCAGAACACTTCTTACAAGTTTGGCAAGAAGAAAAAGAAGTAGAGTTAATTAAAAAACTGCCTTCTGAACTTGTTGAACTATTCCATCTCGTTGTAGAAAGTGAGCAACAACAAGTTGTTGAAATTAATTTGCAAAAAGGTAACTACGTAGTTCTTATGACACCGCTTTACAATCAAACAAAAATTCGTGGAGCTGTAGCAGTATTGCGAGATATGACGGAGGAGCGTCGTCTTGAGAAAATGCGTCAAGACTTTATTGCGAATGTATCACATGAACTTCGTACACCGATGGTAATGCTTCAAGGATATAGTGAAGCAATTTTAGATGATATTGTGCAAACGAAAGAAGAAATTAATGAGTTTGTTCAAATTATTTATGATGAATCTGTTCGTTTAGGTAAACTTGTAAATGAGTTATTAGATTTAGCCCGTATGGAAAGTGGACATGTAGAGTTACATATAGGGGAAGTAGATATTCATCCATTTGTCGAAAAAATTGTCCGTAAATTCCAGGGGATTGCAAAGGATAAAGAAGTCCAATTAACAGTGGATTTCCAAAGTCCAATTGAACAATATCCGTTTGATGCAGACCGTATGGAACAGGTACTGACGAATTTAATTGATAATGCAATCCGTCATACAAATGCAGGTGGACATGTTACACTTGTAATTAATACGAAAAATAGTGGCCTTACTTTCGAAGTGCAAGATTCAGGTGCTGGTATTCCAGAAGAAGATATTCCGTTCTTGTTCGATCGATTCTATAAAGCTGATAAAGCGAGAACTCGCGGGAAAAAAATTGGAACAGGACTCGGGCTTGCGATTGCTAAAAATATTGTTCAAGGTCATGACGGGAAAATTTCTGTATCAAGTGTCGTTGGAGAAGGAACTACATTCTCTGTATATTTACCAAATCGTATAATTTAGATATATATGTTTTTTAAAAGTTGATCATGAATAAAAGCTTTACTGTTTTTTTATTTTTTTGTAAGTGCAATTAAATAAAGAATGGTAGAGTTTTTTTCTTTAATAATCAGAATGAAAATAAAAAGAGAGGTGTCATAATGAAATGAAACTTTATACAAAAACAGGTGATAAAGGGGAAACGAGTGTCATAGGTGGCCGAGTGGATAAAGATCATATACGTGTAGAAGCTTATGGAACAATTGATGAGGCGAATTCTCATATCGGATATGCCATGTCTAAATTACAAGAGGAATGTTTTCGTAACATTTATAACGAACTTGAAAATATTCAACATGAACTATTTGATTGTGGAGGGGATTTAGCAATAGTAGAGAAGAAAATCCCTTATAAAGTAACGATAGAGATGGTCGAGTATTTAGAGAGACGAATTGATTCGTATACAGAAGAAGCGCCGCCTTTAGAGCGTTTTATTTTACCAGGCGGTAGCGAGATATCGGCTGCACTACACATTGCACGTACAGTTATAAGAAGAGCAGAACGTTGTATAGTGTCATTGCAAAAAGAAGGAGAAACCAATGAAATTGTTCTAAAGTATGTAAATAGGTTATCTGATTATTTATTTGCACTTGCTAGAGTAATAAATGCGCGTTTACAAGTGAAAGATGTGGAGTATAACCGCAGTGCACTTGTTTTTCGTAATAAAGAAGAGAAGGAAGTGGAGTAATACACTTTCTTTTTTTGTATACTTTTTTCTGTAATATCCCACAATAGAGAAGGTATGACGGCTATTAGAAAACGGAGGATGTATATGAAAGCGTTAAAATGTGGCGTGGTGATATTGAGTGTATTATTTTTATCTCAATTACATGTTTACGCTGAAGGGAATCAGTGGATATGGCCTGTTGATGGGCAGATAAGTGATTATTTTGGGACAAGACATGGGAAACACTATGGTATTGATATAGCTGCGCCTATTGGAACGCCTGTTGCAGCTATTCAAAATGGTAAGGTGACAAAGTCTTATTTTTCAAGTAGTTATGGAAATGTTGTGTTTATTAAACATGGAGAATATGAGGCTGTTTATGCGCATTTAAATAAGAGATATGTAGTTCAAGGTGATAACATTTCAAAAGGAGAGCTAATTGGAGAGGTAGGGAATACAGGAGAATCGCGAGGAGCGCATTTACATTTAGAAGTGCATCAAGGGAGATGGACGATGGAGAAAAGGAATGCGATGAATCCGTTGCTTGTTTTAAATGAACAAAAAAATCAAGTTGTGTCATCATCACTATATATTGTACAAAAAGGTGATACTTTAGTTGGTATTGCCCGGAAATTTAGTATGACAGTTGAGGAAATTAAAGTGAGGAATGGATTGCGACAAGAGCAAATCTATCCGAACCAACAACTATACGTCAAGTAAAGGCAACGTCCCAAAAGCATAACTTTTGAATAAATTTATTTTCTTCTTATTTAAGATTGCGATAGTAAATGAAATTATATCGACATTTCTACAAGAAATATCGACTAACAATAAAATGCGACAGTAAGAGCAACCTATTCCTAACGAAAAACCGTCCCAAAAGATCTTTTGGGACGGCTTCTTTTACCAAAAAATAAAGACACATATAAATCCAGTAATAGCTAAGTAGCTATATAAGTAAAAGACTTTTGTTCTTGTTTTTTCTTCTGTCCGAAATAGTACGATAGTTGGTTCGATTAGACCAATTGTAAGACAAAGTAAACCAAGAAGCATAAAGCCAATGGAAAGAGAATACAGGGCGATTTGTGGTGCTTGAAATGGAATCATCCATTTTAATAAAAATGCAATAAGTGCAGTGTAACAAATGCAACCGATGTATTTATTCAATGGTGTATCAGAACGGAAACCAGGAAGTTTCTTGGAAAACGGACGGGAAACAACTTCCGTTTGTAAAGATGTATGTTCTTCAATTATTTTTTGAGCTTCTTTTCCTTTTTGGAAAAGGGATAAAATCCAATTTCGCTCACCTTGGAAAATAAATTGAGAAGTTGTTAAATAGTGATCAACTTTTACCTTATTCCAACTCTTCCATGGATGACGCTCACACAATTTTAATTTACTTTCTGTTTTTTTATCATACTGATAAATACTTATGCCATCTTGGTCAAAAGTAGCGTAGTATGTCTCTCTTGAGAATGTGCCTAGATCAATTGGACAGTAGAAAAGTAATTCTTTTTTCAAATAAAAGTATTCTTTTCTTAAGTTCTTTTTCATTGCTTCTCGAATAGAGTGTCTTTTATCTTTCTTCATGACATTTCCTCCATAACTCAGAAAATGTTCTTATCTTAACAATTCAACATCTTATCACTTTTGACGACATATGACTAGGGGGATTCATAAGAGAAATACCGAATTATAAAAAATATGGGTTGTATTGTAAAATATAGTGATTGTTTCTTTAATTATATAAAATCAATAACTTATTTTTAGTAAGTTACACTTTTTTTGTTCACAATACGATCATGTTGTTGTATAATGAAGTGGAAAATAGAATATCGGTCTATCTTCGGGGCAGGGTGAAAATCCCGACCGGCGGTGATGAACATTTAATAATTTCGTTCTAAGCCCGCGAGCCGTTAAGGCAGGATTTGGTGTGATTCCAAAGCCGACAGTACAGTCTGGATGGGAGAAGATGGAGGTTCAAGCGTTCAAAAAAGATAAGTATTTGAACGTCTGTTTGATGTGCCTTAAAATTCTCCCTTTGTGTAAATCACAAAGGGTTTTTTCGTTCTATGAAAAAATAGGCATAGCAGAACCTTTCCACTTTCCATGAGAAGATCGATGGAAAAGGAGAGAGAAAGATGAAACAAAAAAACAGTGTAGTGCAGATGGTGAGTGTAGCGATGCTAAGTAGTATTGCGTATTTACTAATGATGTTGGATTTTCCATTCCCAGGGCTTCCGCCATTTTTAAAAATTGATTTTAGTGATGTGCCAGCTTTAATTGCGGCGATAATTTTTAGTCCAATTGCAGGTGTAATTGTAGAAGCGATAAAAAATATTTTGCATTACGGAATTCAAGGAAGTTTAACGGGAGTACCAGTAGGAGAAGTAGCAAACTTTATAGCGGGATGTTTATTTATTGGTCCAGCAGCATTCTTATTCCGAAAGTATCGCACAGTAAAAAGTTTAACGACAGGATTAATGCTAGGTACAATTACTATGACAGTTATTATGAGTGTGTTAAACTACTTTATTATTTTACCAGCGTACACTTGGTTTTTAAATTCACCAGCTATGTCTAGTGATATTATGCGACAAACTATTGTAACGGCGATATTACCGTTTAATGTAATTAAAGGAATTGTTGTAACAATTGTATTTGTAGCATTATTTTCACGCTTGAAAGTATGGGTATTTGCAAAAATGAAAAATGCTTAAAAATATTAAACCATTGGCAGCGTAACTGCTAATGGTTTTTTTGTTAGTGAGAATGAAAAAGAGTTCAAAAAATCCCCCTCATAAGTATGAGGGGGATTTTTTGAAGTTAATAAAAGACTATTCGAATTTTAAAGAGTCGCCATCAAATGATTCGTCAGCAACTTTAATTGAGTCAGTTGGACAACCTTCGAATGCATCCATCATATCTTCAATTAATACATCTGGAATTTCAACGATACCTTGGTTATCGTCTAATGTTACAAATGCAATGCCTTCATCATCATAGTCATAAATGTCTGGTGCAGCAGCACCACAAGCACCGCATGCAATACAAGTATCTTTGTCAACGATTGTATATTTTGCCATATTTTTTCCCTCCTGATAATATGTATGTGAAAAGTTCGCCAAAAAATTATAATCTTATTGTAAAACGGTTTTAAAAACTTTTCAACATAAAATTATAATGATAATGCTTATCAATTAGAGTGTCAACTTATTTTTGAATTATTTCATAAGATTTTCAAAATACTTAAATGTTATTTCGTTTGATACAATAGAATATATACAAGCATGTAGTGTGAATATGATAAGTTAAATGAATAGCAGTTAATGTGCAATCGTATTGAAAAAGGAATGAAGTTAGACTGAGAGGTGGAAGCGGTAATGCAGCTACAATATACTTTATTATATTGTTTAAAACAATTGAATGGTGAAAGAACCGTTTCTTCGATTTATTATTTATTAAAAGGAAAGAGATCGTCGCAAACATTACAAGATGGGAATATGTTTCAAATTTCTTTTTTGTTTGGGATTTATAAGTCATTAAATAGAGCTGATTATGATCAAGAAGTTGCAAAGTTGTTACAAACGGATTTAGTTCAAGGTATACATAATAATACATATGTGTTAACGACGGCTGGTAACGTGCAATTAAACAAATGGGAAGGTGACTTTGCCTTTCCGACATATTTAAATGGTTTACACTATGGTGAAATAGGTGAAACGTTTTGGAAGAGGTTATCATTGATCGTTCAAACTATTTCGAATTTACAACAGGCGAATACGAAATTTATTCCAATTCAACAGGATACAGAAATAATGATGTGGGTGAAACGTTTTCTCACTGGAATACCGTATATGAGAAGTGAATTGGCTAAAAGATTATGGAAGGAAATGCATACTCTTTTACAAAAAAATAATCCAGTAGAGGCGACAATCGTAATATATCGGTTAACTGGGTATAAACGTATTGGGTGTACTTTACAACAATTAGCGGAAATTACGAAACAAGATATATTTCGAGTGTATTTTTTATTTTGGGGTACAATCCATTTCCTTATTCAAGAAGTTCGCAATAAAGAAAATGAGTTTCCATTATTAGCTGAAATTATATCTTATCCAAATGAGAAAGCTGATTTATTTAGTTTATCAACGAAAAAAACATATAATCTTTGGAGACAAGGACGCTCTTTAGAAGAAATAGCAACAATTCGGAATTTGAAGGTTGCCACGATAGAAGACCATTTTGTAGAAATTGCTTTAAGAGAAAAAGAATTTTCTATTGAAATGTTTATGGAAAAAGAAAAAATGGAAAAAGTAACAAAAGTAATTGAAGCATTACAAACACGTAAATTGCGTGTGTTGAAGCAAGCGGTTGGAGAGGAAATCTCTTATTTTGAAGTACGTCTTGTATTGGCACGGATGGAGGGTATAAATGAAGCTTGAGGAATATTTATATAAGTGGTTTGGATATTCTGAATTTCGTCCGGGGCAAAAAGGAGTTATTACGGACTTATTGGAAGGAAAAGATGTTGTAGCAATGCTTCCGACTGGAAGGGGAAAGTCAATGTGTTATCAACTTCCGGGGCTTCTGCAAGAGGGTACGGTGCTTGTTGTATCACCATTATTATCTTTAATGGAAGACCAAGTTACGCAATTAAAGTATGTCGTGAAAAATCGAGTTATTGCATTGAATAGTTTTCGGACGTTAATTGAAAAAAGAGAAGCAATGAAAAAGCTATCTTTTTATAAATTTGTTTTCGTATCACCAGAGATGTTGCAGTCGGAACTTCTAATAAGAGAATTGAAAAAAATTCATATTTCATTATTTGTCGTAGATGAAGCGCATTGTATTTCACAATGGGGCTATGATTTTCGGCCAGATTATAAAAAATTAGATAAAGTAATTGAGAGTATCGGATCTCCGACAGTATTAGCATTAACAGCAACTGCGACAAAGGATGTACTGCGAGATATAGCGGAAAGTTTAAATCTAAAAAATATTGCTGAGCATGTGTACTCGATTGATCGTCCAAATATTGCGATGGAAGTGCAATTTGTGGAAACAATAGAAGGAAAAAAAGAGGCGCTTTTTGAGCATGTAATGTATTTGCAAGGGCCTGGTATTGTTTATTGTTCAAGTAGGGCCTGGACAGAGCGTTTAACCGAGTATTTAAGAGGAAAAGGAATTACAGGTGTAGCTTTTTATCATGGTGGTATGGAACATGAAGAGCGTATGTTAATTCAACAACAGTTTATGAATGACCAGTTGCAAATTGTAATATGTACAAGTGCTTTTGGGATGGGGGTAAATAAGGCGAATACAAGATATATTATTCATTTTCAATATCCGACAAATGTAGCTTCATATTTACAAGAAATTGGAAGAGCGGGAAGAGATGGAGAATTGAGTATAGCCATTTTATTATGTAGTCCATTGGATCACGATTTGCCAATTTCAATCATTGAAGATGAATTACCAAGTAAATCGCAAATACAATTTTTATTTTCGTTACTACAAGAAAGAATGTTTCAAACGAAAGTATTACCATTAGAAGATGTAGAAGAAATTTGTTATAATGCAGCAAGATTTAATGAACAGTATTGGCGCTTTACACGTTATCATCTCGAACATCTTGGAATCATACAACAGCGAAATCTCATGTTAGAGAGCTTGTCAGATGAAATAATGCACAGATTAATAGCGGAAGTGGAAGTGAGAATGCGTAATAAATATAGTGAGCTAGAAAATATGAAGTCATGGATACAAGTTCAAGGATGTAGACGTGAATATTTATTACAACAATTCGGTTATAGAAAAGAAAAAGAGATAGAAAACTGTTGTGATTACTGTGGTATTACAAAAACGGATTATAAAAAAAGACGAGCGCAACAGTTAGTTTTCGACTATAATTGGGAAACAGAGTTACAAAAGCTTTTCGGCCTAAGAAAGATGGAGGAATGATGAACATTCAAAGGCATAATGTTGAAGATATGAGTCCGAGAGAAATAAGACTGAATCTCTACATAACACAACTAATCATTATTGGTATCGGTTGTTTACTAGCATATATATTATTTCAAGATAAAAGAGAAGTTTATAGTTTATGGAAATGGGAACCGGTTTCTATACTTTTAATAGGTAGCTTGTTAGCGATTTGTATTGTGTTATTAGATTATGTTGCAATGCGAGTGTTTCCAGAATCTTGGTTTGATGATGGTGGCATTAACGATAGAATGTTTCAAGGGATTTCTGTCATGCATTTACTCGTTATCACGTTTATTATTGGCTTTGCGGAAGAGTTTTTATTTAGAGGTGTAGTGCAGACTCATTTCGGAATTGTAATAGCGAGTTTAATTTTTGCTGTGTTACATATTCGGTATATAACGAAGCCTTTTTTGTTTTGTTTCGTCTGCTTTATTAGTTTTGTTTTTGGTTATGTATTCGAGTGGACAGGAAATTTGTTTATAACAATCTTTGCACACTTTCTTGTTGATTTTATAATGGGGCTCCAATTAAGAAAATAAATGGAAGGTGGTGGTGAACAACATGAGAAAACGAATTCCTGATTTTGAAGAGGAGTTAGAAGTTGAGCAAGTGGAAGAAGATGAAAGTTTACCGCCGCGTAGTGAAATTCATAGAAATAAAGAGAACAAACCAAAGTTTAAAATGAATCACATTTTCGTCCGAGTGTTAACATTTTTGTTCATATTGTTACCTATTAGTATCCTATGGTATACGGATAAGTATATACAGGTAAAAAGTGATAGTAATAATGCTGAGAAAAGTGCGTTTGAAGTAATTTTCTTTGATTCCGCTAAGACTGAATCAAAGAAGCAGTCTGAGAAAGTAGCAACTCATGTTGTGAAAGATGGAGAAACTTTAGAAAGTATAGCGAAGCAATATTTCTCAGATGAAGATGGGATAGAAATAATAAAAAAGTATAATGATTTACAAGAAGACGAAGTGAAGGTAGGACAAGAATTGAAAATTCCTATAAAAGATAAGTCCACGAAGTATGAGAGCTAGCTAAATGAGTGATATATAGCTCCACATAAAATTAAGGACTATACTTTACGAGGAGGGAGAGTAAAAAATATATGTCATGGATTATATTATTATGTACTCTCATAAGCATTGGTTTTGTATGTCTTCTTGGAATGTATAAAGAAGCGATGCGTAATACAGTGTTGGAACATACTTTAGTATTCGAAGAATTTCCGGAAAGTTTTCAAAAAGTTAAAGTTTTTTTTATTTCGGATATTCATAGAAGGATCATTTCTAGCTCGCTAATTGAACGAGTGAAAGGAAAAGCAGATATCGTAATTATTGGCGGTGATTTAGCTGAAAAAGGAGTACCTTTATCGCAAATCGCTTTAAATATTCAAAAGTTAAGAGAAATAGCCCCTGTATATTTTGTATGGGGAAATAATGACTATGAAATTGAGTATCACGAATTAGATGCTTTATTAATAGAAAATAATGTGAAGGTATTAGATAATACAAGAGTTGTATTTGAGTCTGAATTAGGAGAGAAAATTTGCTTACTCGGTATCGATGATGTTGGATTAGAACGAGATCGTTTAGATTTAGCGTTGTCTGATTGTAAAGAAGAAGGTTTTCGCATTTTAATTAGTCACAACCCAGATATAATAAAGAAAATGTCTGGTAATGAACAAATTTCGCTCGTATTAAGTGGACATACACATGGAGGCCAGATTCGGTTGTTTCCATCTGAAAAGTATTTAAAGGGTGGCGTATATAAGCATTCTAATACGACTCTCTTTGTTAGTAATGGGTATGGAACAACATTGTTCCCTCTTCGTTTTCGGGCACCTTCCCAAACACATATCATTACGTTATGCGGAGGGAAATAATGCCGAATTCAAATGGAAAATATAATATAAAAGCTGTCTCAAATATACTCGGAATTCAACCGAGTACACTTCGCGCATGGGAAAGACGCTATCATATTATTGCCCCAAAGAGAAATCGTGCGGGGCATCGTTTATATACAGAAGAGCATATTCATATTTTGAAATGGTTAATGAACAAAGTTTCTGAGGGGATGATGATTGGACAAGCAGTTCAGTTATTAGAAGGGAATCGGTTGCAGAACAACGTTCAAAAAGAAAAAATTACTGATACAGAAGTTGTTTTAGTGGACGATATACTACAAGCTTTGTTAGAATTTGATGAAATTACAATTTCTGCATTATTAAACGAGGTTTTTAGTATATATTCAACGGAAAAGGTTGTTGCAAGCATCATTCTTCAAGTGGCAAACAAGTTGTTAACTTTAAAAAGTAATAATGAGATTACAATGTCGCAATTCAAATATGTTGTATCATTCTTACAAACACGTTTAGGAATGATCTATCATAATGCGTCGGTGTATTCTTCCGTTAACAAAGTTTTCGTTTTAGAAAATAATATATTAAAAGGATTTATTTTCGCGACGTATTTACGACTAAAAGGATATCAAACAATGTATATGGGGACAAGTTTAGATGAAGAAGGTATTTTACTAGCTATTGAACAATTACAACCTAAATATTTGTTTATATCTTTTGATGATGAACAAGAACTTGAAGAGGCAGTAGAGTTTATTGACTTGTTGCAAGAAAAAAATGAAAACATCTCTGGTGGTTTTATAGGAAGAAAAGGCATTGGAGATCAATTAAATCTTCAAAATATCCTAATTGGTAACACGAAAGAAGAATGGGATGGATGGTTAAAGATGCCGGAATAGTCGTTCGAAAAGAACCATCTATTTTCTATTTCATATAATAAAAATTAGATGCAATGGTTACGTAGGGAGGGTATGAGATGAGACTGGAACGTTTAAATTATAATAAGATTAAAATTTTCCTAACATTTGATGATTTATCTGAACGAGGATTAACGAAAGAAGATTTGTGGAGAAATGCACCGAAAGTACAGCAACTATTCCGTGATATGATGCAAGAAGCAAATACAGAATTAGGGTTTGAAGCGGATGGACCGATTGCTGTTGAAGTATTTTCTCTACAAGCTCAAGGTATGGTTGTAATTGTAACAAAAGAAAATCACGAAGTGGACACAGAAGATGAGTTCCGTGACGAGTTTATTGAAATGCAAGTGACTCTTGATGAAAGTGAACATATACTTTACGAGTTTGCTACATTAGATGATGTAATCAATTTGTCAAATCGCTTATATAACCTTGGTGTAACTGATGGGAAGTTGTATACGTGGGATGATCGTTTTTATCTTTGGATAGAAGAAGAAGAGCAATTTCAATTATTGAAGGCGGATTTTATAGCTATTTTAGCGGAGTACGGTAATCCGTCAACAGCAACAATTTACCGAGTAATGGAATATGGTAAAGAATTAATGGATTCTCAAGCGATTGAACAAATATACAATTACTTTGTGAAAAAACAAAACCTCAGCTAATGTAACGTAGCTTGAGGTTTTATTTTTATTCAGCTGAAAATCTAAAATCTATAAAACGAAGTGTAGGTAACAAGACTAGCCGATCTGTATGTTAAAATGTAATCAGTATTTCTTGATGAAATAATAGTTTTATCGAATGTATTTTGATGAAAATAAAAAATATTTAAATATTTAAGTATTTTACTTTTCTAAAAGCAATAAAAGGACTATAATAATAGTGAAAACGCTTGCAATACAAAATAGTTTGTATATATTTGTTAGCGTTTTCTATTGCATTCCAAATTTAACGGTGTATACTAGGCAATGAAGGTTTACTAAACAAGTGAAATTACAGGGGGTTTACTTACTATGGTAGCCGAAAAGGGAACTCAAACGAAAACACAACAACAAGGGGAACAACATTTTGAATTGTTAAATTCAACACAAATTGTAATTAATGAAGCATTAGAAAAATTGGGTTATCCAAACGAAGTATATGAATTATTGAAAGAACCAATTCGTATGATGACAGTGAAAATTCCAGTTCGTATGGATGACGGGACTGTTAAAATATTTACAGGATATCGTGCACAACATAATGATGCTGTTGGTCCAACGAAAGGTGGAATTCGCTTCCATCCAAACGTAACAGAAAATGAAGTGAAAGCACTTTCTATTTGGATGAGTTTAAAATGTGGTATTGTTGATTTACCATATGGTGGAGGTAAAGGTGGAATCATTTGTGACCCACGTGAGATGTCTTTCCGTGAATTAGAAAGATTAAGCCGCGGTTATGTACGAGCAATTAGCCAAATTGTTGGTCCGACAAAAGATATTCCGGCTCCAGATGTATTTACAAACTCACAAATTATGGCATGGATGATGGATGAGTATAGCCGTATCGATGAATTTAATTCACCAGGATTTATTACAGGTAAACCACTTGTATTAGGTGGATCACACGGACGTGAAACAGCGACTGCAAAAGGTGTAACAATTTGTATTCGTGAAGCTGCGAAAAAACGTGACATTGATATTAAAGGTGCACGCGTTGTTGTTCAAGGATTTGGTAATGCGGGTAGCTTCTTAGCTAAATTTATGCATGATGCAGGCGCGAAAGTAATTGCAATTTCAGATGCTTACGGTGCATTACATGATCCGAATGGATTAGATATTGACTACTTACTAGATCGTCGCGATAGCTTTGGTACTGTAACAAAACTATTTAATAATACAATTTCAAATACAGAACTGTTAGAACTTGATTGCGACATTTTAGTTCCTGCTGCAATTGAGAACCAAATTACAGAAGAAAATGCTGATAAGATTAAAGCGAAAATTGTGGTTGAAGCTGCAAATGGTCCAACTACATTAGAAGCAACAAAAATCTTAACAGATCGTGGTATCTTACTTGTTCCAGACGTATTAGCAAGTGCTGGTGGCGTTACGGTATCTTACTTTGAGTGGGTACAAAATAACCAAGGTTACTACTGGACTGAAGAAGAAGTAGAACAACGTTTAGAAAAAGTAATGGTAAAATCATTCGATTCAATTTATGAAACATCACAAGTTCGTAAAGTGAACATGCGCTTAGCTGCATACATGATTGGTGTTCGTAAAATGGCTGAGGCTAGTCGCTTCAGAGGTTGGGTATAATATATAATGTTTTGAGAAAACGTGATTTCCTTTCGAGGGAATCGCGTTTTTTTGTTGAAGTATTAAATGAGATGTTGTATATGGGGAATGAAATAATGGAACGAGTAGACCAATTAGAAGAAAAGGTTAAGGTGTTAGAGGGGGAACTTGCAAGAGCTAAGAGAGCCCGAAAAACAAGTGTCGTTCGGGTGTTCGGCGAAGGATTATTGTTTTTAATATTTGGTGCAGTTGTAGTTGGACCAATTATCGCGTTTATATTCACAATTATTACTTGGTTTGGTGAAAAATAGAATAAAAAATAAAAAAGAACGCTTGTTCTACACGAACAAACGTGCTATACTTTCCTTAGATAAGCAAAACGGAAATGATTTTAAGGAGAGATAAATGATGAAAATGACAGTAGACCAAAGATTTATGATGCCAGCAGATGTTGTAGAACGAGTGGAAGTATTACGAAACAAACAAAGCAAGCGTGGCACATTATTACAATCGGTAAATAAATTTTTCGGTTTAGATACGAAAGAAGATTGTATTTGGTTTTACGGTTTTTACGGAGTGGCTGTAAGTATTGTATTATTTATGGTATTCACATCAAATATTTTCGATGTTCTCTTCGCATAAGAAATATGCCATAAGGACATTGCCACCGAATACATATATAAGGAAGTAAGGTAATTTTTTAGAGCGGGAGTTGGTAGTAATGGCGATGTTCCCTATAGAGCGTAACTATATTGGGTATGGAAATTCACGACCAGGAATTCCTCTTTCAAAAGTAAGATTTATTGTAAGTCATGACACGGGGAACCCTGGTAGCAATGCGATAGGAAATCGGGATTACTTTAATGAAATACAACCGAAAGCTTCAGCGCATACATTTATTGATGATAAAACAATATTAGAAATTGTCCCTATAAATGAAGTTGCGTACCATGTTCGATACAATGTGCCAACGGATAATGAGTTATTCGGTTATGATGCGAATAAGGCTGCAATTGGGGTTGAACTTTGCTATGGTGGCGACGTAAACTTTTGGGAGGCCTATACTCGTTTTACGTGGTATCACGCTTATTTATGTCAAAATTTCGGTTTAAATCCTAAAAAGGCTATTGTGTCACACAAAACGTTGGATCCTACTCGGAAAATCGATCCTGAGAATGTATTAGGGCAACAAGGAATTAAATTTCAGCAGTTTTTAGCAGATGTCTATCGGATGTATGTTTCGTTTAGATGACAAATATATGAAAAATGAATACAATAAAGATAGATGCCTACTGCTGTAAGTAGGTTTTTTCTTGTTTATATAAATAGAGCAGAGGTAGAAGACTAGGAGTGAACTAAGTATGCAAAAAGAAACAGTTATTATTATCGGAGGCGGTCCATGCGGATTAGCAGCGGCGATTTCGTTGCAAAAAGTGGGGTTAAATCCGTTAGTAATCGAAAAAGGAAACATTGTAAATGCAATTTATAATTATCCAACTCATCAAACATTTTTCTCCTCTAGTGAAAAATTAGAAATTGGTGAAGTTGCTTTTATTACAGAAAATCGTAAGCCATTTCGTAATCAGGCGCTTGCGTATTATCGTGAAGTAGTAAAGCGTAAATCTATACGTGTAAATGCATTTGAACGAGTGGAACAAGTTCAAAAAGATGGTGATGTTTTTAAAGTTGAAACGACGAAGCGTGACGGAAACAAAGAAATATATGTTGCGAGATACATTGTTGTCGCAACTGGATATTATGATAATCCGAATTATATGAATGTACCTGGTGAGAAACTTGAGAAAGTAGCTCATTATTTCAAAGAAGGACACCCTTATTTTGATCGAGATGTCGTTGTAATAGGTGGTAAAAATTCAAGTATAGATGCAGCGTTAGAGCTTGTTAAATCGGGTGCACGTGTAACAGTTCTATACCGTGGTGGGGAATACTCGCCAAGTATTAAGCCGTGGATTTTGCCGGAATTTGAGGCGTTAGTACGAAATGGGACAATTCAAATGCATTTCCATGCGCATGTAAAAGAAATTACTGAGCATACGTTGACGTATACAGTAGATGGTGAGGCAAATACAATTCAAAACGATTTTGTATTTGCTATGACGGGTTACCATCCAGACCACAGCTTCTTAACAAAAATGGGAGTTCGGATTGATGAAGAAACAGGGCGCCCGATTTATATAGAGGGTAGTATGGAAACAAACGCTGAAAATATTTTTATTGCAGGTGTAATTGCTGCGGGGAATAACGCAAATGAAATATTTATCGAGAACGGTAGATTCCATGGAGATGCGATTGCGCAAACCATTGCATCAAGAGAAGAATAAAAGGAAGCTGTCGAAATCTTCGACAGCTTCTTTTTAATCGTGCATAAACATATGTTGGATTGTTTCGTGAGAGTTTGTGTTTTCTAGTGCGACTAGTAATTTAATTCGCGCCTTTTGAGCGTTTAAACCGTAGGTGAAAACAATGCCCATATCTTTTAATTGTTTTCCGCCACCTTCATAAGAGTATACGTCTTGAACGATACCGTTAAAGCAGCGTGAAACTAATACAATTGGAATGCCTTTTTCTATTAATCGCCCTAGACTAGGAAGTGTTCTTGGAGGTAAATTACCTTGTCCAAGTGCTTCAATAACAATTCCGTCTACTGGTAGTGTTTCGATTGCTGATAATAATGTATCATCCATACCTGCGTATGCTTTTAGAACGACAACGTTTTTAGAAATCTGTCGTACTGTGCATGTTTCGTGATGCACTAAAGCATGATGGAAAACAACACCACGTTTTGTTACCATGCCAATTGGTCCGTACTGTGGACTTTGGAATGTCGCGACATTACTTGTGTGCGTTTTTGTTACATTTGTAGCACAATGTATTTCGTCATTTAATACGACTAGAACGCCTTTTTCAGCAGCTTCATTACTACTAGCAACTTTTACAGCTGATAAGAAATTATATAGACCATCGGCACCTAATTCATTACTAGAACGCATTGCCCCTGTCACAACGATTGGGATAGTTGCTTGAACTGTTAAATCAAGAAAATAAGCTGTCTCTTCTAATGTATCGGTACCATGCGTGATGACTACGCCGTGAATATCGTCTTGTTTTACTCTTTCGTCAATGATGACTTGCAATTGTAGCATTTCGCTAGGAGTCATGTGAGGAGATGGAAGATGGAACACATCTTCGACAATTAAATCAACATCGCCTTCTAAATCAGGAATGAATTTTAAAAGAGGATTCTTTTTACCTGGTTGTACGACCCCAGTTTCTTTATTTTCCTCCATTGCAATTGTTCCACCTGTGTGTAAAACTAGGATTCTTTTCAATGCTTATACCCCTTTCAAGTTGAAAAATACATTTAGAACATAACATGTTTTGAGTAAATTCGACAATGAAAATGTATAAAAGTATGCTTAGAAAATGACAATAAAATAAATTACCTTAAGTGTGCTCCGGTAAGTGGTTATTAGGTTAGGTTTTGTTTATGGAAATTTATGAGAGTGGATGTGTAAGTGTAGAGAGGGAAGGAGTGAGTTTTTTTGAAAAAAGTGGAGAAAATTATAATTCGTATATTACTGATTCAATTTATTTTTCTTTCTGTCGTCCAACTGCTTTTTATACATAAATCTTCAGTGAAATATTTATCGAAAATTGTTTATTACGAAGGTGTCGTCACGAAAAATAAGGCGGAAATCTTACAGGTGAATAAGTAGTTTTCATTTTCTTCTATGATGGATTATGCTACAATTATTGAGGATTTAATGACGTGAGGCAAATGAGAAGAAGCAGGGGGAAAATACCTGCTTTTCGTTTTGTTTTATAAGTGAAAAATGAGGTGTTACAATGGATAAACGAATTTCGATTGCTATAGATGGTCCAGCGGCTGCTGGGAAAAGTACAGTGGCAAAAGTTGTTGCAAAAAAACTTTCATATGTTTACATTGATACAGGCGCAATGTACCGTACTATTACATATGCAGCCCTTGAACAAAAAGTGGATATTGAAAATGAAGAAAAGTTAATGGAAGTTGTAAAAAATGTAAATATTGAATTTCAGCAAGGGGAAAATACACAACTTGTATTTTTAAATGGACAAGATGTTTCTGAAGTGATTCGTACGCCAGATGTGACGAATCGTGTATCTATTGTAGCAAAGCATCGTCTTGTTCGTGAAGAAATGGTACGTCGTCAACAAGGATTAGCTAAAAAAGGCGGCGTAGTAATGGATGGCCGTGATATTGGTACACATGTACTACCGGATGCTGAAGTGAAAATCTTTATGCTTGCTTCTGTAGAAGAAAGAGCGGAAAGAAGACATTTAGAAAATATGAATAAAGGTTTCGATTCTAATTTAGAGCAGTTAAGAGAAGAAATTGCTAGGCGTGATAAATTAGATTCAGAACGCGAAGTTTCTCCTTTGAAAAAAGCTGATGATGCATTGGAATTAGATACAACTTCTTTATCAATTGAAGAAGTTGTCCAAAAAATTATGGGTATTGTTTCAGGAGTATTTGCGAAATAAAGAAAGAGGACTATCCTCTTTCTTTTTTTTTTTGAAATGTAAAGGATAAGTGAATTATAAGTCTCTTTTCTTGACAAATGGGCTAATTTGTAAGAAGTTAGTTACATAGGGGAAAAAATGTCAGAATATATTCGCTATTATATTTCAAATCATACTTTCTTCAAGATGATTTTGCTGTATACTATTTATATAGATTTAATATAGTTTCTTGTGAACTGTATTGAAACAGAATATGTGATGATAAATTCTTAAACATGCAAATGAAAACATTTGTTTTCATTTCGTATATACATAAAAATGCTTTGTCAATTCTGTAGGGAGGTATTTCCATGGTAGAGAAAATGAATGAAGAAGTTATGAATTCAAAAGAATTACAAGTTGGTGACGTTGTTACAGGTTCTGTAACGAAAGTTGAAGAGAAACAAGTTCTTGTAAATGTTGGATACAAAACAGATGGCGTAATTCCGATTAGTGAATTAGCTAACGTTCATATTGAAAAAGCAAGCGATGTTGTAGAATTAGATCAAACACTTGAATTGAAAATTATTAAATTAGAAGATGATGATCTTGTTTTATCTAAGAGAGCTGTTGACGCAGAAAAAGCGTGGGTAGAATTACAAGAAAAATTTAATTCTGGTCATGTATTTGATGTTATTGTAAAAGATATCGTGAATGGTGGGTTAGTTGTGGACCTTGGTGTTCGTGGTTTTATCCCAGCTTCACTTGTAGAAGTACATTATGTAGAAGACTTTGCTGACTATAAAGGAAAAACATTAGCGGTGAAAATTGTTGAATTAGACCGTGAAAAAAATCGTGTTATTCTTTCACATAAAGCGGTAGTAGAACTAGAACTAGATTCTAAGAAAAAAGAAGCAATCTCTTCGTTAAAAGAAGGGGACATTGTTGAAGGAACAGTACAACGATTAACGGATTTTGGTGCTTTCGTTAACGTTGGTGGTGTGGACGGTTTAGTTCACATTTCACAAATTTCACACGAACGTGTAGAGCAACCTTCTGAGGTATTAGAGCAAGGTCAAAAGGTAAAGGTAAAAGTGTTATCTGTTGATGCTGATACGCAACGTATTTCTTTATCAATTAAAGCAGCTCAGCCAGGACCTTGGGAAAATGTTGCTGGCGAAATAAAAGCTGGAGATATTCGTGAGGGAGTAGTAAAACGCCTTGTTACATTCGGTGCGTTTGTTGAAATTTTACCTGGTGTTGAAGGGCTTGTACATGTATCTCAAATTGCAAATCGTCACGTGAAAAATCCAAATGAAGTATTGGAAATGGGACAAGAAGTAAAAGTGAAAGTACTTGAAGTCCATGTAGCAGAAAAACGTATTTCTTTAAGCATAAAAGAAACGCTTGAAGAAAATAATGTAACAGAAGATTATAGCCAATATGAGCCAAATGCTGATTCGGCTACTTTCCAGTTAAGTGATATTATTGGTGAACAACTGAAAAAATTAAAGAAATAAAGAGGGGTATAAGTGGTAAGGGCAAAACGTAAATTAGATCATATTGAATATGCTCTTTCTACTGGTCAGTCTCGTACGCATGGCTTTCATGATATTGATTTTGTGCATCAAAGCTTGCCAAATTCAAGTTATGACACTATAACATGTGAAACAAAAATCGGCGAACTTTCACTAAGTTCGCCGATTTTTATCAATGCGATGACTGGTGGTGGAGGAGAGCAAACATTACATATTAATGAGCAATTAGCATATGTAGCGAAACATCATAACCTTGCTATGGCTGTAGGTTCGCAAATGGCAGCTTTAAAAGATGAAAGTGAAGCGGCTTCGTATAAAGTTGTTAGGAAAGTAAATCCGAATGGGATTTTTTTCGCAAACTTAGGAAGTGAGGCAACTGTCGAACAGGCAGAGCGTGCCGTTGATATGATTGAAGCGAATGCACTGCAAATTCATTTAAATGTCATACAGGAGTTAACGATGCCAGAAGGAGACCGTGATTTTACTGGTGTACTTCAGCGGATTGAGAAAATAGTTTTAAAAAGTAAAGTACCTGTCATCGTAAAAGAAGTCGGTTTTGGAATGAGTAAGGAAACAGTACAACAGTTAGCGAATATAGGTATAACAGCAATTGATATTGGCGGACAAGGTGGTACGAATTTTGCTGCTGTTGAAAATGAAAGAAGACAGCGAATGCTTTCTTATTTTAATAACTGGGGCATACAAACAGCTACCTCGATTATTGAAGCAACCTCTACAAATAATAACCTCTCTTTTATTGCATCTGGGGGTATACAAACAGCACTTGACGTGGCAAAGGCAATCGCATTAGGGGCGAATACAACTGCGTTTGCTGGATACTTTTTACGTATTTTAATGCAAGATGGTGTTGAGAATTTAGTGGATGAAATTGATCTTTTACATACAGATTTAAAATTTATTATGACAGCTCTTGGCGTGAAGATGATAGAAGAGTTACAATCTGTACCTCTTGTTGTAAAAGGTGAAACGTACCATTGGTTAGCGCAGCGAGGGATTGACACTGCACATTATAGTAGGCGATAAAAAATCAACCATCCGGTTGATTTTTTTGCGTTTTATTTTCGTAAAATGAAGAGGGAGGGCGGGAAGTTATCGTTCTATATAATTCTATAAATGGAAAAAAGAGAGAATTTACATTATGATAAAAGTATATATAAATATCGTGCGGGAAAACATGGTAAAAGTAAGAAAGTATTCTTCTCTATATAGCTGGTTAGCGATAAAACAAGATAAGAGATTGCTATTTAAGAGTCAAAAGAAACAAGGGAAAATTTACGATAATTTAGGGGATGAGGATGTTAATAAAAAAGGAGATAATGTATCTTCAAATAGTAAAAATACAATAGGACGCATTACATATAATAGTGAAGATGTTAACATCCATGCACGAAATATAAGAGAAGATACAGCGGTTTTTGGATATAATAAAAAGGTTGAAATTTCATTAACTTCAAATGTAAGAGAAGGAGATTCTAGTTCAACAACAGCACAATCAGCAATTAAAACGGCGAATATTGCAATCGCAGTCGGGAATAAATTGTATAGGAATCCAACGGTGAATGCAGGAAGTGGAATAGAAGCACTAATTTTGCCAAGGGAATTAGGAGAAGACAAAAATCCATCGGAAGATTCGTATGCAATTTATTATTTTAATATACCAAATGAAGTGAGTTTAAGTAATGCTGAAGTAGTATTACTTTCTGATCAAGGATATACCATTGTGAGTAGGGAAATTAAAGGAGAAAAAGAAGATATTGTAGGTGCGAAAAAAGAGGTTGAGCGAAAGTTAAATGAGATAGGAGAGACAGATTATGTACGTGTAGAGGTAAAGAGTAAAAATCCTTCTCTACATACGTATTATGTTATTGCATATTCTAAAAAAACAACAGGTGTAGTTACGATTGATGCCTCGTTGAGTGATAGGGTTTATAATGCGAAAACAAAAGAATTATATTACGAGTAGAAATAAATAAAATAATTGTGTAAAAAGACGGTTTCGTACAATATCGAAACCGTCTTTTTGTATTGCCTATTTGAGGGCAACTTGATTGGTGTGAGCTAATAATCAGTGGGGATGGATACCCCCCCACTGAGGTTTCACTTTATTTAATGCTGATTCTGCTTTCGAGCTTGCTCCGGTGTATCAAGACTTGTTGCACCGGGATATTGAAGTGATTGGTCGCGATCAGATTCAACGCGGCGTGATTCTCTTAGCTTTCGTTCCTGGCGATCTTTACCCATTGTGAGTTACACCTCCTTATTAAAAGTTTTGCTGTTATGAGAAAAACTATGCACAAAGAAAAGGAGGATTAACTTTCATAAAAAGTTCCCATAATGGAAATCATAGGAGGTGAAATGATGGATGGGAGTACTTTTTATTTTGTTGCTTGGATAGGGTGGATTGTCGTGACCTTTTTTATGAAAAAGGAATCTATTCGTTGGAAGATAAGTGCTTGTATATTAATTTTTATTATTTGTTCTCCGTTAAATGTGACGATTGCTTCTTTTACGATATCGGTAAATGCCCTTTTGCTTTGTATTATTTCTTTTGTAGGTATCGCGTTATATTCTATTTGGAAAAAATTATATACCTTACTTTCGGCACTTATTATTGCAATGTTATATACAAGCTTTCATTTGTTAGAAGTATATGATCCAATTTGGATTGTGGTTGATAGGTTGTTGCTGTTAAGTGGTGCACTTGTGTATGCATCGGTTTTATTGCACGGGGATCGCATATTACGATTATGCTCCTTATATATAGGGATGTTACAAGGAGAATTATTGGTGACGCTGATTTTTCGTAAATTACATTTTCCTTATGAATACGGCAGTTTAGCTTTTTTAGATGTTGCTGCTGTTTCCACTTTATTTATGGCGATTTTACTTTGGATTACAAAGGCATCGGTATATATGGAACAATTTAAGAGGAAAACACGTAAAAGAAAGGCGAGGGTAATACATGACTGAATATACACCAGCTATTTTATGTGGCGTAATTGCAGGTACAATAACTAGGTTGTTAATGCTTCGTACCGATACGAGGCAATATCCGACGAGGCTTCACGGGAAAATTATTCATATCGCGATGGGATTAATTGCGGCTGCCTTAGGAGCAATTGCGATTCCGTCTGTTTTGAAAAAAGATTTCTCTGCAATTACATTTCTTACGTTAGCAGCGACGCAATTTCGTGATGTGCGCAATATGGAAAGAAATACGCTTCAACAATTAGATGGATATGAGCTCGTACCACGTGGTAATACATACATTGAAGGAATTGCATTAGTATTTGAAAGTCGTAACTACTTGGCGATGTTAACGTCGTTTGTAACAACGTTTGCGTATATAGGATTCGATTCATGGATTGCCGGGGTAATTACTGGTATAGTAAGTTTTTTCATTGCGAAAAAATTAATGTCAGGTAAAAGACTTCATGACCTTGTAGAAATAGAGCACGTTCCACTTCGTTTTGAAGGAGCGGGACTTTATATTGATAATATTTACATTATGAATATTGGATTGCCAGCAAGGCAAGAAGAAATTATGAAATATGGAATGGGATTTATTTTAAAACCGAAATCGATAGATGCGATGGTTACAATCTCAAACTTAGGACAACGGCAAGCTATTTTACATGATGTTTCGGTTGCTTTAGGAATATATAGAGATTCTGGAACGCCGGCACTTGTACCGTTAGCGAAGCGTGATTTAGAGGATGGGAGAGTTGGAATTTTTGTTCTGCCGCAAGATCAAGATGCAGAAAAAGCGATAGGGGTAATCGGAAATGTACCAACATTAGAGAGTGCTGTTCATATGTCATCAGAAGCTCCGAAAGGAAGGGGAGATAAGAGATGATGTTAGAAAGTGTTATTCTCGCAGTCATTACAACAACACCAGAGAAATTTGCAGGTGGTGCTCCTTTATTTATTTGCGAGTCGACAGAGGAACTGGAATTTGTTGCAAATAATTTAGAGGCTATTTTAGATGGTATTGCACATCGCTTACAAGATAATGTATATATTATTGTGAAACATTAGTAACGTGTGGTATAATGTGAGGTGTTTTGATACGTTGAGAAATATTCTGGAATGCAAATCCCTTCTTGCACAAAGAAGGGTTTTTTACATAATAAACAGAAGCAAGTTGAAAGGATGAAAGTATATGCCGAAACCAGTAATAGCAATAGTAGGCCGCCCGAACGTGGGGAAATCTACTATTTTCAATAGAATTGTTGGAGAAAGAGTTTCAATCGTAGAAGATATACCAGGTATAACGCGAGACCGTATTTATAGTGCGGGAGAATGGTTAAATCATGAGTTTAACATCATTGATACAGGTGGAATTGATATTGGAGACGAGCCGTTCTTGACACAAATTCGTCAACAGGCGGAAGTAGCGATTGATGAAGCAGATGTTATCATTTTTATGACGAATGGTCGCGATGGTGTAACTGCAGCAGATGAAGAAGTTGCTAAAATTTTATACCGTTCTAAAAAACCAATTGTACTTGCAGTAAATAAGGTTGATAATCCGGACATGCGTAGTGATATTTATGATTTTTATGCATTAGGATTTGGCGAGCCATTCCCGATTTCAGGTACACACGGTTTAGGACTTGGTGATTTGTTAGATGAAGCTGCAAATCATTTTCCAAAGATTGAAGAAGAAGCGTATGACGATGAAACAATCCGTTTCTCTTTAATTGGACGTCCAAACGTAGGGAAATCATCACTTGTAAATGCACTTCTTGGTCAAGAACGTGTAATTGTAAGTAATATAGCGGGAACGACACGTGATGCTGTTGATACACCATATAGTAAAGATGATCAAGATTATGTAATCATCGATACAGCTGGTATGCGTAAAAAAGGGAAAGTATACGAAAGTACAGAAAAATATAGTGTACTTCGTGCACTTAGAGCGATTGAACGTTCTGACGTTGTTTTAGTCGTTTTAGACGGAGAAGAAGGAATTATTGAACAGGATAAAAAAATCGCTGGATATGCTCATGATTCAGGACGTGCTGTTATTATCGTCGTAAACAAATGGGATGCAGTGAAAAAAGATGAAAAAACAATGAAAGCATTTGAAGAAAACATTCGCGCTCATTTCCAATTTTTAGAGTATGCGCCGATTGTATTCTTATCTGCGAAAACGAAAAAACGTACACAAACATTATTACCAGTTATTAATGAAGTAAATGAAAGCCATAGCATCCGCGTACAAACGAATGTATTAAATGATGTAATTATGGATGCGGTAGCGATGAATCCAACGCCGACTCATAATGGTAGCCGTCTGAAAATATTCTATGCGACACAGGTTGCGGTAAAACCACCAACATTTGTTATATTTGTAAACGATACAGAATTAATGCACTTTTCATATGAGCGCTTCTTAAAGAACCGTTTACGTGAAGCGTTCGGTTTTGTAGGAACGCCGATTCACATTATCGCTAGAGCAAGAGACTAATGGAGAGGATGTGATTTTATGACAAAAATCACAGTAATAGGAGCAGGTAGCTGGGGAACAGCGTTAGCGATGGTATTAGCTGACAATGGGCATGATGTACGTATTTGGGGAAACCGTCCTGAACTCATGAATGAAATTAATACGAAGCGTGAGAACAGTAGATATCTTCCAGGGATTACATTGCCAAGCACAATCGTAGCCTACTCTTCTTTAGAAGAAGCATTAGTAGATGTAAATACAGTACTGCTAGTAGTACCGACGAAAGCGTACAGAGACGTATTGCAAGAGATGAAAGAAATTGTTACAGAGCCAATTACTTGGATTCATGCAAGTAAAGGAATCGAACCAGGTACGTCAAAACGTATTTCGGAAGTGATTGAGGAAGAAATTCCAGAGAGCTTGATTAAGGATGTTGTTGTACTATCTGGGCCGAGTCACGCTGAAGAAGTTGGATTGCGTCAAGCGACAACTGTTACGTCTGCAGCAAAGCGTATGGAAGCGGCTGAGGGAGTACAAGATTTGTTTATGAATAGCTATTTCCGTGTATATACAAACCCAGATATCGTTGGAGTTGAACTTGGTGGTGCTTTAAAAAATATTATTGCACTAGCTGCGGGGATATCTGACGGGCTTGGATTAGGTGATAATGCGAAAGCGGCATTAATGACACGTGGTTTAACAGAGATTGCTCGTTTAGGAAGAAAAATGGGCGGAAATCCGTTAACGTTTGCTGGTCTAACTGGTATGGGAGACTTAATTGTAACTTGTACAAGTGTGCATAGCCGAAATTGGCGCGCTGGAAATATGCTTGGAAAAGGGCACTCTTTAGAAGAAGTGCTAGAAAGTATGGGTATGGTTGTAGAAGGTGTAAGAACAACGAAAGCTGCTCATGAATTGGCAGAGAAAATGGAAGTTGAAATGCCGATTACAGCTGCTTTATATGACGTGCTGTTCAATGGGAATAATGTGAAAGATGCAGTAGGCTCATTGATGGGACGTGTTCGAAAACATGAAGTTGAAGCGATACCTGATTTGTTATAAAGAAAGCGGTAGAAGTACATTTCGTACTTCTACCGTTTTTTATTTTTTATGGGTCTTTTCACCAATTTTTCATCTCTGCATAGGATGAAGAGTAACTTGAGGAGAGGGTGAAAAGAATGGATAACAACATTTTTAATAACATTGAAAAAGAAGCGAAAGTGAACAAAGAAGATATTTTTAAATTAGCGTCGTCTGTTCAAAATGCGAACTTACGTGATGAGACAGTGCTTCGCCAATTGATTCATCAAGTTGCTCTAATGGCAGGACGCGAAGTGCCGAAAGAGCAAGAGGATCAAATTGTAAAAGCGATTATTAACAATAATATGCCGGCGGATTTTGGTTCGTTAAGTAAAATGTTTAAAAAATAAATTATGAGAAACAAAGAGTTTAGAGAATGCATATGATAGTTATGAAAGAATGGGAATAGAGCTGTTAAGGGCATATTTGGTCAACCGAAGCGCATCATTTCGTGCTTCGGTTTTATTATTTTAAATAAAAATCATCAATTCACGGAAAAATGATGATTTTTATTTGTTTAAAGATTTTAATTTGTTAAAATAGTATAAAAATAGATTGAAAGTAAAGGGGGTGTATATATGTCGGAAGGACTTATGAAAATGTGGTTTGCTTTAGGGGCAATTGGATTTATGTTTCTTGCAGTAAGTTTTATTTTATTGAGTAGGCATAAAATGAAGAATAAATTTTTGAAAGGGATTACAGCTTTAGTAGCGTACACCCTCATGATTGTATCGGGAATTGTTATTTTCCTTGTTGTATTTAGTGGCCCTATTGAGCAATAAAGGATGTGTAGTCGGTAAATGTTACAAAAGCAACAGTCCATACTAGCATGAAAAGGTGATTGTCAGTGAAAAAAATCCATATTATTTTAATATTTTGTTGCATGAGCATTTTAACAGGGTGTATGTATCCAAGAGAAAATATGAAACAAAGTGCTATTCCTTATGAAGACCAGTTGCAAGTTGTACAAAAAGCCATTAATACATATAAGGAGCAAACGGATGGTTTATTACCAATTAAGACGCGTGATATGAGTACGCCGATTTATCAGAAGTATCCAATTGATTTTCAAAAAATTGCTCCAAGATACATACAAGAGGCACCAGGGAATGCGTATGAAAGTGGTGGAGTATATCAATATGTATTAATAGATGTTGAAAAAAATCCGACAGTAAAGTTAATTGATGTGAGAATGGCGGAACAAATTCAAGAAGTGGCATTGAAGCTAAGAATGTATCGTGATGAACATCAATATCCACCTTTTAAAAAAGTGATCACAGATGGTGTTTATGAATTAGACTTCAAAAAACTAGGATATAAAGATGTACCACAAGTGACAAGTCCGTACTCAGGAAAAGGTCTCCCTCTTGTAATTAATGAAAAAGGAGAATTGTTTGTTGATTATAGAATTGACTTATATGAAGCGTTGAAAAAAAATGAAGGACAATTTAAAGAAGGTGAAGATATCCGGAGTATACTATCGAAGGATTCCCCGTTTGTTCCTGCATATTCTTTGCCGTACACAGTAAAAAATGGAGAACCAATTTTTTTGAAATCATAAGTCATGAACCTTTCTTTTAGTGAATAAGTTCTAGAAGAAAGGTTTTTTATGTTATACAACTTGCGATGCAAACAAAAGGTATTTTTAAATAGTCATATGAAATTGGACAAAATTATATGATATATTGTCCGAACTTCTAGAATACCATTATATTATATCAGATATTATAGGCAACATTAGAGAAGGTATTAGTTGACTATAAACGTGGAATTATTCCCAAAAATATTGAGGGAGGGAATCACTTGGAAAAGGTAGATATTTTTAAAGATATTGCGGAACGCACAGGCGGTGATATTTATTTTGGAGTTGTAGGAGCTGTTCGAACAGGGAAATCAACATTTATTAAAAAATTTATGGAACTTGTTGTTATTCCCAATATTGAAAATGAGTCAGACCGTCAAAGAGCGCAGGATGAACTGCCTCAAAGTGCTGCTGGTCGTACAATAATGACGACGGAACCGAAGTTTGTTCCAAACCAAGCGGTTTCTATCGAAGTAGATGAAGGTCTTGAAGTAAATATTCGATTAGTAGATTGTGTTGGATATACGGTTCCAGGAGCAAAAGGCTATGAAGATGAGAATGGTCCGCGCATGATTAATACTCCTTGGTATGAAGAGCCTATTCCATTCCATGAAGCTGCAGAAATCGGAACACGTAAAGTAATTCAAGAGCATTCAACAATTGGTGTCGTTATTACAACAGATGGAACAATTGGTGAAATTCCAAGAAGAGATTATATAGAGGCAGAAGAACGCGTTGTAAATGAGTTAAAAGAAGTAGGAAAGCCTTTCATTATGATTATCAATACTGTACAGCCATACCATCCAGATACGGAGCAGTTACGTCAAAGTTTATCAGAAGAATATGATATCCCAGTAATTGCGATGAGTGTAGAGAGTTTAAGAGAAACAGATGTGTATAACGTACTGCGAGAAGCATTATTCGAGTTCCCGGTTTTAGAAGTGAATGTAAACCTTCCGAGCTGGGTAATGGTGCTAAATGAAGGGCATTGGTTACGCCAAAGTTATCAGGAAGCGGTTCAAGAGACTGTAAAGGATATAAAACGTCTTCGTGATGTGGACCGTGTCGTTTGGCAGTTTAGTCAATATGAATTTATTGATCGAGCAAGTCTAGCTGGCATCGATATGGGGCAAGGTGTGGCAGAGATTGATTTATATGCGCCAGATGAATTGTATGATCAAATTTTAAAAGAAGTAGTAGGAGTAGAGATTCGAGGGAAAGATCATTTATTAAAGCTTATGCTCGATTTATCTCATGCGAAAACAGAATATGACCAAGTGGCGGATGCCTTGCGGATGGTAAAACAAACCGGATATGGAGTAGCAGCGCCTGCATTAGCTGATATGAGCTTAGATGAACCGGAAATTATTCGTCACGGCTCAAGGTTCGGTGTTAAATTAAAAGCGGTTGCGCCGTCTATTCATATGATTAAAGTGGATGTAGAATCAACATTTGAACCAATTATCGGTACTGAAAAACAAAGTGAAGAACTAGTTCGTTACTTGATGCAAGATTTTGAAGATGACCCGCTATCAATTTGGAATTCTGATATATTTGGGCGCTCTCTTAGCTCTATTGTTAGAGAAGGAATTCAAGCGAAGTTATCTCTAATGCCAGAAAACGCTCGTTATAAATTAAAAGAAACGCTAGAAAGAATTATTAATGAAGGATCTGGCGGATTAATTGCGATTATATTATAAGAAAAAAATCCCTCTAATTGTAGAGGGATTTTTTTCTTTTTGAGTACGTAATAGAAAAATAAACAGTCATTATCTAATATTTTGTTGTAAATTGTCAAGTTTCATCAGAATTTCACATTTTTAGAGTAACAATTTCCTTAAAAATATTGAATTATAAAGGAGAATCGTATAATATAGGCGTTGATAATGATTTATCTACATCTTTGTAGTATAGAATTTGTAAAAATTGCCTACAAATGAAAGTAAGACTCATTTTATGATCATTATACAGTCTTATCTTTGGGAGGAGGTGAATGGCATGAACAAGACAGATTTAATCAATGCTGTTGCAGAAGCAAGTTCCCTTTCTAAAAAGGACGCAACAAAAGCAGTGGACGCTGTTTTTGATTCTATCTTAGAAGCTTTAAAACAAGGTGATAAAGTACAACTAATCGGATTCGGTAACTTCGAAGTTCGTGAGCGTGCGGCTCGTAAAGGTCGTAACCCACAAACAGGTGAGGAGATTGAAATCGCTGCAAGTAAAGTACCTGCATTCAAACCTGGTAAAGCGTTAAAAGATGCGGTTAAATAATCCTTACATATTAACAGGGAAGAAGAGTTTCCTTTTTGGAAACTCTTCTTTTTGCTTTTAAAAACATAAATATGCTAGAATGTGTTCGTATCACTTTTAGGTTTTTCGGGAGGGCTAGCGGATGGCAAAAGTTAATTTAGAACAAATTGAACATGCAGTACGTCTTATTTTAGAGGCAATCGGAGATGACCCAAATCGCGAGGGAGTACTTGATACACCGAAACGTGTTGCGAAAATGTACGCAGAAGTATTCTCAGGAATGCATGAGGATCCGAAAGAGCATTTACACAAAGTATTCGGAGAAGACCACGAAGAGCTTGTGCTAGTAAAAGATATACCATTCTATTCGATGTGTGAGCATCATCTTGTTCCGTTTTATGGAGTTGCTCACGTTGCATATATTCCGCAAGGTGGAAAAGTAACGGGACTAAGTAAATTAGCTCGTACTGTAGACACAATTGCGCGTCGTCCGCAACTACAAGAACGTATTACATCAACAGTAGCTAACTCTATTATGGAAGTACTAGAGCCGCATGGTGTAATGGTAGTAGTAGAAGCAGAGCATATGTGTATGACGATGCGTGGTGTGAAAAAGCCTGGTGCGAAAACAGTAACGACTGCAGTGCGCGGCGTGTTAGAAAATGATGCAGCAGCACGTAGTGAAATTTTATCGTTTATTAAGACGAATTAAAGAAGAGCGGGAAACTGCTTTTCTTTTTTTTATATACAAAAAAATGATATAGTTTTAATGTTAAAGAGCAAGAATATAAAGGTTGAAAATTACTTCTGCCTTTTGTGTAAATGAATGTTTGTAGTTGTTAGAGACGAAGATAACTTGTATGAATAAAAGTTGAGGCTTTATTCGGTGGCAGTTTGGCAGAAGTAGCCAAGTTTTGATTATAGAAAATAGAATGTATGTGTTATAATAAATTTTATGAATTAGAAAACAAGGGTGATTTTTTGTGTGTGACATCTACGGAGGGTATGCGGGTATTAAAGAGAAATTGATGGAGAAATTACGCCATCCTTATTTTATAAACTATATTGAAGAACCATTTATTGATGAAGAAAAAATAGTGCTGTTATACGGTGCATTAAAAAGTGCAAATATACATAAAGAACAAATTGATCATTATGTCGTAACGATTATGCTTGTACAAATTGCTCTTGATACACATGAAAAAGTATCAAATAAAGCAAACGAAGAGACGAGTGGATTCCATAAGCGTCGTCAATTGACAGTTCTTGCAGGGGATTATTATAGTGGTCTATACTATTACTTATTGTCAATGAATTGTGATATTATCTTAATTCGTGCACTTGCTGAAGGAATTAAGGAGATTAATGAACATAAAATTATGCTATATCAAAAAGCACATGTGGCGATTCAAGACATAATGGAAAGTGTAGTAATAATTGAATCTGCGCTTTTGCAAAAAACATGTGATCATTTTCAGTTATCTAATTGGAAACCATATATAACTTATGTGTTAGGAAAAAATCGTCTTCAAAAAGAGTGTCAATTGTATGCTGATAAACAAAATTCACCTGTTTTTCAAGCAGTCCAAAAAATCTCATTGGATGATGATAAAAATTTGGAAACAGTTATTAATGAATGGCTTATGGAAATGAGAAAGCAAGAAGAAAATTTTTTAGAGAATCATACAGAAGTTAATGAGATAATTTCTATGTTAAGAGATAAATCAAGGAAATAAGCAACTTTACATTGGAAGAAGGTACGAGCATGCAACAATCAAAAGAAGAAAGAGTACATGACGTATTTGAGAAAATTTCTGATAAATACGATGTGATGAATTCTGTAATTAGTTTTCAAAGGCATAAGGCATGGCGCAAAGAAACGATGCGAATTATGGATGTGAAACTCGGGAGTAAGGCACTTGACGTATGCTGCGGGACGGCAGATTGGACAATTGCACTAGCGGGAGCTGTAGGTGAAGATGGGAAGGTTTACGGTTTAGACTTTAGCGAAAATATGCTAGCTGTCGGTAAACAAAAGGTAGAAGCTTTAGAATTAAAGCAAGTAGAACTTATGCATGGAAATGCAATGGAACTTCCTTATGAAGATAATACGTTTGATTATGTAACGATTGGTTTTGGGTTACGTAACGTTCCGGATTACATGCAAGTATTAAAAGAAATGACGCGTGTAGTAAAGCCTGGTGGAAAAGTAATTTGCCTGGAAACATCTCAACCAACGATGATAGGTTTTCGTCAAGGATATGTCTTATACTTTAAATATATCATGCCGTTATTTGGAAAGATGTTTGCGAAAAGTTATAAAGAATATTCATGGCTTCAGGAATCTGCTAGTACATTCCCTGGGATGAAAGAGTTAGCACGTATGTTTGAAGAAGCTGGGCTTAAGAATGTGCAAGTGAAACCATTTACTTTTGGTGTAGCAGCTATGCATTTAGGTATTAAACCAGAATCAAAATAGAAAATAGAAAAAAGACGTTTTAGGTTAAGGTGAACAATATGAAGTTACAACTTATGTACTCTTTTTTACGATCGGATATTAATGTTATAGAAAAAGAATTGAAGAAGACAGTTGCTTCTGAGCAGCCGTTAGTAGAAGAAGCGGCATTACAGCTTATTGAAGCAGGCGGGAAGCGGATTCGCCCTGTTTTTGTTTTGCTTGCAGGGAAATTTGGGGATTATAAGTTAGATGCAATTAAGCATGTTGCGGTTGCATTAGAACTAATTCATATGGCTTCGCTTGTTCACGATGATGTCATTGATGCTGCGTTTTTACGACGCGGTAGCGCAACAGTGAATGCGAAATGGGGAGATCGTATTGCAATGTATACAGGAGACTACTTGTTTGCGAAGTCTCTTGAATGTATAACAAATATAGAAATTCCAGATGCACATCAAGCGTTGTCCCATACAATTTTAGAAGTTTGTAAAGGTGAAATCGAACAAATTAAAGATAAGTATAACTATGATCAAAATTTACGAACGTATTTAAGAAGGATAAAACGAAAAACAGCATTGTTAATCGCCGCAAGTTGTCAGTTGGGAGCGATTGCTGCTGGTGCTAATCGTGATACTGTAAATCGTCTATTTTGGTACGGATATTTTGTTGGTATGTCTTATCAAATTATTGATGATATTTTAGATTTCGTATCGACAGAAGAGAAGCTTGGAAAGCCTGCTGGTGGTGATTTATTACAAGGTAACATTACATTACCTGTTTTGTATGCCATGGAAGATCCAGTTCTTCGTCAAAAAATTACATCTGTGCATGAAAATACAACAGCAAGTGAAATGAAAGAAATTATTGATGATATTAAAGCGAGCGAAGCTATTGATAAAGCATTTTCGTTTAGTGAACGTTATTTACATAAAGCATTAGAAATAATAAAACCACTCCCTCGTGGACAGGCGAAGTATGCGTTGCAAAATGTCGCAAAGTATATTGGAAAACGAAAATTTTAGTGTTTTGTCTAAAAAATAAAATAATCTCTCTATTTCAAAACTATTGCGCAATTGTGATAAGGGTGTTAATATGTGTGTGGGGATATACAATTACATACATAATTCAGAAGTGGAGAGATTTTTTATGGAAAAAACATTTCTAATGGTAAAACCAGACGGTGTACAACGTGCCTTCATTGGGGAAATTGTAGCTCGTTTTGAGAAAAAGGGCTTTCAATTAGTTGGTGCAAAATTAATGCAAGTTACTCCGGAAATTGCTGAACAACACTACGGTGAGCATAAAGAAAGACCTTTCTTTGGTGAATTAGTAGACTTTATTACATCTGGTCCTGTATTCGCAATGGTATGGCAAGGTGAAGGTGTAGTAGATACAGCACGCAATATGATGGGTAAAACACGACCACATGAAGCTGCTCCTGGAACAATTCGTGGAGATTTCGGTGTAACTGTTGCGAAAAACATTATCCACGGTTCGGATTCTTTAGAAAGTGCAGAACGCGAGATTGCTATTTTCTTTAAGGAAGAAGAATTAGTAGACTACTCAAAATTAATGAATCAATGGATTTACTAATTATTTCGAAATAATTTGTAAACGCTTTAATAACTGTGATAATAGTAAAAAGTGTGAGAAGAATAGGGGTATTCTTCTTGCACTTTTTTTATTTCGATCAGTTACGAAGTTAGGGCTGTTATGATATATTGGTATGTAAAGTAAAAGGTTTACTATTATGAAAATAATCGAACAATTACAAGTAGGGAAAGCAAACATTCGATTTACTATATAATTTCTTTGTATTTTAAAGAGTGATGGAAGGTAATATAGCTGCTTTATGTAGCGGGATAAATACATATGCGAAAAGAGGAATAACGTATGCGATATATTACAGCTGGTGAATCCCACGGTCCGCAACTTACGACAATTTTAGAAGGTGTTCCGGCAGGGCTATCTTTAGTAGCGAATGATATAAATGAAGAATTAGCTAGAAGACAAAAAGGATATGGACGCGGTAGACGCATGCAAATTGAGAAAGACCAAGTGCAAATTGTAAGTGGTGTTAGGCATGGGAAGACGATGGGGTCACCGATTGCACTTGTTGTTGAAAATCGTGATTTTACACATTGGACAAAGGTTATGGGTGCAGAGCCGTTAACTGAGCAGGAAGAGAAAGAAATGAAAAGGCAAGTTACGAAACCTAGACCTGGACACGCAGATTTAAATGGTGCGATTAAATATGGTCATAGAGATATGAGGAATGTATTAGAGCGTTCTTCAGCACGTGAAACGACAGTTCGTGTTGCAGCTGGTGCAGTTGCAAAAAAAATATTAGCGGAATTAGGTATACAAGTAGCGGGACATGTTATCGAGATTGGTGGTGTACAGGCAGCAAATATTAAATATAACTCTATTGTGGAATTACAAAGTACTACAGAAGCATCTCCTGTACGTTGTTTAGATGAAGAGGCCGGTAAAAAGATGATGCAAGCAATTGATGATGCGAAGGCAAATGGTGATTCTATCGGTGGTAGTGTTGAAGTAGTTGTAGAAGGAATGCCAATTGGAGTAGGTAGCTATGTACATTATGATAGAAAATTAGATGCAAAATTAGCAGCGGCAATTATGAGTATTAACGCTTTTAAAGGTGTTGAAATTGGAATTGGTTTTGAAGCAGCACATAGACCAGGAAGTGAAGTGCATGATGAAATCCTTTGGGATGAAGTGCAAGGGTACAGAAGACAAACGAACAATGCAGGTGGATTAGAAGGTGGCATGACAACTGGTATGCCGGTTGTTGTGCGCGGTGTTATGAAACCGATACCGACATTATATAAACCGCTTCAAAGTGTTGATATTGATACGAAAGAACCTTTTACAGCGAGTATTGAACGTTCAGATAGTTGTGCAGTGCCAGCAGCTAGCGTTGTGGCTGAAGCTGTTGTGGCTTGGGAGCTCGCAACAGCTTTAATTGAACAATTTGGATTAGATCGTATCGATCTTATACGTGAAAATATTGAGAAACATAATGAATATGCGAGGGGATTTTAATGGAGAACATACATATTCAAACGAAATCAAAAGAATATGATGTACATGTTGGAAGGGAGGCGTTGTCACACTTAACAACGCTTATTCAAAAAATGAATCCTGCAGTATCTAACATAATGATCATTTCTGATGAAGCTGTTGCATCACTGCATTTACAGACAGTTGTTGATGCATTGCAAGTAGAGCAAAAAGTATTTTCGTTTGTTGTACCGAGTGGCGAAAAAGAGAAGTCTTTTGAAAATTTCTATGAGGCTCACACTTCGGCTCTTGAAAATAAATTAGATAGAAATTCTTTAATCATCGCACTTGGAGGCGGAATGATTGGAGATTTGGCTGGATTTGTTGCCGCGTCGTTTATGCGTGGTATTCGCTTTGTCCAAGTTCCAACGACTTTATTAGCTCACGATAGCGCAGTAGGCGGGAAAGTAGCAATTAACCATCCGCTAGGAAAAAATATGATTGGAGCGTTTCATCAGCCAGAAGCTGTTGTATATCATACGCCATTTTTACATTCACTTCCTGAAAAAGAGTGGCGATCAGGTTATGCAGAAGTGATAAAGCATGCTCTTATTGGTGATGTAGAGCTATATCATTGGTTAAAAGAAGAAGTGCAAACGTTAACGGATCTTCGTGATGAAAAGTTAATTCATATATTAACGAAGGCGATTCCTGTGAAAGCGAATATTGTGTCGCAAGACGAAACAGAAAAAGGTGTACGTGCCCATTTGAATTTTGGGCATACGTTAGGACATGCTCTTGAAAAAGAGTTAGGATATGGGAATATTACTCACGGTGATGGAGTAGCGGTTGGCATGCTATTTGCTATGTTTTTAAGTGAGCAAGTGTACAAAGTTGATCTTTCTTATGAAGAAATGAAGCAGTGGTTCTTGAAATACGGTTATCCAAAAATGCCAAGTGACTTGAATGTAGAACGTCTCGTTCAGTTGATGAAACAAGATAAAAAAGCAAATGCTGGAACAATTCATATGGTGCTTATGCAGGAATATGGGGGAGTGAATGTCGTATCTATTTCAGATGAGACTGTTCATATTGCGTTAGAAGCATTTCAAAAGGATATGGTGTAAAAAAGTCGTAGAACAGGTATGAAATGCATATTTAAAGGTATTCTCGTAATGGTGACGGTTATGATTAAAGGTGACAGTAAGACATTATAAATCATATCAATGACTGGGGGAAGAAAAGTGAGAGTAAAAGAGCAATTGTTAACTTTGAGAGCATATGTACCTGGGAAAAATATTGAAGAAGTAAAAAGAGAATATGGATTGTCAAAAATTGTGAAGTTAGCGTCGAATGAAAACCCATTTGGCTGCTCTGCGCGTGTGACAGAAGCATTAACTTCGTTAGCTAATCAATATGCACTCTATCCGGACGGGGCGGCATTTGAGCTTCGTGAGAAAGTAGCAGAGCATTTAGGTGTAAAAGCGGAACAACTTTTATTTGGTAGTGGGCTAGATGAAGTTATTCAAATGATTAGTCGTGCTTTGCTACATAATGGAACAAATGTTGTAATGGCGAACCCTACGTTCTCGCAATACCATCACCATGCTGTTATTGAAGGAGCAGAAGTTCGTGAAGTACCACTTAAAGATGGCATTCACGATTTAGATGCAATGTTACAACAAGTAGATGAGAAAACGAAGATTGTATGGGTTTGTAATCCGAATAATCCGACAGGTACATATGTAGAAAAACAAAAATTACTTTCATTTTTAGAATCAGTTCCAAAGTCAGCGCTCGTTATTATGGACGAAGCATATTATGAATATGCTGGGGCAGAAGATTATCCGCAAACATTACCTCTTCTTGAAAAGTACGAAAATCTTATGGTGCTACGCACATTCTCAAAAGCATATGGATTAGCTGCTTTTCGTATTGGATATGCGATTGGTGATGCAAAGCTTATTGGGCAGCTAGAGGTAGCGAGACTACCATTTAACACATCAACTATCGCCCAAGCGGTAGCATTAGCGGCAATAGAGGATCAACAGTTTTTACAAGAGTGTGTGAAGAAAAATGCCGGAGGATTAAATCAATATTATGCATTTTGTAAGGAATATAACGTATTCTACTATCCATCTCAAACGAATTTCATTTTCTTGAAACTTGGTATACCTGGTAATGAAGCTTTCGAACGATTAATGAAAAAAGGATATATCGTTCGTTCTGGTGCAGCATTTGGTATGCATGATGGTATTCGTATTACTGTTGGATTAAAAGAAGAAAATGATGAGATTATTGAATTACTTACGGAACTTGTAAAAGAACAAGTGAAGAAAGAAGAAACGTATTCTTAAGAAATGGTGGAGGCTCCTGTTACAGGAGCCTTTTTCATTTGAACTGCAATAAGGGGAGTTGTTTGCACGTTCAAGAAAGAAAACGTTACAATAGAAGTAGACGTATAAGAAGAACTATTGTACATATAACTTATTTAAAATGTGAGGAGGATACAGTTTGAAACTAGTAGGACGAAAAAATAGTTTGAATGGGAAAATTGTTGTTCCAGGAGATAAATCTATTTCGCATCGCTCTGTTATGTTTGGAGCGATAGCGGAAGGGACGACGAAAGTATCAAATTTTTTATTAGGAGAAGATTGTTTAAGTACAATTGCATGTTTTCAAAAACTAGGTGTCCAGATTGAACAGTTTGGTAACGATGTCACGATTTACGGTAAAGGATTACATAATTTACAAGAACCGAAAGAAGTATTAGATGTGGGGAATTCAGGGACGACTATTCGTCTTATGCTTGGGATTTTAGCAAATACACCGTTCCATAGTACGATAATTGGTGATGCATCAATTGGAAAACGTCCTATGAAACGTGTTACAGACCCGCTTAGTAAGATGAATGCTCAAATTGATGGTAGAGAAAACGGACAATATACACCTTTATCTATTCGCGGTGGTAAGGTAAAAGGGATGCATTACCATTCACCAGTAGCAAGCGCACAAGTGAAGTCAGCAGTTTTACTTGCGGGTTTGCAAGGGGAAGGGATTACTACGGTAACAGAGCCTATGCAATCTCGTGATCATACGGAAAGAATGTTGCGTGCATTCGGTTGTACCGTAGATGTTAATGGACGGACCGTTTCATTACAAGGTGGACAACAACTTAAAGGTGCAGACATAGAAGTTCCAGGAGATATTTCTTCGGCGGCATTTTTTTTAGTAGCTGGTGCAATTGTCCAAAATAGTAAGCTTGTATTGGAAAATATTGGTTTAAATCCGACGAGAACAGGGATTTTAGATGTATTAACAAAGATGGGTGCACTTATTTCTATCGATCATATTAGAAATGAAGAGTTTGAACCGTGCGGGGATATTACGATTGAAACATCTAAACTAAAAGGAATAGAAATTGGTGGAACTCTTATTCCAAGATTAATTGATGAAATTCCTGTAATTGCTTTATTGGCAACGCAGGCAGAAGGAATTACTGTTATTAAAAACGCTGAGGAGTTAAAAGTAAAAGAAACAAATCGTATCGATACGGTTGTAGATGAATTAGGAAAATTAGGTGCGAAGATTGAAGCTACACCAGATGGTATGATTATATATGGTAAACAAAGTTTAAAAGGAAATACTGTTAATAGTCACGGCGATCATCGTATTGGGATGATGCTTGCAATCGCATCGTGTATTATAGATGGAGAAGTGAAAATAGAGAATAGTGATGCGGTCGCTGTATCGTATCCGGAATTTTTCGAACAATTAGCTGCGCTATGAGAGAAAGTATAGGAAGAGGTAGCTCACTCAAAAGGTTGCGTTCTTACACCTAGTTGCTTATGATAAATGAACAGAAGAGAATATTTTTTGAATTAAAGGAGACGTTTATGCAAAAGTTTGAACAGGCTGTTTCTTATATTGAAAACGGTGAAGCAGAAAAAGGATTACAATTATTAAAAGAACAACTACGAGTTGCTAATGATGAAGAGAAGTATGATATCGCTCGTTACTATCATACACTTGGGTTTATGGATGAGGCGTTAGCAATTACTGAAGACTTACGCTTGCTATATCCGGAAGAAAGTGAATTTACGGTATTTTTAGCAGAATTATATATTGATTTAGATAAAGAAGATGAAGCGATTGAAGTGCTTCATGATATTCCAGAAAACGATGATTTATATGTTCAATCGTTATTACTTGTAGCGGATTTATTCCAAATGCAAGGTTTTGATGATGTAGCAGAACAAAAACTATTAAAGGCGAAAGAAATGATGCCAGACGAGCCTGTTATTACGTTTGGGTTAGCAGAATTATATAGTAGTAAAGGTGAAGAGCAAAAGGCGATCACTTATTATGAATCGTTACTAGCAGAACATAAAGTTATGGGTGGTGTTGTCATTGCGCTTCGTCTAGCAGAAACTTTAAGTGCTATTGGAAACTGGGAAGAGGCAATCTCTTACTATGAAGCGGGGTTAGAAGAGCAAAAAGATATTCACTCATTATTTGGATATGCCTTCACATTATACCAAGGAGAAGAATATCAAAGAGCAATTGGTGCTTGGCAAGAATTAAAAGAATTAGATCCTGAATACGCATCGTTATACATGTATTTAGCGAAAAGCTATGAAAAAGAAGGCATGCTTCAAGAAAGCTATGAAACACTTCAAGAAGGAATTAAAGTAGATGAGCTGTCTGTTCCTTTCTATGTAGAATTAGCGAATATTGCGGCGAAATTAGGTAAAATAGCGGAGGCAGAAGAAGTGCTTCAAAAAGCACTGGAGCTAGATCCGGGACATTTAGGTGCGATATTAAAATATGCGTATATTTTAAAAGAACAAGAGAAATACGAAGAGCTAATTGCAGTTGTAGAGCGTGCAATTGACAGTGGAGAACCAGATACACAACTACTTTGGGATCTTGCATTTGCAAAAAAACAATTAGAAATGTATTCGGATGCATTAAAACACTATGAAAGTGCATATACTTCTTTTAAGAATCATCCAGATTTCTTGGAAGAGTACGGTTATTTCTTATTAGAAGAAGGAATGCGAAAAGAGGCGAAAGAAGTATTTACGCAGTTAATACAACTAGACCCGACACAAATTCATATTGAAGAATTGTTATATAATTTAGAGGATTTTTCATAAGTTGGAAGGAAACTGAATGCCGCTTCTTGAATCTAAAAAGAAAAGAGAAAGACAGAGGAGGGACTTAATCGCTATGAATACCCCTGTTTCTGTAAACGAGAAGAAGGATTTTGTAAAATGGTTTTTGAATAATTACCAACTGAAACAGCGTGAATGTGTATGGATTTTGAATTATTTAATGAGTCACGATCAATTAATGCATAAAGTCCACTTCGTAGAACATGCAAAATATTGTCCGCGTGGCTTAGTAATGTCAGCAAATTGTGTGAAAGACACACCGTTTCATTTTTTTAAACAAAATGTAATGACAACAGATGCAGAAAAATCGTTTCATGATATTCGTTTGAATCGAGATGAGGATATTTATATTCAGCTTAATTTTAAATCATCGTTCCAAAATGCAAACTATGTAGCTGTATTAGAAGAAAACCCATATTTGCCAAAGCATATTGAAGTGAATGAAAAAGATCGATTGCTTGCAGAACGATTTTTAGAAGAAAGTGTATTCTCATTTAGAAGAGAACGTCTTTTGAAACAAATTGATGAAGCTTTGGATAAGCAAGATAAGGAAGCATTTCATAGGTTAACAGCAGAGTTGAAAATTTTATAGAATTCATTTTGATTATGTAATTTTTACGAAATTCAGACTTTTTAAGAAAAACTACTTAATAATAGGTAGTTTTTCTTTTTTTACCTCTTTTAGTATGGTTTAATATATATAAAGTGAAAGTTCTGTTATTTCAAATGGAGGAGGGGAGAAAAGGTGAAATGGATTGTAAAAGATGTAGAACAGTTTGAGCAAGCGAGGGAGTATGTAGATACAGGGATTATACCCCTTTTGTCTATTTCGGCAGCAAAAGAGATGAAAATGGTTGTAGAGCAAGGTGAATTTATTGAGGCTTTGAGTATGGAGTTGGAAAGGGAGTATAAAGGAAGAGTGCTTTTACTGCCCGCATTTACGTATTTGGTAGAGAGCCAAAAGAATGAAAAAGACCGTTTGCAAGAATGGACAGATCATTTAAAAAGGCAAGGTTTTAAGCATATTGCCTATGTGACAAGTGACTTTTCATGGAAAGAAGATATGAGAGATGTGCAGGGTGATTTATTTTGGTTTCCATCGTTATCATTAGAGCAATTTAGTGACCAAGCGAAAAGGGAAGTTATTCGTGCACACATAAAAAATATTATGGAAATGTTGGAAGAAAGATGGATAAAATAATAATAAACAGAAAGTTCTTATTATTACGAGTAGTATGATATTGACCTATGCAAGAGGGTATTATATCATGATAGTGTCCTAGTTTTTATTTTTTATATAATTTTTTCACGAGGGGACAATTTCTGATAGAGGGGGGAAATTTTCGTGAGCGAGAAAGAACATCGTGTGTCAAGAAGACAGTTTTTAAATTACACACTTACAGGGGTAGGAGGCTTTATGGCGGCGGGTATTTTAATGCCGATGACGAGGTTTGCGCTTGATCCGGTGTTAAGAAAAGAAGTGGGAACAGATATGGTTGCTGTTGGACAAGTAAAGGATATTACAACAGAGCCGAAGCGCTTCGATTTTAAGGTGAAGCAGGTTGACGGATGGTACAAGTCTGAAGAGCCAAAATCTGCTTGGGTGCATAAAGATGAAAGCGGAGACATTGTTGCATTTTCTCCAGTGTGTAAACATTTAGGTTGCACAGTGAACTGGAATTCGGACAAAGCACATCCTAATCAATTCTTTTGCCCATGTCACGGGGGACGTTACACAAAAGATGGGATGAACATTAAAGGCACACCGCCTCTTGCTCCGCTTGATGTGTACGAGTCTAAAGTGAAAGATGGAACGCTGTATTTAGGAAAAGCGAAGCCAAGAGGGGGTGCAAAGTAGATGTTAAATAAAATTTATGATTGGGTGGACGAACGTTTAGATATTACACCGATATGGCGTGATATCGCTGATCATGAAGTACCTGAGCATGTTAACCCGGCACATCACTTTTCTGCATTCGTCTATTGCTTTGGAGGACTTACCTTTTTCGTTACAGTAATTCAAATTTTGTCCGGAATGTTTTTGACGATGTATTATGTGCCGGATATTAAAAATGCTTGGGAGTCGGTTTATTATTTACAAAATGAAGTAGCTTACGGGCAAATTGTTCGTGGTATGCATCACTGGGGCGCTAGTCTCGTAATTGTAATGATGTTTTTACATACACTTAGAGTTTTCTTCCAAGGTGCGTATAAAAAGCCTCGTGAGTTAAACTGGATTGTTGGTGTTCTTATTTTCTTTGTTATGTTAGGTCTTGGTTTTACCGGATATTTATTACCGTGGGATATGAAAGCGTTATTTGCTACGAAAGTAGGGATTCAAATTGCAGAGCAAACGCCGCTCATTGGTCCTTATATTAAAACATTACTCGCTGGTCATTCCGAAATCGTTGGCGCTCAAACATTAACTCGCTTCTTTGCTATTCACGTCTTCTTCTTACCAGCAGCACTTCTAGGTTTAATGGCCTTCCACTTCATCATGATTCGCAAACAAGGTATTTCCGGTCCGCTATAAGAGATTGCTAAATTAAAGGGGAAAGAACAAAAGGAGGGAGATTATGCATCGCGGCAAAGGGATGAAGTTTGTAGGAGATTCTCGGGTACCAGTAGCCCGGAAACCAAATATTCCAAAAGATTATTCTGAATATCCAGGGAAAACAGAAGCGTTTTGGCCGAATTTCTTGTTAAAAGAATGGATGGTTGGTGCAGTTTTTTTAGTCGGTTATTTATGTTTAACAGTGGCGCATCCGTCACCGCTTGAGAGAATGGCGGATCCTACAGATGCAGGATATATACCACTTCCAGATTGGTATTTCTTATTCTTGTATCAGTTATTAAAGTATTCGTATGCTTCAGGCTCATTTACTGTAATTGGTGCGTTTATTATGCCGGGGATTGCGTTTGGAGCGTTACTATTAGCTCCGTTTCTAGATCGAGGCCCAGAAAGAGCGCCATTGAAGCGTCCTGTAGCAACGGGGTTTATGCTTTTAGCAATTGCATCGATTATTTTTTTAACTTGGGAATCTGTAGCACACCACGATTGGGAAGCTGCAAAAAAACAAGGAGCAATTGTAAAAACAGCACCAGTTGATAAAAATGATGACGGCTACAAGTTGATGCAAAAAAATACTTGTTTAACATGTCATGGTGACAATTTACAGGGCGGAGCGGCAGCACCGGCTTTGCAAAACTTAACTTTAAAACCAGAAGAAATCGCTAAAATTGCGAAAGATGGAAAAGGTTCAATGCCTAAAGGTGTATTTAAAGGTACAGATGAGGAACTGAAAAAGCTTTCGGAATTCGTTGCAAAGTATAATAAAAAATAATAGAAAAGCTGACTACAAAATCTGTGGTCAGCTTTTTATTTTGCGTGCCTAGCTAAGCTGGGCACTGTTTGATGGTGAAAGGTTTAAATAGAATTCTACAAGGATTCAAAAATTATTATAGCCTATCTTCAATTGGACAGAAGTGGCTCGGTAAAATAAATTGGTACGTCTTAGAACGGCTTAACCTTTTCTGGAATAAGAAAAGAAACATGGTCGTATCAAGGACTTGATGTAGAAAATAACATACACACTCGTGAAAGTAGGAAGCTAGAACAAACTGAAAGCTAAAGAAGGAAGAGCATCGGAAAGCTGTATGAGGGAAAACCTCACGTACGGTTTGATGAGGGGAAGCTGAAACAGAAAAGGGATATAGCAAAGCCATCCCTAAAGAAAATTTAATCTGTTTCAGTTTTCTACTCTACGATGACGGAAAGTTTGCTATATAATAGAGTAGAGTTCGATGAAAGAATTACTTTGTTTGAAAGGTGTTGGACATACAGATTGGCTTACTTGTATGCAATGTTAAGGCAACGTTCGGTACTATTATTTTTATTGGTTGTTAACATATTAGGTACAATTTACGGATTCATATGGTATGGAAATCAATTAAAAGAAACCTCACCTATATTTTGGCCGTTTGTACCAGATAGCCCTATGGCGACTCTCTTTTTTGTCTTTGTTTTAATTGCTTTTTTGATGAAGAAGAACTGGGGGTTAATAGAAGCGCTAGCGATAGTTACTTTAATAAAATATGGTGTTTGGGCTGTTGTTGTAAATGCAATTATGATTTATGTAAAAGGCCCTATTGGCCTTATGGGATATATGTTAATGTTATCTCATTTTGCGATGGCAGTGCAGGGAATGTTATATGCTCCGTTTTATCGGATAAAAAAATGGCACTTCACTGTAGTTGGCATATGGACATTACATAATGATGCAATTGATTATTTATTTTGGCAAATGCCGAGATATGGGATTATGCATTTATTTGTAGAGAAAATTGGTTATTTTACGTTTTGGTTAAGTATTGCTGTACTGTGTATTACATATTATTATTGCTTACGTGAGAACCGAAAACAGTTTTCTTTATGATGGTGAGGACATTTAGGGGGAGAAAATGAAGAAAAATAAGAGCGGTATAAACATATTGGATCGATTGATCACTTTAGTAGTTTCCTATTGCATAGCATTTTCTGTTTTCGCTCTCGCGACAACGGTAGTTGTATATGGAAAATGGTTGTATTATTTTGAAATTGATTTTTTAAATATTCCAGATTTAGCGGATATGACGAAAGATGAAATTAAGAGAAACTATGATGTGCTTATTACATATTTATCGCCGTTTTATGAAGGTGCATTACAATTGCCGACATTAGATATGTCCACAAATGGACGCATTCATTTTGTAGATGTTAAAAATATTTTAGTAAAGATTCAATATATAATGTATGGAACGATTGTAATTGCTGTATTAGGAGGAGCGTATTTATTAAAAAAGAAAAAAGAAAAGTTTTTACTTCACGGAGCGATTCTTACAATTATTTTTCCAATAGCTCTTACGTTACCAATTGCTATTAATTTTGAAAAGAGTTTCGTATTATTTCATAAGCTTTTATTTAGCAATGATTATTGGATGTTTGATATTGAAACAGATCCGGTTATTTTAATGTTACCGGAAGAATTCTTTATGCATGCTGCATGTATTATTTTATTATTGATTTTAGGTGGTAGCATGCTTTGTTACGGTGTGTATAAATATTTAGTGAAAAAGAAAAGGGTTTCAAAGAAAAAATTCTCTGTTTAAAGAGAATTTTTTTGTTTTCATAGAGATAATATATTTTTTGGTTTTGTTCTGTTCTATTCTTGTCCAATTCCACATATTTTGTACTAGTAGTTATAGGGGGGACCGGGATGAAGAGAACATTAATTGGACTGATAGCATTTCTAATTATAATGTTTCCAGTACGTATATATGCTGAAGAGTGGAGTGAACTAACTGGATTGCTAGATGACTCTTTGCAGTTAGTGAAGAAAAAAGAAGATGAAAAGGCAATACAAGTACTGTACCATTTCTCAGAGCAATTTCTATCAAAGGAGAATGAAAATAATTCAAAAGTAACTCCGGGACAAATTAGAGTCGTTTCTTTAGCATACGATAAGGCGAAACAATCTCTCGCGGAAGATTCAGATAGGCAAGTTAAAGTGGATAATATGTTAGCGTTACAACTTGCTGTTGATGCACAAGTATCTAAATATCAGCCACTTTGGATGGAAAGAGAAAGAAAGATAATGAATGCTTTTTCTCAAGTAGAAAAGGCGATGGAAAAAGAAGATGATGGACAGTTCCAACAGACGCTAAATACATTTTTAAATGAATTTAATATTATTTATCCTAGTTTAATGATTGCTCTGCCAGAAAACGAAGCGCAGCGTGTAAATGCACATTTATCTTATTTGGATGAATTTCGTAACGTTATGTTAAAAACGAAAGGTGGACAAATGCAACTAGGGATTATTAAAGGTGATTTGCAAAAAATATTTCATACAGTAAAAAAAGATGAGATTGCTCCCTCTCTCATTTGGTTTATGACAATTACTGGAGGACTTATTTTGTTCACTTTAACGTATGTTGGATGGAGAAAGTATAAAGGGGAGAGAGAGAAGCGGAGAAGCAACTTGCATTCTAAAGATAGATAATACGCATAAATAAAGATACGGATTGTAAGGTTTATTTATTGACAACGGTGGAAGAAAAAAATAGAATGAGAAGTACTATAATTAAAACTTCAATGGAGGTTTATGATGTTTTATTTAATTTACTTCGCGATCATTTTGATCATACCGTTGTATGCACAGTCAAAAGTACGTAGTGCCTATAGCAAGTATTCACAAGTTTATTCAACATCAGGTATGACAGGAGCGGAAGTGGCTCGAAAAATTTTAGATGAAAATGGATTGTACAATGTAGCCGTAGAAGAAACGCCAGGTCATTTGTCAGATCATTATGACCCGCGTGTAAAGACGGTTAGATTATCGACAGATAACTATTATGGTCATTCAGTTGCTGGTACAGCTGTAGCAGCACATGAAGTAGGACACGCAATTCAAGATGCGAAAGATTATAACTTTATGCGTGTACGCCATTCGTTAGTGCCAGTTGCTAATTTTGGTTCAAACATGTCATGGGTTTTTGTCCTAATTGGTGTATTTGCACAAATGTCTGGTTTGTTGTTACTAGGAATTATTTTAATGGCAGCAGGTGTTATTTTCCAACTTGTTACATTACCAGTTGAGTTTGATGCATCAAAACGCGCAATGCAACAAATTGAAGCACTTGGTATCGTATCAACAGATGAGTACGGTCAAGCTCGTAAAGTATTAAATGCGGCAGCATTAACATATGTAGCAGCAGCTGCTGTAGCAGTATTTGAATTATTACGTCTCGTATTAATTTATACTGGTATGCAGCGTAGCGACGATTAAAGACTATCAATTTTGATAGTCTTTTTTTGTTTTGTGGATTGAATCTTATAATATGTTACAAATGGAAATAATAGAGAGAATATGGGGTATAGAACTAGTTAAAATAAAGATAAGTATGAAATGATGAAAGAAGGTGACGGACATAGAATATCCATATTATTTAGTTAAACAAGTGAAGGAGCGTAGTGCTACATACCAATTAGAAGGTTTTTTAAGTGGACAGGGCCCTAAAAACCCGAAATTAATGCTTGTTGGAGAAGCACCTGGTGAAACAGAAATTCATAATGGGATTCCATTTAGTGGGAGAGCGGGAAAACATTTAATGGAATTTTTAGAACGTATTCACGTTACAAGGGAAGAAGTATATATTACGAGTGCGGTCCGGAGTAGACCTTATAAATGGAGAGAGAAAAGGGAACGAAATGGCGAAATAATACAGAAGAAGTACAATAGAACACCGAATCAAGGTGAGATACTTGCCCATGCACCTTTGCTAGATTATGAACTGGAATTTATACAGCAGCCGGTTATTGTCACACTTGGTAATATTGCATTACAGCGTTTAGTTGGTAAAAATAATAAAATTACGGATGTTCATGGAGAATTGTTAAAGCAACCTGTGCAGCGATTGAAAGATAGCAGCAGTACAGAATTTATTTGGTCAGAAAAAGAATATCATATTTTTCCGACCTTTCATCCAGCTTCTATTTTCTATAATCGGAGTTTGTTGGAGCTTATTTATGAGGATTTGGAGAAACTTAAAAGATTTATAATAAAAAACTAGAAAAGCTACAGAGCTTTTCTAGCTGAATTTAATTATGTAACGGTTTTTTATTTTCATCTAATGTAAATCCTTCACCAACAACATCGTGTACATCACTTACAGCGACAAAGGCATGTGGATCTACTGAAATAATGATATTTTTTAATTTTACGATTTCATTTTTAGCAACAACACAATATAGTACATTACGTTCTATTTTTGTATAGGATCCAACTGCTTTTAAAAAGGTTGCTCCGCGCTCCATTTCGGATAAAATTTTTGAAGCAATTTCATCGTTTTTATCAGAAATAATAGTTGCTCCTTTTGCTGCATAAGCACCTTCTTGCATGAAATCAATAACCTTAGCCCCGATAAAAACAGCAACTAACGTATACATGCCCTCGCGATATGATAAATATGTAAGAATGGAGATAATGATAACGACCGCATCAAACATAAACATCGTTTTTCCCATACTCCAGCCAACATATTTGTGAGCTAGCCTTGCGATAATATCAACACCGCCAGTAGTCCCGCCGTATTTGAATATAATTCCAAGTCCTATGCCGATAAATGCCCCAGCGAATAAAGCAGCCAGTGTCATATCATTTTGCAAGTTTAAATGTAAGTTGAGAACCTCGTAGCGCTGAAACACCCAAAGGAATAAAGAGACGCTAAATGTACCGATTAATGTGTATAAAAATGTTGTTCGGCCGAGTAATTTCCAGCCAATGAAAAATAGAGGGACGTTTAAAATTAAGTTTGTATAGGAAGGATCAAGTGAAAATTTAAAATATAATAATAGCGTAATGCCGGTAAATCCACCCTCTGCAAGATGGTTTTCAATATTGATATTCACAATACCGAAAGAAAAAATAGCGGAACCGATTAAAATAAAAATGATATTTCGAATCTTCAAATTTGATTTCATTTAGAAATCCCCCTAATTATGTAATGATTGCATTGCTCCTCTTAAACGATAGAACATAGTAATAAGTTATTTCTAGTTGATAGTAAAAATAGAGAATGGTATAAGAGCTTAATTAGTTCAGCCTGATATTGTGCGGAAAAACTGCAAAAGAAAGTTTCGCTTTATCCCGTCCCAACGGCTGGTAGAGGGAAAAGCGAAGAAGAAAAGGTCGAACCAGCCGTAGGAACCCGATTGGTTCAGGCTGATTTTTTGCAAAAATCACGCAAAAGAAGTTTCACTTTATTATAGTCTATCCTAAAAAGAGTCGTAAATAGTGATATGAGGGAATAATATTTGTCAAATCGCGATGAATTGGCTAACATGAAAGAGGAAGGAATAAGAGGTGACTAGTATGGAAGCAAAAACGATGAAAGATATGCAGAAAGAAGTAGATGCATATATCGGTCAATTTAAAGAAGGTTATTTTAGTCCGCTTGCAATGATGGCTCGTTTAACTGAAGAAATGGGAGAGCTTGCAAGAGAGGTTAATCATTATTATGGTGAGAAACCAAAGAAAACGACTGAGAAAGAACGAAGTGTTGAGGAAGAGCTTGGAGATGTTTTATTTGTTATGATTTGTATGGCAAATAGTTTAAATATTGATTTAGAAACAGCGCATAACATTGTAATGAATAAATTTAATACACGTGATAAAGATCGTTGGACACGTATTGATGAGGGAGAGAAAGACGCATGAAAGAAATTAAAGTAATTATCGCTGGACCACGAGGACGCATGGGATATGAAGCAGTCCTTCTTATGGAAAGAACAGCGCATTTCAATTTAGTAGCAGCAATTGATTATAAGCATGGCGGAGAAAAAATTTCTGATTTACCGGGAATGCCAGCGCTAGATGCACCTATTTACGCGGATTTACATACTTGTTTAGATGAAGTAGAAGCAGATGTATTGTTAGATTTAACAACACCAGAAATTGGAAAGAAACATGTGACACTTGCAGTTGAACGTGGACTTCGATCAGTTATTGGTACAACTGGATTTACTGAAGAAGAACTAAAGCAATTAACAGAAAACGCAAAAGAAAAAGAAGTAGGAACAATTATCGCTCCAAATTTTGCGATTGGTGCAGTTCTTATGATGAAATTTTCACAAATGGCAGCGAAGTACTTCCAAGATGTTGAAGTAATTGAATTACACCATGATCAAAAATTAGACGCACCATCTGGTACAGCTGTAAAAACAGTAGAATTAATCCGTCAAAATCGTGTGCCAAAAGAGCAAGGGCATCCTAATGAAACGGAACAATTAGAAGGGGCACGTGGTGCAAATGTAGACGGTATTCACATTCATAGCGTACGTCTACCAGGGCTTATTGCACACCAAGAAGTAATGTTCGGCGGAGATGGACAAATGTTAACAGTTCGTCATGATTCATTCAACCGTGCATCATTTATGTCAGGTGTAAAACTATCAATTGAAACAGTAATGAACCTTGATCATCTTGTGTACGGTTTAGAAAATATTATCGACTAAAGGGGAGACAACGGATGAAAATTGCCTTAATCGCACATGACAAAAAGAAAGATGATATGGTTTCGTTCGCATACGCATATAAACCAATTTTTGAAAAACATGAACTTTTTGCAACAGGAACGACAGGACTTCGTATTATGGAGGCAACTGGTTTAGTTGTAACAAGATATCAATCCGGTCCTCTTGGTGGCGATCAAGAAATTGGTGCAATGATTGCAAAAAATGAGATGGATATGGTGATTTTTTTCCGGGATCCACTAACAGCCCAGCCGCATGAACCAGATGTTAATGCGTTACTTCGTTTATGTGATGTATACGCCATCCCATTAGCAACAAATATGGCAAGTGCTGAAATGCTAATGCATGCATTAGAGCGGGGAGATTTAGATTACCGAAAGTTAAGAAAATGAGGGGAACAATTATGAGTGGATTACATATATTAGCGTTTGGTGCTCATGCCGATGATGTTGAAATCGGCATGGCAGGTACCATTGCAAAGTATACGAAGCAAGGATATGAAGTAGGCATTTGCGATTTAACAGAAGCTGATCTTTCTTCAAATGGAACGGTAGAACTAAGAAAAGAAGAAGCAAAGGCTGCAGCTCGTATTATGGGAGTAAAAACGAGAATTAATTTAGCGATGCCAGACCGTGGTTTGTATATGAAAGAAGAATATATACGTGAAATTGTAAAGATTATTCGTACATATAAACCAACACTAATTTTCGCACCATACTACGAAGATCGTCATCCAGACCATGCTAATTGCGCGAAACTTGTGGAAGAAGCTATCTTTTCAGCGGGAATTCGTAAATATATGCCTGAACTTCCGCCGCACCGTGTAGAGTCTTTTTATAATTATATGATTAATGGTTTTCATAAACCGAATTTTTGTATAGATATTAGTGAATACCTTTCTAAAAAGGTGGAAGCGTTAGAAGCGTATGAAAGTCAGTTTTCAACAGGGAGTGATGGTGTTAAGACGCCATTAACCGAAGGATACGTTGAAACTGTAATCGCTCGGGAGAAGATGTTTGGGAAAGAAGTTGGAGTGCTGTATGCCGAAGGATTTATGAGTAAGAAACCGGTTTTATTACATGCTGATTTAATAGGGGGATGTAAATGAAATTGAAAATAGGTATTACATGTTATCCTTCTGTAGGTGGTTCTGGGGTTGTTGGGACAGAGTTAGGAAAGCAATTGGCGGAACGCGGGCATGAAATTCATTTTATTACATCGGGTGTACCATTTCGGTTGAATAAAGTGTACCCGAATATTTATTTTCACGAAGTAACAGTAAATCAATATTCTGTTTTTCAATATCCACCTTACGATTTAGCATTAGCGAGTAAAATGGCAGAGGTTGCTCAAAGAGAAAACCTTGATATTTTACATGTGCATTATGCAATCCCTCATGCTATTTGTGCATATTTAGCAAAACAAATGATTGGGGAGCGTATTAAAATTGTTACGACCTTACATGGAACGGATATTACTGTGTTAGGTTCCGACCCTTCGTTAAATAATTTAATTCGCTTTGGTATTGAACAATCTGATGTTGTTACAGCTGTGTCACATTCGTTAATTGAAGAAACAAATGAACTTGTAAAACCAGATAAAGAAATTGAGACGGTATACAATTTTGTAGATGAACGTGTTTATTTCAAACGTGATATGTCTCAATTAAAAAAAGAATATGGTATACGAGAAAATGAAAAAGTGTTGATTCATATTTCAAATTTCCGAAAGGTTAAGCGTGTACAGGATGTTGTGCAGTCATTTGCCAAAATTGTAAAGGAAGTAGATGCGAAATTGCTTCTTGTTGGTGATGGACCAGAGTTCTGTACTATTTTACAATTGGTGAAAAGTTTACATATTGAGGAACGTGTCTTATTCCTAGGAAAGCAAGATAATGTTGCAGAGCTTCTTGCGATGAGTGATTTAATGCTACTTTTATCAGAAAAGGAAAGTTTTGGTCTTGTTATATTAGAAGCGATGGCGTGTGGTGTGCCTAGTATCGGAACGAGGGTTGGGGGCATTCCAGAGGTCATTCAACATGGTGAAACAGGATATATATGTGAAGTTGGAGATACAGACGGAATAGCTAAGCAAGCAATTCAGCTACTAGAAAATGAAGAACTTCACCGTAATATGGGAGAGCGAGCGATGAAATCTGTATATGAGCAGTTTCGTTCGGAAAAAATCGTTTCACAGTATGAGGCGATTTATTATGACATACTAAGGGATGACAAGAATGGAAAGATTTAAAAAAGCTAGTTCAATTATTGAGATGTTAAAACAGCGCGGACATGAGGCTTACTTCGTTGGTGGAAGTGTACGCGATCTTATTATCGATAGACCGATTGGAGATATCGATATCGCAACATCTGCTTTACCAGAAGAAGTAATGGCTATTTTCCCAAGACATGTTCCGGTTGGTCTTGAGCATGGAACTGTAATTGTTGTAGAAAATGGTGAACCGTATGAGGTAACTACTTTTCGAACAGAAAGCGAATATGAAGATTTTCGAAGACCTAGTAGTGTTCAATTTGTCCGTTCATTAGAAGAGGATTTAAAACGACGTGATTTCACGATGAATGCAATTGCAATGACAGAGGAAGGCGAAATGGTTGATTTATTTGCTGGGAAAGAAGCGATTCGTCTGAAGGAAATTACAACGGTTGGAGATGCTGCAGACCGTTTTCAAGAAGATGCACTGCGAATGATGCGTGGTATTCGGTTCGTAAGTACGTTAGGTTTCTCTTTGGAAATAAAGACGAAACAAGCAATTGAAACGTATGGACATTTGCTCGAACATATAGCGATTGAAAGAATTACAGTTGAATTTGAAAAATTGTTGACCGGTGCATATTGTGTGAATGGTCTTCAAGAGTTAGTAGAAACGAAGCTATTTTCTCATCTGCCATATTTGCAAATGTCAGAAGAAAGACTCTTGAAAGCTACGCAGTATAAATGGGATTCTTTTGAAACAGACGTTGAGGCTTGGGCATTTTTCTTATATTGTATCGGAGAAGAGCATCCATCTGTCTTTTTGCGGCAATGGAAGTTCTCGAATAAAAAGATTAAAGATATCGTAGCGGTTATATTAGCAATTCGTTCTAGAAAGGAGAAGGAGTGGGATACAATCCTTCTTTATAAAACTGGGATTCGCATCGCTGAGATGGCGGAAAGAGTATATGAAGCGATAATAGAAAGTTATAATAGTGCGTCTGTTAAGCAAGTACAATCATTATTTCATGCATTGCCGATAAAAAATCGTCAAGAAATGAATGTGACTGGTAATGATTTATTAAGCTGGACAGATAAAAAGCCAGGTCCGTGGGTTGCCGAAATGCTTCAAAATATTGAAGAAGCAATCGTACAAGGAGATTTAGTTAATAAGAAAGAGGATATAAGGGAGTGGCTACAAAGATGCAATCTACTATAAGAAAGCAGTTATTACAAGTTTTTTCTGAAGCAGATGGTGCATTTGTATCTGGTCAAATACTTAGTGACAAACTTGGTTGTTCGAGAACCGCTGTATGGAAGCATATGGAGGACCTTCGTAATGAAGGGTATGAACTAGAAGCTGTACGCCGCTTAGGGTACCGAATTGCTAGTAAACCAGATAAAGTAACTGCGAATGAGATTCAATTAGGATTACAAACAGAGCGTATCGGTAGAACGGTTTATTTTGAAGAATCGGTTGAGTCTACTCAGCATATTGCAGCGAGACTTGCTTATGAAGGCGCAGAAGAGGGAACAATTGTCGTTGCTGAAGAACAAACAGCAGGTAGAGGACGTTTAAGTAGAAAATGGTATTCCCCAAAAGGAACAGGAATTTGGATGAGTATTATTTTGCGTCCCTCGATTCCAGTTCATCATGCACCACAGCTTACTTTATTAGCAGCTGTTAGCGTAGCGCAAGCAATTGAAAAATGTACCGGTGTAAACGTAGGGATTAAATGGCCGAATGATATTTTAATTCAAGGTAAAAAAGCTGTCGGTATATTAACGGAGATGCAAGCTGATCCAGATAAAATTAATGCTGTTATTATGGGAATTGGCATTAATGCAAATCAGAAACAAGAACATTTTGATGAGGAAATTCAGCAAATTGCAACTTCATTAGCAATTGAATCGGGTAAGCCGATTGTTCGTGCGGAACTTATGCAACAAATTTTCTTGCAACTAGAGAAATTGTATGAAGAGTATTTAAAAAATGGCTTCTCTGTTATTAAAATTCTTTGGGAAAGTTACGCAGTAAGTATCGGAAAAGAAATTACAGCTCGAACGATGAAGGAAACTATTAATGGGCTAGCAAAAGGAATTACGGAGGATGGTGTATTGTTACTTGAGGATCATCAAGGACAAGTGCACCACATTCATTCTGCTGATATAGAAATTAAGTAAAAGAAGTTCCTATTTTGGAGCTTCTTTTTGTCATTTAGATACTAATAAATTTCACATACCGTAATAGGGATAGAAAATTATTTTTTCGAAAAAATGTAGCAATTCCTTTTCAGAGTTTGCTATAATTAGTTCGAATATGGGCAGTATCAAAGCGAACTGCACCATTATTTTACGCAGTATGAAAAAATAATAATTTGGATTCTGCCTTGATCCAATAACGGACTGGGACAGAGGGATGAATAATGCCGACTAACACACAACCCTTCTGCCCTTTTATGGCCAGAGGGGTTTTTTATATGATTTCGGCCATCTCCTCTCTCCTGCATAAAGGAGGAGTAGTTTTTGAAAACAACAACAGATTTTTTGAAAATGAAAGAGCAAGGTGAGCCGATTACAATGCTAACGGCGTATGATTATCCATCTGCTAAATTAGCAGAAGAAGCTAAAGTCGATATGATTTTAGTGGGTGATTCTCTAGGAATGGTTGTACTTGGGTATGATTCAACAGTTCCAGTAACAGTAGAGGATATGATTCATCATACGAAAGCTGTACGCCGCGGAGCGAAAGAGACGTTTATTGTAACTGATATGCCATTTATGTCTTATCATGTCTCATTGCAAGATACGATGATTAATGCACGTCGCATTGTTCAAGAGAGCGGGGCACATGCATTAAAGGTAGAAGGTGCTGGAGAAGTTATATCAACTATTCACTACTTAACGAATGCGGGAATTCCCGTTGTGGCGCATTTAGGTTTAACTCCTCAATCTGTAGGAGTGCTAGGTGGGTATAAAGTACAAGGGAAAGATGCTGAAAGTGCAAAAAAATTAATAGAAGATGCAAAGAAATGTGAGGAAGCTGGTGCGATAGCACTTGTGCTAGAATGTGTGCCAATGCAATTAGCAGAACTTATTTCAGAGCAGTTAACAATTCCTACAATCGGAATTGGAGCAGGACAAAAAGTAGATGGGCAAGTTCTTGTATACCACGATCTTATCTCGTACGGCGTAAATCGTGTTCCCAAATTTGTGAAGCAATATACGTCTGTTCAAGATGAGATTGTGCGAGGGATTTCGCAATACGTTACTGAAGTAAAGACAGGGCAATTTCCTGAAGAAAAACATTCATTCACAATGAAAGAGGAAGAGTGCTTAGCGTTATACGGAGGAAAACAATAATGAAAATCATAACTACAGTGCAAGAGATGCAGCAAATTACAAACGAACTGCATGCAAGTGGAAAAAGTATCGGTTTTGTTCCAACGATGGGGTATTTACACGAAGGGCATGCTACGTTACTACGTAAGGCAAGGGAAGAAAATGAAATTGTAGTTTTAAGTGTATTTGTAAATCCACTACAATTTGGACCAAATGAAGATTTAGATCGATACCCACGTGATATTGATAGAGATGAAAATGTAGCAAAAGAAAATGGTGTTGATTATTTATTTTATCCGAGTGTAGAAGAGATGTATCCAGCAGAACAAACGACAACAGTAGAAGTTGTGAAGCGTACCGACGTATTATGTGGCAAACAAAGACCTGGTCATTTCGCTGGTGTTGCGACTGTACTAATGAAACTATTTAATATTACATTGCCAACGCGTGCTTATTTCGGTATGAAAGATGCACAGCAAGTAGCTGTAATTGAAGGATTCGTAACTGATTTTAATATTCCCGTTACGATCGTACCAGTTGATATTGTAAGGGAAGAAGATGGATTAGCGAAAAGTTCTCGTAATGTGTATTTATCACTAGAAGAACGTGAAGAGGCTCCTCATTTATACGGCAGTCTATGTATAGCGAAAGAACGAATTGAGGCAGGCGAACGTAATCCGGAAATCATTATGAATCTTGTGAAAGAGCATATTGAGAAGTATACGAAAGGCACTGTAGATTATGCTGATTTATATGCATATCCTTCTTTAAAAGCAATAAATAAAATTGAAGGAAGAATCATTTTAGCGATTGCAGTTAAGTTTGAAAATGTACGATTAATTGACAATATAACATTAATGGGGAAATAAGGGGGAGCATCTATGTTTCGCACAATGATGAGAGCGAAGTTACATCGTGCAACTGTAACAGAAGCAAATTTAAATTATGTAGGTAGTATTACAATTGATGAAGATTTAATGGATGCGGTAAATATTGTAGAAAATGAAAAAGTACAAATTGTAAATAACAACAATGGAGCTCGCTTAGAGACATATGTTATTAAAGGAGAGCGCGGTAGCGGTGTTGTGTGTTTAAATGGTGCAGCTGCAAGGCTTGTACAACCGGGTGATAAAGTTATTATTATTTGCTATGGTTTAGTGGCAGAAGAAAATATTCATAAACAAGAGCCGAAAATTGCAGTATTAGACGATGATAATCAAATTATTGAAATGTTAGGTGCTGAAAAAGCTGGCACGATATTATAAGTAGGAAGGCTATCTCTAATTAAGGAGATAGCTTTTTTGTGCATCTTTTCATTAAGATGAGGTAAAACGTGGTATAGTAACATTATATAATTTTTGTGTTTGATAGGTAAGAAATTGAGGTGTTACATATATGAGTAAGCGTTATGTCGTTGTTGATTTAGAGACGACAGGGAACTCCTGGAAGGATGGGAAGGATAAAATCACCCAAATTGCAGCTGTTGTAGTGGAAGATGGAGAGATATTAGAGATTTTTTCATCTTTTATTAATCCGAAGAGAGAGATTCCCCTATTTATTACAGAATTAACTGGGATTGATGAAGATCTTGTAAAACAAGCCCCGTTATTTCGAGATGTAGCCCCGATGATTGTTGAGCTATTACAAGGTGCGGCTTTTGTTGCACATAACGTTCACTTTGATTGGAATTTTTTAAATGAAGAATTAAGGCAGGCTGGATATACAGAAGTACATTGTCCTAAAATTGATACAGTTGAATTGGCGCAAATTCTTTTGCCGACAGCTGATAGTTATAAATTACGTGATTTAGCTAAGCAGCATGAACTAGAGCACGATCAACCACATCGTGCGGATAGTGATGCTCTTGCAACAGCGGAGTTGTTTTTACAATTTTTAAGTGAAATTGAAAAGTTACCACTTGTCACATTACAATCGCTTTATGAATTAAGTGATGTTTTCCAAAGTGATATAGCTGATGTACTTTCTGAAAATATTTTAAAGAAAATGATGCATGGTAAAGAAGATGCAGAGGATTATGAGGTGTATCGAAATATTGCGCTTCGAAAGCGGAATTATTCTTTAAGCCTCAGTGAAATATACTCATCTAAATTTGATGCTTTCTTACATAAGACAATCGATAAACTTGAATTGAATATGCCAAAGTTTGAAAAAAGAGAAAGCCAACAGATTATGATGAAGGAAATATATACAGCGCTAAGAGATTCTAGGTTTTCACTGATTGAAGCAGGAACAGGTACGGGGAAGACGCTTGCATATTTACTTCCAAGTATTTATTTCGCAAAGAAAAAAGAAGAACCTGTCATTATAAGTACACAAACTGTACAATTGCAACAACAAATACTAGAAAAAGAAATTCCTTTATTAAAGAAAATAATGCCATTTTCATTTGAAGTAGCTCTTCTGAAAGGAAGAAAGCATTACCTTTGTCTACACAAATTTGAATATGCTTTGCAAGAGGAAGAGAAAAATTATGATATGGCGCTCACAAAGGCAAAAATTTTAGTGTGGTTATTGCAAACGGAAACTGGCGATCGTGATGAATTGAATATTCCTGAGGGCGGCAAGTTACTTTGGAACCGTATTTGTAGTGATGTACATAGTCCAGGCGGGATGCAAAGCAACTGGTATAGTCGTTGTTTTTATCAAAGAGCAAAGAATAAAGCATTATTTGCAGATATCGTGATTACAAATCATGCGTTATTATTTCAAGATTTTTCAAGTGAAGAACCACTATTTGCTTCATGTGAACATATTATTTTTGATGAAGCTCATCATATCGAGGAAGCGGCGAGTAGAACATTAGGTGAACAATTCTCATGCATGTATTTTCAATTAGCTTTATCTCGTCTTGGTACGCTAGAAACAGATGATGTACTTTCTAAAGTATATAAAATGATGAAAAAATCAGAGCAAGCATCGCGTTCGACTTTCCGTATGGTGAGTCATAGTTTGAAGGAATTGAAATTTGATGCGGATGAACTATTTCAAATGTTACGGACTTTCGTATTTAAACAAACAAAGCAGGAACAAGGGATGAGCAATATGCCACTCATTTATCGATATAACACGGAAGTAGAGAAAGGTAAGTTATGGGATAGCATTACCGAGTTAACAAATCGATTTGTGTATGATGTAAGAAAGTTATTGACTACACTTGAGAAGCAAGCTGAAATATTGCAAAGTAAATTAGAATGGGAGATGCATGTCGTTACAGGTGAATTTATGCATTTAATTGAGTTGTTGAGAAAGATGGCACAATCTTTACAATTACTCATTTTAGAAAAAAATTCATACGTGACATGGATGGAGACTGAAACGAAGGGAACGATTCATTCAACAGTTCTATATGCACAGCCTGTTCATATTGGTGAAAGATTTGCTGATGAATTTTTAACCCAGAAAAAGAGTGTTATTTTCACATCAGCAACGTTAACTGTTAATGATTCATTCGACTATATAAAAGAGGAGCTAGGTTTACATGATTTTGCTCCCAATACATTAAAGGTTCCATCACCATTCCGTTTTGAAGAGCAAATGAAATTAATGGTTTCAACGGATGTACCTTTTATTAAGAAAGCAAGTAATGAAGAATATATTGAGTCTATATCGGCACATATTGCGAAAATAGCGAAATCTACAAAAGGTAGAATGCTCGTTTTATTCACTTCGTATGAAATGTTGAAAGAAGCGTATACGAATTTGAAAAATGATGAGACATTAGAAGGATATTTATTATTAACGCAAAGTGTGAATAATAAGAGCCGAAGTCGTCTAATCCGCAAATTCCAGGAGTTCGACAAATCGATTTTGTTAGGAACAAGTAGTTTTTGGGAAGGGATAGATATACCTGGAGATGCCCTAAGCTGTCTTGTCATTGTCCGTCTGCCTTTTACCCCTCCTCATCAGCCGATGATGGAAGCAAAAGGAGAGTGGTTAAAAAATCAAGGAGAAGACGTATTCGATAAGTTGGCGCTCCCGCAAGCAATCTTGCGTTTCAAACAAGGGTTTGGTCGTCTTATTAGAACAAATACAGATACGGGAACTGTATTTGTATTAGATCGTCGTTTGACAAGTTCTTCCTATGGAAAACGATTTTTACAATCAATCCCAACTGTACCGCTCTATGAAGGACCGTTAGAAGAATTGTTAGTACAGTTAGAAGAATTGTTAGTACAGTTAGAAGAATCGTCAAATGAATAAAATTGGAAGAAAAATACGCCTGAAGTACATTTAAACTTCAGGCGTAAAAAATGTGGGTAGGAGGAATTTTATTTTTCTTACTTCTTGTATACAAAATATATTGCTTTTCGATTTGAAACCTTTTTTTGCTGTACATGTCCTGCTATAATAGATGGGTGATGAAGCAGGGGTTGTAAAGAATGTACTCTTATTGTAACCGCATTGCGTTCTTCTATAATTAGAAATTTTTGTGTAACGGAGGAGTTTTTTCATGGATAAGAAAATCGAAGTCCTATCAACGACGCGTATTAAATATTCGTCTGACTTGTATAAAATTGTTGATGGTTTGAATCGTACGTTAAAAGAGCAGGACCTCATGTTCGGATTAGCATTAGACGAAAAAGATAAAGAAACAGCTGTATTTACGATTTACAGAACGTAGTGATACAATGAAAAAGTGGATCTTTACAATCATTATCGTTATCGTTGCTAGCGGAATATATGGGGCATATGTTTATAATAAAGCGATGGAAAAGAAAATTCCAAAAGAGTCAAAGTCTGTAGAAATTGCGAAAGAAAAGGCAAAGCTTACAAAGGTAAATACTGTTGATTATTATAATGGAAAATCTTCATATACAGTCGTACAAGGTACAGATGAAAAAGGAGAACAACTTATCGTTTGGGTGCCTGAGAAAAAAGGAAATGTCCTTGTGAAGAAAAAGAGCGAAGGTATTTCTAAAAAAGAAGCTTTGCAAAAATTGGCTGAACAAGCTACAGGAGAAGGTGCTGAGCCGAAGCCGAAACCAAAAGAAATTATAAAAGTAAAATTAGGTGCTCAAAACGATATTCCATTGTGGGAAATTACATATATTGATCAGGAAGATCGTTATACGTATTACTATTTAGAGTTTCAAAATGGGGTTTATGCTGGACACTACAGCATTGAAAAATAGATGTAGGGGGAACTACAAATGAAATTAGCAAAGCGAGTAGCTGCTTTAACACCATCTGCAACTTTAGAAATTACAGCAAAGGCACAAGCATTAAAAGCAGAAGGTCATGATGTAATTGGATTAGGAGCAGGAGAACCTGACTTTAATACGCCAAAACATATTATGGATGCTGCGCATAAAGCGATGTTAGAAGGACATACGAAATATACACCAACAGGTGGATTACAAGCGTTAAAACAAGAAATTGTGAAGAAGTTTACTCGTGATCAAGGAATTGCGTATGATCCATCTGAAATTATTGTATGTAATGGTGCCAAGCATGCATTATATACATTATTCCAAGTGTTACTTGATGAAGGAGATGAAGTTATCATCCCAACTCCTTATTGGGTAAGTTATCCTGAGCAAGTAAAGCTTGCTGGTGGTAAGCCAGTTTATGTAGAAGGTCTAGAAGGCAATGAGTACAAAATTACAGCAAAGCAGCTGCGTGAGGCAATTACAGAGAAAACGAAAGCTGTTATTATTAATTCACCGAGCAACCCAACAGGGATGATTTACAGCAAAGAAGAATTACAACAGCTTGGAGAAGTATGTTTAGAGCATGATATCTTAATCGTTTCAGATGAGATTTATGAAAAATTAATTTATGGTGACGCGGAATATACTTCAATTGCCCAGCTTTCTAATGTATTAAAAGAACAAACACTTATTATTAATGGTGTATCTAAATCACATTCTATGACAGGTTGGCGTATTGGATATGCAGCAGGAAATAAGCAGCTTATTAAAGCGATGACGAACTTAGCGAGTCATAGTACGTCAAACCCTACTTCAATTGCTCAATACGGTGCAATTGCTGCGTATGCAGGCTCACAAGAACCTGTAGAAACAATGCGTCAAGCGTTTGAAGAAAGATTGAACATTATTTATGATAAATTAATTCAAATTCCTGGTTTCACTTGCATTAAGCCACAAGGTGCTTTTTACTTATTCCCAAATGTAAAAGAAGCCGTAGCGTTAGCTGGGTATGATACAGTTGATGAGTGGGCAAAAGCATTATTAGAAGAAGAAAAGGTGGCTCTTGTTCCAGGTACAGGATTTGGTGCGCCAAATAACGTTCGATTATCGTATGCGACATCTCTTGAGCAAGTTGAGAAAGCATTAGAACGAATTCATACGTTCATGAAAAGTAAAGTACAGGCTTAATCGTCTGTTTCTTGTAGTAAATGGCAAAAAACCTCCCTATATATAGGGAGGTTTTTTTGACGAATTGTGGCAAAAAGAAATGGCTAAAGGTGTGTTATACTAGAGAACGAGGTGTTTGGTGATGAAAAAGAAAATGATGTTACAATGGTTTGAACAGGGAAGCATAGCGATTCCTAAATTGCTTATGATGCATTATAAAAAGCTAGGTTTAAATGAGACGGAATTTATGGTAGTACTTCATGTACACACATTTTTAGAATCAGGTAATTCGTTCCCGACTCCTTCAGAGATTTCAGAACGGATGACGATAACAGAAATGAAATGCATGGAAGTGATTCAAACTTTAATCCAAAAAGGTTTTTTAGCACTAGAAGGTGGACGAAGATCTGAAGCGATGATGTGTGAAAGTTATTCTTTACAACCACTGTGGGAAAAAATATTGCACTTTTTAATGAATGAATCTATAGAGGAAGAGCAAAAAGAACAAAAACAAATTCAAGTAAATTTATATACAGTATTTGAAAAAGAATTCGGAAGACCACTTTCGCCATTTGAATGTGAAACATTAGGGATGTGGGAAGATCAAGATCAACACCATCCGAATTTAATTCAAGCGGCTCTTCGTGAAGCTGTTATGAGTGGTAAACTTAATTTCCGGTATATTGATCGTATTTTGTTTGAGTGGAAAAAGAACGGAATTAAAACGGTAGATCAAGCGCAAAATCAAGGCCAGAAATTTAGAGCGAATCAACAACGCACACAACAAACGACAAAACAAGAGACGAAATTTACTGGGAAAGTGCCTTTTTATAATTGGTTGGAGCAGTAGTGTAGGAGGAAAGATATGTTGAACAAAACGCAAATTCGTTATTGTTTAGATACAATGGCGGATATGTATCCAGAAGCGCATTGTGAATTAATTCATGATAATCCATTTGAACTTGTAATCGCAGTGGCATTATCTGCACAATGCACAGATGTACTTGTGAATAAAGTGACGAAAAACTTATTTCAAAAATATAAAACACCAGAAGATTATTTAAGTGTGTCTTTAGAAGGATTACAACAAGATATACGTTCCATTGGATTGTTTAGAAATAAGGCGAAAAATATTCAAAAATTGTGCCGGATGTTACTAGATGATTATAACGGGAAAGTTCCAGAAGACCGTGATGAGCTGACGAAATTACCAGGAGTAGGGAGAAAGACAGCGAATGTAGTTGTTTCGGTAGCATTTGGGATTCCAGCGATTGCTGTTGATACGCATGTAGAGAGAGTGAGTAAACGGTTAGCAATTTGTAGATGGAAAGATTCTGTGTTAGAAGTGGAAAAGACATTGATGAAGAAAATTCCAATGGATGAGTGGGGAGTTACACACCACCGTATGATTTTCTTCGGACGTTATTACTGTAAGGCGCAGCGACCACAATGTGAAGAGTGTCGATTACTAGAAATATGTCGTGAAGGAAAGAAACGAATGAAGGGGAAATAAAGGATGGAGCGAGTTATAGAAATACCGAAAGAGTTTCGGTGCGTACCATTTTTTAAAGAGAGTGCAAATTCGATTACGTATCACACAGACCAATCTTTTGAAGAAATAATACAAAATACTTACTTTATATTTGATATTGAAAGACAATATGAACCATGGAATGAAATTGAAACAAGTATTCCAGCGGTGTTAAATATATGGAAAAGCAAGCATGAAGAAATTGCTATACTATTTCGGAACAGAAAAAAACAAGAAGCTGAGGGTCCGATGATTCTTTTTGCAGCGCACTTTCTATCGGTTATATATTGGTTAAATGAGCAGCCTGTTCATAGTTTGAATGAGATGCAAGTAAATACGAATAAATTGGAAGTACAACCTGTTAACTTTATGGAGCGATATTCATTTATTATAAAGAAACCGAGTAATTACCATTCGTATATTCAATTAGTACAGTTGTATATCGAAATAGAAAAGCTATATGTAAAGAAAATGATAACAAAAAAGAAGTCGATTTCTCATTAAGAGAAACCGACTTCTTTTTTTGTTTATTAAGACTCTGTTGTAACAACATTTCCGTCCGCGTGAGGTGTATCTCCTCCGGTATTTTGTTGGTGTTGTTGCTCTTCAGCTTTTTTTCTAGCTTCTTCGTCAGCTTTTCTCTTAGCTTCTTCGTCAGCTTTCTTCTTAGCCTCTTCGTCAGCGGCTTTCTTTTGAGCTTCTTCTTGCTGTTTACGTTGTTGTTCTTGTTGCTGCTGTTGTTCTTGTTGTTTACGTTGTTGTTCTTGCTGTTGCTGTTGCTGTTGCTGCTGTTCTTGCTGTTTACGCTGATCTTCATCAGCTTTTTTCTTAGCTTCTTCTTGTTTTAGTTTATCTTCATTGGTCTTTTTCAGGGCTTCTTCGTCAGCTTTTTTCTTAGCTTCTTCGTCAGCTTTTTTCGCATCTGGAGTTCCGCCAGGGGCAGTGAAGGATGCACCAACTGCAGGGCTTGTTCCAGTACCCTTTTTCGCTACTACAGAGAAACTGTAAGTAACACCTGGTTTAATACCACCAAGAGTAGCTGTCGTACCGCTTACTGATAAGCTACCACTAGAACCGTCAGTAGCTTTATAGCTTGCTGCGTATGCATCAACATTTGATGATGGTCCAGACCAGTTCAGTGTCACTGTGCTAGCGCCATCGAAAGCGACATTAAGGCCACTAGGTGGATCTACTTTAATTTCTTTAACTGCATCTTTTTTCGCACCTTTAATGTACAATTCTTCATTTATTTCTTGTACAGAAGAAGGACGTTCGAAACGAGATTTATCTGTAGCGAATTTGCTCATCATTACTTGGAACATTTGTTGTGCAATTTTAGTATAACGATCGCTAATATAATTTTCTGGACCATTCTTTTCGTAACCAGTCCACACAGCCATCGTATATTGTGGTGTATATCCAGCGAACCAGCTATCTCTGTTTGCATCAGCTGGGATGCCATATTTTTTTATATCTTTTGCATCAAAGTTTTGTGTTCCTGTTTTACCAGCAACGTCGAATCCAGAAACATATGCTGTTGGACCTGTACCGCCAGAACCAGGTTTTACTACGTCACGAAGAACGTCAGTGACCATGTAAGCTGTATAGTCGTGCATTGCGCGTTGTTCTTTCGGTTTAAAGCTTTTCTTTTTCCCATCTGGGAAGATGACTTCTTTAACGAAATGAGGTTTATTGTATACACCATCATTACCAAACGCTGCATATGCACCTGCTACTGCTAATGGAGAACTATCGTTACTACCAATTGCAGTAGATTCATGTACTCCATTTTCAAACGTCATGCCTAAACCTTCAGCAAACTCTTGTGACTTAGTAAGACCAACTGTTTGAGCTGTCTTTAAAGCCGGGATGTTTAATGACTTTTTCAATGCTTCACGAAGTGAAACGTCACCTTTAAAATTACCCGTAGCATTTTTAATCTTTGTGCCATCAGAGTAAGTGTAATCAGAGTCATTTAATTGATGATAAGTAGACCATTGAAGGTTTTCAATTGCAGGACCATAGTCGAAAATTGGTTTCATTGTTGAACCAACTTGGCGTTTTAAATCAACTGCCATATTATGACCTTTGAAAGTAGACTTACTTTCTTTACGACCAGCGCCGATTGCTCGAACTTCTCCAGACTGAGTATCCATAAATACGAATGATCCTTGGAATTGATCGTTTGGATACTTGATGAGATTCCCATCCATAATTTTTTCAGCGTAATCTTGAGCATCTTGATCAAGTGTTGTATGAATCGTTAAACCATCTGAACCGATATTTACATCAGGGTATTCTTTTTCAACTTCCTTTACAGCAGCATCTATAAATGCTTGATACTTCATTTCAGTCACTTCTGAAGATGGAAGAAGTCCTTGTGTTACAGGGATTTGCATCGCATCATTCATTTCTTGTTTCGTTATATACCCGTGTCGGTTCATTAATGTTAATACGATATTACGACGTTTCGTTGCTCTATCAACGTTATCTGGTTTTGTTGGATCATAAATGTTAGGACCTTGGGGTAAACCAGCGAGCATTGCAGCTTCGTGTAGTTGTATGTCTTTTAAATCCTTGCCGTAATATTTTTTGGCAGCTGTGGAAATACCATAAGAGCGATTACCTAAGTTAATCTTATTTAAGTACATTTCTAAAATTTCATGTTTTGAGTACTGTTGCTCTAACTTATAAGATAAGTACCATTCCTGCACTTTTCTTTTTGCAGTTTTGTCCATCGTTAGAAAATAGTTTTTAACTACTTGCTGTGTAATCGTACTACCACCTTGTGATCCAAAACCACCAGTGACATTTTCCATGACTGCCATTCCAGTACGTCTAAAATCAATTCCATTATGATCGTAGAAACGAGCATCCTCAGTCGCAAGGAATGCACTTTCAATTACTTTTGGAATTTGATCGTATGTAACATGGGTTCGTTTTTCAGCACCGTATTCATAGAAGAAATTCCCGTTTTTATCAAGGAATTTTGTTGATAAAGGATTGACTAGCTTTGATTTGTCTAGTTTTGGAGCGTCCTTTACCATAACAAAGAAGGCCGAAACGCCAGCTACGAGACCGACGATACCAAGAAGTAGACAACCTATAAGAAATCTCTTGAAAAAGGAACCTTTTTTCTTTGGTTTTTCTTCTTTATTATTTGTTTCTTTCGTTTGATTTTTTACATGATTTCGTTCTGTACGAGAACGATAATTATCTGACATTATACTTTCTCCTACCTTTCATTCTCTCCCCCAAAAGTCGAAAAAAGAGCCTTAGTGATGACTCTATCACGAAAAATAAACCGTGTCTAGTACGCGGATATAATCAATTCGAGGGTGATAACCGCATGATAATAAAGACCCATGCTCTTCTATTTCTTGTTTTGTAATCGATTTACGTCCACCAGTATTTTGACGATTCCAAAATGCAATAATATGTTTTGCATCTAATAAATAAAATTCATCAAAAAGTGTAAATTTAATAATAACAAATGCAATTCCATTATGAGCGACTACTTGCTTCATATGTTCAATTTGATGAAGGTGGAAGTTTTGAAGTGGAAAACTGGTTTTATTTTTAGTTTCTTTCGCTTCAAAATCGATGTATTTCCCTTTGTATACACCGTTGTAATCTGTTGTAGAAGGTTGTTTGAAATACGCTTCTTTTACCACTGCAGCACTTCGAGCGGGGTAATCTACTTTTACAATTTGAAGAGGTGTAGGTTTTTTATGTACGCATGCAATATTATGGGTTAAGTAATATTGATTGGTGTCATTCAATTCCTCTTCAAGGGACATACCTCTATTACTGTAAGTATGTTTTTTTATTGGTGTTTTATGAGGTTGTGAAGCTTGATCGTACCTTTTTCCATTTGGGTAACGAATGGTCATATTTTGTCCACTCCCAACTTGATAAGATTTACTTACAAAGGTGATTATATCAAAAAATGAAAAAAGATGTGACCTTTTTCAAGAAAGGTATGGTGACTTACTCATGTTTCGATGGAATGATTACGAAAAAATTAAACAGACCCGTAATGATATTTTTTGTACAGAAGAGGAAAAAGCTATAGTTCTTACTATTAAGGAGAGCACGGATGTAGCTAACGTAGATAATATTTCACGTACACAATCTTACCAAGAATATTATTTGAGAAATAGAGAAATTAGATGGTCTTTTTTAGCAAGCATGGTTTCAAGGAATGGGGGATGGAACATGACAGATTTAGAAGGAGAATATTATTCTAATCTTTTATCTCAAACAGTTAAGAGACGATTATTTCATTTGTATGAGAAAGCCAATTGGCTCATTTTTTTAGATGCATTTCCTCAACTATTACTGTATGAGGAAAGTAAAAAGAGATGTGCGCCGCTCTTTCATTTGTTACAATTTTTCAACATATCAATTTTTATGGAAAAAGAATGGGGCGCGTTTTGGGAGAAAAAAGATATAAATAGGCTGATGACGGCACTTATTATTAATGAACAAAATAAAATTCAAAAACCAGTAATTGAGAATGCATACTTTCAAAAACATGTATTTGATACTGCACTATTCAAATTTCAAGAAATATTTCACGTTAGTGCAGTTATTTTTCCAATGGTGGAAGGGGGAATGTATGGATTTTCAGTTTATCAATTTGAAACGTTGCAAAAACGTATAGAACTGGGGAAGCAATTAGCTTGGTTATTATTTCATTCAAAGTATAAGGCTTCTTTTTATAAATTTGCAGTGCAAACTAGGCATACAGGATCAAGGATGGATTATGAATGTAATATAAGGGGAATTAGAAAATCATATACGCCGGCTCTTCGGGATGTGTATTCTATTGTCACTCATGAAAAATTAATTGAAAAAGATTGGTTTAGTGAAGGGTTGGAAATAGATTCATTATTTTTACTTGAAAAACCTAAGGGGGAAATTAATATAACAGAATGGTATAGAAAGAAGAGGGAGCAAATACATACTCTTTCTATATTAAGTAGTTTTGTTAAAAGAATAGATGAGTTCATGATATAATAAAGAAGTCCCGCCTTCTTAAATGAAGGTGGGACTTCTTTATTAAAAGTAATATGCTCTACAACAAGTTACTTTCTAATCGGCTATTTGCCGGCAGTACGACTTTAACTTCAACACTTATCGAAAGCGAAGAGGTAAGGTAGACTAGAAAATAGTTGTTTGTAAAAGCCACTTTGGTTAAAGTGTCATTTTATCCCGCTATTTGCGGACAGTAAAACTCCCACCTCAAAACTTGGCTGGAGCAAAGAAGGTAGGTGGAAGCCCTGCTGTCCGTAAACACCCGATTGGTGCGGGCTAATAATCAGTGGGGGATGAACAAAACCCCACTGATTAAAGTTTCACTTTATGTAGCGGGGAAATTTGGACCATCAAGCTTTGGATTACCAGTCTCAGGTTTGTTTTGTTGTTTGTTTTGCTTTTTCTTTTTTTCGTTTTTATTTTTTGCCATCGTAATACACCTCCTTTTTGTATTGTTACCATTTCTAATAATGGCATACTAAATGATTTCTTTGACGAATATCAACTAGTTTTGTCATGTGAGAAGGAGTAATTAATCAATCGGCGAAATTACATGACAAAGGAAAGGCAAAGAAGGGGGCGTTTTAAATATGGCGATGGTTCAGAAGGAAGATGTTATGAAAAAAATGGATCAAATGTTAAGTTCTCTCGATTTGCTGGAAATGAAGATTGGGATTAGAATGAATCATGCATTGAAGGATAAAGGTGAAAAAATACGCAATAAGATAGAAATAACAGAAATGCATATAGAACATATGGAAAATAAATTAGTGCATCACGAAGAAAAAGGGAGCTGGGTAAAGACATTTCAAAACGTCGTAGTGAGTGCATAATAAGGTGGGAACAAAATGGGACATGAAGCATTAATCCAGTCTTCGGAGAAGTTAATGCAGTATAATGATGAAGCGAATGTGAAAAAAAGAGAGATGGCTGAATATGATTTTTATAAGGATATGAAGCCATTTGTTGATATTGTAGATGCGGAGTTAGAGATGTGGAAAGAATTAGCTTATAGGTGGATAAAGGAAGAACGACCTAAGTATATACATGTACAACAAATTGATCAAGTGTATGATAATTTACAAACTAATGTGCTACAATGTTTTGTTAATAAGGGAAAAGGCAAACGTTTCTTTGAAACTCATCAAGCTATTTCGTATACTTTGCAAAATATCGTAGATCAATGTAAATAACAAGAGGGAAAACCCTCTTGTTTTTTTATGCCTCGGTCACTGTTGTAGGTTTTGTTGCACCGTTTATTTCTAACTCTCGTATTAATGTTCGGTAATCTGATATGCATACTTTTCCTTCAAGATAACAATGTCTTGCAAAGTCTAACAGTTCATTCGAATTTTCTGTGTAATACCCCTTTTTTTGAGAAAACGCTTGTTTTAAATCCCCTAATACCATGTTGATTCCTCCCCCATGAGAATCTTCTTCCTTATTATCATAGCATGGAAGGGTTTACTTTCTAATTTTTTTAAAAATTTAAACTTCCGACAAAAACAGACAGGTACTCCGTCACACATTTTATTTTATAGGTACATATTCTATATGTAGAAACTTATGCCAAGGAGGAGAGAATGCATGTTTCAACAACCTAATGTATATCAGCAAGCAAATCCATATGCACAGCAAAATATGTACCAATATAATGAGGATACATATTTACGATATAATATGTATCCTTTCGAGCCTCATTATGGAAACCAAAATTATTATCAACCATTTGAAGTGTCGTTTGGGAATCAACCGCAGCAAGCGCATATGAATCAGCCACAACAAGCATATACGAATCAACCACAGCAAGTGCATATGAATCAACCGCAACAACCGCACATGAATCAGTCGCAACAAGCGTATATGAATCAACCGCAACAACCGCACATGGATCAGTCGCAACAACCGCATATGAATCAGCCGCAGCAAATGTATACGAATCAACCACAGCAAGCGTATATGAATTCACAAAACTACATGTCGCCAGCTCAATATGTAAATCAACAAGCTATGTTTTATCCACCAAAACAACCATATCCAACGATGAATAAACAAAAGCAACAGCAACAGCAACCAAGTCAGTTTTCTAGTTTTGTTTCACAATTTAAATCATCAGATGGTAACTACGATGTAAATAAAATGATGAACACGGCTGGACAAATGATGAACGCGATGAATCAAGTAACAGGGATTGTTAAGCAAGTCGGGGGTTTTTTTGGTAAATAATGGTAGGGGGTTGTCTATAATAGGTATTACGTATGAAATTGGATACTAGACAAATTTCCATGAAATAAATGGGTATATATAACAAGCGGCTTTAGTCCCTCGCTCATATTGTAAAGTGTAGTCAGATTTTTTTAATGAGAGAGGAGAGAAAAAACTATGCATCATTGTCATCCTTGCTTTGGAGGGCATAAGCCTGTAGGACCTATTTGTACGACAGCTCCTGTTATTCATCCAACGAAACAATGCGTAACACATTCTTTTTCAACAACGGTGGTACCACACATTTTTCCAACTCATACAACGCATGTTCATCATCAACAAATTAAAAATCAAAGCTTCTTCCCACAAACAAACTCGAACGTAAACGTTGTAGATCCTGGTGATCCAGGATTCGGCGGAGGATGTGGACCATGCGGTCATGGCCATCATCACCATGGGCATCAAATATCACCATATGGACCAGGACCGAATGTATCACCATTTGGACCAGGACCGAACGTATCACCATATGGACCAGGACCGAATGTATCACCATTTGGACCAAATATCGGACCAAACGTTGGTGGAATGTTTAAAAAGTAAATGATATGTTAGAACTAGCGAAATGCTAGTTCTTTTTTTGTAATTGGAGTGTTGATATGAAGGTTGTTGCTGTAACAGGATATAAGCCGTTTGAACTTGGAATATTTAAAAATGATCATCCAGGAGTAGAGTGTATAAAAAAGGCGCTGCGTCGTAAATTAACTGTTTTTGTAGAAGAAGGTTTGGAGTGGGTTATTATAAGTGGTCAGTTAGGAGTAGAGCTATGGGCTGCTGAAGTTGTTTTTGAAATTCAAGTAGAATATCCAAATTTAAAATTAGCTGTATTTACTCCTTTTTTAGAACAAGAGGAAAATTGGAAGGAAGATAACCGTGAATATTACGAATTTATTCTTTCACAAGCAGATCATATTGATAGTATTACGAAACGGAAGTACGAAAGCCCAGAGCAATTTAAATTAAAGAATCAATTTTTTATTGAAAAAAGCGATGCACTTTTAGCTGTATATGATGAAGAAAAGTCTGGGAGCCCTAAATATATTGTAGAAGCAGCTAAGAAAAAAGGAGAAATAGAAAATTATCACAGTTATTTCATTCTTTTTTCTGATTTACAAGATATAATGGAAGAGGAACAGTGGAATAATGCAGAGTAATATGTAATATAGTACTCGTATATTTGATTGACAAAAGGCGTTGTTTCTGAAAAAATTTAGTTAATGAAAGCTTTGGCAAAAATTTGAGGTGAAGAAAATGATTTCGGATAAAATTAAATTAACAGCGAAAGATATTTTAGAAAAAGAATTTAAAACAGGTATGAGAGGTTATCAACAAGAAGAAGTAGATAAGTTTCTTGATATGATTATTAAAGATTATGAAGCTTTTCATAAGGAATTTGATCAATTAAAACAACAAAATGCTCGTTTGAAACGTGAATTAGAAGAACAAAAAGTAGCGGCAACACAAGTTCCGCAACAACCGGTACAAACACCAGTTGCACAACCAGTGTATAACAATACGAATACGGATATTTTAAAACGTCTATCTAATTTAGAAAAAGCTGTATTTGGAAGTAAGTTATACGAATAAATTAAGGTAACAAAAAGGTTAAAGCATTTTACATAGAAAAAAACATTGCAAAATCTTTTTGTTTCCACTATACTAATGTTTGTCATAACGTTTGGGTAATCGCTGCAACGCCAACGTTGTAGAGGAAAGTCCATGCTCGCACGGCCTGAGATGGCTGTAGTGTTCGTGCCTAGCCAAGTCATAAGCTAGGGTATTCTGGCTGCAAGGCTGGTTTAACGGCAGGGAAAAAACCTAAGTCCTTTCGGATATGGTTTGACTACCTTTAAAGTGCCACAGTGACGAAGTCCTTGAAGAAATGATAGGAGTGGAACGAGGTAAACCCCACGAGCGAGAAACCCAAATAATGGTAGGGGAATCTTTTCCAAGGAAATGAACGACGGAAAAGGACAGGTTTTCGTAACCTGTAGATAGATGATTACCACCGGAGTACGAGGCGTGGGCCGTTTGCAGTACAAAGGAACAGAACATGGCTTACAGAACGTTATGAACCAACTATGAAATAACTCAGCTCTCCTTTGTTAGAGGAGGGCTTTTTATTTGTATGAAGTTATAAGTTGTGAGTTAAAATGGTAAGTGAGAATATTCTTCGTAATATGTGATAATTAATAGGACAACATGTTATTAATTATTGTTTGATTATACATAAGAGGTGAATGCAAATGGGAAAAGTTACTTTAATTGCAACAGCGGCAATGGGTATTGAAGCGTTAGTTGCCCGAGAAGTTCGCGATCTTGGTTATGAATGTGAAGTGGAAAACGGAAAGGTAACGTTTGAAGCGGATGAAAAAGCGATTTGTCGTACGAATTTATGGTTACGTACTGCAGACCGTGTGAAAATTAAAGTCGGCGAATTTAAAGCAACAACATTCGATGAGTTATTTGAAAAAACAAAAGCGTTAAACTGGGGAGATTATATTCCAGAGAACGGAGAATTTCCTGTTATTGGGAAATCTTTGAAATCAACATTATTTAGCGTTTCAGACTGCCAACGTATCGTTAAAAAGGCTGTTGTTGAGAAATTAAAAACAACGTATAGACGCACAACTTGGTTTGAAGAAGATGGACCGTTATTCCGTATTGAAATTGCAATGCTTAAGGATATTGCGACGTTAACAATCGATGCAAGTGGTGTAGGTCTTCATAAACGTGGATACCGTCTTGAGCAAGGTGAAGCGCCTTTAAAAGAAACATTAGCTGCGTCTTTAATTAAGTTAACAAACTGGAAGGCGGATCGTCCTTTCGTTGATCCTTTCTGTGGATCTGGTACAATTCCAATTGAAGCTGCATTAATTGGACAAAATATCGCACCAGGATTTAACCGAGGCTTTGCATCGGATGAATGGGGCTGGGTTGGTAAACAAAATTGGCGCGAAGCTCGTCAAGAAGCTGAAGATTTAGCTAATTATAATCAACCATTGCAAATCATTGGATCAGATATCGATCACCGTATGATAAGAGTTGCCCAAGATAACGCAGAAGAAGTTGGATTAGGGGATCTTATATCATTTAAACAAATGCAAGTAAAAGATTTCACGACAAAAGAGGAATATGGCTATGTTGTAACGAATCCTCCATACGGAGAACGTTTAAGTGAAAGAGCGCTTGTTGAAAAATTATATAAAGAAATGGGAGAGGTATTCCGCCCATTAGATACGTGGTCAATGTATTTATTAACAAGTTATGAAGCATTTGAGAAATGTTATGGGAAAGATGCATCGAAAAAGCGTAAACTGTTTAACGGATTTATCCGTACAGATTACTATCAATACTTCGGAAAGCGTCCACCGCGTAATTCATAGTATAAAACTCCTCCAGCACGCATATACTGGCTATTATGTAATGCGTAAAGGAGGAAGTGATATGGATAGTTTCCAATTATCGATGATTCAAAAAGCTATTCACCGTACGTATGATGAGCTCGGAAAAGAAGTGGATAGTCAAGGTGCAATTGTAGATGGAATACAAAAAGCGCAGGAAGAATATTTGTCAGCTCTTTCACATGAAACAGCGATTGATAAACGTTATTTAAGGTCATTAATATAGAAAAAAATTTTCCTTTTTCGAAAGGGAAATTTTTTTTCGTGTATTTCTATGTATTGTAACAGGGGAAAGTGGCTGCGCACATGTGAGTAGCAGTTGCTATATCTTTTTATAGAAAAACTGTTTGGTTGGAGGCTAAGGATGTTTACTGAGAATAGGTTACCATTTGAAGTAGGAAAACAAGATAATTTTTATGATAAGTTGAATGAGTGGATTGGAGATGTGTTTTACGACATTCTTCCGGAAAAAGGCTTTGAAGAGCGTGATGAACAGATTTTTATGGCGTTTCAGTTAGAGCGCGCTTTCCAAGAGAAGAAAGTTATGTTTGCAGAAGCAGGTGTAGGAACAGGGAAAACAATTGTATATCTTTTATATGCAATTTGTTATGCACGTTATACAGGGAAGCCGGCTATTATCGCTTGTGCAGATGAAACGTTAATTGAGCAGCTTGTGAAAGAAGAAGGAGACATTGCTAAGTTATCTGAAGCATTAGGGCTATCTGTTGATGTTAGACTTGCGAAGTCAATGGATAATTATTTATGTTTACGTAAACTTGAAGATGTTATGAGTGGACGAGCTCCAGAAGTAATTGAAGATGTATATTACGAATTACCTCAGTTCGTATTCGATCATGGTACGATGCAGAACTTTACTCACTATGGTGATCGAAAAGAATTTCCACTGTTAAATGACGAGGAATGGTCAAAGGTAAACTGGGATTACTTCCAAGATTGCTTCACTTGTGATTCTCGTCATCGTTGTGGTCAAACTCTTTCGCGCGAGCATTATCGTAAAGCGGCAGATTTAATCATTTGTTCTCAAGATTTCTATATGGATCATATTTGGACGTACGAAGCTCGCAAACGCGAAGGACAAATTCCGTTATTACCAGAAAGTAGCTGCGTTGTATTCGATGAAGGGCATCTTGTAGAATATGCAGCTCAAAAAGCTTTAACGTACCGTTTAAAACAAACGATGATGGAGCAACTTTTAACGAGATTATTACAAAATGATATTCGTGAAGAGTTCGCACATTTAGTAGAAGAAACAATTTGGCAAACTGAACAATTCTTTGGGGTACTACAAGAGAATAAAAAGGAAATTGAAGGTTCTGATCGTTTAGAAATTACTGTGACAGAAAAGGTAACTGCAGAAGCGAAAAGACTTTATGCGAAAATCGGTGAAGTCGGTGATGCATTAGTATTTGAAAGTGAAATGCATACAGTAAACACATACGATTTAAATATTGTTGATGAGCATTTAGATGTGTTAGAGCATTCACTTCGTCTTTTCATGCACGAGAAAAATGTAATTACGTGGGGTGAAGAAGGCGATGGTGCTTTCACGTTAGTTATTATGCCGCGTGCAGTTGAAGAAGTGTTACAAGAAAAAGTATTCTCGAAGAAGATTCCATATATTTTCTCTTCTGCGACATTATCTGACAATGATTCGTTCGCATTTACTGCAAATAGTCTAGGGGTAAAAGATTACTTATCATTCTCAGTTGCTTCGCCGTTTGATTATGAAGAGCAAATGACAGTAAACTTACTTCCGTATACGAAAGAAAATGAATGGGAAAGAAAGTGTCAATATACACTTGAAAATATACAAAAAACAAATGGACGTACACTCGTATTATTCCGTACAACGCAAGAACTTGCAGCGTTTAAAGAATATGTAAGTAAAGAGCAAATGTCAGTTCCGTTCCTATATGAAGGAGATCAAGAAATTAGTCAGCTCGTTTCTCGTTTCCAAAATGAAGAAGAGACTGTACTTTGTGCCGTTCATTTATGGGAAGGTTTAGACATTCCAGGTTCATCATTATCACATGTTATTATTTGGTCATTACCATTCCCTCCAAACGATCCTGTGTTTGAGGCGAAGCGTAAACATGTGAATGATCCATTCTGGGACGTAGATGTGCCTTATATGATTTTACGTCTTCGCCAAGGAATTGGACGTTTAATTCGTACAAGTGAAGATAAAGGTGCTATATCATTATTCTTATCAGATAATGAAGATGAAAAAGTGATAGAAGCAGTGAAGAAAGTACTTCCGGTAGAAGGAAAAGTACTTTAAGCGAAAAAATGTTGTAGGGAAAAGTTTGGCATTTGCCAAGCTTTTTTTCTATTAGAAAAGGAATTTATGTTTCAGTGTCGAAATAAGTTTGAGGTAGAAAAAGGAGGTTTTTTATACTATGACAGTTGCTACATATGAAGTGGAAAAACAATTTTTAACATATGTCAAGAAGATAGAGAATTACGGAGAGGCATTAAGCTTAATGTTTTGGGATTTAAGAACAGGTGCACCAAAGCAAGGAGTAGACCAGCGTTCAGAAGTAATTGGAATGCTTTCATCCGAAGTGTTTGCGATGTCGACTTCAGATGAGATGGGGAACTATTTAACTGAACTAGAATCTTTAATTGTTGAAAATAAACTTTCTAAAACGACAAAGAAAATGGTTGAAGAGTGTCGTAAAGAATATGATAGAAATAAGAAAATTCCACAAGCGGAATATGAAGCGTATGTGAAATTAGAAGCGAAAGCGGAAAGTGTATGGGAAGAAGCTCGCGAAAAATCTGACTTCGAAATGTTCCGTCCGTATTTAGAAAAAATTGTTGAATTCAAAAAGAAGTTTATTACATATTGGGGTTACGAAACGTACAAATATAACACGCTATTAGACATGTATGAGCCGGGAATCACAGTAGAAGTGTTAGATCATGTATTTGGTCAACTACGTGAACGTATCGTTCCGCTTGTGAAAGAAATTTCTGAGTCTAAAAAAGAATTAAAAACAAATGCTTTAGCTGAACATTTTTCAAAAGAAAAACAAAAGAATTTTACTTTAGAGTTATTAAAACAATTGAACTATAACTTTGAAGCGGGTCGTCTTGATGAAACGGTACATCCTTTTGAAATTACATTAAATAGAGGGGATGTTCGTATTACGACTCGTTACGATGAGAAAGACTTCCGTATGGCTGTTTTCGGTACGATTCATGAATGTGGTCATGCTGTATATGAACAAAATATTGCAGAGGAATTTGAAGGTACACCGCTATGTAGTGGAACTTCTATGGGTATTCATGAGTCACAATCATTATTCTTTGAGAACTTTATCGGTCGTAATAAATCATTCTGGAAGAAAAATTATGATTTATTAAAAGAGTATAGCGATGGTCAATTCAATGATATATCAGTAGACGAGTTTTATGATGCGATTAACGAATCGAAGCCATCGTTTATTCGTATAGAAGCAGATGAGCTTACATATCCGCTTCACGTCATGGTTCGTTATGAACTTGAGAAAGAATTATTTGATGGTACATTACAAGTGAAGGATTTGCCAGCGGCTTGGAATGATAAGATGGAAGCATATTTAGGAATTCGTCCGGAAAACGATGCACAAGGTGTATTGCAAGATGTTCACTGGGCTGGTGGTTCATTTGGATACTTCCCATCTTATGCGCTTGGTTATATGTATGCAGCGCAATTTAAACATAGGATGCTAAAGGATATTCCAAACTTTGATGCATTATTAGAAGAAGGAAACGTGACACCAATTCGTGAATGGTTAACAGAGAATATTCACCAATATGGCAAAACGAAAAAACCACTTGAAATTTTAAAAGATGTGACAGGTGAAGGTTTAAATGCAAACTACTTAGCTGATTATTTAGAAGCTAAATATAAAGAGATTTATGAGTTATAAAACAGGAGCTGCTTAATTGCAGCTTTTTTTTATGAGGGAGTGAGAGAAATGGGCTATATGTTTACAGTAATGTCGCAAGCGGAAGCAGAAGAAATTGCATATAACTGGCATTATGAAGGGGAGTATTCCTTTTATGATATAGAGGCAGATGAAGAAGATTTAGCTGAGTTTTTAGAGGATGAGAGTAGAGGGAATCATACATTTTCTGTGAAGGAAAATGGTACTCTCATTGGTTTCTTTAGTTTTAGTAACATAAATAATCAAACGGTTGATATAGGTCTTGGAATGAGACCTGATATAACTGGGAATGGATTTGGTCTACAGTTCGTAAAAGCTGGACTAGCTTTTAGTAAAGAAAAATACGGATGCAATTATATAACACTATCAGTAGCGACATTTAATGAAAGAGCGATTAAAGTGTATAAAAGAGCAGGATTCGAAGCTGTTGGAACGTTTATACAGAAAACAAATGGTAGTTGTTTTGAGTTTTTGAAAATGAATTATATATGTAAAAATGATTAAAAAACAGAGGAGAACTTCTGTTTTTTTATTTTGATGTAGAAATAAATGATGTTTGTTTTTGTACTTGTTGTAATTAGAAGTTTTGAAATTTTGGAAGAGGATGTGTATGATTGAAGTTTAGTAGCAAATAGCAAGTTTAGCAAGGAGAGGTAGAATGATTACAATTAAAACGAAAAATGAAATAGATTTGATGCATGAATCGGGGAAGTTACTAGCTTCTTGTCATAGAGAAATTGCAAAAATGATGAAACCAGGTATCACTACACAAGAAATTGATACGTTTGTTGAAGCATATTTAGAAGAGCATGGTGCCAGATCCGAACAGAAAGGGTATAACGATTATCCATACGCAATATGTGCATCTGTGAACAATGAAATGTGTCATGGGTTTCCAACAGATGTTCCTTTAAGTGAAGGCGATATTGTGACAATTGACATGGTAGTAAACTTAAATGGTGCGCTTTCGGATTCTGCATGGACGTATATAGTTGGAGATATTTCTGATGAAGCAAAAAGGTTATTATTAGTAGCAGAGAGTGCTTTATATAAAGGGATTGAGCAAGCAATAAGTGGTAACCATGTTGGAGATATTGGATACGCAATTGAAAGTTATGTAGCCTCTGAAGGGTTTTCTGTTGCAAGAGACTTTACGGGACACGGGATCGGTAAAGAGATTCATGAAGAACCAGCGATTTTTCATTTTGGTAAACAAGGACAAGGGCCTAAGTTACAAGAAGGAATGGTAATTACAATTGAGCCCATAGTAAATGTAGGTATGCGATATTCTAAAGTAGATTTAAATGGGTGGACTGCAAGAACGATGGACGGTAAATTATCAGCTCAATATGAGCATACAATTGCGATTACAAAAGATGGTCCAATCATTTTAACGACGCTTAAATATGAAATGTAAGAGTTTGTAAAACTCGAACGAAAATAGTGTTTTCATAAAATTCGTACGTGTTTTTTTAATAAATGCTTTCCAAAATTTAAAAAGTGCGTTATAATCCTTCTATAAAATAAATAGTTAGCTACACTCATATAATCGCGGGGATATGGCCTGCAAGTTTCTACCGAAGTACCGTAAATACTTTGACTATGAGTGAGGACGAATATATTTGCTTGTTTAGCATTCTTTTTTGCGAAACTCCAAAAGCGCGTCTCTCACTTGTAACGAGTGGTGGCGGCTTTTGGAGTTTTTTTATTGCATAAGAGGGGGAACAAACATGAAAGTATTACAAGAAAAGATTTTGAACGAAGGAAAGGTTTTATCTGGTGACGTATTAAAGGTAGATGCATTTTTAAATCATCAAATTGACCCAGTACTTATGCAAGAGATCGGAAAAGAATTTGCTAAACGTTTTAAAGAAGAGAACATTACAAAAATCGTGACGATTGAATCTTCAGGCATTGCACCAGCAGTTATGGCTGCATTAGAGCTTGGTGTAAAAGTAATCTTTGCAAGAAAACGTAAATCGTTAACGTTACAAGATAATATGTACGTTGCAAACGTATACTCATTTACGAAACAAGAAACGAATGAAATTTCATTATCTCGAAATCATATCGATGAAAATGATCGCGTTTTAATTATCGATGACTTTTTAGCAAACGGTCAGGCTGCTTTAGGTTTAATGAGTTTAGTAGAGCAATCTGGAGCAAGTATTGCAGGAATTGGTATTGTTATTGAAAAAGCATTTCAAGATGGAGGAAAGAAGCTTCGCGAACAAGGAGTTCGTGTTGAGTCACTAGCAGAAATTGCATCACTTGATAACGGCACAGTTACATTTGTACAGCAAGAAACTGCGGAGGTGAAATAAACGATGAAGCAACATCCATTTAAAATCGCATCGCTTGGTATGCAGCACATGCTTGCCATGTACGCTGGCGCAATTATTGTTCCTCTTATTGTCGGCGGGGGACTTGGTTTAAATCAACAAGAGTTAACATATTTAGTCTCAATTGATTTATTAATGTGCGGCGTTGCGACAATTTTACAAGCATTATCAAATCGCTTTTTCGGTATTGGACTTCCAGTTGTACTTGGTTGTACATTTACAGCGGTTGGACCGATGATTGCAATTGGTAAACAATACGGCGTGTCCTCTATATATGGAGCAATTATTGCTGCGGGATTATTTGTTGTTATTTTCGCGAAATTATTTGGGAAGCTTGTAAAACTGTTTCCTCCTGTTGTAACAGGATCTGTCGTTACAGTTATTGGGGTTACACTTGTTCCAGCAGCTATTAATGATATGGCTGGAGGAGTTGGAAGTAAAGATTTCGGAAGTCTAGAAAATTTAGCGTTAGCATTTGGTGTTTTATTATTTATCATTATTATGTATCGTTTCTTTGATGGATTTATCCGTTCAATCTCTATATTACTAGGTCTATTGTTCGGTACAATCGTTGCAGCATTTATGGGGAAAGTAAGTTTGCAAGCGGTTGGAGAAGCGGATTGGTTCCACGGTATTCAGCCATTTTACTTCGGTACACCAACATTTGAATTAACGCCAATTATTACGATGATTTTAGTTGCTTGCGTAGGGATTGTAGAAGCAACAGGGGTATATTTTGCATTATCTGATATTTGTAATAAAAAGATCGGTGAAAAAGAATTAACAAAAGGCTATCGCGCAGAAGGATTAGCGATGGTTCTAGGTGGTATTTTTAACGCATTTCCATACACAACATATTCTCAAAACGTAGGCCTTGTTCAATTAACTGGAGTAAGAAATCGCGTCATTATCTATACTTGTGGTGGTATGTTAATTGCTCTTGGGTTTATTCCTAAAATCGCAGCCATTACAACAATTATTCCGAAATCAGTACTTGGCGGTGCAATGCTAGCAATGTTCGGCATGGTAATGGCGTATGGCATTAAAATGTTAAGCAGTGTTGATTTTGGAAAACAAGAAAATTTATTAATTGTTGCATGTTCTGTCGGAATCGGACTTGGAGTTACAGTCGTTCCAACGTTATTCTCACAGCTTCCGGAAAACATCCGTATTTTAACAGATAACGGAATTGTACTTGGAAGTGCGTCAGCAGTACTATTAAATATCGTATTTAATATGGTGCCACAGCGTAAAGTAAAAGAAGAGCCAGTGTCTATGCAAAGTGCAGTAAGAGAAGCGTAAAAAAGCAAGGTCTCATTATGAGACCTTGCTTTTCTTTTTAAGTGGCATCATTTTCCCGTACGTACCAAGACGCCAAATGTACTCAAGTGGCCCATATTGATAACGTGACAGCCACCAGCGGCTAATAAAGATTTGCAATGTGTAGAAACCGATGCAAAATAGTGGTCCTACCCATAATGGAGCGGGATAATAATTTTTGAAAAATAGGCCGAATACAAGTAACGTAACAATCGTATGCGTGATGTAATTTGTTAACGCCATTCGTCCGACATATTGGAACGGACGTAATAATGTTTGCCATCTTTCTTTTTGTAATAAACGCATGAGCGTGAAAATGTAGAATATGAATAATGTTTTTCCACTAAACATTGTAAAGGCCTGCATATAAAATGGTTCATAAGATGGTTTTGATAAGAAGTAACGGACCATGAAGAACCACATTGGTAATGTCAAAATGAACATAATGATTTGCCATTTTTTAAGCTTTGGATCTAACTCTTTCGTGCGGCGGAAAATATCTTTTTTGCCGGCGTATAAACCAAGTAAAAATAGTCCAACTGTTTCTGGGAGCATGAATACATTTAGTCCAATTCCTTCAGAATAAAATGCATGGAAACGATTTTGTATTTGTGACACCCAGTCTTCAAGTGGCATGATCGGTAAGGAAAACCCTAACTCTGCCTTTGGTACTAATGCAACCACTATACTAGCGATTAGCATGAAAAATTGAAAAATACTTAGTAAAACTAATGCCCATATTAAAATAGTACGAGGCTCTCTCTTATAAAATAACAATAAGAAAAATCCAGCGATGGCATAACTATGTAAGATGTCTCCGTCCCATAAAAGAACGTAATGCAAGAAACCAAATAATAATAAAATGAGCAAGCGACGAACAAATAAAGTTTTTGGGCGATCCGTTTTCGCTTCAGCACGAGTCATAAAAATGTAAAAGCCTAGGCCGAATAAAAACGAAAAGATAGTATAAAACTTTGTTTGAATAAACATATCGTAAAATAGACGGATATAGCTATTTAGCCCCTCATAAACTCCTGAAAGATCACGTGAGTCGATCCCAGCGATAACAGGCCAGTTAACAAGAAAAATACCTAGTACAGCTATTCCTCTAATAATATCGATGGAATGTATCCTCTCGCCTTGTGAAATATTTTGTGTCATTATTTTCCTCCTTGTTAAGTAATTCCCTTTTATCCCGCATTAACAAGCAGTAAGACTCCCACCTCAAAATTCAGTGAATACGAGGAAGTTAGGTGGGAGTCGGGCTGCTTGTAAAAGCCCGATTGGTTCAACTAATAATTAGTGGGGATGGGAAATATCCCCACTAATTACAGTTTCACTCTATTATACAAAATGTAAAGAGGAGGGTATATAGGTAATTTCCAATTTTTAAAACTGCTAAGATGTGTATTATGAGATATAATAAGAGTGCACAGCAAGTTTTAAACTTCTTTAAAACAGGCAGTAAAGCTCCTTTTCCCGAAGGAGCTTTCTTTTTTTAGAAATTTGTTGATAATGATTCTCTTTAATGATAAAATGTATTCAAAAGTGATAATCATTATCAAAAAGGTTGGTGTGTTAATATGGTGTATGCACTTGTTGCAGGAACGATTGCTATATATGTTGGTGTTACAAAGTATGTATTAAATGGAGTAGGAACAACAAAATGAATAATATTACATAAAATCCCTTTCATTTGTAAAAAGAATGAAAGGGATTTTTTATTTTTGATGTGAATATGCTGAAAATTTAGTATGATAATAAAGTGAAACTTTAATCAGCGGGGAGGTCTATCCCTCACTGATTACTAGCCCGCACGAAACGGGTTTTTACTGTCCACAAATAGCGGGATAAAGTATATACATCTTGGATAAAGGGGAACAAGGGGATGACAAACATAGTACAGACAAACGGTATGAAAAAACTTGTTTGTTTTTATGAAGAGTGGCAAAAAAACGGCGATGTAGAGAATAGTTTGAAGTTGTTTGAAGTGATTCAAAAATATAAACAAGAGCAGCTTATGCTAGCTTTTTGTGGTCATTTTTCTGCTGGGAAATCGACAATGATGAATCACCTATATAAAGCGCAATTATTACCGACAAGTCCGATTCCAACGAGTGCTAACGTTGTTAAAATTGAAAGAGGATCTGATCGTGTTGTTGTAACGATTAAGTCTGGAGAACAGTATGAATATGACGGCGCATATTCAGCAGAAGAATTAAAACAAATATGTAAGGACGGTGATGAAGTAATTGGTGTTCATATTTATCGAAATGATGCGCCAATTCCTGATGGGGTTATGTTAGTTGATACGCCCGGAATTGATTCTACGGATGATGCCCACCAATTAGCGACGGAATCAACACTGCATCTAGCAGATGTTATTTTCTATATGATGGATTATAACCATGTCCAATCAGAGGTTAACTTACAGTTTGTTAAAGAATTGAAACAACGTAATAAAACGGTTTATCTCGTTGTAAACCAAATAGATAAACATAAAGCAAATGAGTTATCGTTTGAAGAGTATAGAGATAGTGTAAAACAGTCTTTTTCTAACTGGGATATTGAAGTAGATGGTATTTTCTATACATCATTGCGAATGATGAATCATCCATACAATGAAATTCAAAGTTTAGAAGCATTAATCTTTTCTATCATGAAAGAAAAAGAGCAGTATGTAAGAAAGGGAATGGAGCGAGAAACAGAATATTTACTGCAAGAACATTGTTCGTTTATTCTTTCTGAAAATGAAAAACATCTCATGAAATATGAAGAAGAATTAACATCACCACTGTCACTTTCAGAGATAGTTGAAAAAAAGGAAGAGTTAACTGAAAATAAAAATCGGGTGGCTAGTAAAGAATCTGATGTGAGAAATGAATTTATAAAAGGTTTACAAGCCATATTAGATAACGCGTATTTAATGCCATTTGAAATGAGAGAATTGGCAAATAAATATTTAGAAACGAAATTAACGAAGTTTAAAGTTGGCTTGTTATTTGCGAAAGGAAAGACGGAGCAAGAAAAACAGAGACGTGTAGATGCTTTTTATTCTGCTCTTCAAAAGACTGTTGAAACGCAACTTGATTTTCATGTGAAAGAATTTATTGTAGCCTTCTTAAAAGAAGAAGGGTTATTTACAGAGGAAATAGGGAAAGACATATATGCGTTAGAAATTGCTTTCGAACCGGAAGTGTTGGCTGAAACAATTAAACAGGGGGCTGGATTTACCGGTGATTACTTACTTCTTTATACTGCTGACGTTGCAAATGAGTTAAAGAAAAGATACTTTATGAAATCACAGCAAATCTTTGGAAAAAGTACGGGTATATTGCAGAAGAAAGTGAAGATAGAGATTGCTCGTATTGAAGAAGAAATTGAAAAATACACGATGTTACAAACAGCAAAAGAAACAAAATTACAGTACATTAAGACGTATGAGGAATATGAGAGCTATTTAGGAGATATTTGGAATGAAAATGTTTCTATACCAGATGGATTGCAAATAGACGAAATATTACAAAGTAAAAAACAAGTTGTTAGTGAGAAGTTTAAACTACAAGAGCAAGAAATTGTAAATGATAACGTAGCGGCTAGTGAAGAAGAGATTAAAGGAACGAAAGCTTTAAATATTCAGCGTATATTAGAAAAAGTGAAGAAAGCTGAAACGATATTAGATCCATTGCCTACACTGAAACATCTACAGCAAGAAGTAGTTGGAAAAAGACAGCGTGTAGAAACGAAGCAATTTACAGTAGCGTTATTTGGAGCTTTTAGTGCTGGGAAATCATCATTTGCTAACGCATTGCTCGGTGAAAAGGTACTTCCTGTATCGCCAAACCCAACGACAGCAACAATAAATCAAATTTTGCCAGTTACAGAAGATAAACAACATGGAACGGTAATTGTCCAGTTTAAATCAGAGCAAGCGCTGTTAGAAGATATGAAAGCTGTTTATAAAATGTTTCACTATGAAATTGCTACATTGGAAGAAGCGTTAACGAAAATTGATCAAATTATGAAATACCCTTCACCAAGCGGGAAGCAAAAAACAACATTTAGCTTTTTGCGAGCGGTACAAAAAGGATATGAGGCAGTTGCTAATCATTTAGGGGAACAATTACAAGTTACGTTAGAGGAGTTCTCTGATTATGTAGCTAATGAAGAAAAATCATGCTTTGTTGAGTATATGGAGCTTTATTATGATTGTGCTTTAACAAGGCAAGGAGTAGCTCTTGTAGATACACCAGGGGCGGATTCTATTAACGCGCGCCATACGGATGTTGCATTCCAGTATATTAAAAACGCAGATGCTATTTTATTCGTAACATACTATAATCATGTTTTCTCTCGTGCAGATCGTGAATTTTTAATTCAGCTCGGTCGTGTAAAGGATACATTTGCACTTGATAAAATGTTCTTCTTAATAAATGCTGCCGATTTAGCACAATCTGAAGAAGAACTTGAAATGGTAAAAGGTTATATTGCGGATCAGCTCCTGCAATACGGTATTAGAAATCCACGTTTATTTGCAATTTCAAGTTTATGTGCGCTTGAAGAAAAGCAAGGGAAAAGTATTGATAAAGAAAAGTATGGTATTTTACAAAACTCCGGGATTACTAAATTTGAAGAATCATTTACGTCCTTTATGATGAGGGATTTAATGCTTGTATCTGTGCATGCTTTATATGGTGCATTGCAAGGAGCGAATCAGCTTCTTGTAAATATGATAAATGGCGCAAAGCAGGGAAATGATGAGAAAGAGAAGCAAACAAAAAAATATGAAGCAGAGCGTAATCAGCTACTTCATATTATTTCATCATATAGTGTACTTGCTGAAGAGCAAGCAATGCAAAATGAAGTGAAAGAATTGCTTTATTATGTACACCAACGTCTATTTTTACGCTATAACGATGTGTTTACTGAATTTATTAATCCGGCGTCGTTACGAACAGATGGGAATGTGAAAATGCAGTTGCAGCAATGTGTAATGGAATTAGTTTCATTTATTCAACATGATTTATTACAAGAAATGCGTGCGACATCATTACGTCTTGAAAAATGGATAGATGAAGCGATGAAGCGTGCAAAGGATGAAATTGTTGTGAATTGCAAAGTGGAAAATGAATCGATTTCTATGGGTGGAACAGTGGATTATGAATATAAAATTATTACACATAAAGAGCCGTTTCCTTCAATAGAAATAAAAGATTTTAAAAAGGCACTAGCACATTTTAAAAATGAGAAAAGCTTTTTTGAAAAAAATGATAAAGCTTTTATGCAAGAAGACGCTAAAGGAGTGTTAGAACCTTTCGTATCAAACTATGTAGTTGATGAAGAAGATTTATTCGTTCATCATTATAAGCAAGAGTGGGATGCAAAATGGAACCTATTCCAAAAAGTAATGCAGCAAGATATTGAGAATTATTATGAAAGTATATTATTCGCTTTAGCTGAAACAATTGATGTATCACTATACGAACAAAGTAAAGAAGAGCTACAAAAGCAGTTAGTAGAAATTGAAAAAGAAATTTATATTAAATAGCTGTTATGAAAAAAAGATTCGTTCAATTTTCTTTTGTAGTACAGTATCTAAAGATTTTACAAACCCTGCAAACTCATCAGTAGAAATCATATGGGTAAGAACTAAGCGTCTGCCGTCTGGTGTTTCACCGCATAAGACGAATGAAGAAAACTCATACGTTTTGTTTTCTACTACTAATTTTGGATAGGAATATGTGTCGCTCTTCTTTTTCTTTCCATCAATAGAGATGACGTTGCATTTTTTCTCATTGTTGTCCATGGTGAATCCCTCCTTTCTATTATCTATGGTAGACAAGGGGGGTTTAGAACAATAGAGGAGGGGGAATTTTTATGTCTGTTGTCATAGAGCGTATTTCGAAAGAAGCTATACCGAAATCTTTATTACTCCTTGCTGATCCAAGTGAAAGCCAAATTGATGCATATGTACAGAGTGGGTTTACGTATATAGCTAAACAAGAAGAAAGAATCATCGGTGTATACGTGCTTTTGGAAACAAGACCAAGGACAATGGAAATTATGAATATTGCGGTTGTAGAACATATGCAAGGAAAAGGTATTGGTAAGGAGTTATTGTTGCATGCAATAGAAAAAGCTAAAGAATATAATATGTATAAGCTTGAAGTTGGTACAGGCAATTCTAGTGTTTCACAACTTGCTTTATATCAAAAATGTGGATTTCGTATTTTTTCTATTGATTTTGATTACTTTTCAAAGCATTATGAAGAAGAGATTATTGAAAATGGGATTGTATGTCGTGATATGATTCGGCTTGCAATGGAATTGAATAAGAACGTATAACTTATTTAGGGGGAAGAGAAGATGGAAGTACATAAAGCAATTACAGCACATTCTCGTAAACAAAATGAAAGTGTAAAAGCATGTTTACAATTAGATGCGCAGCGTGAAGCAGCTATTGAAGCAGCCGTATCTCTTGCGTCAAAGGGGAAAGAATTTTCGGTTGATATCATTAATGTTGTAACAAAGCAGATTAATGATCTTGCAAAAAATGGTGTTACACTGCAGCGTAAATTTGTTACAGAAGAAATGGTTATGGAGTATGTAAGTCGTTTGCAAGAGAAAGAAGGTCGTTAAAGATGATAGTTACAGTCGAATGGTTACGTGAGCATATAGAAGATGAGAATGTCCGTATAATCGATTGTCGTTTTGATTTAGCGAATCCTAATTGGGGTAGAGAAAAGTATGAGGAAGAACATATTCTTCATGCGTTATATTTTGATTTGAATTTAGATTTATCAAGTCCTGTAGCAGAACATGGTGGCCGCCATCCATTGCCGAATATTGAGGAGTTTGCAGACAAGCTTTCACAAGCTGGTATTGGTGAACATACGACAGTGATTGCGTATGACAGTCAAGCTGGTGCAATGGCTTCTCGTTTATGGTGGTTATTAAACTATGTAGGACATGAGAAAGTGTATATATTAGACGGTGGATTTCCAGCTTGGAAAGAGAATGGATTACACACAACGCCGAATATCCCAGTTATTGCACGAAAACCTTTTATACCGGAAATACAAGAAAATATGCTTGTAACGATGGAAGATGTGAGAGGGAAAATTCGTGCAGGTGCAAATATGACATTAATTGATTCTAGGGAACCAAAACGTTATGCTGGTGCGGAAGAGCTCGTTGATTCGAAGGCAGGGCATATTCCGACGGCAGTAAACTATTTTTGGAAAGATGGGATTTTAGAATCGGGACACTTTAAAAACGAAGAGGAGCAGCAAGGGCGTTTCCAAAACCTTGATAAAGAGAAGGAAACAATCGTATATTGTGGTTCTGGTGTTACAGCGTGTCCGAACATAGTTGCATTAAAATTAGCTGGTTTTCAAAATGTTAAATTGTATACAGGTAGCTGGAGTGATTGGATTTCTTATCCAGAAAATCAAATTGCAAAAGAAGAAGATTAATCACTTGCATGCAAAAATAATTTGTATTAAAATAAGGTCACAAGCAAGAGATTGCTTCAAAAAAATTATATTTTACACATTGGAAACAATGTGATAATATAACGACAAGTAAATAATACATCCTGCGGTGTGCGTAACTTATTTATGTCTAAAACCGATGTTAGTTTTACGGAAGCTTAATATTTAGTGACCATTATCAAGCCTTCCTTGTGGAGGAAGATATACGGTAACTGTGAGGGCATCCACCTGCGAGTAGCGGGTTTTTGGACATTTACGAGAGACGGCACTTGCGGGGGTCTTATTTCAACTAATAGTATATAAAATTCCTACGGTGTACGTAGCTTGTGTATGTCTTAAACCAATAAGTATAATGCGGAAGTTCAATATTTAAATGTAGATAGCAGGCCATCTTTTTAAGAAGGAAGTTACAAACATTTGTGAGAACATCCACCTGTGAGAGCAGGTTTATGGACATCTATAGATAACGGCATATGTGGGACTATATAAAAAACCTTACGTTTTATACGTAAGGTTTTTTTGTTGAATAAATATACTCATGTTATCTCGATTTACCTGTAAAGTTCCCATAATAAATATAGCACTTGCGGTCTTCATCAATTTCTCTTGAATCGAGGGTGAATTCCAAATGTATTCCATCCCGTTGAATATATATAATATCTGAATGGAGAGAGGGTAAGATATCCTCGTAATTCCAAATATCTTTACTTTCTATCATAATTGAGCAGGTTTCCTTTAGTTCTTTAATTTCAAAACCTATGTGCGAGTATGTAGGATCTGAAGGGTCGTTGGAAAAAACTTCTTTTTGTATATATAACACTGCTGTCCCGTCTGGATCTACTGAAGTTGCAGTAACGATATATGTATTTCCATCTTTTGTAAAATATTCACAAGTCATGCGCGCGACAATTTCAGAATTAGAAATATTTGCGTAGTTCCATAAAGCTGGATACCCGTTTGTTTCATCATTGAGCCGATATTCCAATCGCATTTTATCCCTCTTCTTCCTTTTTCTTCTACTTTATCATGACATCTTATATAATAGAAATATAATTTAAAAAGGGGAGTGCAAAGGTGACAAAAACAAAATGGCTAGTAGGTAGTGTCCTGACATCTTTAATGACGGGCACTTTATTTGGCTGCGCGCAAGATATTCCCCCCGAACCGAATGATAATAGTTGTTCTGATTGGGATTGGGATGATGAACTTGGTGTTTGGCAGTGTGATGATAGTAGTTCAGGTTATCGTGGACATTACTTTTATGGTGGTAAATACTATCAAAATAAATCCACCTTCAAAAATTCATCAGAGTTTAAAACTTATCAATCTTCGGCCGAATTTAAAGGTGGAATTGGAAGCGGTTCAAAAGGTGGATTTGGAGGTTAAAATATGTCGCAATACATAAAGAAACGAAAAGAATTTTATTCGAATTATCCTCATTTCTGGTCGGATTTATATGAATGTGAGTATAGTTTGTTTCATGTTTTCCCGATAACAGAGCAAACGATGAAACAATTACAAGTAGCAACTGAACGAATGGGGAAAATATTTTTTAAGACTGCTAGACTTCTTCGGAATGTATCTAATGAACAGCTTCTTGAACTCGGTTTTCCAACTGCAAGCTTGCCTTTTATTAGACTGAAAGGGATGTATCCTGAATCTGTTATTTCACGATTTGATTTTGCTTTAACAGAGGATAATCGTATTAAAATGCTTGAGTTTAATAGTGATACTCCAACTTTTATTGTGGAATGCTTTCAAATGAATGGAAAAGTTTGTGAAGAACTTGACTATGATGATCCAAATGCAAATCAAGAGCGCTTACTTTCTTCTGGTATTACAAAAGCCGTAATGGAATTTACAAAAGGAATGGAAGATCCAAATGTTGTTTTCACAGCTCATCATGAACATATAGAAGATTGGAATACGACTATGTATTTGAGTGGGCTATGTCATGTTGAAAATAAAGTGATGCCAATGACAGAACTTAGAATTACAGATGATGCTTTAGTAGATAGAGATGGTGTACCAATTGATGTTTTGTATCGCCAAACATATCCAATTGAAGACTTAATTGAAGATCAAGATCCCGAAACGGGGGATTTGGTGGGAGTAGAACTTTTGCAACTTGTAAAAGAAGGAAAGCTTTTTATTATAAATCCTTTGTCGGCCTTTTTACTTCAGCCGAAATCAATTCAATGTCTTATTTGGGGATTAGCAGAAGAAGATGCTTTTTACACAAGTGAGGAACAAAAGTGGATTAAAGAATATATGCTTCCTACATATTTAGAGCCAGATTTATTTTTTGGGAAAAGTCCTTTCGTTCAAAAACCTTCGTTCGGTAGGGAAGGTGACACGATTACGATTCGTGATAAGGATACAAATATTATGATTCGAAATGCACATGAAACGTATAAATCGTCACTGCCTATATTTCAGAAATATACAGAGCTTCCAGTTGTATTTTTGGAAACTGAAAAAGGAATTGAGAAGCTGTCGTACGTGTTTGGGGCTTTTTTAATTGCTGGAAAAGCGAGCAGCATCGGTATACGTGCCGGGGAAAAAATTACGGGAAATGAATCGTATTATTTACCGGTAGGTATTAAGAAGGAGGAAAATAAATGATTAATTTTTTACTATATTTAGCAGTATCACTTGTACTTTTGTGTATCGGTCTTTTTCTTATGGAAGTGACAACGAAAGTTAAGGAATTTAAGTTAATGGCTCAAGGGAATAAAGCGGTAAGCTATGTACTTGGAGGAAGACTACTTGGTCTTGCTATCGTTTTATATTCAACGGCTGCTAATTCTATTTCAATTCTTGATATGGTTTCATGGGGAGCTGTTGGGATCTTAGCTCAAATTATTGTCTTTTATTTAGCGGAATGGCTTACACCACGTTTTAATATTAATAAAAGTCTTGAAGAAGATAATCAAGCAGTTGGTCTTTTCCTTATGTTTTTATCACTTTCCATCGGAATTGTAATTGCTGGTTGTGTAACGTATTAAAACCCTTACATTTTAACGTAAGGGTTTTATTTTTCATTTGCTAATTTTTTGCAATATGTGTTCAATTAATTTATGTAGCCGAACGCTGAGCAGGATGCGTATTAGTGTACTAAACTCGAGATAGTTATTGTAATAAGGAAAAGTTTCCATACAAAGTGTTGACATCTATTTTAAATAAGAGTAACATTTTCTATGTAATTATAATAAGTCTCTGTTAGGTGAGGCTCCTGTATAGAGAAATGCTACTGCCCAAAAATGTCGAGAGACGCCAATGGGTCAACAGGAATGATCGAATTAAGGTTTTTCTTAACGTAGCTGGTAATGAACCTATGCTATACAGTGCTAAAACTCGGCGAGGGAGAGGTCCATAGATTTCTAATTGTATTATATTAGGAATCGCTTATTTGTGTATGCAATGACCTTTGCTCTCTTATGAGTAAGGGTCTTTTTTGTTAGCAAGCTATGAGTAATTTCATAGTATAGATTATAACTAAAAAATTAAAGAGGAGGTGAGGAGCATGTCAAATTCTGACTCGGTTCCGTTACCCATATACTTCAAATCAAAAATATATGATGTAGGCAGGAAACGACTTGTTCCTCCCTCTATATTTATCATAATGTAGCGTTTATTCGAGTATTTAAGCGCTAGACACTTTCACAGTAAAGTGGATAAATTGAGAAACAAAGCGTTTCTTCCTATGTTGTAAAGGAGGAGACGATAATATGTTATATGTAAATAAAAGTGTGGGTAACACTTCGTATAAATTAAGTAAAAAAGCAATGAAAGAACAAACAATGCTTCAAAAAAATAAAGATTTATTAATTGAAATCGCAACAAGAGATGTAAAATCTGTATTTGCGTATTTTAAAACAACAAGAGACGGACTATCTATGAAAGAGGCACAAAAGCGTATTCAAGTATACGGCCGAAATGAATTAACCTCAAAAAGAGCGCGTATTGCGGAAGTAATGATGAAGCTAAGTGGAATGATCCCAGGTCTTTCAAAACAAAATATGGGTGATGAATTACAATGTGAAACAGTTACTGTTTCTAGAGTAGCTGGCTGTAGCGTAACAGGGCTAAACAGTGAACTAAAAATGATGAAATTACCAGTACAAGAGCTTGTACCTGGAGATATGATTTTTCTTGCAGAGGGCGATACAGTGCCAGCAGATGTACGTATTATTTATGCAAATGATTTATTAGTAAATGAATCTATGCTGACAGGAAACGATGCTAGTATTGAGAAATTTGAAAGTTGCTATCATCTTGAACGTAAACGATTTATTCCATTAAAACGGATGAAAGACTATAATCCACTTGAACTTGAAAATGTATGTTTCAAAGGTACGTATATTGTTGACGGAAATGCAAAGGCTGTAGTTGTTTCGACAGGTAAAAATACGTATTCAGGAATACTTCATACGTGCTGCGGTAGAATGTCTTAATGTGTTAATGATGCTAAATATACAAAAACAATGTATAATAGACAAAGTTGAACAAAAACGTAGAATGGTAATCTATATATAACCTTACGTGATAACGTGAGGTTATTATTTTTTGTTAGTAGGAGAGGAATTATGAAAAAAGTATTATTAGTTGATGGTATGGCACTATTATTTCGTGCTTTTTACGCAACAAGTGTATATGGACAATTTATGAAACGACAAGATGGTACCCCGACGAATGGGATTCATGGTTATATGAAGCATTTATTAACAGCAACACAAGCAATCGAACCAACGCACATTGTAACGTGCTGGGATATGGGAAGTACGACATTTAGAACGGAATCTTTCTCGAATTATAAAGCAAATCGTGCAGCACCGCCGGAAGAATTAATTCCGCAATTTGATTTAGTGCAAGAAATGACTGCGAAATTATCTATGCCTGTAATCGGTATGAAAGGTTATGAAGCGGATGATTGTATCGGTACGCTTGCAAAACAATATTGCAATGAAGCGGAAGTTTATATTTTGACAGGTGATACAGATTTACTTCAACTTGTTGATACGAATGTTACAGTTATGCTTCTTCGTAAAGGAATTGGAAATTACGAGTATTACACACCGGAAAAAATCATGGAAGAGAAAGGTGTAGAACCTTGGCAAATTGTTCATGCGAAAGCTTTCATGGGAGATACAAGTGATAATTATCCGGGTGTAAAAGGTATTGGTGAAAAAACAGCGTATAAGCTGATTCAAGAATACGGGACAGTATCGGCAGTGCTAGAAAATATAGCATCATTAACGAAAGCGCAGCGCACAAAAATTGAAAGTGATTTAGAGAATTTAAATATCTCTTTACAATTAGCGCAAATTCATTGTGAAGTTCCAATTGCATGCTTATTAGAAGAAGGGTTACACACAATGGACGAAGAAAAACTACGCTTTGTTTGTAACGAAATGAATTGGGGAAGACCTGAAATATTAATTAATATGCTTTAAAGAGCATGGAAAGGTTGATCAAATATATTTTTGATTAACCTTTCTTTTTTTGTTCACAAAGTTGTCAGAAAATAAACGGAATTTTCATCTGAAGTTCAAATGGAATTCACAACAATCAATTATTATAAGAACACACAGATAATTCCTTATCTTTTATATAAACCATCCCCCAAGGAGGAAAATAAACATGCGAAAAAAAGTGAGAAAATCCTTTAAACAATTATTAATAGAAAATAAACAATCCCTACTAACTAATAAAGAGAATATGAAAGAAATTGAAGAACGGATTGAGAAACGACATGTAGCATATAATGGTGCTAATAATTAAATAAAATAAAAAAGATAGCCTATAAATAAAGGCTATCTTTTTTATTTTATATTGAAAAAACACTAGCCCTCTCTTTAATTTTGTAAGTATGCAACATATTTTTATAGTGTTTTTCTAACAATATTACCCATTTTTCGAGGTTGAAATTGGTATATACCAATTTTTAGGAATTACTATTCATAATATTACAAAAAATGTTACAATACACTCAAATTTATACTATAAAATCATTTTAATATGAAAAATTGGAATGAAAAGAAAGGAGAGGAATATGAATAAAGATGTCGCTTTGAAATGATTATTATCATTTCATTAGGAGTTGATGTAAAACGATGGAGAGGCATGAAGAACTGGATTCTATAAGAGGAATTTCTTCATTGGTAGTAATGATTGGTCATTATTTGATGATTTTCTCAGCATTTCAAAATTACAGTTATGAAGATAATAAACCATTTGTTGTATATCTATTAAAAGAAACGCCTGCACGTCTTATTTTTAGTAGTGGTAACGAATCTGTTATTATCTTTTTTGTTTTGAGTGGATTTGTTTTGTATGAATCTATTCAAAAAACAAATAGTAGCTATGGATCATACCTTTTAAAACGTATATGCAGAATATACATTCCATATATTGTGGCAATAGTCATAGCTATTATATGCCAGACTACAATAAGTAAATATGGTATTTCTTATTTAAGCGAATGGTTTAATCGCTCATGGACGATTGAAAGTTCTTTAAGTCTAATAGCACAGCATGTTTTATTGGTTGGGAAATATAATACAGATACATATAACAGTGTGATTTGGTCACTTGTACATGAAATGCGAATATCTATAATTTTCCCGTTAGTTTTGATGGTTTGTTTACGCAAAACAGTAAGGGGTTCATTACTATCATTGTTTAGTTTTAGTATATGTTCTGTCGTGATATTATTTTTATTTCGCTCGAGTTTAACATTAACAAGCTATGTATTAACGTTGCATTACACAGTGCTGTTTTTACTAGGAGCACTAGTTGCGAAGTATAAAAATAATTTAATAGCTTTTTATAGTAATTGTACTAAAAATACGAAAATTACATGGTTTTTATTTGCGATTTTACTTTATATGTATGAAGGACTTATTGGAGAAATTAAAGTGCTCAATAATTTTATATTTCGAGACTACGTAGTAGCGATAAGCGCATGTCTATTTGTCATATTAAGCCTTTCAGTGTCAACATTTTCAACCTTGCTACGCAATAAATACTTGTTGTATTTGGGAAAAATTTCTTACAGTCTTTATTTGTATCATCTTATATCATTATTTTCCTTAATATACATGCTCAATGAAATATTACCGCTAACTATTATTTTGATTATGTCGCTCATTCTTTCTTTTATACTTGCAACGATTTCATATTTGTTTGTAGAGAAATTTTCATTCAGATTAGGAAAGTATATAACAAAACAACCAGATATAGAAAAGAAAGGGTTATCTGTACAAAATGATTAACAGGATGCTATTCATAAAAAGGCGGTGGAATCATTGAAGCAAGAAATTAGTATGAAAGATTTTCAACAGTTACTGAAAAGAAGATTCGTAACGATCATTTTGACGATGTGTTGTTTAACCGTTTCTCTAGTTCTTATTTCTATGTATGTGCTAAAGCCTTCGTATCAATATTCAGCGCAAATTCTTGTTGGAAATTTAGATGAGTTTAATAAGGAAAATACAGCGAATAAAACACAAGAAAATAAGCAACTTGTAACATCGTTTGTTGACATTTTAAAAAGTCCACTTATTATTTCGACAGTAAGAAACACTTTGAAATTAGAACAATCAAGTTATGAATTAGCACAAAAAATTTCGGTGTTGAATACGGACAACTCACAAATTGTTACTGTTACAGTAAAAGATTCGGATCCTAAAATCGTGAAAGAAATTGTAAAGTCATTGGCAGAACAATCTCAAAAAAGCTTTCAACAGTATACGAATGTACAGGGGGTAAAAATATTAACTGACCGAGAGTTACAGGAAGAAGCTGAAAAGCTGTTTCCGAAATTTCAACTTATCATTCCTATCTCTTTAATTGTTAGTTTTTTTGTTGGTGTAGGTTTAGCTGTATTTCGAGATTATTTTGATGAACGTATATACGTGGAACAGGATTTAGAGAAAATAACGACAGTCTCTGTTATTGGTCATATAAATATGAAACCGAAAAGAAAAAAGAAACCTACAGAGGTTGATAAGCAATCATCTATATATCGAGGTGAACATGTCGATGTTTAAGACAAAGAAAAAGCTGCCATTCGATCCGCATGATACTCTGATGAAAGAGCAATTTTATACTATATATCATGAATTGAAAAAATCAGGAAAACGAGTATTCACAGTTAGCTCAACGAAGGATAGAGGTGTTGTTGCTTCACTTATAGTAAATATGGGATTAGTTTTTGCGGAAATGAAAAAAAAAGTATTACTTGTCGATATGAATTTTTCTGATCCTAAACTCCATCTACTATTACACAGCAACCATATGACAACAGTAAACGATATATTAAGCTCTTCCGCCTTAAATTATGAATCTTTTTCTAGTTCTTTTTCTGAATATTTATATTGTATTCCCGCAAAAAAAAATGTACATACTGGGACGCCCTTAGTTGCTATGGATGAATTTGATAATGTAATAGACAAGTGGAAAGTAGACTTTGATTATATTTTCTTTTATTCATCCGAAGTATTGGAGCTTCCTGCTACGTATATTATTGCGGAGAAATGTGATGGAGTAATTTTGGCAGTCAAAAAACGAAAAGATTCGCTGCGTACAGTGAAAAAAGTAATAGCGGACATAAAGAGGAAAGAATGTGAATTGCTAGGTATAGTTTTATATTCTTGAATTTGGGGGTAACGATCCATGATTCGTGAAACAAATCAAGCTAAGTTGTATGCTATTCCGGCTCAAGAAAAGGATAAGGTTTTGAATCGAAGTGTAAAACGCTTGTTTGATATTATATTTTCATTCATATTGTTACTTTTTACGATACCAATTATGTTGTTTTTTTGTATTTTGATTGCTTTAGAAACATCAGGGGCTCCAATCTATTTTCAAGAGCGTTTAGGAATCAATGGAAAGAGATTTTATTTATTTAAATTAAGATCGATGGTTAGCGATGCTGAAAAGAACGGACCACAATGGGCAAATGAAAATGATCCGAGAATTACAAAGGTTGGATTGTTTATAAGAAAAACGAGAATGGATGAATTACCACAACTTATAAATATTTTAAAAGGTGATATGTCTTTTGTTGGTCCTAGGCCAGAGAGAGAGTATTTTTATGAAAAATTCGAAGTTAATATTCCAGAATTCAGGCACCGTTTATTAGTAAAACCAGGGTTAACAGGGTGGGCACAAATAAATGGAGGATATAATCTTGATCCGAAAGAAAAGTTGGAATTGGATATGGAATATATTGAAGTGAAGACGATTAGAATGGATATTCGTATTTTATGTAAGACAGTTTTTATTGTATTGAATGGGAATGGCGCAAGATAAAAAACATAGTAAATATAATTTTATGTAAATATTAAATTAATACACAACAAATATAAGTAGGTTACATGCAAAGGAGAACTGGTATGGGTAGATCCATTCTAAACAATATTGTACATCTATTTTATAGTACGATTTTAGCTAATCTTCTTCAAGCCATTAGCTTAATTGCTTTAGCCAACTTTTTTAATGCACAAAATTACGGGATGTTTAGTGTTGCGATAGCATTTACGTTTGTAATGTTATTTTTTACAGATTTAGGGCTTAGTAATACATTTCTTCGAGAAGGGGCAAAGGATGGAGTAGATTTAGGGACGATTGTATCTTCATACATAAAGATACGGATACTTCTTCTTATTTTTATTTCTGTAATTGGTTATATAGCTATTCATTATGTGTACGAGGATAAGAATTTAATTTATATGATGTTAAACGTAATGTTCCTGATGTTAATAGGCCTTACATGTCAAAATATAGGGATTGCCTACTTTCAGCTTATGGAACGTATGAAATATATAGCACTAATTAAAGTTGTATCCGCAACAGTTGTCATTATAATTACATGCTTTTGCATTTTCGGAGAATTACCAGTGTATATAACAGCTCGCTTATATGGTTTTGGTTATATGATTGGCGGTTTATTTAGCATATACGTTATGAGAAAAAAGACGAACATTAATATGAAAGTAGCAATTCATAAAGGATTGTTTTGGAAATTAGGTCCTTTTATTGTTAGTGGGTTTTTAATAATGAGTACGCCACAATTAGCACCCATCTTACTCAATTATACATTACCATTAAGTATGGTGGGTGTTTTCGCGGTAGCCTATCGGATGCCAGCGGCTTTATATCAAGTGCCAGGGGTAATTGCAGGGGCATTTTTCCCAGTGCTCTTTAAACACTATAACCAGAATAATTTAGAAGAGCATACGAAATTAAATATGATTCAAATAAAATCAATGGCGGTCGTGGGAATATGTATGACGATAGGTTTATATAATTTAGCACCCTATTTTATTTCTATATTTTTTCATGCAGAATGGAGTAATGCAGTAGAGCCGCTCCAAATACTATCTTTTCTCATTGTATTACAAAGTTTAAATGTTGCTATTGCCGATGGTTTAACAACGAGTGGATTTCAAAATAAGAGAACTGCCGTACAGTGTGTTGCTTTAGTAATTGGAGGAATTATGCTATATAGCTTCAGTAGCATTGGTGGAGTTAGAGGAGCGGCTTACGCTATGGTTTTATTTGAAATAGTGGCTTTGATTGGATATACAGCAGTAAGTACAGTGAGGAAAAAAATTATATTCCAAATTGTAATACCGTATACAATTTATTTTGGTGTAACTTTTATTGGAGTGCAATATGTATTAAAGACATATAATTTGATTGCACTTGTTCTTAATACGTTTATCGTAGTAGTTGGTATATTCCTATATGATTATGAGTTAAAAAAACTTATTCTTTCATTTATAAGAAAAATACGAGAAAAGGATTATATTACGAAGCAGGAGATATAGCCTATGGAAAATAATATGCAAATTTCAATGAAATGGACTTTTCTTCTAATCTTGTTTGTTATGTTAAGTAAATACAACATATATATAGGGTTTTCTTTGAAGATATATATGATTTTTCTAGTCATTTATTTTTGTTTAAGAATTAAAGATTTTTATATTCGAAAGCTATATTTTCATGAAGTTGTATTTTTACTGTTTTATTTCATCTATTGTTTAAGTGGCATTCTTTCTATATATTTAAGTGCTAGTATTCGTATGATTTTCGGCGTATTACTTGTTTTAGGATGTTATTTTATTATGAGGAATTTACTGGGGAACACCGAAATAGTAGTGCTCGAGTCAGCCATTGTCTATGTAGGATTAGTATTTAATATTGTAAGTCTCATACTCTATATAGTTGGATTACAACATTTTGGATTATATGGCGGAGAAGAGAGAGAGATTTATGCTGGATTATTAGTAGATAGAGGATATCCGAGATTAATTGGATTATTAGATGATCCCAACATCTTTATTTTTTATAATACAATATTTTTTATGTATTATATGACAAATTTATATAATATCACCAACGTAATAGGATTGATTCTATGTGTTACAACGAGTTTATTAACTTTTTCAAGAGGTGGTATTTTAGCAATTGTGCTCGTCATTTTTGTCTATGTATGCATGTCCAGTTTTGCCAAAAAAGTAAAAATAATAATGGGCTTAGTATTGCTTAGTGTTGTTATTTTTAGTTTAGCGAATGTAGTAATGGGTGGACAACTAGATGATATATTGAACGGTCGAATTTCTGATTTTTCACGCGATAATGGGAGTGGCAGATTTACACTATGGGAAGCTGCTTTCAAATATTTTTTATCTAATCCATATATCGGTATCGGTGCTTTTAATTTTTCGAATTATTATGAGTATCAGTTCAATGAAAAACTATATGTGCACAATACATTTTTAGAAATTTTATCTGAATCGGGTACAATTGGTTTTCTTTTATATAGCGCTTTTTTATGTATTTTAATGGTGAAGTTGACTAAGTATAACTTGTTTTGTGAAAAGCCATATCTTTTATTGACTATGATTGCATTTTTATTTCAGATGATGTCATTATCACTTATTATTAACGAAGCTTTCTTTCTATTTTTAGCAGTTGTTGTGAAGTACATTTCAACATATGAAGGAAGGGGAATGATAGATGGTAAAGTGTCTATCAGTACATAACGAGGTGCCTTGTATTTCTATAATAACACCTTCTTATAATAGTTTACGTTTTATTGGTGAGACAATCAGATCTGTGCAGAGTCAATCTTATAAAAATTGGGAAATGCTTATCGTTGATGATGCTTCAACGGACCACTCAGCTGTAAAAATTAAAGAGATGATAGAAGGGGATTCACGAATTCGGTTATTATCATTAGAAGAAAATATGGGGGCTGCTAAAGCTCGGAATATAGCGATTAAAGAAGCGAGAGGAAGGTATATTGCTTTTTTAGATAGTGATGATATTTGGCTACCAAATAAATTGGAGACGCAATTGTTATTTATGGAAGAAACACATGTTGCGTTTTCGTATACGTCCTATAGTTTAATAGATGAAAATAATAATGATCTGAATAGAGAGGTGAACGTACCGGAATTTGTTGATTATCATTATTTAGTGGGAAACACAATTATTGGGTGTTTAACAGTGATGCTTGATCGTGAGAAGATTCCTTGTATTGAAATGCCCAGTGTGCAGCCTGAAGATACAGCGTTATGGCTACAATTGTTATATAAAGGATATGAAGCGAAAGGGATACAGCAGGTATTGGCAAAATATAGAATTGTTACAAATTCTGTTTCAAGAAATAAAATAAGGGCGGCCTTCCGATATTGGAAGCTGTTAAGAGCACAAAAACCACTTAATTCATTGCAAACCTTTTTTTATTTTAGTAAGTATGCTTATCATGCTTACAGAAAAAATAAAATCAATGTAGTTGGGAAGACGCAAGTATGAATATATTGTTGATGACAGATAAATTGATAACTGGGGGAGCCGAGAGTTACTTCTGTAAATTGGAAAACAATTTGCAATATGAAAACATTACGGTTTATACAGCTGCAGGTGAGGGAGAATTATATCAATCTCTTACTAGAAAAGAAAATTTCATGTTACTTAGTCGATGGAATCATTTGAGAAATATTCATTACTTACGAAAAGAGATTTATAAACGAAAGATAGAACTTATTCATGCAAATAGTTTGCGAATGGTATTATATGCTTTTCTACTTCAAAAGTTTATTAAAAGAAAGATAAAAATCGTGTATACGAAACATAATGTAACGATACTAGAAAAGAAAATGCCAATTCTTTTTCGTTATGTCATGAATAAATATGTGAACAATATTATTACAGTAAGTGAATTTGAAAAGAATAACTTAATTTCAATTCATGTAGCTGAAGAGAAAGTAAAGACAATTTACAACGGTGTAGATATTGAAAAATTTTTATTCCAGCAGAAAAAGAAAGAATCTACTTATAAAGTAGGTATATTAGCTAGATTATCCAAGGAGAAAAATCATCAACTATTTGTTAAAATTGCAAATGTGTTAAAAAAGAGAAATGATTTTATGTTTTATATTGCTGGTGATGGACCAGAGAAAGAATCTATTATGAAAGAAATAGAAAAATATGACTTGCAACAAAGTGTAAAGATGTTAGGAAATATTTCAGAGCCACATAAGTTTATAGGAAATATGGATGTATTACTTTTATTATCTTTTCGTGAAGTGTTTCCAATGGTAGTAATTGAAGCAATGGCTACAGGAACACCAATTGTTTCAATAGATGTCGGCGGAATAAATGAAGCGGTAATAGATGGAGAATCAGGTGTTTTAATATCTGAATATTGCGAATCTGAATTCGCAGACGTGCTGGAGGAATTACAAGGAAATGAAGAAAAGGTGAATGATATTAGAGTGAAAGCGCGAGAAAAAGCGGAAAGAAATTTCTCGTTAACTAAAATGGTAGAAGAAACGAAGGATATATATGAATTAAACAAATGACCGTGGAGGTCGTTTGTTTTTTTTATGATACAAACTTTTAAGAGAGAACTCACATATTATATGAAAAAGGCAATATGAGGAGTGAATTTATTTTGTCAGAATATATTTCTTCACAAGAGGAGTGTGCGCCAGAAAATAGTGTTCATATTGATTGCTTTGGTGCAGTTCCGAATTCAGGAAGTGATAGTTCGTTAGCGATTCAACAAGCGATTAATTATTGTGTAGCGAACCGAATTTCGACGGTAAGAATTACAGGGGTTAATACGTATAAAATATTGAAGCCGATTGTTATTAAATCCAACGTAAGATTAGAGTTAGATCCTACCGTAACGCTGCAAATTGATGGAGATTTTAATGCGTTTGAGTTACAAAGTAATGCTTCTATAACTGGCGGTACTATTCAAGTTATTAATCAAGTATTTCAGTCATCTGTTATTTATGTTTCCGGTTCACAACAAATAGAAGTGCCTAATCAATCTGTCATATCAAATATAAATATAATAAATACCACACCATCATATAAAGGAAAAGCTATACATTTTTATTGTCAAAAAGCGTGGGATTATATTAGTTTCTTTCAAGTTAACTATGTTCAAGTTAAAAATTTTCAAACTGCAATATATTTAAAAACGGAATATGTAGACAATATAAATACACCTTGCTGGATTAACGCAAATGTATTTCAATCTATATTTATTGATGGATGTCAGTATGGAATAGAAGTAGATGGGAATAGTGATTTACCAAATGAAAGTTCAGGAAATACGTTTCATGATATTCAAGTGCAATGTAGACAACAAACGAAAAAAGCAATTCGTTGTTCAGGTGCTTATAATACATTCAACTGTATGATTTGGGATACGTACAGGATGAGTAGTGAACAAATAGTAATTGAATTTTCTTCCAATTCCCATCGTAACTACCTTTTTTCAAATTTACTTTCAACAACTATTGTAGATAACGGACAATACAATGTTTGTAAGTCTACTTATGAAGAATCACTTCGGATTCAGTTACCTTTGACGCTGAATAAACCACATTTAATAGGAAATCAAGATGATATTTTAGTAAATGCTCAGCTGAAGTATAGTGTCAAGCAAGTAAGTGGGAAATTACCTTACGGAGGAAATATCGCTAATTGTTTTAATTTAATAGATGAACAAAGTGTGAATTATATTGATGTTCCAGATAGTAATCCAGTTGTTATTGAATTGGACTTTACGAAAAATCCAATCAAAATGTTGAATTGTATTGGGATGTACTTTGGATGGGGAGAGAGCCCAAAGAAAATTAAAATTGAATATGCATTAAGTGCAACTGGGAGTTGGATTATCGCGGCAGATGTTCCATTAAATGTTGGAGATACAGTTATATCGAATATGAAAGCTAATCAGTTATATAAAGTAAGAATTACATTGAGTGGTTACTCTCAAGACCATAAGCGTTTTCGAATTAATCGTATTTTTGCAAGGTCTTCTATGGAAAATGGAAATGCTTGGTTAGCGACAACTGGCGGAAGAATGTTTGGAGATATTGAGCTGGAAGCGAGTCAAGGTGTAATTATGAAGACTGCTGGTGGAATGAAATGGAAAATTACTATAAATGAAGCGGGTCAGCTTATTACAACTAAAATAACTTGAGATGTTCTTCTCTTTGCATAAGTTGTACAAGTATTAGGTGGTGTGATGAATTCGTTTTAAAAGGGGACGTGTAGTCTGTAGAATGAAAAAAGCTTGTAGTTTGGATATTATCCGAACTACAAGCTTTTTCTTTTTTGATTAACGCCACCAAATCCAAGTCCAAAAGTAATTTCGTATATTTCGAGGAGTAATGCGTATGAAACGTTCACCGTCAAAGAAACAATTTAAATTTGGAAGTGTTTCATCTGGATTTTTTGGAATGAAGGTGACGATGTTTTCGTTACTTGTAATGGTTACTGTGATTGGTGGATCGGTAGGAGAGACTTGAAGTTGTAAAGAAACGTTTGCCGTGTTTTTAAATTCATTATTAATAGGTGGACTTATCACTTGTACTGTGAATAACACGATAATTGTTTCGTTCGGTTCCAAATTAGTAGCGACTAGGAAACCGATATTCGGATTCGCTAGTGGAGAGCGTTCCCCATTAATGAAGACCGTACCGTTCATAAATTGTAAACCTGCTGGAATGGTGTCTTGTAATGAAATATTTGAAAATGAAATCTCGGAAGTATTCGTAATACGCACTGTATAATCAAAATATTGGTTTAAATAAGCAGAGCTGACGGAAGCATTTTTTATCACTGCTGCCGTTATAAATTGAACTGGTATACGAACAATATTCGAATTGACAATGAAAATAATAATTGGATCCTGTGGTGTCAATTGGAAAGCAGCTGTAACTGTTGCGGAATTGATAATTGTACTGTTTGAAGGGATAGAAGTTACGAGAACTTTAAATGTTATAGTTGCTACTCCATCTGCCGATAAGGAACCAATGTTAATACCAGTGTCTGGTCGAATATTTGGAACCGGAGTACCGTTAATTGTTACACTGTTTTCTATAAATGTTGTACCAGCTGGAATCATATCTAAAACGGAAGTACTTACTGTAGGAATTGGGGAATGATTAAATACCTCTAATGTGAATGTAATAATATCTCCTATAACGACAATAGATTTATCTGCTGTTTTCTCAATGTTAATCATTGGCTCGATTAGTGTTGTTGTAACAGTATTTGTTTGCTTTGTAATTGTAATAGGTGGTTCATTCGGATCAATGGTAACAGTATAGGAAACAGAAGCGTCGTTATTGATAGCAGTTTGAAGAGTCGAAGAAGATACTGTTACTTGGAAAGTAATGATAGCAGATTCATTAGGGGCAAGGTTTCCTAATGTAATACCATTTTCGGGATTCGCATTCGGCTGATTGACTCCGTTAATCGTAACACTACCAGTAATGAAAGTTGTATCTACTGGTACGGTGTCTATGGCAAGAAGGTCTTCAATCGTTACATTACCGCTATTAGTAATTGTAATTGTATACGTTAAAGTTTGACTAGGTAATGCATTCGTGGCATTAACAGATTTTATGGCAACGACATTATCATTTTGGACAGTTGTTGTGACAGTATTTGTTGTAGTCGTATTTGTAACAGGTAAGTTATTTGGGTTGACTATATAGTTAAAAGTAGTAATTGCTTTGTTGCTGAGTTCATTTGGTGTTGGAATAGAAGTCACAGTTACTTGGAAGGAAGCGATGGCATCTCCACCTACAATTATAGTACCAATAGGTATGCCGCTTACTGGATTAACTCCCGGAACAGTTTCTCCGTTTACAATGACACTATTTTCTATAAACGTAGTACCTTGAGGAATAATATCTTGAATGATTACATCATCTGCTGAAACATTACCAGTTTGATTTAGTGTAATCGTATACGTTAACGTATCACCGACCGTTGCAAATGCAAGGTTAACAGCTTTATTGCTATTTAAATTCGCGTGATGAATTTCTGTTACGGCAGCTGATGAAATAATAGTTTCGGTAATAGGTGGCCTATCTGGTACCGTGTATTCATATTCAATTGTACTCGTGTTAGAGATTGGATTTGTTTGCGGAATGGAAGTAACCCGGACTTGGAATAGAATAGTTGCTGTCGTATTAGGCGGAATGTTATCAATTTGTATACCGCTAAGTGGATTGTCATTTGGACGAGCGGTGCCATTCACAATAACACTGTTCTCTATAAAGCTCGTATTTGCTGGGATGATATCAGTAACGATAATGTTTTCTACTTGTATATTCCCATTGTTTGTGATGGAAATTGTGTAAGGGATGATAGTTTGTAGGTCAGCATATTGGATAGGCGTTGTTTTTGTTGCAATTACATTAGCAGAAATAACTTCAGTGAAGGTAATATTACTAGTCGATATTTGTTCTTCACCATTAATTGTATAATGAGAAGTGGATTGATTTTGAATACGACCGCTAGCTGGAAGAGCTAACACAGTAACGGAAAACGTGACTGGGATAGAAACGTTAGGTGCAATCGTTCCTACAAGTATACCAGTACTTGGATTGGCGTTAAGCTGAGGAATATTATTTACTAAAACGCTACCGTCTATAAAGGTTGTTCCATCAGGTATGTTGTCTGTAAATACAACAGCAGTAGCATCTGTATTTCCTATATTCGTTAAAGTTGTTGTATAAGTTAAAATGTCGCCAATCGTTACAGAAGTCGAATTAACAGTTTTCAGTGAAACGATATCGGCATCATTAATTTGGACGAAAGTAGTATTGGAAGTAGTAGATTTTTGAATTGGTGCAAAGTCAGGATTGAAAATAAAGTCGTAGACGATGTTTGCAGTATTAGGCGTTGGATTTAAAGCTGGTAAATTCGTAACGGAAACTTGGAACGTTATTGTTGTCGATTGACCTGACGCAATATTAGGAATGAAAAAGCCGATATTCGGATCTGCTGCAGGAAGTACAGTGTTGTTAACTGTTGCACTTCCCGGAATAAATACTGTTCCATCTTCTATAGTATCTGTAAAAAAGATGGAGTTAGTTGTAGTAGATCCGTTATTTTGAATGAATACTGTATATTCAATGGTGTCATCAATGTTAGCTAATACTTTATTAGCAGATTTTGTAGCGATAAGAATAGCATCAATAAATTGTATATTTGTAGTATTGGAAGAGGTCGTTTCTGAAATTGGTGGTGCGCTTGGTTCCGGTTGATATTCATAGTGTATAACAGCGATATTATTAATAGTATTTTGTGCAGGTATAGAGACTACATTTACTTGGAACGTAACAATAATCGTATTATTTGGAAGGATAATACCAAGATTGATACCGGTAATTGGATTTTCGTTAGGTCTTGGTATGCCATCTACAAGGATGCTATTTGGAACGAATGTGGTGCCAGCAGCAATTGCGTCAATTAGGAGAGTATTTGTAATAGGTACTGTACCAGCGTTTGTAACGGCGACTGTATATGTGATGATTTGACCGATGTGTGTAATGGATCTATTGGCGGATTTAATTGCACTAACATTTGCCGTCCGCACTTCCGTGTTTACTGCATTTGATAACGATCTACGCTGAATAATCGGAGAGCTAGGGTCAATTTGGTATTCGTACGAAGTGTCTGAAATATTAATGACTGTATTGCCGGACGGTATATTTGTAAGTTGTACTTGGAATGAAATAGTGACTGTTTCATTTGGTTGTATCGTGCTGAGAGTTACTCCGTTTTCAGGATTCGCGCCAGGCTGAATCACATTATTTATTGATAAGCTATCTTCAATGAATATAGTACCTTCTGGAATGTTATCAATAAACACGGTATTGTTAGCTGGAATGGTTCCTATATTTTGTAGTGTATTTGTGTAGGTAATAATTTGCCCAATTGATACGAAAGTTACATCCGCGCTTTTAACAGAAATAATATTTGCATTTTGAAGTGATGTTGTAACAATGTTAGAATTTGCAGAGCGATTCACCGGTGGAGCTGTAGGAATACTTACATATTGGTAATTTGCAGAAGATTGATTTACAATTTCGGTTTCAGTAGGTGGATTGTTTGTTTGCACTTGAAATAGTATCGTTTTGGAACTGTTTGCTGGAATTGTTCCAAGTGGTATTCCGTTTTCTGGATTTACACCTGGCTGCAGGACACCGTTAATTGTGACACTATCGGAAACGAATGTAGTCCCAGCTGGAATAGAATCTGTAAAAATAATATTTATTGCGTCAACATTGCCGATATTTTTCACTTCAGAAATATAAAGTATAGTTCCGCCAATATCTACAGTTATTGGATTGGACGTTTTTGTAATTGTCAATTGTGCTTGCACGAAATTTGTAATGACGATATTACTTGTAGATGTTTCAGTAATAGGCGGCTGGCTTGGATCTGGTTGAATTGAATATGTTGTATTGGATTGATTTGTAATCGATTGTTGCGAGAATGAATCGTTAATAAGAATTTGAAACGAAATAAGGTGAGTAGCGTTTGCTACTAGGTTAGGCAAAGCAACCCCTACATTTGGATTTGCACCAAGTATAGCTGTTCCATTAAGTGTAAAACTATTTTCTACGAATGTAGTCCCTTCTGGAAGTGTATCTGAAAATATGAGATTAGTAGCTGGAATATTTCCGGTATTTTCTAGCGTTATCGTATAGGTCAAAATGTCACCGGTTGTTGCTTGTTGTGCATTGACAGCTTTTAAAGAAAGAACATTCGCATCCGAAATTTGTGTGAAAGCTGGATTAGACGTAATTGTTCGAGAGATGATAGGAGAGGTTGGATCGGCGATAAAAGTATAGTCAATACGGGCTATATTAGAAATTGGATTCACGCTTGGAATGGATTGAACGATAACTTGGAATGTGACGGTGACAATTTCTGACGGCGCAACGGAGTTTAATGGTATTCCTACGTTTGGATCGGCACCTGGAACTGAAACGCCATTAATGGTCACGCTATTCGGAATAAATGCAGTTCCTTCTGGGACCAAATCTGTTAAAGTAACTGTATTTGCAGTTGTATTGCCGTTATTTTGAACGACTACTGTATAAGTGATTGTACCGTCAGTAGTTTGTACGAGAGAATCTGTATTTTTAATTGCGGATAACGATGCATCAACGAAAGCTGTATTAACCGTATTAGATGAGGATGTTGCTGTAACTGGAGGTTGACTTGGGTCGACAATATACGTGTAACTTGTAATTGCTTGATTTATAATCGCTCCTTGCGGTGGAATAGAACTTGCAAGAAATTGGAACGTAATAGTAGCAGAATCACCTGGTGCGATAATACCAACTGGAATACCGAGAGTTGGACTTGCACCTGGAAGTGAAATCCCGTTAAGCGTGACACTATTTGGAACGAATAATGCTCCTTCAGGAACACCGTTAATGAGTAATACAGAATTTGCAGGGAAGTTTCCAGTATTCGTTAATGTTGCTGTATACGTAATTATATCTCCGATAGATACGATTGCTCGATTTGCTTCTAAAACAGTTGTAACAGTCGCGTTATTAATTTGTGTTGAAGCGCTATTAGAATTTATTGTGCTTGTAACAGGAGGAGCTGCCGGATCAACAATGAATGCGTATTGAATAGATGCAACGTTTGTAATTGGGTTTGAAGGTGGAGTAGATGTAACTATGACTTGGAAAGTAACAGTTAAGGAACTGTTCGTACTAACGGTTCCGATATTAACTCCGGTATTTGGATTTGCCCCTGGAATGATACTTCCATTTACAGAAAAGCTATTTTCAACAAAGGTCGTTCCAGCTGGAATAAGATCTGAGAAATTTAGATTCGTAGCGTTTGTATTGCCGCTATTTTGAATCAAAACTGTATAAGTGATCGTGTCTCCGATATTTGCAAAAGCTGTATTAGCAGTTTTTACAGCTGAAAGTATCGCTGAATTAATAGAAGTAACGAAGACGTTCGTTTCCACATTGCCAGGCTGGGCTTGTAATGAATTGCCTACGTTATATTGGAAGTTAACAAATCCTAAGTTTTGGAGTTCAGGTGTGAACGTTGTTGGATTGCTTACAATTTGAACTTGGAACATAATTGTTACGATTTGATTTGGAGTTATCGTATTTATGCCAACACCGCTAATAATAGAAGCGGATGGTAATGGAGTGCCATCAACAACAACTGATCCAGCAACAAATTGTGTCCATGTTGGTAAAGGATCTGAAAAAATAACGTTGTTAGCAGGAATATTTCCTGTGTTCGTAATAGTAGTTGTATACGTAATCGTATCACCGATCGTTGCAAAAGCTTTATCTCCTATTTTAATAGTGTTTAAAATAGCACTTTCAATTTTTGTTGTAACGCTGTTAGAAGTAATATTTTTTGAAGCTGGAGGATTTGCTGGATTAACGATATGTTGGAAGCTAACGCTAGCTTGGTTGGAAATTGGATTTATAGGCGGAATTTCATTGGCATTAATATGAAATGCTACGATGACAGATTGGTTTGGCGCGATATCACCAATTGGAACACCTGTAATTATATTTGCATTTGGGATGCTAATTCCGTTAAGTGTAAAACTATTCGGTTCAAAGGAAGTTCCGGCTGGAATAAGGTCGGTAAAAATAACATTCGTTGCACTAACATTTCCGCTATTTGTAATTGTAACGGAGTAGACGATATCTTGCCCGATATCTACCGTTTCCGCATTTGAATTTTTTTGTGCAGTAAGGATAGCGCTATTAATTTGAGTTGTCGTTGTATTCGATTGATTGGAAGTTGTAATAGGTGTCTGGCTAGGATCAACGACATAATGATATGTGGTAGAAGCAAAATTAGAAATTGGATTAAGTGTTGGAAGTGTAGTAACAGTTGCTTGGAATGTGACGATTGCCGCATTACCACCATTAATTGAACCTATATTTACACCAGTAGATAAATCAGCGTTTGGAATGGTTTGCCCATTAACTGTGAAACTGTTTGGAATGAAACTTAAATTGCTATCAAGAATATCGATAATAGTTACATCAGTTGCAGCCACATTCCCTGTATTAGGAAGGTTAAGTGTAAATGTTATTGTATTACCAACATCCGCAAAAGTAAGATTTGCTGTTTTTGTACTAATAATATTTGCGTTGTTTATTTGAAGAAGTGTAGTGTTGGAGCTAGCTGTATTCGATACCGGCGGATTACCTGGATCAACAGTAAACTCATATGTCGTTGATGCTGTATTCGGTGCTGGATTAATAGGTGGAATGCTGTTCACTGTAACTTGAAAGACGATACTATATATTTCATTTGGTGGAAGTGCTGCAAGTAATACACCTGTATTTGGATCCGCATTAGGTTGTAAAATGCCATCGACAGTTAATGTGTTAGGAATAAATGTGAGTCCACTTGGTAATACATCTGTGAATACAATATTAGTTGCATCCGTATTGCCTACATTGGCAATAGAAGTAGTGTAAAAAGCAGTTTGTCCGACATCTGCAAAGGATAGACTTTCATTTTTCGTCATAGATAATATAGCTTCTCTAATTTGTGTTGAAACAGGATTACTAATTGAAGTTTCTGCATCAGGCGGTGAGACTAATTGGTACGATGTCGATGAGAAATTTACAATTGGATTTTCAGTTGGTAATGAGGTCACGTTTACTTGGAAGGAAACATTTACTGTAGACCCAGCTGTTATAGGCCCAATATTTACACCGTTCGTTGGATTCGCACCACTTTGAGGAATTCCATTGATAGAAAATGTGTTTGCAATAAAAGTAGTTCCGCTCGGCACGGTATCTGTGAATATAACATTTTGTGCGGAGGAATTTCCATTGTTTGTTAAAGTGACAGTATAAGTGAGTGTGTCTCCGATATGGCTAAATGCTTTATCAACTTGCTTTGATGAAAGAATGGTAGCTGTATTAATTGTAGTAAACGTTGTGTTTGAAGTAACATTTCTTGAAACAATTGGTGCATTTGGATCAGCGATAAATGTGTAAGAAGCAGTCGCGGAATTGGCAATAGGATTTTGGGCTGGTGTAGAAGTAGCGGTAACTTGAAATGCAATAGATATTGAGCTGTTAGGAGCAATTGATCCAATCGTTATACCTGTATTAGGATTAAGACCAATTTGTGTGATGCCATCTATTGTAACGCTATCAGTAATAAACGTTATACCATCTGGAATAAGGTCAGTGAAAGTAATGTTAGTTGCATTTGTATTACCACTATTCTTTAAAATGGTCGTATAGGTAATGGCATCACCTAGTGTTACAAGCGTTTGATCGACTGATTTTACCATCGTTATCATGGCATCTAGTACAGGATTTGTAACGATATTCGTTGAAATAGAAGTTGTAATAGGAGCTCCGCTTGGATCAACAGTATAAGAATATAAAATTGTGTCATTATCCATAATCGAGCTTGAAGGGGGAATAGAAATAACATTTACTTGGAAAGTAACAGTTACTGTCGCGCCGGGTGCGATATTTGGTAAATTTACTCCAAGTGCTGGTTGCGCACCAGGTTGCTGAACTCCATTTACTGTAACTGAATTTGGTATGAATGTAGTGCTAGCTGGAATAGCGCTTGTGAATGTTATATTCGTTGCTGCTGTATTCCCTGTATTTGTAATAGTAGTGGTATACGTAATCGTATCTCCAACTGAAACTATAGATTTATCAGCACTTTTTTGGGTTGTTAAAATTGCACTATTAATAGTTGTCGAAACCGCATTAGATACATTCGTTTGTGATACGGCAGGTTGGCTAGGATCGACCACATGTGCAAATTGTACAGAACTAAAATTAGAAATTGGATTTATACTTGGAATGTTTGTAACAAGTACGTTGAGAGTAATAATGGCCGTTCCACCTGGATTTATATTTTCAATCTGTATCCCGCTAGCTGGATTTCCAATTTGCTGTGTACCAGAATCGCTTGTAAGAGTCCCGGAAATAAATGTCGTTCCGTCAGGTAAAATATCTGTGAAAATTATATTTTGTGAAGTGACATTTCCAGGGTTATTTAATGTAATTGTATAAGAAATGGTATCGCCGATCGTTGCGAAATTTTTATCCGCGGATTTAACCGCTACAATTTCCCCGGAATTTATTTGTGTCGAAACAGAATTGGATGTTGTACTTCGTGAAACGAGTGGTAAATTAGGTCCTGTCATAAATTGATAATTAATAGAAGCACCGTTTACAACCGGTGAGTTTGGTCCCCCAGGCCCAATTGTGAAAATTGGATTTGGAATACTAACTACTTGCACGCGGAAGGTGACGTTTATAAAATCTCCTGCAATAATATCTCCAATTGGTATCCCATTCGCTGGATTTACTCCAGGTAATAAAACCCCACCTACTCGAACGCTATCTTCTATAAATACTGTATTATTTGGAATCGGATCTGTAAAAATGATATTAGTAGCAGTCGTGTTCCCTATATTTTCTAATAAAACAGTATACGTTAAAAATGAATTTCCAGGTGCTACATCAGAAAAGATACGATCCACACTTTTCGTTGCTTGAATGATTGCTTCATTTATTTGAACTAAGACGGGGTTACTAGTAGCCGTTTCTGTAACAGGCGGTTCGGTAGGATCAATAATAATAGAGTATGTTGTGCTAGATTGGTTCATCGTAGGGTTTGAAGCTGGTATTGAACCGACAATGGCTTGGAAACTAATGATTGTCGTTCCTCCAACTGGAATTGGGTCTAAAGGAACCCCGTTATCTGGCCTAAATCCAAGTTGTGGGATGGTATTAATTTGTACGCTATCAGGCACGAATGAAAGTTCAGGTGGTAATATATCTATAAAAACAGGTGTGTTTGCAGTTGTATTTCCGCTATTGGTAAGGGTTGTTGTATACGTAATTGTATCTCCAACAGCAGCAAATGCACTACTCGCAGTTTTTGTTGCGATAACGGAAGCAGTATTTACTTGTGTAAAAGTTTTATTGGATTTAACTGTTCGTGAAACAGGTGGTTCATTAATATCTATAATAAAACTATATTGAAGCGATGATTTATTAGGGATTGGATTAGGATTTGGAATCGTTGTAATGTTTACTTGAAAGCTGAGTATAACTGATGCATTTGAATTTATGTTACCGATATTGATACCATTTTGTGGATTTGCATTAGGAATAGTTGTTCCATTTACTGTAAAACTATTTGGAATAAACGTTGTACCATCTGGAATTAAATCTGTAAAAATAACATTGTTTGCGGTAGTGTTACCGGAATTAGTAATGGTAGAAGTGAAAGTAAGTGTATCTCCAATAGTAGCGAATGTTGAATTGACAGTTTTATTTATAGATAGAGTAGCATCAATGATTGGAGTAACTGTTGTGTTTGTAATTGTACTACCAACAGCAGGTGATTGGTTTGGATTCACTGTATATTCATAATTTACAAGGGCGTTATTTGTTAATGTGCCACTAGGCGGTATCGCTAAAATTTGTGCTTGAAAAGAAATAAATACAGTATTACCTGGTGGAATATCTGCTAAGTGAATACCAAGTGATGGATCTAATCCTGGTTGTGGAACATTATCGATAGTTACGGAGTTTTGGATAAATGAAGCTCCTGCGCCAAGCCCATCCGTTAAAACATTTGCACTAGCAGGGATATTTCCAGTGTTTGTAACTGCAATCGTATAGGTAACGATATCTCCAATTGCAGCTGTCGGTGTATTCACTGATTTAGTAGCGACGATCGTAGCATTATTAATTTGAGTTGTTATTACGTTACTTACCGTATTGGCGGATGCTGGAGGTAAGTTAGGATTTACAATATATTGATACGTTGTATTACTTTGGTTCGGGATTGGATTTGGACTAGGGATGGAATTTACTTTTATTTGAAATGAGATTGTAGTATTTGCATTCGGATTGATTGGATCAATTGCAATTCCATTTGCTGGATTTACATTAGGGAGTGTATTCCCATTTACTGTTACACTATTAGGAATAAACGATGTCCCGTTTGGAATTACATCTGTAAATATTACATTTGATGCAAGTGTGTTCCCACTATTCGTTAAAGTAGTCGTGTACGTAATAATATCATTTACGTTAGCAAACTGTTTATCGGCAGATTTTGTAGCGGCAATTGAGGCGTTATTAATAGTTGTCTGTACCGTGTTAGAAGCCACCATCTGCATTACAGCTGGTTTGGATGGATCGTACGTATATTGGAATGTTGTGCCTGATTGATTCGTAATCGGATTTACAGCAGGGATAGTTGGTACAAGAACCTGGAATGCAACGGTTCGTGATGAATTCGCTCCTATCGTACCGATAAAAATACCGTTAGCAGGATTTGCATTTGCTATAGGGACATTGTTAATCGTTACAGTATTAGGAATGAACAGGGTACCCGCTGGAATGATATCTGTAAACGTTACATTAGAAGCAGGGATATTCCCGTTATTTGTTAAAATAGTCGCATATAATATGACATCACCAACATCAGCGAAATTTGTGCTCGTTAGTTTTGTAGCAACAATATTAGCAGTATTAATTTGTGTAGTTACTATATTGCTAGTAGCGTTTTTCACAACAACAGGTAAATTTGGATCAGCGATAAAGTTATATTGAAGTGAAGCGCTATTTTGAATTGGATTTGGTGAAGGTAGCCCATTTGCACTTATTTGAAAAACAATCGTTGTAAAACCACCAGCAGGAATGGAGCCGACTTGAAGGCCGGTACTTGGGTCTGCACCTAGCTGTAAAGCGCCACCTATAAAAATACTATTTGGTACGATAGTGGTGCCGGGAGGGATTATATCGGTAACAATAACATTGTTTGCTGTAGTATTGCCAAGGTTAGCTAAGGAAATTGTATATGTGATTGGTTGCCCAACATCAGCAATAGTTAAATCTACTTGTTTGACAATAATTACATTTGCTAAATTAATTTGTGTACTTACAGTATTACTTAAAGATGTTTCTATAATTGGTGGATCGCCAGGATTTAGAATAAAGCTATACTGTGTACTAGATGAATTTATTGTTGGATTTTGGGCTGGTAAAGAGGTGACAGTTACTTGATAAGAGACGGTAAGTGAGCCGTTTGCAGGAATGGAAGGTAACGGAACACCTATATTTGGATCTGCGTTATTTTGGAGCACACCATTAATAAGGAAAGTGTTTGGGATAAAGGTAGTACCGTCTGGATTCGTATCTAAGAAAGTAGGACTATCAGCAGAAACACTTCCTGCATTCGTTAAAATAACGGTATAAGTTAATATATCCCCTACGGTAGCGAACGCTCGATCCACTGTTTTGGCTGAAATGACATTTGCATCGTTTACTTGAGTAAATGTAGTGGTTGAAGTAGTGTTCTTACTTACAGGTGAAGCGTTTGGATCAACAATAAAGTTATAGGAAATGGAGGCACTATTCGAAATAGGATTTGGGTTTGGAATACTAGTTATTAATACCTGGAATGAAGCTGTAATTGTAGTATTAGCATTGATGCTACCAATATTGATGCTAGCTGGTGTTGCGCCCGGCTGAGTAACACCGTTAACTATAACACTGTTCGGTACGAAGGAAGTACCATTTGCAATTGAATCGGATAGTAATACATTGTTCGCCGCAACATTTCCATCGTTTGTAAGAGCAAAGGTGTAAGTTAATACATCTCCAACTTCCGCAAATGTTTTATCCACAGATTTTATAGCATGTAGATTTGCTAGTCTAATTGTTGAGGCAACAGAATTAGAATTTGCTGTTTTTGAAGTTGGCGGCAGGCTTGGGTTTACAGTGTAAATATAAGAGGCGAAAGCATTATTAATGATAGGATTTTGGGAGGTAATGTTGATGACTGTTACTTGGAACGATAAGGTGAAAGTAGCTCCGCCAGGAATTGTACCGATAGGTAAGGAAATAAGAGAAGTTACATTTTGCAAAACGCCGTTTAGCGTTACAGTACCTGGAGTCAATATCGTTCCATTTGGAAGTGGATCTGTTAGCTGTACGTTCGTTGCAGCAGTATTTCCACTGTTTGTAATAAGGACTGTATAACTGATTGTATCTCCAATTGTAGCAAATTGTTTATTTGTCGATTTTGTTAATGTTAAATTCGCATTGTTAATTTGAGTGGTAACGACGTTAGAAGCGATGTTTTTCGTAACGGGTGATTGACTAGGGTTGACAGTATACTGATAAGAAGCGCTTGATCCATTAGATACGATATTTGCTGGAGGTATTGTGTTTACTACTACTTGAAATGAAACGTTTTTTGTCGTACCAGTTGGGATGGAGCCTATGTTCACACCATTAGCGGGATTCGCACCAACCTGTGTCGTGCCATCTATTGTTAAACTGTTTAGGACAAAAGTTGTTCCTGTAGGAATGGCATCTGTAAAAATAACATTGTTCGCATTCGTATTACCTGTACCTGTAAAGGCAACAGTGTAAGTCAGTATATCTCCAATATCCGCATAGTTTTTATCCACTGTTTTTGCCATAGTTACCGTAGCATTATTCACTTGAGTAGAGACGGTATTAGTCATAGTAGTACCACTTACTGCAGGCTGATTTGGTACAGGAATGTATTGATATGTTGTTGTACCACTATTTAATATTGGATTTGTTTGGGGGATAGAAGGAACGAATACTTGAAATGAAATGGTAGTAGTAGAATTTGCAGCAATAGTCCCAACGGATATACCATTAGCAGGATTTGCTCCAGCTTGAATAACGCCGTTAACAGTTACACTACCTGGAATAAAAGTAGTCCCGTTTGGAATGGGATCCGTATATATAACATTTGTAGCAGCGATATTTCCTGCATTAGCTAAGGAAATACTATAAGTTAACGTATCACTAATATCGGCAAAAAGTTTGTTAACTGATTTAGTTCCATTAATAGTTGCAAGGTTAATTTGTGTGCCGGCAGCATTACTCGTTGCAAGACCGTTAAAAGTTGTTCCCCCAGCAATTGGTGTGTATTGAAACGTAATGTTAGCGGTGTTAGAGATAGGGTTTTGATTTGGAAGAGAAACGACAGTTGCTTGGAAGGTCACTGTACGAGAAGCGTTGTTATTAATTGTTCCAAGAGAAATACCAGCGGCAGGATTTGCGTTTGTTTGTGGTACATTATCTATCGTTACGCTGCCAGGTATAAAGGAAGTGCCGTTAGGGAGAATGTCTGTAAAAGTAACGTTATTTGCAGGAAGAAGACCGGTGTTAGGGACAGTAACTGTATAGGTTAGAATATCGCCAATTGTAGCAACACTTTTATTTACGCTTTTAGTTGCTTGTATATTAGGTGAATTAATATCAATTTGTAAACCAACTGTATTTAGCATATATGCGTCACCGTTCGTTGTTAAACGGATTGCGGCGGAGACCTGGGAATTTGTTAAATAAGGAGAAATATCAATAGAAGTAATGTCCCAACCTTGCCGACCGGCGGAGATATTTGTAGCTGTAGAGGCACTCTGGTTCCTCGTGCCAAATGTTCCAGTTGTATCTAAATTTCCAGCAGCATTATTAATTTGAGAACCGAAGAAATTATTAACAGCATTATTTGGCCCGGATAATGCATTTAATGAACTGAAATTTGGTCCAAATAAAGCTTGATCCCCAGTTAAATCAGCATCCCCTTCAGTAGAACTTAAAAATAATCTCCCGCTTACAGGTCCCCCGGCAGGTGTTAAAAACCCTGAGACAGATACATCTGCACTACCGGTTTCTACAGAAACACGGTTACCAGCTACGTAAATTGTTAAATTTCTTGCGGGTAAGGAACCGTTTTGATAAGCGACAATAAGCGTCCATCCTGCAGAATTAATGGCTCCATTAGAAGCGTCTAAAGGATCTACAAGTCCAGGAACAGAACCTGTTGTATAAGATCCAGATCCAGCAGCTTGAACGAGTGACGTTACATCCGCTGATCGTGTATAAAATCCAAATGTGACAGATCCAGAAACGAATGTTTGATTTGAAGCTGTAACAGCCGAAGGGGTAATTGAGTATGTTGACACAGGTGTTGTAAAAGAAACGGGGTTTCCTAATACACTCGTAATGTTTTGATCCCGAGATAAATAGTTTCCACCCCAAACGAGTTCTGCGTAAAGAATAGTACTACCAGCAGGGATATTCAAAATAGCGGTAGAACTATTTTGTGTATAGTTTAACGTTGTACCTGCAGGAAAAGTAGTTACTTGTAAAGCGGTATTCGTAGTTACGAATGCACCAATTGCACCGATTGTACCAGCACGGTTTAGATTGCTAATTTTACTTAAACCTAGTGTGTTTCCTGTAATAGCGAGTGCGCCGTTAGTGGTGGTAGAAAATCGATTCGTAATGGGCATGTTGTCACCTCATTTACAATATAGTCTTGGTCAAAATAGGATATGTGTGTGAGTGATAAAGGGAAACATGTACAAGTTGATTCATGCAGAATGGTTCAAACGTCTAAAGAAGGGGATGGGGAATGATTGAAGTGGAGATTAGGGTGGAGCGTCTTAGGAAAGGGAGAATAGAGGATATTGTAGCATTATCTTCTCATATTGGCTGGGATTACAACAGAGAGGAAATTGAGATGATTTTGAATACGGGTATAGTATATGGTGTAGTAAATGAGAGAGAGGAGCTTATTGCTAGCGCAGCAATTATACTATACGGGGAGACATTAGCCTCAATTGGAATGGTAATTGTACATCCAGATTATAAACGAAGAGGGATTGGAAAGATAATAACGGATTTATGTGTTAAAAGCGTATTAACTCAAACCCCCATTATGCTTATTGCCACGGATGAGGGGAAAATTTTATATGAAAGACTAGGATTCAGGTCTGTTAGTTATGTTTCTAAATACATATGTAACTCGTACAATGCGAATTACCATTGTGTAGGAAATGAAGAGTATATTGTGAATTATGAAGAACGTGATTTAGAAGAAATAATACAAATAGATAAAGATGCATTTGGAACAAATAGAGAAGAGTTTTTAAAGTATCGAATTATTCAAAGTGAACAATGTATTGTTACAAAGGATGCACAACAAAATGTATTAGGTTACGGTTTAAGTATACAAACGCCAGAAAATAAAATAATAGGACCGGTCGTTGCTAAAAATGATACGATGGCAATGAGAATGGTACATTATTTAGCAAGAGAGCATCATGGTAAATTAAGAATTGATGTACCAGAAGGAAAGAAAGGTTTCATGAAAGAATTAGAGGTTACTGGTTTTCAAAAGGTTAATACCCACCAATTATGATAAAAAATAGTGATCAATTTTTGAAAAGAAATGGAGAACTATACAGTATTGCAGCGCAAATTTTTGGATAAAAAAGAATCCTTTTGTGAAAAGGATTCTTTTTCGTTAATCACGATATTGGTCGTGAGTTGGCTGAAAGAGGTCTTCCTCGACATCTCTCACCATAGAAAAATGATCAACATTATAATGACCGTGTAGAGTTTTATTATGATGACCAATAATTTGCTCTGCAGACAATACGTCAGAATCAGTTGTGGAATGACCATTTTTAATTAATGTAACGTCAAATCCTTGTACAGTAGCTGTTCTAACTGCGGTGTCAATGCAATGTTCTGTTTTACATCCACCTATAACAATATGATTAATTTTTTCTTCTTTTAAAAGTTCAAGTAAAGAAGTGCCATAGAATGAGTTTGTTGCTGCTTTATTAATAAGGATTGCAGACTGAGGTACTTTAATTTGATTATGTACTTCAAATCCTTCTCCGCTACCAGAAGCAACATCGATATCTCTTACGAAAACAGTAAGGGCATTTGCATCTATTGCTTTCTGTACGGCTGTATTTAGTGTAGATAATAGCTCGGTTTTACGAAAAACTTCATTTTCTTGTTCATTTCCATCCATTAATTCTTGCTGAGCATCGATAATTAATAGTGCTTGTTTCATTCGATATCCCCTTTAATATAAAATAAATTCCACTTTACATATTCTTTTATATTGTAAGGAACTCCTTTTTTTTCTAAGAAGTAGACGATAGATTTACAAAGTTGTCAAATAGATTTCATTCTCATAGAGTATAAAAACATGTATGATAAGAAGTGGAGAATTTTTGAGTAGGTGGGAATATCATGCAAACAGTAGAAGATTATCTTTCATTCTTACATACGAAAGGATTTAAATTATCAGAGGAAGCACAAGGATTTATTATGTTCGGACAAGGATATACTGGTGCATCTGATGGGATTGTGAACGTAGCAATAGAAGCGACGATTAAACATCAATTACAGTTTGATGGCAGTTATTTTGTTGCGTTATTAGAACGATTGAAAGAAGAAGAAATTACAGATAAAAAAAGCGCTAAGGCTTTTATGCGGAAGTTACAAGCATAACTTCACGCAGCCTGCGCTTCTTTTTTTGTTTTGGAAGGTAATTCAACAAAAACCATACCTAGGAAAATACATAGACATCCAATAATAGCAGAAATAGAAAGCTGTTCATTTGCAACTAGAACGCCTGTTAATGCAGCAAAAACGGGCTCCATTGCGAAAATAATTGCTACTCTTGTTGGAGAAGTATGTTTTTGTGCCGATGTTTGAATGAAAAAAGCAATGGATGTCGCAAATAGGGAAGTTAGAAATAGAGCGAATAAAAAGGATTGATTCGTCCATAGTGAAACTGAAAATAATTTTTCCCAATCTTCAAACAAAAAAGCGCAAATAGAAGAAAATATACCGACAGCTAATACTTGAGAGGTGCTTAGTAATAAAGGTGATATTTTCTTAGAAAAGAAACCGTTAACAAGAATATGGGCAGCAAAAGCAACTGCACAACCGAGAACGAGTATATCTCCAATGTTTAATTGAAAAGAATCACCAGCCGTTAATAAGTATAAACCTGCTGTTGCTACAGCAATGCCAAGTACGATGAAAATGGTAGCTTTTTGTTTTAAAAAGATAAAAGACAAAATTGGTACCATAACGATACTAAGCCCTGTTAAGAAACCAGCTTTTGAAGAAGTTGTATAAAGTAAGCCGAATGTTTGTAATAAATAGCCAACACATAAAAAGAATCCAACAATCAATCCAGCGAGACTACTCTGTTTTATATCTTGTTTTGAAGCTTTTTTTGAGAAAATCATTTGAACGAATAATAAAATAATTCCAGCGAATAAAAAGCGAATCCCATTAAAAGTAAATGGACCAACGAAAGACATAGCATTTTGGACGACAACAAACGTAGCTCCCCAAATAAAAGAGACAAATAATAAAGCAAGAGGAGCAACCCAATCTTTTTTCACACTCATACCCCCGTTAATTTTGTAAGATAGCTTTTCTAGCTAATTCATCAGCAACTTTATTTTGACTACTTGGAATCCACTTAATAAAAAAGAGATCGAAACTTTTTATGTACTGCAATGCTTCCTCTAATAGTGGTGCAAATATTTTATTTTTTGCGTATTCTTTTTCGACAGCTCGCTCGACAAGCTGCGAATCGGTACGAAAAGAGACAATGTTATAATTATGCTCCGTGCAATATTTTAATGCCGCAAGTAAAGCGTGGTATTCTGCTTCATGATTGGACATTGTCCCAAGGGGCAATGATAACTGTACAGCTGGTTGCACACCTTTAATAAACACTCCTGCACCAGAAGGACCAGGATTTCCTTTTGATGCACCATCAATATATACTTCAATCAAAATGAGAAACCTCCAAATTATAAGATGATCCCCTACTTATATGTTTCTTTGAAGTAGGGGATAGAGTATTTTAGCCGATTGTAATACTATAACGACATGTAAATGTTTCATTCGCTTGTAAAGATTGAATTCCTTTTTTTTCCTTGAAATCTTTTGCCGGATTTACTTCATCAGCAATACCGTACCAAGGTTCAATACATAAGAAAGGTGCGTTTTCGCCTGGTGTCCATACGCCGACAAATGGGAATCCGTCAAATTCTACTTTTACAAATTTATTATGTTTATGAGAACGAATAGAGATTTCATTCGTATTCATATTTTCAAAAATAAGCGCATCATTTTTGAATAAATCGTATGTAAGTGGTAATTCATTCGTATTTTCAGCAATTAATTGTTTTTTACTTGAAAGATAAGGTCCTTCTAATACGCTTGTTTCTAAGCGTTCAGAACCATTAAATGCTAAATGATAATCAGTAAATGATTCGCCCTCTAATAAGGGGAAGTTGAAACCAGGATGTGCTCCGATTGAGAAGAACATCTCTTTTGAAGCAGGATTATTTACTTCATATGTTACATGAACGATTTGTCCGTCTAGCTCATAAGAAACGAGTAATTCGAATTCGTATGGGTATTTTTTTAATGTTTCTTCATTACTAGTTACAATATAAGTGATTTTCGTTTCACTTTGTTCTTGTACAGAGAATGTAAGATCACGAGCAAAGCCGTGTTGTGTTAAAGAATACGGTTTACCATCTACGTAGTATGTATTATCTACTAATCGGCCGACAATTGGGAATAAAATTGGTGCGCGGCGCCCCCAATAAGTAGAATCGCCTTGCCATAAGTATTCAGTGTTATCTTCTTTTAAGCGAACGCTTTGTAATTCTGCACCTTTGTCAGAAATGGAAACGATCACTTTTTCATTTTGAATTGTTGCTGTCATGAAGTGAAACCTCCTAAAACTTTCATATGTTTTATTATACGTTTTCTAAAAGAAAAAAGGTAGTTAATGATAGGAATCTATTGACGAGAGAGTGTCTATTGCGTAAAATATATTCTTGTTGCTTAAAAAACGAATAACGTGGTTCGAAACCATCCCACGTAAAAAAACTAAGGAGATTTTGTCATGAATATAAGGACATTAGTCGGTAATGGTATTTTAGCGGCATTATATATTGCTGTTTCTATGCTTATTCAGCCATTTGGCTTTACCAGTGTACAGTTTCGTATTTCAGAGATGTTTAATCATCTTGTTGTATTCAATAAGAAAGCAATTTACGGGATTGTATTAGGTGTATTTTTAACGAATCTCTTTTTCTCACCTATGATCGCTTATGATTTAGTATTTGGAGTAGGGCAATCCATTCTTGCATTACTTGCAACTATTATTTCTATGCGCTTCATTAAAGGTGTTTGGGCTCGTATGATTTTTAATACAGTTATTTTTACAGTCACAATGTTTATGATTGCAATTGAACTTCATCTTGCGTTTGATCTGCCATTTTTATTGACATGGCTAACTTGTGCAGTTGGTGAATTTGTTGTAATGGCAATTGGTATGCCTGTAATGTACTGGATTAATAAGCGAGTGCAATTTGAAAGATTTATGCAATAGATGAAAGAGCTGTCCTTACTTAGGATGGCTCTTTTTGTATGTGATTAAATTGTATATAATACTGTGACTTTTGATAAAATATAATAAAATAAAGTGAAACTTTAATCAGTGGGGGGACCCCACTGATTATTAGCCCGCACCAATCGGGCATTTACGGACAGCCTGACTCCCACTTAACTTCTTTGCTTTCGTTAAATTTTAAGGTGGGAGTCTTACTGACCGTTCATGCGGGATAAATATAAGAAGTCTTATAAAAGGGGAATCTAGTATGAAATATAAAATACATTGGTTGTATAAAACGAAGCGTGGTTTACAGACTGAATTAACAACAGATTATATGAACATAGAAGAAGTACTTCAATTTGCGGAGGATTTTGAGAAAACAGGTAGGGTGAAAGAACTTTTATTTTTCGATGAAATGGACGCGGAATGGTCATTAAAAGAAATGAAAAAACTGAGTAAGCAAGTGGAGGAAGATCCGCAAGAAATTCAAGTTTATTTTGATGGTGGTTATGATGTACAGACGAAAGAAGCTGGGGTTGGTATATGTGTATACTATAAAAAAGGAAATACAAATTATCGAATTCGTCGTAATGCATACATAGAAGGCATATATGATAATAACGAAGCCGAGTATGCAGCATTATTATACGGGATGAATACACTCGAGGAATTAGGAATTAAATATGAAGCAGTTACACTTCGTGGAGATTCTCAAGTTGTACTGCAGCAATTAGCTGGTGAATGGCCTTGCTATGATGAACATTTAAATCATTACTTAGATCAAATTGAACAAAAAGCGAAGCAAATGAAATTAAAGCTTATTTGTGAACCGATATCTAGAAAACAAAATAAAGAGGCACATCAATTAGCAGCGCAAGCATTAGAAGGGACGACAATTGATAGTCATAAAGAAATAACCGAATAGAGAGGTGCACACGTGAAGAAGAAGCAACTCATTACAGAGGTAAATGACTTATTAGAAACGTATTGCGGAGGGTGTTTCCTGCAGGAACATAATCGGAAAAATCATAGTAAATACTATGCCCATTCTTTTTGTATACGGCAATGTACGGTTGGAGAGAAGTTGAAAAAGTATGGGGAGCAATTGTCATGAAAAAACATCCAGAGAATTTTCTCTGGATGTTTTTTAGTGCTTCGCTTCATGTAATTGATGCTCGCATTTACTTAATTTTTTTTCTTCATTCATTAGAAATGGCTCATCTAAATCCGTTGCAACGGATTTCATGATTTCAAGCTGAGAACGAGCCGATTCTACTGCAGTAGTGGCATGCTCTAATGTGTCTGGATCCATTGAAATTGTTGCAGAACCTACCATTTTTTGTGCAGTTTCTACACGGAATTTTACCTCTTCAAAATCATTTACATGTGACCCCATTGTTATTGCCTCCTTTGTATTTTGCGCATTTCACATAGTTTTTGCTCTGGAAAACGGAAATATACAAAGGAATAACAAAGGAGGTTACCAAGTAAGGTAACCTCCTGTCATATGTGGGATTAAAGTTTTGCTACGTTAGCAGCTTGAGGTCCACGGTTTCCTTCAGTAATGTCGAAAGATACTTCTTGACCTTCCTCTAAAGCTTTGTAGCCGTCGCTTTGAATAGCAGAGAAATGTACGAATACATCTTCAGAGCCTTCCATTTCGATAAATCCAAAACCTTTTTCATTGTTAAACCATTTTACTTTTCCTTGCATGTCACAATTCCTCCTAAAAACGATTCCTTTTTTCATTTAGTGAAATTCATTAAAAAATAATAAAAATAAAAAATGCTATATTATCGAATATTCTGCTAAATGATTAATTTAAATATACATGAATTGGTAGAATTTAGTCAAGTAAGCGTTTTTAAAATTTTGTATTTTGAATTAATTTTTCTCGAATTTTTAAAAAGGTATAGGACAAGCCGAGTATGTAATATTCTTAAGTGAATGCTGTACATAATGAGGTGAAAGAATGGATAAGTCTTATTTATTAGATAATGAAGGGATGAAAAATAGAGTCGACATACCGAATTGGGTTGCAAAAGAATTTCATGATTTTTCGAGTGTCGTGTTAGAACCAACCTTCCCGTGTTATTTCGGTTTAACAGCTTTGAAGAAGAATGAACTTCGTTATTCATTTCTCTCTCATAATGATTGGAGTCATTTGCCCAATACAATGTTAACTTTTTTGGAGCTAATGAAAGAGCGGCCGATTGTAAGAAGAGGATTTTTTCTTTTTGTGGAACCGGAATGTGAAGAAAAATCAATCGAATATTATCGAGATTATTTTTGGAAAGTACTACAATATTTGCATGAACAAGATAATCAATTATGGCCAAAGCAAATCCCGAAAAATCCAGACCATCATTTATGGGAATTTTCATTTGGTGGTGAAGCAATATTTGCATTTGGGAATGCGCCAGCTTATAAACAGCGAAAGACTAGGCATTTAGGAAATTCTCTCGTTATTGGATTCCAGCCACGAACTATTTTCGATGGATTAGAAGGAGATCGTCCTAAAGGGTCGTATTCAAGACAAATGGTCCGTGAACGAGTTGAAAAGTGGGATCAGTTGCCGAAGCACCCTAACATTAGTCACTACGGCGATCCTAATCATCGTGAATGGAAACAATATTTCATAGGGGATGATATTGAGCCGATTAAAGGTAAATGTCCTTTTCATCATAGAGTAGAGAAATAAGAGCCATCAATTGGATGGCTCTTTTGCATATTTTGGATAAAAAAGGGTATTGTATTAGTGAATAATTTTTATGAAAGCTAGTCTATTTTCTTTATTTGCATCATTACTTAATAGTAAAAGAAGTAGAAAGGATAGAGCGATGTTTGGAGCAATTATACAACAAATAGTATTAGGTATTTCATTAGCTGCACCTGTAGGTCCGATTAATATTGAAATGTTAAAACGAGGAATTGAACGTGGATTTTGGCATGCGTGGATTGTTGGAATCGGAGGAATGACTGCTGATATTTTGTTTATGCTGCTTATTTATTTTGGTTTATCTTCTGTGTTTATGTATACATATGTACAAGCTTTTATGTATTGCGCTGGTTTTTTCTTGTTGTTTTATTTAGGGTTTCAAAGTGTAAAACAAGGAATTTCTCACTCTAATATGGAATATAAACAAGAAGAGATAGGTGGACTTAAACAATCTTTTATGGCAGGATTTCTAATTGCGATATCCAATCCATTAAATCTCGTTTTTTGGTTTGGTATATATGGAAGTACACTTAGCTCGTTGCTTACAAAGGTAACGAAACAAGAAGCTTTTTTGTACAGTCTTTGTATTATTGTTGGTATTATTTTGTGGAATTTAAATATTGCTTTTTCTGTACATTTTGGAAGAACTTTATTAAAGAAAAAAGCACTTGGCTATATTACAGCCGGAGCAGGTATTATTTTAGTAGGATATTCTATCCATTTTGCATACAAAGCTTTACAGTTGTTCATATAAGATTGAAGGGGAGATTTTTATGTATCGAACCACTATTGACGGAAAAGAAATTATCATCACTTTAGCACCAAAAATCCGAAAAGAAATTACTGATAGGAATCCACTATATGAAGCGGTATTTAAAAATGCAGCAAGGTTACTGCAAACGAAACAACCAACGTTTGCGGTAAATCATGAAGTATTTGGTCTCATTATTGGAGAAGTACAAAGAGGAGAAGTAACAGTGTTTGCAGTAGAACACATTATTCCGAAGCAAAATATATTTGGTCCGAACACTTTTTTCTCGACAATAGAACAGCAGGCAAATTTGTAAAGTGAATAGAATAAGAATGAAATAGAAAAAAATGGTCGTAACGATATGTTGCGGCTGTTTTTGTGGAAAAGGGGGAAGTAAGATGAAGAGAGTGGTGAAAGAGTTTTTTTTACAACATGATATTGTTATTATGTATAGTGTTCTATTAATTTTTATTATTATTTTAAAAATGCAATTTTTCACATGGATTGGTATGTTAGCGTGTATGTTTGGGATTGTTTTTTATACGTTTAACGAATATATGACACACCGTTTTTTATTCCATTTAAAGCCGCCTAAAAACGCATTTTTATTAAAAATGTTAAGAAGATTACATTATGATCATCACGTATATCCAGATGATTTAAAACTTTTATTTTTGCCTGTATGGTTTAGTATACCTAGCTTTACTATATATTTACTTATAACGTATGGTATTACAAAAAGTGTTACTGTTACACTTTCATTCGGAATCGGAATGATTATCATGCTCCTCGTTTATGAATGGAAACATTATATTGCACATAAACCGATTCGTCCCTTCACTAAGTTTGGAAGATGGCTAAAAAAACAGCACATATTACACCATTATAAAAATGAAAAGTTTTGGTTCGGAGTTTCAAATCCAGTATTCGATTTTATATTTGGAACACTTAAAGATGGAAAAGACGTTGAATTAAGTAAAACAGCTCGTAATTTAGAAAAGGAGACAAAGAAAGAAGTAGTGCGATAAGCACTACTTCTTTCTTCTATTTTAATGGGAATAAAAGTTTAATCGAATCAATCAAATTTTATGTTAAAAAAGTATATTGGAAATTTAGGAGAAAATGACGAAAAATGTCTATCGAAAAATCTTTGCAGGAATGTACGGATTGTCTAAAATGAAAATAAGTTTCTGAATATTTATAAAATTTAGTCTTTTTGTATGCAAGGGGAATTGTATTTTAAGTTAAGAGAGGGGACCAGAGAATGAAACGAGATGATACGTCAGCACGTAAGTTAAAAAATGAGGTGAATTATACAGAAGTTGTTCAGTCTGAAGAGTTTCAATTGTTATTAAATACGAAAAAGAAGTTTATCATTCCGATGAGTATTTTCTTTTTAAGTTTTTTTATAGCACTACCTATTTTAACATCGTATTCAAAGGTGCTTAATACACCGGCGTTTGGTGATGTGACATGGGCATGGGTATTTGCTTTTGCGCAATTTATTATGACATGGTCATTATGTATGATTTATAGCAAGAAAGCCGAATCCTTTGATGGGATTTCGCGAAAAATTCTGCAAAATATGCAAAAAGGGAGGGGCTGAATTTGAATACTACTGCGTTTGCACTATTTTTAATTATTGTCCTTGGTACGCTCGTCATAACCTATTTTGCATCAAAAAAAACGAAAAATGCGAGTGAATTTTATACGGCTGGAGGGGGATTAACTGGCTGGCAAAATGGTCTGGCTATTGCTGGGGATTACATGTCTGCTGCGTCATTTCTTGGTATAGCCGGAGCGATAGCGTTAACTGGGTTTGATGGGTTCTTTTATAGTATCGGCTTTTTAGTTGCTTATTTAGTTGTTCTATATCTTGTCGCAGAACCGCTTAGAAATTTAGGGAAGTACACGTTAGCGGATATGATTGCGGCACGTTTTGATGCGAAAAAAGTTCGTGGTATAGCAGCGGTTAATACGATGACGATTTCAATTTTTTATATGATTGCACAATTAGTTGGTGCGGGTGCACTTATTAAACTATTATTAGGTATTGAATATACAACATCTGTATTAATCGTAGGTACACTTATGACTGTGTATGTTATTTTTGGAGGAATGACAGCTACGAGCTGGGTTCAAATTGTAAAGGCTGTACTACTTATGGCAGGGACATTTATTATTTCTGTTATCGTTTTCTCCAAATTTAATTTCAGTGTGACTGAAATGTTCGCTCACATGAAAACAGCTACTCCATTAAAAGATTCGTTTTTAAATCCAGGAGTAAAGTATAAGGATGGTCTTGATACACTTTCTTTAAATTTAGGACTAGTCCTTGGTACAGCGGGATTACCACATATTCTTGTCCGCTTTTTTACAGTACGTGATGCAAAAACTGCACGTCAATCTGTTGTATATGCGACGTGGTTAATTGGCGCGTTTTATATTATGACAATTTTCTTAGGGTTTGGGGCAGCAGCGTTTGTAGGAAATGAGGCGATTATTAAAGCAAACCCTGCTGGTAATATGGCAGCACCTTTATTAGCAAAAGCATTAGGCGGAGATTTCTTATTTGCTTTCGTATCAGCAATTGCTTTTGCAACTATTTTAGCTGTAGTAGCAGGACTTGTGTTAACAGCAGCATCAGCATTCGCGCATGATTTTTATAATGAGATTATCCGTAAAGGAAAATCAACGGAAAAAGAGCAAGTGTCAATGGCTCGTTATGCGTCTATTGGAGTAGCGATAGTATCTATTATACTTGCTTTATTTGCTCAAACATTAAACGTAGCATTTTTAGTATCACTAGCATTTGCGGTTGCAGCGAGTGCAAATTTACCGGTTATATTATTTACAATCTATTGGAAGCGTTTTAATACAACAGGAGCAATTTCTGGTATGATTATTGGTCTTGTATCAGCGATTGTTCTTGTAGCGTTAAGTCCAAATGTTTGGAACCCAGTAGCTGGAAAAGCTATTTTTGTTGGAGAAGCGATATTCCCATATACGACACCTGGAATTATTTCGATCCCACTCGGGTTTCTTGCAGCATATTTAGGAACTGTTTTCTCTAGTAAGAAAGAAGATGCAGCGAAATTTGATGAAATTCTTGTGAAATCTAATACTGGTCATGGTATTAGTGATGCATCTTCGCATTAAAAAAAGAGGAGCTTTTCGAAATATAAGAAAAGCTCCTCTTTCTTTTGACATTTTCTTATAAATATTACTTTAATTTTGGTAGGATTTGTCTTGTATTTGTGGAATGAAAATAGGCAGGGAGAAATTTAACTCATCATGGCACCAGTGTAGCTTTGTGAAAAATAAGTTGTTATGGAAGGTGGAAGAAATGATGAAGACAAAACAAACTGATGAATTATTAGCAAAAGATGAGCAATATGTGTGGCACGGAATGCGTCCCTTTAGTCCAAGTAGTACAATGGTAGGGGCAAAAGCAGAAGGGTGCTGGGTTGAAGATATACAAGGAAAAAGATACTTAGATGGTATGAGTGGTCTTTGGTGTGTAAATAGCGGATATGGAAGAAAAGAGCTTGCAGAGGCAGCTTATAAGCAATTGCAAACATTATCATATTTTCCGATGTCACAATCACATGAACCAGCAATTAAGCTCGCTGAAAAGTTAAACGAGTGGCTTGGTGGAGAGTATGTTATTTTCTTCTCTAATAGTGGATCAGAAGCGAATGAAACCGCTTTTAAAATAGCAAGACAATATTATGCTCAAAAAGGTGAACCGCATCGTTACAAATTTATGTCACGTTATCGTGGTTATCACGGAAACACAATGGCAACGATGGCGGCAACTGGCCAAGCACAACGTAGATACCAATATGAGCCATTTGCTTCAGGTTTTTTACACGTAACGCCTCCAGATTGTTACCGCATGCCAGAAATGGAATCACAAAATATTTATGATGTAGAATGCGTAAAAGAAGTAGATCGTGTTATGACATGGGAATTAAGTGAAACGATAGCAGCATTTATTATGGAGCCAATTATTACAGGCGGAGGTATTTTAATGCCGCCACAAGACTATATGAAAGCTGTTCATGAAACGTGTCAAAAACACGGAGCACTACTTATAAGTGATGAAGTTATTTGTGGTTTCGGGCGTACAGGAAAAGCATTTGGGTTTATGAACTATGACGTTAAGCCTGATATCGTTACGATGGCAAAAGGTATTACGAGCGCATATTTACCATTATCAGCAACAGCTGTAAAAAAAGAAATTTATGAGGCATTTAAAGGAACAGGAGAATATGAATTCTTCCGCCATATTAATACATTTGGTGGAAATCCAGCGGCTTGTGCATTAGCGCTTAAAAACTTAGAGATTATGGAAAATGAAAATTTAATTGAGCGCTCTGCACAAATGGGTTCGCTTTTATTAAATCAATTAAAAGAAGAAATCGGAGAACATCCACTTGTTGGTAATATTAGAGGGAAAGGGCTATTAGTTGGAATCGAACTAGTAAATGATAAAACGACGAAAGAACCAATTGATAACGACAAAATTGCAAGTGTTGTAAATGCTTGTAAAGAAAAAGGACTTATTATTGGGCGTAACGGTATGACAACAGCGGGGTATAATAACATTTTAACATTGGCACCGCCACTTGTGATTTCAAGTGAAGAAATTGCCTTTGTTGTTGGAACGGTGAAGACAGCGATGGAACGTATTTAATAAATAGAACGAAAGGAGCGAGCTGTAATATAAGGCTCGCTTTTATTAGGAGGAGCTTTTAATGGAGAAATATGATCCTAACAAACATTATCACATCGGATATTATGAAGACGGGTATGATTTAGAAATAACAGCTTACAAAAGAATAAAAGAACCAGTTTGGGATGCTTATATTCCACGATATGAGGCAGACAATTTTTATAAAAAGGTGGAGAAAATGAAGCTAGGTGAATATATAGATGACTATGGCATAAAAGTATATTCGTTTCGTGATGATATCGATGATGAAGAAGCGCGAACTATGTTTGAAAACTGGTTAAAAATGAATGGAATTGTTTAAAGATAAAATGAAAAAGGAGATTGTTATCTTATAAGATAGCAATCTCCTTTTATTATATGAAACTTATTTACTTGCTTTCATTGCTTTATCTTTTGCACCAAAAGTGTATTTTAACATTGGTGGTGTAATCATTGTAGTTAAAATAACGACAATAACGATAGCTGTAAAGTAATCTTGTGCTAATAGGCCAGAAGAAAGTCCTGTTCCTGCGATGATAAGTGCAACTTCACCACGAGAAACCATACCAGCACCGATAATTGCAGAAGACTTTGCATCAAATCCAGTCATTCGTGCACCGAATCCACAACCAATTAGTTTTGTGAATACAGCGATAACTGTTAATGCTAAGATGAACCAAATTTGATCGCCAATACCGTCAAATGTAATATTCATACCGATACTAACAAAGAATACTGGAACGAACATAGCGTAAGCAATTGGTTCTACTTTCTTTTCTACTTCATGTTTGTAGTTCGTTTGAGAAATAGCGATACCAGCTGCGAAAGCACCGATAATACCAGCAATTCCTAATAGTTCGCCGAAGTATGCGAATGAGAAACAGATGATAAGCGCAGCACTAACGATAGACTCAGATACGCGAAGCGGTGATAACCAACGCATGATTGCTGGAACACCTTTCCAACCAATTAAAATGATAGAAGCAAAGAATACTACTTTCTTCAAGATAATCATTGTTAAGTTAACGTCATCTGTGCCTAAGAAGCTCATTGCAAATGCTAATAAAATAACAACAAGAATGTCATCAAATACAGCGGCTCCAAGCATCGTCGTACTTTCACGTGTTTTCATTTTACCTAAATCACGAAGTGTTTGAACGGAAATACTAACACTTGTTGCACATAGAAGTAATCCTAAAAAGACAGCATTCCCTTGTTCCATACCGACAACAAGACCGGCAACGTAACCACCTACGAATGGAAGAACGATACCTCCAAGTGCAACAGCTAAAGAAGAATTACGATTTGCGTTTAATTCTTCTAAGTCTGTTTCAAGTCCTGCCATAAACATTAAAAGAATAACTCCGACATTACTTAATTGTGTTAGAAGTTCTGAATTCTCAATCCATCCGAATATAGCTGGACCGATAACGATACCAACAATTAATTTACCGAGTACAGAAGGTTGACCTAATCTAACACTAAGGTCACCAGCGAGCTTTGTACTTAATAAAATAAGTGCAATCTGAAAGAAAAATTCGAATTCCATTTGATCCTCTCCTCATCATTTTTTATTTTTATCATACGATTTCTCGGAATTTGCCTAATGATAATATGTAAAGATCCATTAAACAAAGGGTCTGATTACGAGTTCTTTTGAACTTGTAATTTGAACCTGTAATTAATATATAATAAAATTTATTAAAAATCAATGAAAAAATAGCAGATTTTCATGAGAGGATTCGTTTTAGAAACGGGGGATATAGATATATAATAGGAAGTAATAAAGTTTACATATAATGAATGGAGAAAGAAAAATGTTATTAAATCAACGTTTTACAATTGGGGAAATGGCGAAAATGCATAATATAGCGGAATCTACATTACGTTATTATGATGAAAAAGGGATTTTTCATCCGTCAATTGTTGACCCTCAAACGAATTATCGTTATTACACAATTGATCAGTTTTCACTATTAGATACGATTAAATTTTTACGCCAATTGAACATCCCGTTAAAGGAAATAAAGAAATATATTGATGAACGAAATCCATCTTATGCACTGAATTTACTTGAAAAACAACAAGAAATGATGCTGAAAAAACAAAGAGAAATCGAGTATGCTTTGGCAAAAATGGAACATAAAATCCATTTAATGAAGAAAGCGACGAAATCTGAAGCAAATCAAATTATTTATAAAAAGATACCGAAACGAAAAATTACAGCAATTGCAGTTGCACCAAATACAACGGATGATATGTTTGAATATTATATCCATTCGTTGCAAAAAAATATGAAGCAAATTGATAATAGTTTATTTTCAGGTGATATCGGTGTAACAGTTTCAAAAAAAGCATTAATGCAAAATGAGTTTCAAGCATATAACAGTGTGTTTATTTTATTGGATTACATGCCTTTTGAAGCGCATACTTCAGATGAAATAAAAGAAGGGATATTTGCCTGTTCTTATCACCATGGACCATATGAAGAAACAGACGCAACGTATACGGAATTATTAAAGCACATTGATAACGAAGGATATGAAGTGTGCGGAGATGCACTGGAACTTGCATTAATTGATTGGTCCGTAACAGAAAATCCGAAGGAGCAAGTAACGGAAATTCAAATACCTGTTGTTAAAAAATAGGCTTATATATTTTTTGATTCTCTATTGACCTTCAAGTAACTTGAAGGTTTAAACTGTGAACAGAGCATTGAAAAAGGAGCATTTATATGATGGAAACAACAGAAAAATTAAGAGGAAAACCAATTAAAAGTTTATTTATTACGTATTTAATACCAGCTGTTCTTGGGATGGTATTAATGTCGGTTAATATTGTGATTGATGCAGTCATGATTAGTAGAGGAGTTGGAGCGAACGGTTTAGCCGGAGTAAACGTAGCTATTCCAGCATTTTCAATTTTCTTCTCTATTTCATTATGGATTGGAATGGGCGGAGCAACGCTATATTCCATTGCACTAGGTGAAAATAAACTGGAAAGAGCAAGGTCTATCTTTACTCAATCTATGACAGTAGCAGTTGTTATCGTTGGCGTTTTAGCGGCTATTTGCTTATGGAGAATAGAAGATTTAGCATATTTATTTGGTGCGAATGAAGTGATTTTACCATACGCATTAGACTATTTACAGGTGTTATTAACATTTGGAATGATATACGTTTTAGAAAATATTTTAAGTACATTTATACGAAATGACGGAAATCCTAATTTAGCAATGGCAGGTCTTGTTGTAGCGGCTGTATTAAATATAGTGTTCGACTATATTTTTATTTTCATCTTTGGATGGGGTGTAACTGGTGCTGCTTCAGCTACTATTCTTTCGGCGGCAATTGGTTTCCTTGTATTATTAACTCACTTTTTTAGAAAAAGTAGTATTTTAAAATGGACGAAATTCCATTTTGAATGGGATACGGTTAAACAAATTATGGTGATCGGTTTCCCAAGTTTTACAGCAGAAAGTACAGTTGCAATCGTAACGATCGGTTTTAACATTGCATTCGTTCAATATGCAGGAGAAATAGGAGTCGCTTCCTATGCGATGGTGAATAGTATTCATGCAATGACATTACTATTATTCTTCGGTGTTGGTGCAGCATTACAACCAATCGCTAGTTTCCATTACGGTGCAAACTTATCAGAAAGATTGCGTGAAGGATTACAGTTTGCTGTGAAAATTGCGCTTATACTCGGAGGCATTGCGATTGTTGTCGGTTTATTCTTCGGGAAATATATTATAGGTTTATTTAATGTTCAATCGCCAGAACTATTGGAGTTAACGTTAACAGGTATTAGTTTATTCTTTATTCAATATGTATTTTTAGGCTATAACATTGTGTATGGAGAGTATTTCCAATCAGTGCGACAAACGAAAAAATCAGTACTTATAATAATGAGCCGAGGTTTACTATTTGTTATCCCATTGTTATGGATTATGCCAAAAGTATTTGGTATAAACGGAATTTGGCTCGTTATGCCAGTAGCGGAAGTATTGACAGCAATTATCGTATTTACGATGAATCGTATGAAACATCCTGTTCCGTTAAACATGGCGAGAGAGAAAAGCAATATAGTGAAGAAAATCCCCTTGAACAAGTAAGGGGATTTTTTTTCATTCTTTTAAACTAATCGCAAAAGATCCATCTGTCTCCTGCACAGAAGCGAAAGCCACATTTTTAATATTTGTAACGCCTTTCTCCATTAACTCTGTATGTAACCACTTTTCATTTTTATGGATTAATTTTAAGTTATCGTATTGAATTTGTGAATCAACGATAAGAGCAATTGGTAAGCCTGCATACTTAACATTTATATTCAAATCTTTTGGAGTCAGAGGCACAAGTTCTCTTTTTGGTAAAATACTAATAGCTCCATTCGCTTCTAATATCGCATACTCAATTTCATGAACACTTGGATATCCTGCGACGCGAAGGTTAGAAAGCAATTCAGGGATTGGATATCTACTTTTTTGTAAGTTCTCAAAAATAATATCACCATGTTTAATTAAAATAATGGGGTGTCCGAGAATAAAACGATTTAGTTTGTTGAGTAGGCTTAATTTTGTAAGAAGCAAATGCAAACATGTAATAACGACCATACCGAGAAATGCTTGTAAAGCACCAGCGACTGGTATGGCTTGAAAAGCTAAATAAGATAAAAAGATAATAGCCCCAAAATCATGAGGAGTTAGTTGTGCTAATGCAGATTTACCAAGTAGCTTAAGTGATAGTAAAAATAAGATGAAAAAGAATGATACGTTACATAAAAAGAGAAGCAATAGGGACACTCCTTCGTGCGAAGTTGTACTTACTATTCCCGAAATTAATAGAAATATTACCTTTTGGAGGATAAATTAGGCTTAATTGGAATTCGTCTGTATACAAACGAATAAGTGGATATTATGATAAAGGAAGTAAAGGGAATAGGGGTATATGGATATGAGAAAGAAGAAAATAATCAAGTATATTTTAGTTGTTATAATGATTTGCGCCGTATATGCGGGGTTTTTACAATATAACATTTATAAGCATGGGCATATGAATGCAATTGATGATGCGGATTATATAATTGTACTAGGATCGAAAGTAAATGGAACAAAACCTTCTTATTCATTGCAATATCGTATTGATAAAGCAGCTGAGTATTTAAAATTACATGATAAAACAATTGCTATTGTATCTGGAGGCCAAGGAAAAGGTGAAGATATTACAGAAGCATTAGCGATGAAACAAGGATTAATGAAACAAAATATTGCAGAAGACCGCATTATAATGGAAGATAAGTCGACGAGCACAGATGAAAATATTAAATTCTCAAAACCGTTAATTCCAGCCAATATGAAAAAAGGTATGATCGTAACAAACGATTTCCATATGTTTAGAGCGAAAAAAATAGCTGCAAAACAAGGTTTGCAATTAGAAGGGCTTCCGGCCAAAACACCGAAGCCAATTATCATTCCATCGAATGTACGAGAATATTTAGCGATTACGCAATATTGGTTTATGAATCGAATATAGTTAAAGTAATCCCGTCCAAAATTTGAGGCGGGATTTATTTCGAGGAAAATCTTACAAAAATGTCATGTTCATGAAAGGTAAAGCGATAGTTTCTGGAAAGGTTTCCTGACATAATGAAGGTAACAAAAAACTTTAGAGGTGAATCGGATGAAAGGAAATAATATTTTATCTTCGCTTTGTTACTTTAGTATCTTTTTTGCACCATTTTTACTACCAATTATCGTGTACTTCGTTGGGGAAGATGAAGTGAAATACCATGCGAAAAAAGCATTTTGGTCACATGTTTTCCCATACGCAATTTTATTTGGTGGAGTAGCACTATCAGGAGTATACGGTTTAAGTTTCAATCAGTCTGAGAGCGTTGGAATTGGGATGGTTATAACGTATGCAGTGTTTATTTTTGTAGGGATTTACTACTTCATTTGGAATATTGTTAAAGGTATTAAAGTATTGAAAGCAGCTTAACGTTGTCGTTATGTGTGTAAAGTCGATATAATTTCATTTACCATATTAATATGTATTTAAAAAAGAGCAACTCACAAAGGAGTGCTCTTTTTTTGCTTATAAGTTGTGAATAATGAAAAAGATATGTTAATTTTTTATTATGAAGAGAAAAAAGGAGTGGTTTTTATGAATGAGATGATACATAAAATGGAGCAACACGTTTCAGTTCGTAAATATAAAGAAGAACCAATTTCAAAAGAGATAGTAGAAAGAATGGTGCAAGCTGCGCAGCATGCAGCTTCCTCACATTTTGTACAGGCGTATTCTCTTATATATGTAACAGATCAGGAACTAAAGGCTAAACTAGCTGAATTATCCGGGAATCGTCATGTGAAAGACTGCGCAGCATTCTTTGTATGCTGTGCGGATTTAAAACGTCTAGAAACTGCATGTGAGAAACATGGAACAGAAATTAAACATGAGGGAGTAGAGGACTTTATTGTAGCAACAGTAGATGCCTCATTATTTGCACAAAACTTAGCACTTGCAGCTGAATCATTAGGATACGGCATTTGTTATATTGGCGGAATTCGTAATAACCCGAAAGAAGTGAGTGAATTGCTTCATTTACCGGATAAAGTATATCCGGTATTCGGAATGACAGTGGGCGTACCAAATGAAGATCATGGAGTTAAGCCACGTTTACCGGTAGCGGCCATTCTTCATGAAAATGGATACGATGAAAAGAAATATGATGAATTATTAAACGAATATGATGAAACGATGAGTGCGTATTACAAAGAAAGATCGTCAAATCAAAAAAACGTAACATGGACGGAATCAATGAGCTCATTTATGTCCAAAGAGAAAAGAATGCATATGAAAGAGTTTTTAAATGAAAAAGGATTAAATAAGAAATAAGTAAAAAGGCAAACCTGGAATGCGGGTTTGTCTTTTTTGGAGGAGAAATGTATTTTCTTTGCTATCATATACATAGAAATAAAAATTAATAAATTTTTACAAAAGTGATAGAAAATGAGAATGAAATGCCAATAGTAAGTAAAAGCAGCTGCTAAAGGGGAACTGAGGAAGGAAGATGTTTATGACTTTTGATTCTGAAGAGGATTTAATTATAGCTATGAAAAAACGTGATCAAGATGCTTTGAAAGAAGTCATTGATCAATATGGAAAATTAGTTTTATACATTATTCATAAATCATTAAGTACCCCTATTGAGAAACAATATGTAGATGATTGTTATAACGATGTATTTACTGTCATTTGGTTTCGTATCGACCAATTTGATATAGAAAAGGGAAACTTAAAATCTTGGATGATTGGTATTACTAAATTAAAGGCATTGGAATATAAAAAGAAAGTATATAGAGAGAACAAAATGGATAAAGACGTCGAAATAGATAAAGGTATCCATGATAGTTATGAAATAGAACAAGAAGAAGAGATTATGGAAATCGTGCAAGATTTAAATAAAAAGGATCGATATATCTTCTTAAAGAGGTATATTGATGGTTATTCCATTGACGATATTGCAAAAGAATTAAAAGTAACGGCGGATTATATATACAACCGAATTTCTCGAGGGAAGAAAAAACTTCAAAAACTGTGGAAAGGGAGTGTGTAATATGGATAAAAGACTATTATCGATGTTAAACGAACTCCAATATTCAGAAGAAGAAATTACACGTTTAGAGAAAGAAGCGAATGAGTCTATAAATATAGATAAGTATTATGTGAGAAATGGAGAGTTATTAAAAAAAATAACTTTACAAATGTTGGAAGAGTCAATTCGCAACGAATTACAAGCTGGTGAAGAAATTGAGAAGGAACTGTTAGTAGACGAAGGATATATGGCAAATAATAAAGTAATACCAAATATATATTACGTAGGAGCTACTTTTTATTATTATATCGTTTTAACAAATAAAAGAGTGATTATGAAAGGGTTAGATTGTTATTTTAAAAAAACAAATGAACATAGCATGCCAATAGAGGATATACAATCCATTTCGCAACATAAAAAAATGAAAAATGTCTTTGAGATTAAATATAATAACACTCATATACAATTTGGAAGTATTGAGTATGCACGTGAAGTTGCAATGATAGTTATGGAGTTAAAAAAACGCGGAGTAAAAGTAGAAAAGTATACAGATTTTGAAAAAGGGTTTTTCTTATTTTTTAATATATTCGTGATAGTAAGTGCAGGTCTTTGCTTTATAAAATATTTAATGTAAAAAGCGGCATAATAGCCGCTTTTTATCGTTATATTTAGTATTCGATTTAAAATATTTGTCTTATGAAAGAACGATTATTGCTAATTGTAAACTGCCAATAAAGTTATTTAAGTTTTGATATAGAATGCCCCATCGCACTTGAAAATGCAGCAATAATTTCGTTTGAACCTATCTATTATTGTGCACTACCTAAAGCACCCTCTATAACAAGTTCAAACTTTCAATAAGAAGATAAACCCCCGTACAACTTAAAAGGATGTACGTAAATATTTTGAAAATCCGTTGATTAAGCCATTTGAAAATAATTTGACCTATATACAAACCTAGAAATACGATTGGAATAGCATAAAAACTTGATTCCCAAATTGTTTTGTTTGTGCCAGTAAAGAGTATTTGAGTTAGTAGACTAATGAAATATATAAATAGATAAAAAGCTAAAGTAGTTGCTCTCAACGTCTCTTTTTTCGTATCAGTTCCTGTAAAGTAAAGTAACAGGGGTGGTCCTGGCATACCGATACTGGTCGTTAAAAGCCCTGATAATCCACCAACTATAAAATCTCTAAATGGTGTTGATTTAACCTTAAAGTTGCATATTAGCATCAATGTTAATAGTAAGAGCAGGATGCTAATTGCTAATTTAAAAGCGTTTATATTAATGGAAATGAAGAGTAAAATCCCAAAAGGTACACCAACTATACTTCCAATAGTTAACCTTTTCAGTAGAATAAAGTCAATGTCCATTCTTATTTTCCAAATGAGTGATATGGAAATAATTAATGATAAAATGATATTTATTTGTATAGCTTCTTGTGGTAAGAATAACATTAGTAAGAAAGGTGTTGCCATTATGGAAAAGCCAAAACCTGTACTTGTTTGCAAAACAGAAGCCACCAATATAATACATATGAAACTTAATGTAATCTCCAAAATAGCCCTCCTATTTAATCAAATACAATAAATATTTTAATACCATGAAAATCGAATTTAGCTATTTTGAGCCTATAGCATAAGTGCAATGTTTCACAATCTTATTTTTATTTTAACATAAAAACTTAGTTTCTTCTCAAATAGTATTCACGTATAGGGCCCATTAACGAATATGGTTGCCATTTTCAAATAATTGTATTGTTACGCAGCGCTAATAAATGAGATCAAATAAAATTTGGTGAAGAATCTATTGATTATCAATAGATTCTTCACCAAGCTCACCGCGATAAAACAAGAAAAGCCATATAAAACTAACAAAAATACAGCATATAGCTAACAGGCTACCAATAACTTGCGGAGAAAGAATTTCTAAAAGCCATCCTGTTATAAACATAGATAACTGAATAAGAGATCCATAAATGGAATAATGAAATGAAAAAACTTTACCAATCATGTTTTCTTCTGTATACATTTGTAGCAATGTCGTATCAAGTGGAACGATGATTCCTCCTGCTATACGCATACAGAGTAATGTAATGATACCGATAATAAGTTGATCGGATAGAACGAATCCGAGAAAGAAAATTCCTTGTAGTAAATAGGCCCAACCAAATGCTCTTTTCATTTTGTCTTCATTTTTAGATATATATAGGTTAACGAGAAGGCTACCAATCATAAGTCCAGCCCCTTGAACCGTATATAAAATTCCAATGTTAGAGTGGAAAATTCTTTCGGCATAGATTGTTAAGAGTAGTTGATAAGCACCTCCAATAATTCCCCATGAAATTCCGACGAGAATTAATGATAAAATAATTTTTCTTTGTAATATGTATGTATAACCATCTTTTATATCAGTAAAAAATGCTTTTTTCGTGCTAAAAGTGTCACGAGAAGGGATCTTTATTTTATAAATAATATAGGCTGAAATAAAGTATGATAGGCTATTAATAAAAAAGGCAATCTCGATACTTAAAGATTGTGCAATGAGCCCACCTAAAGAGGCTCCCATAATAGACATAAAACCATTGATTGTACTAGAAAGAGAGTTAGCGGTTACTAAATGCTTTTGATGTACGATATTTTTTAGGGTTGATTGCTTAGCAGGCTCGAATAAGCAAGAGAGTACCGCTAAACATATATTAGAAACGAAAATAATTTCAATCTTGTAGAATGCTAATAAATAAGTGAGGACGATAATTCCTCGTAAAATATCGGTAAAAATCATAATTTTCTTTTTTGAAAAACGATCTACAATTCCGCCTATGAATGGGCTCAGAAGAAGTTGAGGTAACCCTTTGCTCATAAAGGTGAGTGCTAACATAAATGAAGATTCTGTTATGTTATAGACGAGTGTTAATAAAGCGACAGTATGAAACCAATCCCCAAGTACACTTAATGTTTGACCGAAAAATAGTCTTTTGAAGTTTGTATTTGTTTTAAGAAGCCTGTAATAAGAAATTGACATGAGAAATTAAACCTTATCTATAAGTGATGCCGGTACTTGTTTTTTCCATTCACTTAAATACATTTTCTCTGCTTTAGGTAGTCCAACAGGCAATTGTGTAATGAATTCTAAACTATTTCCATCAGGATCGTTAAAATATACGGAGGCGTGTGCTAATTCTGGAAAAACGATTGGTTCAATTGGTTCCATTCCAAAGTCTTTTCGTGCTGAAATTCCTTTCTGTTTGAGCCAGTGTATTGCGTTTTCTAAATCGTGTAAGCTTACTTGGAAGGCGATATGTCGTAAGGCTGGATGATAATTGACTTTGTATTCTTTTCCTTCCCAAAGACCAATCCAACTTGCATTTTCTACAATCCAAAAGAAGGCGATATCTTTGTCTCTTTTATATAATTTCAGCCCTAGTGATTCATAAAAAGGTATCGAAATTTCTAAATTACAGACAGGTAAATGTGCTTCATAAAGACCTTTAATCATCATAATCCTCCTTAGTAAAAACGTTTTCTTATTCAATAGTAAAAGATGTTTTGTTTATTGAAATCGCAAAATAGAAGGAGAATAAACTCATACGAAAGTATGAAAAAACAGCTCAAATATGAGCTGTTTTCGTATAGTTTTTAGTTAACATATTTCATTCATTTAGAGTTTAGCGAAAAGGATACGTATTATATTTAAAACCCTCCGCCGCCACCCCAACAGCTACATCCGATAATGATTAGAAGGATGAATAGCACGATGAGTAAAGCAAATCCACCGCCGAAACCAGCACAACTACCACCAAAGCTCATGTTTTTTCCTCCTTTTTAGGAAATTAATCTATATAACTAATGGATTACTTTATAAGATATGTTTTTATTTAGAAAAGGAGCAAGTCTTACTTCTAATTAGACAAGAGCCTGTGATCGGATTTAAATGTGATATTTACTTTGTTTCATAGCGCTTTTTTTTAAATGGTAAAACAATATGGAAGTGTATACTAGGTGAATGTATTGCAAATGAAAGGGGTATGTAACTTACAATTACATTAAAATTTCTTTTCATAAATATAAAATTTGTAAAAAAAACCATTTTTTTATTTTTTTATGAGTGGAAATGTACTATAATTTTACAAGTAATATTATGGGAAAAGGGAGTTTTAGTATAGAGATGGAGATGGGACAATTACACAATAAAATAGAACATAAAAAGAAAGAGTTAATTCAACTTGTTGCTAGGCATGGATTAGATCATGATAAAGTTTTGTTATTTAGTCGAGATTTAGATATACTAATTAATAAGTTTATGAATATAAAAGACAAAGTATATAAGTAATTAATCTTTATTTTTTTATATTAGGATTATTTATTTGTAAAGGGGAAAACAGTTATGGAACACTTACAAGAAGAGTTGTATAAACAAATAAAAGAAGAAAAAGGTGCAGTTACTATATTTTTAAAGAGTGGAGTAAGAATAGTAGGGGAAGTAGTTGGAGTAGATAGATTTACAGTATTAATATTAGTAGATGGAAAACAACAACTTATTTATAAGCAGGCAATATCAACAATTATGAAATAAGACACTCATTTTGAGTGTCTTATTTCATAATTAAATGGTTATTGTTTACATGCTTCAATGTCAATGCCAGCAGCTAGTAATTTTTTTTCTCCGTCTTGTTCAATGATTTTTTGTAATCTAGATAAGAAAGAGTCAAAATCTGTATGTTTACCAACTTGGAAAGTCATTTTATGCTCAATTGGTAGCCAAGTATCAATATCAGCTTCGTTATGCTGAATTTTCACTTCAAGTTTATCAAGTGCGTTAGCAACTTTTGCTTCATACGTTTCTTTCGCTTCGAACTCCATCCATAAATCGTATAATTCCACGCCGAGAGGACCTTCTAGTGTACGTTTAATATTTAAAATGGCCCCTAGCTCATTTTTCTGTTTTTGTAATTGTAATTCACGGCTATTCATCGTATCAAAGGCAGGAATATCACCAGCTTCTGCTTCGACAAGGTCATGAATAATAACCATTTTAAGTAATTTTTCTATATTTACTTTTTGATCCAAATAAGGCTCAACTAAGATAGCCATTAGGGACATACGCCACGTATGTTCAGCAACACTTTCTTGACGTCCGTTAGAAAGCCAACTATGTCGCATTTCATATTTTAGTTTTTCTGCTAATGCAATGACTTGTAAAATGTTATGTTCCATCGTGATCCTCCTCATATTTCCATACTATAATTCTAATATAGAAATGAAATGTGTCAATTTAATGAGTATATTGCGATAAATAGATGATACGCGTATAATGATTGTTATATGTGAAAACGCATTATTAAAATAAAAAAATGTTTTACGAAAACGAAAAAGGAAGGGCAGGAATATGGGAGACGAAAATCAAGGATTAGCTAGACCGCAAAGGAAAAAAAGGAAGTTTGATATTTCTAGCCCCTTTGGCATTGTAGTAGGTTTCGTTATTTTAATTGCAGCGATCATGCTTGGCGGTGGTGGAATAAAAGCTTTTAAAAATTTCTTAGATGTTTCATCTATTTTGATCGTTATAGGGGGAACAACAGCGACAATTATTGTGGCATATAGATTTGGAGAAATAAAAAAATATACGAAAAGTATTTTTACTGTTTTACATAGAAGAGAGGAAAATCTAGAACAGTTAACGGATTTGTTCGTTGATTTTTCAAGGAAGTCTAAAAAACATGGTTTACTCTCGTTAGAAGTTGATGGAGAGCAAGTAGACAATCCTTTTATTCAAAAGGGGATTCGTTTAATGTTAAGTGGATATGATGAAGCAGAATTAAAAGAAGTATTAATGAGAGATGTTGAAACAGAAGTATATGAGTTAAGAAAAGGAGCAACATTATTAGATAAGATTGGTGATTTCGCTCCAGCGTGGGGTATGATAGGAACTTTAATTGGTCTTATTATTATGCTTCAAAACTTGCAAGATACAGCGCAAATTGGTACAGGAATGGCAGTTGCTATGTTGACGACATTGTATGGATCTGTTATTGCAAACATGATTGCAATACCGTTATCTGAAAAAGTGTATCGTGGCATTGAAGATTTGTATACAGAGAAGAAGTTTGTAATAGAAGCAATCACAGAGCTTTACCGAGGACAAATTCCTTCTAAGTTAAAGTTAAAACTTGATACATACGTATATGAAACGAAGATAAAAAAAGAAAAACGAGCAGCCTAATATTTCAAGGAGTGGTATGGTGATGATAAAACGACCGCAAAAAGGATCGCCTCGTTGGATGACGACTTTTACTGATTTAACGATGTTGTTATTGACTTTTTTTGTACTATTAGTTGCTACATCAAAACAAGATACAGTAAAATTATCGAAGATGCTTGAAAAGTTTAGTGATGCAGAACAAGTGGATGCGAAAGTAATGGAAGGTACAATACCAGATATTTCACATGAAAAAAATGATGAAAAAGCAGTTTCAAAAAAACGAATGGATGAATTGTATAAAAAGTTAAAAGCATATGTAGATAATAATGGTGTTAGTCAAGTGAATGTATATCGAGAAGATACAGGTGTTAGCATCGTTATAGTAGATAACTTAATATTCGATACAGGCGATGCGAATGTTAAGCCGGAAGCAAAAGAAGTAATTAGTCAATTAGTAGGGTTCTTTCAATCGGTACCAAACCCAATTGTTGTAGAAGGACATACAGATAGTAGACCGATTCATAATGAAAAATTTCCTTCCAACTGGGAATTATCTTCAGCACGAGCAGCTAATATGATTCACCACTTAATTGAAGTGTATAATGTAGATGATAAACGATTAGCAGCGGTAGGATATGCGGACACAAAACCAGTAGCATCAAATGATTCACCGCAAAATTGGGAGAAAAACCGGCGCGTTGTAATATATATTAAAGAATAATATATTTCCATTTTATTAATAAAATAATAAAAATACAGAAATTCTTTTAAAAAAATATTAAATTTTCTCGTTTTATTTTGTATAATGAGTGAGAATGATAAGGTGAAATATTAAGATATATTTATACATAGAGGGAGAGAACCAAAAAGAATGGCACATAAAATTTTAGTTGTAGACGATGCAATGTTTATGCGAACAATGATTAAAAACTTATTAAAAAGTAATTCAGAATTTGAAGTTATCGGTGAAGCAGAGAATGGGGTAGAAGCGATTCAAAAGTATAAAGAACTTCAACCTGATATTGTAACACTAGATATTACTATGCCAGAAATGGACGGACTTGAAGCATTAAAAGAAATTATGAAAATTGATTCGAGTGCAAAGGTTGTTATTTGTTCTGCAATGGGACAACAAGGTATGGTATTAGATGCAATTAAAGGCGGGGCAAAAGACTTTATTGTAAAGCCATTCCAAGCCGATCGTGTTATCGAAGCTTTAACAAAAGTAGCAAATAGCTAATATAGAAGGGGTGCCACAAAGAATCAAATCAATGATAGCGGATAGACGTGTGGCCCCCTTTTTTCTCGTTGTAAAACACTAAATTGTTATACATAAATGAAATGTTTGTTAGACAGGTAGGGGATTAAAATGCAAACAGATCTATTAAATATATTTTTTGAAGAAGCAGAAGAACATTTACAGTCGCTAAATGAAAATGTGCTAAATTTAGAACAGAATCCTGCAGATATGGGTGTTGTAGGGGAAATATTCCGCTCAGCTCATACATTTAAAGGTATGTCTGCGAGTATGGAATTTGCGGAAATGGCAGATTTAACTCATAAGATGGAAAATGTTTTAGACGAAATCCGTCATGGAAATATGATGGTGAATGCTAATATTATTGATGTTATTTTTGAGTGCATTGATAATTTAGAAAAGATGGTTACAGATGTGCAGCAGGGCGGAATGGGTAATATTGATGTTGTATCTACAAAGCATAAATTAGAAGCATTATTAAATGGGAATGTAGAAGCTTCTATGGAACAAGTAGAGCAAAGTAGTATAAACAATGATGATACAGTTTCACATGAAGTATATATAACCGTCGAACAACAAGCCATTTTAAAAGCAGTACGTGCCATTATGTGTATTGAAGCATTACAAAATGTAGGGGATATACAAAAAACGGTTCCAAGCATTGAAGAAATCGAAGCGGATGCTTTTGGATTTGAGTTTATAGTATATATGGATACTGATCGTAGTGTTGAAGAATTGAAACAGGTGGTGCTTCACGTTTCTGAAATTGAGAAAGTAGAAGTGAAGCAAGGAGATATAGCTGAAGAAGGAATCGTACAATCTATTGCAGCAACGCAGCTGGATCCATCTCTAGAGGCACGAACTCCAACAGCTAGTACTACACCGGCTAAAAGTAATACAAAAACGAAAAATGCTAAAGTAGAGAATCGTTCTATTCGTGTTCAGTTAGAAAAAATCGAAAGATTAATGAATATGTTTGAAGAAAGTGTAATTGAGCGTGGACGAATTGATGAATTAGCAGAAACGATTCAAAATAAAGAGTTAATCGAGCATTTAAATCGATTAGGGGATATTTCAAAAGATATCCAAAATGTATTATTAAATATGCGTATGGTACCAATTGAAACGGTCTTCAATCGTTTTCCGCGTATGGTACGTATGTTAGCGAAAGATTTAGGTAAAAAAATCGATTTACAAATTAAAGGTGAAGATACTGAAGTTGATAAAATTGTTATTGACGAAATTGGTGATCCACTCGTTCATTTAATTCGTAATGCAATTGATCATGGTATTGAAACTGTCGAAAACCGACGTGATGCCGGGAAAAATGAGACAGGTACTATTAAATTAGAGGCGTTTCATAGTGGAAATCATGTCGTAATTCAAATTACTGATGATGGAAATGGTATTCATAAAGGAAAAGTATTAGAAAAAGCGATAAAAAATGGTGTTGTAACGGAATCAGAGGCAAATAAATTAACGGATCGTGAAGTTTTTGATCTTATCTTCCAACCGGGATTTAGTACAGCGGAAGTTGTATCTGACCTTTCTGGACGTGGGGTTGGATTAGATGTTGTTAAACATACGATTCATAGTTTAGGTGGGCATTTAATTATTGATTCTGAAGAAGGAAAAGGAAGTACATTCAGAATTGAACTTCCTTTAACATTGTCTATTATTCAATCAATGCTTGTTCAAACAAATGATAAGCGTTATGCCTTGCCTCTTGGCAATATTGCTGAAGCCATTCGAATTAAGAAAGAAGACATACAATCGTTACAAGGGAAAGACGTTTTAAACTATCGCAATCAAATTATTGAAGTGAAACATTTAAGTACTGTATTTGGTGAAAAAACAGTAGATGAGGCGTTCGCATCATATGATAGTCAAATGGTTCCTGTGTTAATTGTTCGTAATACACATCGTAGCTATGGACTTATCGTAAACACAATTATCGGTCAAAGAGAAATAGTTTTAAAGTCATTAGGTGATTTCTTTGCAGAGAGCTCTAACTATTTCTCTGGTGCGACAATTCTCGGTGATGGACGAGTGGTCCTCATTTTAAACCCAGAAGGTTTATAATAGGAATGAAGGAAGCTCCCCACTTGTATACAATTGGGGAGCTTTTTGGGTAGAATTAATAATATAAGTATATGAAAACCGTCGTTTACACATATTGTGGAAGTAAATACATGTTCACAATTCGGATGATAAGTTTGGTAAAATATAACGAGTGTAATAGAGAGTTTAAATCATTTGATAGAAAAACAAAAATGAGGAGGCAGGAAAAATGCCTGAGCAACACACAAAAGGGGATACTGGCACAATTGTGCTAGAAAAAGAAAATGAACATTTAACGCCTCAAGAATGCGATATTCTTGGTGAAATCGCTAATATATCATTTGGTTCAGCTTCGACTGTATTATCAACAATTTTAAATAGGCAAGTAAGTATTACTGCTCCTCAAGTAGAATTGGTAGATTTATATGATACAAGTGATGTTGAAATTCCACATGTTGTATTAAATATCCATTTCACAAAAGGATTAGATATGGAAAATCTTCTTGTTCTTCAACAAGATGTTGCTTTATCTATTGCTGATTTAATGATGATGGGAACAGGTGAAGTTGAAGAGGGAAAAGAGCTTGGTGAATTAGAGCTAAGTGCAGTACAAGAAGCTATGAATCAAATGATGGGATTCGCAGCAACATCTATGTCAGAATTCTTCCAAGATACGGTAGACATGTCTCCGCCAACAATTAAAGTTGTGCAACTTACAGAAGAGATGGAGAAGATTTCTGGTATTAATGGGAATAATATGGTTGTTAAAGTATCGTTTGAATTAAAAATAGATAATCTTGTGAATTCTCAGCTTGTACAGGTTGTTTCAGTTGAACATGCGAAGCGAATGATAAATAAATTGTTACAATTATCTGGTGGTGTGGAAGAAGAAATAGATGAGCCGACGGAAGTGCAGGAAACTGAGATTGTAGAAGAGCATGTAGAAAAAGAGCAATTAACACAAGAAGAGAAAGATGTGCTTGGTGAAATTGCGAATATTTCAATCGGTTCGGCTTCAACAGTACTATCGACGCTTTTAAATCAGCCTGTCACTATTAGTACACCAAATGTAGAGGCGATTAATGTTCGTCATTATGAAGGAGTACCGGTTCCGTTTGTTATTTTAAATGTCGATTTTGTTGAAGGACTAAAAAATGAGAATGTATTCGTATTTACGAAAGATGTTGCTTTAACAATGGTAGATTTAATGATGATGGGAACGGGTGAAATTGATCCGGAGAAAGAGCTAAGTGAATTAGAGTTAAGTGGCATTAAAGAAATTATGAACCAAATGATGGGGCATGCTGCAACAGCGATGTCAGAAATGTTTAAAGAAAAAATGGATATGACACCACCAGACGTTAAATTTGTTTCTTTAAAAGAAGAAATGGAGTATTTGGGAGAGTCGATGGCAGTTGACGAACTCGTTCAAATTACTTTTAATCTTGAAATTGGTGATCTCCTTCAATCAAAGATGTATCAAATACTACCGATATCAGAAGCGAAAGAAATGGTTAGAAGACTTCTATATCCGATGGTGGAAGAGCGAGAAGAAATAGTTGAGGAAGTTGTTGAAGAGGAAGAAATTCCTGCACCAGTCGTACAGCCAATTGAATATAAAGAAGTCAAGCAAGTTGAGCCAGTATATATGGATACATCTATTCTACAAAATGTAGAAATGAATGTTAAATTTGTATTTGGAAGTACAGTGAGAACAATTCAAGATATTTTAAGTCTACAAGAAAATGAAGCGGTCGTACTTGATGAAGATATTGATGAACCGATTCAAATTTATGTGAACGATGTATTAGTGGCGTATGGAGAACTTGTAAATGTAGATGGGTTTTTCGGAGTAAAAATGACGAAATCGCTATAAGGCGTCAAAATAGGAGTTTGAACAAATAGATGAAAAACGTAAAGTTTTTTCTAGTTAGTTGGCTATTCTTACATATATGTATAATTTTACCATCTCGAGGGCAGGCAGAAGAAAAAAGTGTACAAGATCAAAATATAAGCGAAATGAATGACCAAGAGGGAAAAAATAAAGAAGTTCAGGAACAGCCAGAACAAGTGGAAATGCCCTCGGTTGAAGATGAAAAAAAAGCAGTAGAAAATGAGCAAGGGAAAGAAAAAAAAGAAGAAAGAACGATAGAAACAGACCGAGGGGTTATTACAGTTAATAAGCAGGAGCTAAAGGTTGGCGAAGAAGTGCGGATTGCTGTAGAACCAAATGAAAAAAACATTCAAAGTGTAAAAGGTATATTACAATTACAAAAAAATGGTGAGCAGTACAGACAAGAGAGAATAATATCTTTTGAGTATGAAGAAGAAACGAAGCGATGGATCGCTAATTATAAGGCCGGAATATATGATTTACAAGGTGATTGGAACCTTAGGCTCGTTGAAAGCTATAAAGAAGATGAGAAGGAAGAAGTAATAGAGAACGAATTAAATGTCCCGCTCATTCGTATAAACAATGAAGCACCAACTATAGATAAAGAATTGCCAAAGTTAGAGAAAGTTAGTATTGATGAGGCAAAAGGGAACTTAATTGAACGGAAAAAGGGAGAATCCGTTCATATACGAGTACAAACGGTAGATATAGAATCGGTTGTTAAAGAAGTGCGCGTTATATTAAAAGGAAAAGAAGACGGTAACGATATTACTTTTTTATTAGACTATAATAAACGCGACATGGATTGGCAGAAAATATTTGAAATAACAGAAGCTTTACCTGTTGGGCCACATCAACTTATTGTGGAAGTAACAGATGGGGCAGGTAACAAACTTGTGACAGAGAGTGAATATATCGTTTCTATCATCGAACAAAAAGTGAAAGATGATGAAAAGATAGAAGAGCAAGAGAATCAAAATGAAGTAGAAGATAAGAAAGAAATTGAGAAGCAGGAAGATCCGAAAATAGAGATGCCACTTCCAGAAGAAAAACTTCCAGTTGTTCAAATTCCAAAGCAAGAAGAGAAAGTGAACTCTTATATAAAAGAGCCGTTGAAAGAAAAAGAGGAAATCAACTACGTTATAAAAGAGTCGTTAACAGACAACAAGGAAGTAAATAATGTGAAGGTTCATAAAGAGAAAAAAAGCGGAAATGACAATCAAGTCGTTTCTAAAAAGAAAGAGAAAATAGAAGAACAACAAGAAAAGAAAGAGGAAAAAAGTGAGCAGGGAGTACAGGCTTCTAATGTGTTTGCTGTTATGTCAGGATTATTTGTACTATTTTTAGTTTTAAAGAGTAATAAAGAGTGGGGCTAATAATTTGATAGTAGTGGAGGCGCTTAGATGGAAATTAAACGTACTACAATTGAAAATAAGACGCTACAACCATTAAAACAGCCTGCAGCTATTTCAGAACATGAAATTCAGAAAGAACGAAAGCGGAGTAACCTTGTGTTTACTGGGCAGCCCAAAATCATTTCGAAAAACAATGAAATAGGGATTTTGCTTGCAAGTTTAGGTGATGGAAAGATTGTAAAAGAAATGCTTTCTAAGGAAATGGATACGGTGTTGCAGTTGTTTTCAAAGTTACATATGTTGTCCGAGGAAGGAAAGCAATCGGAAAAAATATATGAACAAATTGTTAGAAGTTTACAAGGGATTATTAAGCAAGCGTATATAAAAGATATTCCGTTACTCGATGGGACGTATGATTTCGCTGAAGTACAGCTTTCATTCGGGCGAAAAGTACATATTCCTTTACTTGACGTAAGTGCGCTCATTTCTAGAGTGGAAAGTGATTCTTCAGAAGGAAATATAAATTTAATGATAACGGTTATTACAGCTTACATGACGAAATTGTCTAATGAAACAATCTTAATTAGCGGTACAGATCGTATTTCTAAAGAACGTGATGTGAGCGTGTGGAGAGCACTTGCAGAAATGAATATGACGCAATTATCTCATGCGTTGAAACATACGATTCAAGAGCATAAATGGTCTGTTACAGCTCTATTTCTCTTTATATGGGTTATAGGTATCATATTGATTCGTATTATATAATAAAAAAAGGTCGTCATTTCAATTATGACGACCTTTTTCTATATTTTTTCGTAGAAAAATGTATCAAAACGCTGAAGGTTGTAGCGTTCGGGTGTTAAAATTTGTTCTGTGCTACCAACGAATAGTACGCCGCCTTTTCGTAAAGAACGACTAAACTTTTCATAAAGCTTTATTCTTGCTTCTTCTGTAAAGTAAATCATTACATTTCGACAAATGATTAAATCGTAGTTCGTATCAAATGTCTGCATTAATAAATCATGTTGTTTAAATGTAACTTGCTGTTTAATATTTTGATGCAATATATATGTATCATCTTCTTTTGTGAAATGACGTTGTTTTAAATCATTAGGTAATTCTTTCAAAGAGCGTTCTGTATATTGACCACGTTTTGCAGTTTCTAAAACATGAAAATCAAGATCCGTTGCTTGATTTTCATAACGAAACGGAGCTAGATGCTTCGATAATATTAAAGAAAGTGTATATGGTTCTTCACCGGCAGCGCAAGCAGCACTCCAAATTTTTAATTTACCGTTATTTTGTTCAAGTAGCTTTGGTAGAGCTTTCGTCTCTAACGTTTGCCAGCGCTCTTTATTTCTGAAAAACTCTGATACGTTAATTGTAATATAGTCAATAAAACTTAAAAATAACGTTTGATCGGTGCGTAAATTATTTAAAAAATTTGTGTAATTTTCAAAACCTTTTCTCGAAATGAAAGCGTCGATTCTTCGGCGCATTCTATCTTGCTTATAGGAAGCGATATCCATATTAAAGTGCTGTTTAAAACTTACGACAAATTGATTATAATCTTGTTCAGTTATCATATTTACAATAGGCACAATAACGATATTGTGCCTCCCCCTTTACATCATACGAATTTTTTGTTCAAAGCTTTTTTTCATCTGCTTTTCATGTAAGCCTGGTAAATCATAAATAACAGCATCAATTCCTGCTTCTTTTGCAACGTCAACGGGAATGACAGACGTATGTTTATCTCCGTTATAAAAACAGAGAACTAAATCGGTATCTTCGACAATTTGCTTTACAAAAAACATATAATCTGATCGATAAATGGAGTCGGAAGGATGATCAAAAGCAATATACTCGGCTCCGTGTTTTTTTAAGTAATCAACGACTTCTTGAAATTCGTCTGTTAATACTTGTAACGGTTGTAGTGTGTAAAGACATAAATTTTGAGCAAGTCTTTCGTTTTCAATGAAGAAACGAAGAACCTCATTTTCAATAGATTTATAACATAATATGTAAATTTTATGTTTGTGAGCATAGTCAATTAAAAATTTTTTTATTTCTTCCTGATCTAATGCTGTTAATTGATTTGAACCACAAAGAAAAATATTCATAGATTTGTGCCACCTCATGCTAAATTGTAACATATCTTCTATAAAAAATAACTGCAAAATATCATTGTACAGAGTATAATTATAAATAACTGGATTTTACGATTAAGTTTGGAAGGAAATAAAAAAATAAATAGGTGATATATATGCTGCGTTCTATCTCGCATAATCCAATTTTATCGCATATACCGCCTGCTACTCAAATGCCGAAAGAAGCAAATGTCAGGACAGGACTTGCTTTTTCGGATAATTTGCATGCAGATCCGAAAAAAGATAAATTGTTAGAACAAATGGAAGCACTTGTTGATAACATTGGAGAAATTAAAGAGAAAATCGAATTAGAGTTAACGCTCGATAATGTAATGGAATACAAAAATACTGTAAAATCATTTTTGAATTTTTACGTTGATAACGTATTGCAGTATAAAGATGTTATGTCTCGTCATCCGCGTTACGGATATTCGCAGAAAATGACGATCGTAAAACAAGCTGAAATGGGATTAACTGAGTTAGAAGATGTTATGAATTTAATTAATACGAAAACAGGGCATTTAGAAATGTTAAATCAAATTGGAGAAATTCATGGTTTGATTGTAAATTTAGTCTTGTAAAGGAAAGGAAGCTATATGTACATACAATTATATGAAAAGCTCGTTATTATTCAAAAGGCATATGAAAATATTCAAACGCTTGGGGAACAAATATATGAGAATTTAAAAAATAAAAATGTAAATGCAGTTCAAAAGTTGCAAGTAGAGCAATTGCAGTACATAGAAGGTGTTAAAGGATTATCGCGATCTTTTGAGGAAATGGTTGTTCAGCTTTGTAAAGAAAAACAAGTTGAACCGCTGCGTATGCGTTCGCTATTTTCGTATTTTTCACAGGAAGAAAATGAAAAAATGGAAGAATTACAAAAAAGTTTAAATGAATTAGAAGAAAATGTAAAAATGATTCTTTTGAAAAATCAATATTACTTAAACGTACTATTAAAAACTACAGAAAGTATTGTGGATTCCGTTTCTGAATACAATTTGGAGAAAAACAATAATTCGCAAATCTTTATGAATGAACTATTGTAAAGGAGAAGTGAAGCATTATGAGATTATCTGATTATAATACGCCGTTATCTGGTATGCTAGCGGCCCAAATGGGATTACAAACGACAAAACAAAACTTATCTAACATTCATACGCCGGGTTATGTTCGTCAAATGGTAAATTACGGATCTGTTGGAGCAAGTAACGGTCATACGCCTGAACAGAGAATTGGTTATGGTGTACAAACATTAGGAGTTGACCGTATTACAGATGAAGTGAAAACGAAGCAATTTAATGATCAGTTGTCACAGTTCTCTTACTACGCATATATGAATTCTACTTTATCACGAGTAGAGTCTATGGTAGGAACGACAGGGAAAAATTCATTATCTAGTTTAATGGATGGATTCTTCAATGCTTTTCGTGAAGTTGCAAAAAATCCAGAACAACCAAACTACTACGATACATTAGTTTCTGAAACTGGGAAGTTCACAAGTCAGATAAATCGTCTTGCAAAAAACTTAGATACAGCAGAAGCACAGACGACAGAAGATATTGAAGCACATGTGAATGAATTTAATCGTCTTGGTGCTAGTTTAGCAGAGGCGAATAAAAAAATTGGACAAGCGGGGACACAAGTACCTAATCAACTATTAGACGAACGTGATCGCATCGTTACAGAGATGTCTAAGTATGCCAATATCGAAGTATCTTATGAATCTATGAATCCTAATATCGCGAGTGTTAGAATGAATGGTGTTTTAACAGTAAATGGACAAGATACATATCCACTTCAATTAAATAAAGAAAAAGAACCAATGTCTGTTGCGATTTATGGATCGGATATTCCTTTAAATGGTGGAGCAATTCAATCAGCGATAGATACGAAAGCGAAGATTGCTAGTTATAAGAAAAACCTTGAAGAATTAGTGAGTTCTGTAAAAGGTCAAGTGAATACAGTGATGGGAAAAGATTTCTTCGTTGGAGATCATGCGAAAGATATTCAGTTAAACCCTGAATTCACAAAAGATGTTTCGAAAATGAAAATCTCTGCTGAAACAGCAAATAAACTAGCAGGAATTACAGAGGGAGATTATAAAGAAGGTCTTTCTTATAAACAAGCATTAGACCAATTTATAGTTGGTGTAGCTTCTGATAAAAGTGCAGTGAATGCTTATCAAAATATTCATAAAGATCTATTAGAAGGTATTCAACAAGAAAAAATGAGTATTGAAGGCGTAAATATGGAAGAAGAAATGGTTAATTTAATGGCTTTCCAAAAATATTTTGTCGCAAACTCTAAAGCTATTACGACGATGAATGAAGTGTTTGATAGTTTGTTTTCGATTATTAGATAACATGTAGAAGGATCGAAAAAGCTTTTTTTGTGATGGAAGAGAGGGTCCGGCGCAGGGTAGAAGCGGACAGAGCCTTTTAGTGGACCAAGCCATGTTAGACCAGAGATATGAGATGGTTGAATGGGAAGTTAAGGGGGAGAATAGCCATGTTTAGCAAGCGTCCTCCCCCATGTAAATTAAATGAAAACGAAAAAGTCTTTTTTATGAGGGAAGAGGATAGCTGTATATAGGTGAGGTTTCTTCTTCGCACCAATTCAAATATAGATAAAGGAGAAGGTAAAGATGAGAGTATCTACATTTCAAAATGCAAACTGGGCAAAGAATCAGATGATGGATTTGAATGTGCAACAGCAATATCATCGAAATCAAGTAACTTCAGGTAAGAAAAATCTTTTTATGAGCGAAGACCCACTTGCGGCAAGTAAATCATTTGCGATTCAGCATTCGTTAGCAAATATTGAACAAATGCAAAAAGATTTAGCGGATTCGAAAAATGTATTAACACAAACTGAAAATACATTACAAGGTGTTTTTAAATCTTTAACAAGAGCGGATCAATTAACAGTACAAGCGCTAAATGGGACGAATAGTGAAAAAGAATTGAAGGCAATCGGTGCAGAGATTGATCAAATTTTAAAACAAGTTGTATATTTAGCGAATACGAAAGAGCAAGGCCGTTATATTTTCGGTGGGGATAGTGCTGAACAAGCTCCATTTACAGAAGATGGTACGTATCAAGGTGGAAAAAATGATGTGAACTGGCAACTAAATGACGGTTATCAATTAAAAGCATTTCGTAACGGAGAAGAATTATTATCCCCAGTTATAAAAACGTTAAAACAGATGAGTGAAGCACTGAATAACGGTGATCAAAAAGCTTTGCAACCGTTATTAGGAGAAAATAAGAAAAACTTAGATAGCGTCATTAACCGTACAACTGAAGTGGGTTCAACTATGAACACGATGGAGACGTTTAAAACAATTTTAAGCGAGCAAAATTTAGCGCTTCAAGAAAATCGTAAAGAAATTGAAGATGTTGATTTAGCGGTAGCAATTTCTGACCTAGCGTATATTAATGCAACGTATGAAGCAACGCTTAAAGCAGTTAGTACGATGAGTAAAACGAGCATTTTAGATTATATGTAAACAATAAGGAGTGAGAAATATGGCAGGGACGTTAACAGGTATTGGTGGTAGACAACAGATTTGGAACCTCGGAAATAATATGATCGATACTTCTAACTTTGTAGAATTAGAAATGCAAGCGTTAGATATGAGAAAAACACCGTATGCTAATGAAAAGAACCAACTTTCACAAGATAAACTATTATACACAAGTTTAAAATCAGAATTTAGTTCTTTCACACAAACTTTTAAAAACTTAGCGGCTTTTAAAGGTAATGAGAAAAAAGTTACAACAACACAAGACGGTTATATTAATGTAAAAGCTGATGGTGGAGCAATTGCAGGAACTTTTAATATGACGATTACACAGCTCGCACAGCGTCATCAAATAGCTTCTAATTCTATTGATGTAAATGAGAAGCTTCCAAGAAATGAAACAATAAAACTAGGCGATAAAGAACTAAAAGTAACAACTGATATGACATATAAAGATTTAATTAATAAAATTAATGATGGAGATTATGGGGTATCAGCATATACACTTGGTAGTAAAATTTTTATGTCCTCTACGAAAGAAGGAGAGGCAAACGCTATTAAATTAGCAAGTACACCACCTAACGTACTTACTGAACTATTTTATTCAGAGGTGGAAATTAACGGGACAGGCACAGATCAAGACAGTGAAACTAAGACGGAAATGAAATTAAATACTATTAATGAAGCGAAAAATGCTATATATAGTATTAACGGTATCGAGGACAAAAGTCCTACGAATACAATTGAAGCTCTTCCTGGTGTGAAAATTGAATTACTAAAAGTGACGGAGTCAAAAGTAGATGAAAAAACAGATGCAGGTACAACAACAGATCCAAAAGCAAAAGGTATAGATCTGAAGTTTACAGTAAGTGACTCAAACGTAACAGATGCATCGAATGTTATTAAAAAGATGGTGGCGGATTATAATAAAGCTGTTTCTACAGTAGATATCTTTGCTGGGAAAGGTGGAGCTTTCCAAGGTCAAGCCATTATGCAAAGTGTACGTCAAGCGATGAATAATGTCGTGACATTTTCTCAAGACGGTAATTATTTATTCTCATTTGGTATCCAATTAAAGCAAGACGGGACGATGGAAGTTAATGATGAACAATTAACAAAAGCGTTAAAAGACAAGCCGGATGCAGCGAAGCAATTTTTCTTTGGTTCTAACGGTTTAGGGAAGATGATGGAAGAACCACTTGATAAACTATTTGGTGATAAAGGTGTAGTCGGAGAGCGTGTAAAAAACATCGATTCACGTGTAAGTGATTTAGATAAAAAGATTAAAGATATTGAAACACAAAATCTGCAAAAACAAGATGAGATTGTGAAGAAGTATCAAAAGCTAGAAAGTACATTAGCGGCGCTAGATAGCCAACTAAAAACAATTAAAGCAATGACAAAACAAAAAAGTGATGATTAATGAAAGTTAAGGAAGTGATTGTATGCAAGCATGGCAACGTTATATGCAAAATGATATTATGACGAGTAATCCAATTAAAAATACAATTTTTATTTATGAAAGATGTATCGTTGAGTTTCGTAATTTAGAAGAACTTTTAAATACTTTTAAACTACAAGAAGGAGATGCGCTTCTTGAAAAATTAGAACGTATTTTTGAAGAGTTAAAGCTTCAATTAAATCCTGAGATTACTAAAGATTTATATGATAGTCTATTCGGTTTATACGATTGGATTAGCATTCAAATTCAGACGATGAAAGTAACGCGTGAAGCAAAAGACATGGATGCGATTGTACAAGTGTTACAAGATTTAATAGACGGTTACCGCGGAGCACTCGAAAATGAACAATGATATTTATCGAGCGTTTGTCGGCTGTTTTAATGAAATCGGTGAATTGCAAGTATCAGATGGGGAATTTGCTGAGAAGAGTGCAATGTTAAATCGCTGGATGATGACATTGGATGAAGAGACGCGCGCAGATGTTGCAGCGGAAGTGAGTCCATTAATAATTAAGGCAGCACAGCATATTCGAGATAAGCAAAAATTTTTGGAAGAAATGATTATGACAAATGATGGACGAATGAAAGCGAATTCGTTTTACGGTAAATTTTAATGGTAAATTACGGAAATTGATACCCCTTTTAAAAGGGGATCCATTCCATTGTTTGAATAAGGCGTTCCGCTGATTGAGGTTTCACTTTATGACTGTAATAAAAAGAATGGTAATAATCCAAACAATGAAAAATAAGATGTCTTTATTTTATAGAGAGAAGTGTATGGAAGCTCTTTTTTTATTGTTTATATATCAAAATGTTACATGGATTACTACGCGTATACAGTTTTTTATATTCTTTTTTATATTTTTGTATTTTTCTAAAGACAACAATGGAAAAATGGAATAAAATATGTAAGGGTACATAATAGATAATATTTTAATAAATAAATACATATAGGAAAATGAATAATAAAGTGAAACTTCCATCAGTGGATGATCATGCGCTAAACGAGCATGATGGAAAAGGAAGGGTGTGGAATATGCCAGATTTAGTTAGTGATGTAAGTCATTATATGAACTATTTAGTAACGAAGCGAAATACCGTTTCTAGTAATATTGCAAATGCGAATACACCTGGCTATAAAGCACAAGATGTAACATTTGCTGAGAAAATGAATATGAGCAGTGCATTATACAAAAAAAATGCTGCGGATTTAAAGAGTAATCCAGATTTATATCAAACGAATGTAATGCACTTACCGACAGCAAATACGAAAAATACATACGCAAAGATTCAAACGAAATCAATGCAAACGAATAAAGATGGAAACAGTGTTGATGTAACGACAGAAATGCTAGATTTAATGAAAACAAACCAATTATACGGTGTTTCAATTAATGCAATTAATACGCAATACGCTATTAACCAAGCAGCACGTGGACGTTAATAGTTAAAAGGAGAGACAAAGATGTTTCAGGCAATTAATGCAAGTGGTTCAGGGCTAACTACAGCGAGAAAATGGATGGAAGTTACTTCTAACAATATCGTAAATGCAAATACGACGGGAGCACCGGGTGCAGAGCCGTATCACCGTCGAAGTGTAGTATTAGAATCAAATAATAGTTTTGCAAGTATGCTAGATGGAGCTCCTACTAACGGAGTGAAAATAAAAAGTATTGAAACGGATCGAAATGAAAATCTTGTGTATGATCCGACGCATCCGCATGCAAATGAAGAAGGATATGTACGTTATCCGAACATTGATGTGACAGCTGAGATGACGAATGTAATGGTTGCTCAAAAAATGTATGAAGCAAATACAAGTGTATTAAATGCGAACAAAAAAATGCTCGATAAAGATTTAGAAATCGGCCGAGGATAAGAGGGAAGAGGGGAAATATGAAAATTCAACCAATGTTAAATACACAGCCATTTGGAGCGATTCAGCCGATTGGCACACAGAAAACTTCAGAAAAATCTGTAGTTGAAGGCAAAAAGTTTATTGATTTATTGGAAGATATGAATCAAACGCAAAATAATGCCCAAACAGCAGTATATGATTTACTGACAAAAGGGGTAGGAGAAACGCATGACGTTTTAATTCAGCAGAAGAAAGCTGAATCACAAATGAAAACAGCTGCTCTCGTACGCGATAATCTTATTGAAAATTATAAGTCACTAATTAATATGCAAATTTAGGAAAATGGACGGGTGTATTTAAATGGAAAAGATAAAAAATGTTTTCCAATCGTTGAAAACGTGGCATAAGTTAGTGATTGGTGCTGCGCTTTTAGCGATTGCAACAGGAGCACTTTTATACTTCACCTTGCCAGATAAATATGTTGTTGTATATCAAAATTTAAATGATACAGATAAGCAAGAGATTACAGCAGAATTATCGAAGCTAGGTGTTGATTACCAATTAGCAGCCGATGGTTCGATTCGAGTGCAAAAGAACGATGCTCCATGGGTTCGAAAAGAAATGAATGGAATGGGCTTGCCGTTTAATTCAAAAAGCGGTGAGGAAATTTTATTAGAAAGCTCACTCGGTTCAAGTGAACAAGATAAGAAAATGAAGCAGATTGTCGGCACGAAAAAGCAATTGGAGCAAGATATTGTACGAAACTTCGCGACAGTTGAAACGGCAAATGTGCAAATTACATTACCGGAAAAAGAAACAATTTTTGATGAGGAAAAAGCGAAAGGGACAGCGGCAATTACTGTTGGTGTGAAACGTGGACAACTATTAACAGCTGATCAAGTTGCGGGTATACAGCAAATGATTAGTGCGGCAGTTCCTGGCGTGAAAGCAGAAGAAGTAAGTGTTATTGATAGTAAAAAAGGTATCATCTCAAAAGGAACAGATGAAGCGCATTCTAACAGTTCCTCTTCTTATGAAAAAGAAGTAGAGATGCAGCATCAAATTGAAGGTAAATTAAAGCAAGATATTGACGCAACGTTAATGACGATGTTTAAATCAAATGAATATAAAGTGAATACGAAAGTGTCTGTAAACTACGATGAAGTTACACGTCAGTCAGAAAAATATGGCGATAAAGGTGTACTTCGCAGTAAACAAGAGCAAGAGGAAAGTTCTACTGCGCAAGAAGGAGCAGATACGAAGCAAGGTGCGGGTATTACAGCGAACGGTGAAGTGCCGAACTACGGTACGAACAATAATCAAAACGGTAAAGTTGTCTACGATAATAAAAATGGTAACAAAATTGAAAACTATGAAATAGATAAAACAGTTGAAACAATTAAGAAACATCCGGAATTAACAAAAACAAATGTTGTTGTATGGGTAGATAACGATACGTTAGTAAAACGAAAAATTGATATGACAACATTTAAAGAAGCGATTGGCACAGCAGCTGGGCTTCAAGCTGATCCGAATGGAAACTTTACAAACGGTCAAGTTAACGTTGTAACTGTTCAGTTCGACCAGCCGAAAGTTGAAAAAGAGAAAGAGCCAGAAAAAAGTGGTATGAACTGGTGGTTATTCGGTGGAATTACAGCTGGCTTGCTAGCAATAATTGGCCTAGTATGGTTCTTCTTAGCAAGACGTAAGAAAAAGAGAGAAGAAGAGGAATATGAAGAATACTTAGCAGAAGAAGAAATTGCTGCTAGTAGTGAAAGTATCCTAGAAATTCCTGAAGAAAAAATAGTACCAGAGCCAAAGCCAGAACCGGTAGAACCATCAGAACCTACATTAGATGATCAAGTGCAGGAAGCTACGAAAGAGCATGTAGAAGGTACTGCAAAAGTAATTAAAAAATGGTTAAACGGACAGTAAGGGAGGAAAAACAATGTTAGATGAAATCTCCTCCAAAGAGAAAGCTGCCATCCTCATTCGTACATTAAACGAAGAGGTGGCAGCAAAAGTCATTGAATATATGACGGCTGAGGAAAAAGAAGTGTTACTTCGCGAAATCGCGAAGTTTCGTGTATATAAACCAGAAACGTTAGAAAATGTACTAGGGGAGTTTTTGTACGAACTAAATGTAAAAGAGTTGAATTTAGTAACTCCAGATAAAGAATACATTCGTCGTATATTTAAAAATATGCCAGAAGACGAGTTGGAAAAATTATTGGAAGACCTTTGGTATAACAAAGATAATCCATTTGAATTCTTAAATTCACTTACAGATTTAGAGCCACTTCTTACAGTGCTTAATGATGAATCGCCACAAACGATAGCGATTATTGCTTCTTATATTAAGCCGCAACTTGCTTCTCAATTAATTGAGAGATTACCAGATCATAAACGTGTAGAGACGGTAATGGGTATTGCAAAGCTTGAACAAGTAGATGGTGAATTAATTAATCAAATTGGTGAGTTATTAAAAGCAAAATTAAATAATATGGCATTTAGTGCTATTAATAAAACAGATGGATTGAAAACAATAGTGAACATTTTAAATAATGTTTCACGAGGTGTTGAAAAAACAGTCTTTCAAAAGCTGGATGAAGTCGATTATGCGTTATCTGAGAAAATTAAAGAAAATATGTTTGTCTTTGAAGACTTACTTGGTCTTGAGGATCTTGCGCTTCGCCGTGTATTAGAGGAAATTACAGATAACGGTGTTATCGCGAAAGCACTTAAAATTGCAAAAGAAGAAATTAAAGAGAAACTATTTACATGTATGTCTTCAAACCGTAGAGAGATGATTCTTGAAGAGTTAGATGGCTTAGGACCGCTTAAGATGACGGATGCTGAAAAAGCACAACAAACGATTACAGGTACGGTGAAAAAGTTAGAAAAAGAAGGAAGAATTATCGTTCAAAGAGGTGAAGATGATGTCCTTATTTAAAAACAGAATTCCGAAGAATTCTGTTTCTTTTTCTGAAGAAACGTATGAATTACAATTTCCGAAACCAGTATCAGTTCACATTGAAGAAGAGATACAAGTGGATCATGCAGAACTTCTTGCACAGCAAGATGCATTACATATTGAAATGAATCAGCTAAGGCAGCAGCAGCAAATGCTAGAACGAGAGCGTCAGCAGTTGTTGCAAGATAAAGAACAGTTTCAAATGCATATTCATGAACAAATGGAACAGATGGAAGCAGCGCGTATACAGTTTCAAAAAGAACAACAAGAAACAGCATACGAATGGACAGAGTTATTATGGAATCAATCTTTTCAGTTAGCAGAAAAAGTAGTGAATCAAGCGGTAGATTCGCGCTTATTAGACGTTTTGCCGATTTTAACAGGCATCGTGCAAACATTGCCTACTTCATTTGAAAAATTAATTATAACGGTTCATCCAGAAACATTTGAACGTATACAAGAAGAGAAAGAAAATACGAAAGAGTATTGGCTACTACAATTAGTAGAATGGAAGTATGATTTTTCTTTACAGTTTGGCGAATTTGTTCTGGAAGAAGAGAAAGAGTTTTTTGAGTTTAAATTTGCGCCTATATTTGCGAAGCTTCGTCATAAGTGGGAAGAAGAGAAGTTGTTTGAGGAGCAAAATGTATGAACAACGAGCTAATGAATGAACATAATAAATGGAATACATTTATTGAAACACCGTTTTATACGAAAGTTGGCAAAGTTCATAGTGTACAAGAGCAGTTTTTTGTAGCGAAAGGTCCGAAAGCAAAGATTGGAGATGTTTGTCTCGTTGGAGAACATAGTGTCTTATGTGAAGTAATTGCGATTGAAAAAGAAAATAATATGCTACTTCCATTTGGACAGACAGAAAAAGTATGTTACGGAGATGCAGTTACATTAATTGAAGAAGATGTTGTTGTACCTCGTGGTAATCATTTACTTGGGAAAGTGTTAAGTGCGAATGGCGAAGTGTTAAATGAGAACACTGAAAACATTCCACTACAAAAAATAAAATTAGATGCACCGCCGATTCATGCATTTGAGCGTGAAGAAATTACAGATGTATTTGAAACGGGAATTAAATCGATTGATTCCATGTTAACGATTGGGATTGGTCAAAAGATTGGTATTTTCGCAGGATCGGGTGTTGGTAAATCTACCTTGCTTGGAATGATTGCGAAAAACGCAAAAGCTGATATTAACGTTATTAGTTTAGTAGGAGAACGTGGCCGAGAAGTAAAAGACTTTATTCGAAAAGAATTAGGCGAAGAAGGTATGAAAAAAAGTGTCGTTGTTGTAGCAACGTCAGATGAAAGTCACCTTATGCAACTTCGTGCGGCTAAGCTTGCAACATCTATTGCTGAATATTTCCGTGACCAAGGTAATAACGTATTACTTATGATGGATTCTGTTACTCGTTTTGCTGATGCACGCCGAAGTGTTGATATTGCGGTAAAGGAATTACCGATCGGTGGTAAAACACTGTTAATGGAAAGTTATATGAAAAAGTTATTAGAACGATCAGGAAAAACGCAAAAAGGGTCAATAACAGGTATTTATACAGTGTTAGTTGATGGTGATGATTTAAATGGTCCTGTACCAGATTTAGCTCGTGGTATTTTAGATGGACATATTGTATTAAAACGTGAGCTCGCAACTCTTAGTCATTACCCTGCCATTTCGGTATTAGATTCGGTAAGTAGGATTATGGAAGAAATCGTATCGCCGAATCATTGGCAACTTGCAAATGAAATGAGAAAAATTCTATCTATTTATAAAGAGAATGAATTGTATTTTAAACTTGGAACAATTCAAGAGAATGAAGAAAATGCTTATATTTTTGAATGTAAAAATAAAGTAGAAGCTATAAATACGTTTTTAAAACAAGGTCGAACGGGTAGTTTTCAGTTTGAAGATGTTGTCCAAGCGATGCACCATATTGTATAAGATCTCGCCCTTTGAGGTCTTATTTTTTTGATTTTAATATTTCACAGATTTTTTTGTAAAAAAACTATATAATAGAAAAAGGTAACGTTATAATAGGAAGGGGCTATGAAAACGGGTGGATAAGCAGCAGTACGACACGATTAAATTGCAGATTAATCAAGAGAAAGAACATATCTTGAAAGAAGTGTACGAACTAACAGCTGAAAAAAGAAAAATAGAACGAAAAAAAGAATATGATCTATATGTTGTGAAATCACGCAATAAGGTTGTACAAACGGGACAACGTATTATGGCTGGTATGCTGTCTTCACATACATTTTCACCTGAAAGAATAGAAGAATGGAATCGAAAAATAAAAAAAACAGAAGGTTTTATTCAAAAAAATGAAAGCCTTTTAGAGCAAATAAAAGAAAAAGAACGTGTCATTGATGAAATGTATCAAGAAGATTGTAAGAAGCTTGCGAAAGTAAAAGAAAAGCTGGAAGAAAAAATGCTTCTTGATTTAAAAATGTGTATGAACGGATGAGGTGGATGTAGTGATACAGTTTGTATTACCGGTGCAGCAAAGTTTACCTCCGCAAAAAGAAAAAGGGCTAGAAGTACAATCGAAAAATGAAAATTCTTCATTCGATAATACAATGAGAATTGAAAATAAAAAACAGCCGAAAACGGAGAAACCGAAACGAGAAGAAGCACCAGAAGAAGAGAAGAAAGAATATATTCTCGCAAAAAAAACGGTAACGAAAGAAGAGCCGATTGTAAAGAAAGAAGAAAAGAAAGAGACAGAACAGTTATTGTTAGCTGTATCTGAGCAGATGGTTGCAATTGAGCAATTGCATATGCAGCCAGAATTGTTATATCAATACATACAAAAAATACAGGCGTTATATAAAGAATACGGAAATATTAAACTGAATGAATTGCCCGCAGCTGAATTACAGCAATTACAAGAGCTTTTTTCTAACATGAATATTAAAAATGCCATATGTTTAGAAGATACAATGCAAATGGTGCTAGACAAGGTGACGATGCCAGAGCAAACGTTGCAAGCATTAAAAGTTGTAGAAACAGAAACTTGTAATATTGCAAAGAAACAAGAAGAGTCTAAGGAAGTAGAACTCCCGAAAGCAGAGAGCGATGATGTGAAGGTAGAGTTACCAAAAGTCGATCAGTTAAATGACTCAAGTTCGGCCGGAGCTGAGTTATTAAATAAAGCAACGGGTACTGACCAAATAGGAAAACAAAATAGTGGAGCTGAGAAGGTTACATTACCTGACTTAGGCAAGAAAATGGAAGCACAAGTAGAGGCTCTGCAAAAGTTTGTAGTGAAACAAGAACGTGTTTTATTCCAGCTAAATCCAGAGAAACTTGGTTCATTAACTGTATTTATGAAAAAGCATGGAGGTCAAATTGAAGTCCATGTAGAAATGGAAAAACACGATGCGAAAAAGCGTGTTGAAATAATTTTTGACGAATTGAAGCTGAAATTAAAAGAAAAAGAAATTAATATTCAAATAAGTTATTCAGAAAAAGATGAACAACGTAAAGAACAGCGAGAACAAGAGCAAAGGCAAAAACAAAAATTAGCAAGTACGAAGCAAGAGAAACAAGAATCGAAAGAATTTGCAGGATTATTGGAGGAATAAAGCGTGCCAACAGTTGGATTAAACACAACGAGTACAAATCATATTCCATTGCAGGCAGGAGCGCAAAAAAGTAATGCACCTGTTAATGGTGTACAATCGCCAGTTCAACAAACAAACGGAGTATCAGAAAGTGCTCAAAAAACTCCTGGTGTAATGGGGAAAGACGATTTTCTAAAATTATTTTTATCGAGTTTCCAGCACCAAGATCCGTTCAATGCGATGGATATGAATCAAATGATGAATCAGACAGCGCAGTTATCTCTTATGGAACAAGTGCAGAATATGACAAAAGCAGTTGACTCTTTAAGAACGACGATGTATTCGACAGCGCTTGATGGTGGAATGAAATTTTTAGGGAAATACGTAAGAGGTATTGACGGTGAAGGGAACAAAGTAACTGGTCAAGTAGAGACAGTTCGCCTTGCAGAAAATAACGATGTACAGCTCGTTATTAATAATAAAGTAGTATCTCTTCGTTTCGTTGAAAGAGTGTCTGATAAACCGATTGGAGAAACGAATCCAGAAGATGCAAAGAAAGACGATCAAAAAGTAACTGAAGAAGTAAAAACTACAAATTCATAAGGAGTGTACATACGTTATGATTAAAGCGTTATATACAAGTATTACAGGGATGAATGCAACACAAAATGCATTAAGTGTAACTTCAAATAATATTGCCAATGCACAAACGGTTGGTTATAAAAAACAAAAAGCAATGTTTGATGATTTACTATATAACAATTCAATTGGTGCAAAAGGTGACGGTAAATACGCAGGAACGAATCCGAAAAGTATCGGTAACGGTGTGAAAATGAGTGGTACGGTTACGGATTATAGTGATGGTACAATTACGTTAACAGGTGGCAAAACACAAGCTGCAATGGAAGGTAATGGTTTCTTCGTTGTAGGTGATTCAAAAGGCGGAAACATGGAATTTACGCGTAAAGGTACGTTTGGAATATCTTCAGATTATTATATTACGAACACAGAAGGTCAATACGTATTCGCATACCCTGCTAATGAGGCGACTGGTGAAGTTGATTTATCTGGTATTCCAGGCCCATTGCAAATTCCAATGGGGACGGCAATTGGTGGTATTCGAACATCGCAAGGGACAATTAAAGGGAATATTCCAACTGGTGAAAAACAAATTACGCAAGACTTACCTGTATACGATAATGCCGGTAATACATGGACAATGCGTGTAGAATTTACACAAACAAGCGAACACAATTATACATATAAAGTACAGATGCGTAATGACTCGAAAAAGGATACAAAGTTTGAGGATGTTCCAGGTGCAGGTGGTAATATGACATTTGATGCTGTTGGAAATCCAAATCCGAAAGAGCAAGGGGCCAATATTCCATTTGATGGTGGCTCTATAAAGTTAGACTTAAGTCATTTAACGAATCATCCGACAGATAAAACATTATCAGTAACAAACGTAGATGGTAGAGCGGCGGCGACTGTTAAAGATTGCTTTATTGCTGACGGTGGATATGTGATGGTAAAATATTCTGATGGAAGTATGAAATCTGCTGGTCAATTAGCTGTTGCGATGTTCCCGAATGAAGGCGGTTTGATGAAAACTGGAAATGGTAACTATACAGCGACGAATACAACTGGTATTTTAGCGTTAGGTGCATCTGGTCAAAACGGTGCAGGAAAAATACGTGGTGGTGCACAAGAAGGTGCAAACGTAGATTTATCTGTAGAATTCGTTGATTTAATGTTATACCAACGCGGATTCCAAGGAAATGCGAAAGTAATCAAAATTTCAGATGAAGTATTAAATGAAGTTGTGAACTTAATTCGATAATAAATCGTAAAGAAAAATTGTAACGTAGTAGAAAGGGTTTTATATTCGTATGACAAGACAAGAGCGAATTTTACAATTGCCTTTTTTCGAAAATAAACGTGAGCTTGCTGAGCAAGTGTTAAAAATAGAACGAGAAGAGCATGTATATTTACCAGATCAATTTGAAATCAAACAAGTGCCTCCATATTCGTTTGGTGAAAAGCAAGCAATCATTGGCCGTATACACGAGTTTTATTTCGTAAGTATTGGTAGCGATAGTGTTTGGAAGTATCAACTGTTTAAAGATGAGATGAAGTGCCGTGAGTTTTTCGTTATGTTGCCGGATATTACGGATCAGCAGCTTGCTTTTTGGTTCAATAACATTGAGCTGTTGAAAGGGGCTTAAAAGCTTTCTTTTAAGGTTTTGAGAGAGGGCCTAGCGATGAGTAGTAGCGGTTAGTGCTTATGAGTGGCTCGCGCATTGTGAGAACAGAGATATGGAGTGGTTCTAGGTTAGTTGAAGAGGGGCGAGGACCTAGCTGAGTGTAGTAGCGGTCAGTTGCCTATGAGTGGCTCGTACATTGTAAGACGAGAGGTGTGGAGTGGTTCTAAGGTAGTTGAAGAGGTCAAAAGCCAAGTGTAGGTGGTGCCTCTTCACTTTTGGGAGAGAGGATTTATCCGAGTCTAGAAGCATTGATTTGAAATAGATTTAGATTAATTAAGATATTGTACAATTAGACTAAGTTTATATAGAAGGAGAGGTGAGGAGGATGGCGCAGAATAAGTATCGCGTTACATTCATTTCGCCAAGTGAGGTTGAGCAACGTACTGTAATGGCGGCGAGTAGTTTACCTAATTTAATACGTCAAGTAGAGAGTATTATTGCAGATCCGAACGGTTATTTTGTAAATGATAAAAAAAATAATTGCTATTTTAAAGTTATTAAAGAAAATGTTACGTATATTCAATATGAGTTACTATTTTCTGATAAGGAAATTCACATTGAAAAATTAAAGCATATGGCGCCTAGTGTACTGAAGAAATTATTTGAGAAAATAAATGATCCTGAACTATACGCTCTTTCGCTTATCGATGTTGATATAGCGACGAAAGAATATGTGCTAGGAGAAATGGGTCCAGAGCTAAGAATGAGAGTGGAAACAGAGCTTTCAAAAAAATGGGAAGCGATGCCGACAGAAATTGTAGGAGCACAAGAAGTGTTACTAGAGGCACTTGCTTCGTTTATACAAGATTAAGTTTTACCGGTAGTATTTCTACTTTAAAACTGTGAGAATCACTCAACTATCTATATTTTTCATATAGGTAGTTGACTTTTCGGTTTTAATAAAGCTTAATAATTAGATATACGGAATTAATGGAAGGGGAGCGACACCTTTATGTCACAAGCACAAAGTATTTTATTAGAAAGCGGAACAAACGAATTAGAAATCGTAACGTACACTGTTGGTGAAAATTTATTTAGTATTAATGTAATGAAAGTGCGTGAAATTATTAATCCATTCCCTGTTACAACTGTGCCAGAATCTCATCATGCAGTTGAAGGTGTTGTTCAAGTACGTGGTGAAATTTTACCTGTTATTAACTTAGCAACGGCTCTTAATTTAAAATCTATAAAACCACTTGATCAAACGAAATTTATCATTTCAGAATTAAACCAAATGAAAGTTATTTTCCGTGTTGATGAAGTGCATCGTATTCAACGTATTTCATGGGAACAAATTGATGAACCAGCTTCATTATCTATGGGACTAGAAGAAACGACATCTGGTATTGTAAAACTAGATGGGAAAATCATTTTACTATTAGATTATGAAAAAATTGTATGTGAAATTAGCGGTACTGGTTATGACAATAAATCACTTGCAGGATTAGAGCAAAAAACAGATCGAGCTGAAAAAGTTATTTATATTGCAGAAGATTCAGCGATGCTTCGTCAAATACTAGAAGAAACATTATCATCAGCTGGATATACGAAAATGAACTTCTTCAGCAATGGTGCAGAAGCATTAGCTCAAATTGAAAAATTAGCAAAAGAGCAAGGTGAAAAAATGTATGAACATATTCACCTGCTTATTACAGATATTGAAATGCCGAAAATGGATGGACACCACTTAACGAAAGTAATTAAAGATAGTGAAGTAATGAATCAATTACCAGTCATTATTTTCTCTTCATTAATTACAAATGAATTATTCCATAAAGGTGAAGCAGTAGGAGCGAATGCTCAAGTAAGTAAGCCAGATATCCAAGAATTAATCGGGCTAGTTGATAAGTTAGTACTATAAAGCTTCTTTTAGTTGGAAGAGAGGAGCCAGCCATGTGTGTAAAGACAGAAAGGTAAAGTGTTTCTGAGATATTTTTGTTTTTCTGTAGCCACGGTGGTAATAATGGTCATTCTTTCGGTTAATTAGTTAGCGTTGTGTAAAACCCTCACCTTTACTATAAAGGTGAGGGTTTTTTTACATGATGTTCAATTATTTCATCTATAAGATTTCGTGGTGGCGCAAACTTTTTCGGTGAAAATATATTAGGAATACCATATAATATAATTAAGTAGAATTTTTCTGATATAATATTTTGCTTAGCTATTTTTTATTTTTTAATATTTGTTAAAAATCATTTTTTATTTCGATACTTTTTATACCTTTTTATATGTTAATTATTTGACAGATAATTTCGAAATGTTATAATATGGATATGTAAAAATTTCTATTTTCTTAAAGGGCATGGGAGTCATATGAGAATTGTGAAAGGATGAGGGGGAGTGACACAGATTATGTATCACCACACAGCAATCAATGTATTAAGTCTTTTACAAAACATGTCAAATAATAAAACGAACGATATGAAATTAGAGGCGGAATTTAAAAAAATAGAGAAACAATTCCAAGTCAGGTATGAAGAGCTAATCGATTTATATAATAGAATGGTATTATTTCAAATAGATATAGAAAAAAATGGCGGTATGCGAGTATATGAAAAATCAGCGATTACTTGGTTGAAGTCTGAACTAGAACTATTGTATGAAGTGTATCAATTTTGTCAACGTCATGGCTTAAACATCGCAAATATTTCAAAATATGTTAGTAAAAATGAAATGAATCTTTTCCGAAAAACGGAAAGTCAATTGCAAAACACGTATTATAAATTAAAAAAACAAGAGATGCCGTTTGAAAATATTGAAAAACAAAAGCCGGGGCGAAAACGTAAGTATACACCTGTAAAAGAGACAATTGTTGAGACAAAACAAGAAAGCAAGCAGGAAGTAAATGAAGACGTTCGAAATGAAGAAGATGAAAAAAGCCTCGTAACAGTTATGTCTGGCATCGTGGATAACTTTGAAACAATTAGTCAATGTAGTGAAAAGAGAGAACACGAATTGCATCAGTTCATGGAGGGAATCTATAAGCTTTCTAGCATGGCGGCAGAGCGTTCGAAGGATGAGAAGAACGCACGTGGTCTTGAAGGCGAATTACATTCATTACGAGCTGAAAATGAAAGATTAACACGAGAGAAGGCAGAGCTCGTTCATGATATTAAAGAAATGACGCATCATTTAATTCATTTCATTACGAGCTCGGATATCGATCAAATTCGTACATTGCCTTACTTCGTAAAAGAATGCAAACAAGATCTACATAAGCTAGGGTTATATAACGCTCAAGACGGAAAAATGAAAATTATGGTTGACCGTAGTGGACAAGTTATGACCGTAACACAATAAAAAAATTGGGTACAAAATAAAAGGGAGATACATAGTGTATATGTATTTCCCTTTTGTTTTGTATGGAATCATTTCGGGCAGAGGAAAAGTTACAATTAATTTTAGTAAATCAAAAATTTGTACAAAAGGAAGGAGCTAGGTCTTACTTTGTAGTATTGTGATCCGAAAAATACTGGGAATATGCGTATTGTCACTGTGAAAGGGCTTAATACATAATGATTTTAAAGATAAACCGACTCTTCCTCAATATTTAACTGATTTCATTGAGGTGAATAAGTTGTATAATCGTACAGTTGTTATTACATTTCATCAACAAACTTTTAATACGGAGAATTGAAGAGTAAAGTAGGATTCCAAAGCATAGCCAAAAAGGTGGCTGTTATAAGAGAAAACGACATGCCAGCTGTGTTAACGGAACTGGCTTTTATAGATAATGGTATCGATTACAGTAAACTATCTACGGCAAACGGCAGACAGATTGCAGCAGAAGCCATTTATGAAGGGGTTTTAGATTATTATGAATGGAAAGGAAATAATGTATCTGAATATAGATTGTAATAGGTAAAAGAAAGTTTAGTAATTCTAGGAATATGAAATTTATAAATTGCTAAAGTATAGTTTTGTTATTTGAAATGTGTTTTAGTTTTATAGTGTATACTAGCACCGATTTATTAAGGACTATAAATAAGTCGGTGTTTAAGTTAGCGTACTTAATGAATACTATAGAAGTTATGAAGAAAAAAAGATAAATAGATAGGGGCATACACCTACATTCATTATTTTTACGTGAAATTTTAATTTGAAAATAGTTAAGTCATATGATTCAGATGGGCAGTATACAATTAGTTCAAAGAAAACATTCTTTGAACTAATTAGCTATTAAATCTACTTGTTACATAAATAGATCGTATAACAATAATTGATATTGTTAAGGACATAGCTGCAGATATTTGTTGTAATTCCTATTATGGAATTTTTAAATATATGCAGGTGTAATATAAGGGTGCTTTATTTTGAAAGAAATCTTTTGAAATGGTCATAATATGAATAATAATTAGATACAAATTTTAAAAAATGATGAAAGACTTAAGAAGGTGAATATATTGCTTAAACATTCACATTTGCAATTTATCTTATTAACAATAGCTCTAATATTCTATATAAGCTTTTGCTATATATTTTTATTTGTTTTTCCGAATCAATATTTCGTATCAGATTTTAATATCCGACTATCATCCTTAGTTGTTGAAACTACTGTATTTATCTCATTACTGTATTCTATATTATCCAGAAAAATTAAGTTAGGAGTATTCTGGGTTTGCATTACTATTGCAATAGGGTGTTTCTTGATAGGGAATTTTATATCCGCTTTTCAAGTGCTTAATGTAGAATTACCAATACAAAATTTTAATATCTCTGATGTGTTTTTGTTGTTTTTCTTATTCTTCTTTCTCTTTGCATTCTTTTATAAAATCATTATGGAATGTAACAAGTGGGAAAAGGCGTATTTACTTTGTGATTTATGTATTGTTGTTACTGCTATTTTTACATTAGAGTGGTACCTATTTAATAAACCTTCTGCAAATATCTTATTCTTATCAATTGGAGATGTTTTTCTTTCATTTATTTTTCCGATTATAGATTTATTGCTTCTTTTACTAGGAATTAGCCTGATCTTTCGACCAGCTATTTTTAATGCGAAAAGTAAATTATTTATTTTTATTCTCGTATTAACTGGATTGGCTATTACGGACTACTTGTATTTTTACTTACAAGATGATTTGTCAGATCGTTCACTTATATTATTAAGGTGTTTGTATAGAGTTTTCCTATTATTAATTGCTATTGCTGCTTCGATCTCAAAGAATGCATCTTCTAGAAGGAATTATTTCATTATCGATCCCACATTTGGGAAGAAACTTCTTGTTATATTTCCTTATCTTGCAGTTGCGGTATTAATTGGCTTTACTTTAAAAGAGCAAACTTCCTCGGCTACACTTATTACTGGGAATTGTATTGCATTTGTATTTGTGCTGATTCGTCATACTATCGTACGAATGCAAAACAGCGATTTAACCGAAATGTTAAAAGTGTTTAATAATCAATTAGAACAAAAAGTATCTCAAAGAACAGAAGATTTAATAAAAAAATCCAATGACTTGGTCAAAAATCAAGAGAGATTTAAGTCATTATATGAGTATCATCCAGATCCTATTTTAACGATTAATTCAAATGGTACTGTGTTAAATATAAACCAGGCTGGAAGTATGTTATTAGGAAAAAACAGTGATGAATTAATAGGTAAAGAGTGCTTCTCGATTTTTTTAGACGAAGATAGATCTGAATTGGAAGCAGCTCTACAGGAAGGGAAACGATGCAGTTCGGCTTCGTTACAATTACGTGTGAAAAATAATAATGAGAAGGACATTCATTTTTGGTACGTCACCATTGTTCCTATTATGATAGAAGGACAAACTTTTGGGAGTTATGTAATGGTAAAAGACATTACGAGAATGAAGAAACAACAAGATGAGATAAACTATCTAGCATTCCATGATACAGTGACGGAGATTGGAAATCGAATATTCTTCCAAAAAGAATTAGAAAAATCCATTGAACGTGCACGAAAAACGCAGGGTGAATTTGGACTCTTGTATATAGATTTAAATCGTTTTAAGACTATTAATGATACACTGGGACATTCAATTGGTGACAGTGTTTTAAAAGAAGTTGCTAAACGTTTTAGGACATGTCTGTTACCGGCTATTCCTCTAGCGAGAATAGGGGGAGATGAGTTTGCAATCATAGTCCATAACCACACAGAGCAACAGCTATTGGATTTGTGTGAAACTCTATTTCGTATAACTGAAGAACCATTTGTAGTTAATCAACATAGTTTTTATTTATCTCTTAGTATAGGAATAGCGGTGTATCCGTTTGGAGGGATAAATACTACTACACTTTTACAACATGCTGATATTGCTATGTATAGTGCAAAGGAAAAAGGTAATAATGCTGTTTGCATGTATGACGAGACATTATCAAAAAAAATAACAAGACGATTACGATTAGAACAGGATTTACCGAAGGCATTAGAAAATAATGAGTTGTTTTTATTATATCAACCACAAGTTGACAGTAAGACTGGTATGGTTATTGGTGCAGAGGCTTTAATTCGTTGGCAACATCCAGAACTGGGACTTATTTCTCCTTTTGAATTTATACCTATCGCGGAAGAAACGTCGGAAATTATTCCAATTGGGAAATGGACGTTACAGGAAGCGTGTCGACAACTGAAAAAGTGGCATTCTGCAGGCTATGCAAATCTAAAAATGGGGATAAATTTATCAGCTATAGAGTTTGAACAGAAAGATTTTGTTCAAGCAATCATATCTACCATAGAAGAAGTAGGGGTACCTGCTAGTTCGATTGATTTAGAATTAACAGAGAGAATAGCAATGGTAGATGAAAAAGAAACGTTAGCGAAGTTAAAAGCATTAAAATCATATGGTGTACATTTATCAATTGACGATTTTGGTACAGGGTATTCTTCATTAGCATATCTCCCTTTGTATCCAATTGATACCTTGAAAATTCCAAGAGAATTTGTTAATAGGATCGGAAATTCTACTGATGGAAATGAAATTATTCATACCATTATTTCACTAGCGCATACTTTAAACATGAAAGTGATCGCAGAAGGGGTGGAAACGAAGGAACAATTAATAGTGTTACAACGTAATGCATGTTATCTAATTCAGGGCTATTACTACAGTAAACCTGTAAGTGAAGATGAATTCATCAAGTTTTTAAGCACAATGTCGCGTCACCTTTTCTAAGAAAACCACAATCTAGATTTGTTTTTTGTTGAAATTATAACAAATAGAGGACAGCAAAGTAACTGTCAAAATGTTTTAGCATTTAATTTGGCTTAATAGGAAATTCTAATGAGCAAAGACCTTATCTGATTTTAGTTTTAGAAAGGAGAGAAGCGGATGGATTCAATATGGCTAGAGTATGCTTGGGCATTGTTAATTTTAATCGGATTAGAAGGATTGTTATCGGCTGACAATGCCCTTGTACTAGCAGTTATAGCCAAGCATTTACCCGAAGAAGAGAAAAAAAGAGCTATAAATTACGGAATTATTATGGCCTTTGTTTTTCGATTCGCAGCCCTTTTTGCTATATCATTTATTGCAAATGTTTGGCAAATACAAGCGATAGGAGCAGCTTATCTTCTTTACTTAGGATTAAAGCATGTCATTCAGGCGCAATTCGGAAAAAATAATCAAAATATTAACAAGGAAGATGAAAAGGAAGCAGCAGGAAAAAGCTACTGGTTCACAGTAGGAAAGATTGCATTAGCTGACCTTGCCTTTGCGATTGATTCAATATTAGCCGCAGTTGCTCTTGCCCTCGGTCTTCCGGATTCTCCGCTTGATGATTTCGGAGGTATGGATGGAGGACAGTTCATTGTTGTACTCCTTGGAGGGATAGCTGGACTTATTTTAATTAAATTTGCGGCAACTTGGTTTGTACAATTACTGGAGAAACGTCCAGCACTAGAAACAACAGCATATGCAATTGTTGCCTGGGTCGGCGTCAAACTTGCTGTAATTACACTTGCCCATGAGGATATAGGTATTTTAGATCATGATTTTCCACACAGTACAACTTGGACTTTAATCTTCTACGGAGTATTAGTTGCCATCGCACTAATTGGTTGGTTTGCACCGGGAAGTAAGTCATCTCAGAATAATCCTAAAATGTAATACAAAGGTCAGAGCATTATGTGCTTTGTCCTTTGTAATGATAATTATATTGTGTATTTTTCGATTTAACGCTATAATTACAGTGTTAAAGATGGAATCGTGATATGACCTGTTATGAATCTATCATTTTATTTATGAATAAATGGATTGGTATTTTAGCAAGATGTGCTAATAAACTACTCCACCATGATGATAACGTGCCAAAAATGTGGTGCGTATATTTTCGTGGTGGAGTTTTTTTATTCTCAAAAAGGGGGAGTAACCATGAACGACAGCATGGTTCATATTACAATTAACGGCAAAGAGTATAATGCTGAGCCTGGTTCAACTATACTGGGCATCATTAATGAGAACGGAATTGAACATCCACAAATTTGTTATGTGCCGGAAGTGGATCCTATTCAAACGTGTGATACTTGTATTGTAGAAGTTAACGGAAAGCTTGTGCGATCCTGTTCTACTGTAGTGACGAGCGGTATGAATATTGAGTTGTCCTCTAATAGTGCGAAGGCAGCACAACATGAGGCGATGGACCGTTTACTAGAAAATCATTTACTGTACTGTACGGTTTGTGACAACAATAACGGGAATTGTAAACTGCATAATACGGCAGAATTAATGGAAATTGAGCATCAAAAATATCCTTATGAGCCAAAAGTTGATGCAAGCGAAGTTGATATGTCTCATCCATTTTATCGCTATGATCCGAATCAATGTATCGCGTGCGGTCAATGTGTAGAGGTGTGTCAAAACTTACAAGTAAATGAAACGTTATCTATTGATTGGGAGGCAGAGCGTCCTCGTGTTATTTGGGATGAAGGAGTAGATATTAACGATTCTTCATGTGTAAGCTGCGGTCAATGTGTAACGATTTGTCCTTGTAATGCTTTAATGGAGAAATCGATGCTTGGTGAAGCTGGATTTATGACAGGGTTAAAACCGGATGTTATGGGGCCTATGGTTGACCTTATTAAAGAGGTTGAACCTGGGTATAGCGGTATTTTCGCCGTATCAGAAGTAGAAGCTGCGATGCGCGACACTCGTACGAAAAAGACGAAAACAGTATGTACGTTTTGTGGTGTAGGTTGTTCATTTGAAGTGTGGACGAAGGGCCGTGAAATTCTTAAAGTACAACCAACTTCTGAGGCACCTGTTAATGCGATTTCGACTTGTGTAAAAGGAAAATTCGGTTGGGATTTCGTTAATTCTGAAAAACGACTTACGAAACCTTTAATTCGTAAAAATGGAGTATTCGTTGAATCAAGTTGGGAAGAAGCGCTTCATGTAGTAGCGAATAAATTAGGCTCTATTAAAGAAGAGTACGGTAAAGGCTCTATCGGCTTTATTTCTTCTTCTAAAATTACGAATGAAGATAATTATGTTATTCAAAAATTAGCGCGTCAAGTGTTCGAAACGAATAACGTTGATAACTGCTCACGTTATTGTCAATCACCAGCGACAGATGGATTGTTCCGTACAATTGGTATGGGCGGAGATGCAGGGACGATTAAAGATATCGCACAATCGGGTCTTGTTATTATCGTCGGTTGTAATCCAACAGAAGGCCACCCAGTATTAGCAACTCGTGTGAAACGTGCGCATAAACTTCACGGTCAAAAACTAATTGTTGCAGATCTTCGTAAAACTGAAATGGCAGAGCGTTCGGATATCTTTATTAGTCCAAAGCAAGGAACAGACCAAGTATGGTTAATGGCTGTTACGAAATATATGATTGATCAAGGTTGGCGCGATCAGCAGTTCATCGATGAGAATGTAAACTTCTTTGATGATTTCAAAGATAGTCTTAAAGAATATACGCTTGAATATGCAGAAGAGATTACAGGTATTTCAAAAGAAACTCTCGTTCAAATGGCAGAAATGATTCGTGATGCAGATGGTACATGTATTCTTTGGGGTATGGGTGTAACGCAAAATACTGGTGGTTCAGATACTTCCGCTGCGATTTCAAACTTACTTCTTGCAACAGGAAATTATCGTCGTCCAGGTGCTGGTGCATACCCGCTTCGAGGTCATAATAACGTACAAGGTGCTTGTGATATGGGAACTCTTCCAGGCTGGCTTCCAGGATATCAGCACGTTACTGACGACGTAGAACGTGCGAAATTCGAAATAGCTTACGGAGTAAAAATTGATAATAAACCAGGTCTAAATAATATTGAAATGCTTCACGCAATTGATGAAGGGAAAATGAAAGCTATGTATCTTGTTGGAGAAGATATGGCTCTTGTAGACTCGAACGCAAATCACGTACATGAAGTGTTATCAAGCCTTGAATTCTTTGTCGTTCAAGATGTGTTCCTTTCTAAAACGGCTCAATACGCTGATGTCGTATTACCGGCAGCACCATCTCTTGAAAAAGAAGGTACTTTTACAAATACAGAGCGTCGTGTACAAAGATTATATCAAGTGCTTCCAACGCTAGGAGATGCGAAACCAGACTGGTGGATCGTGCAGGCAATTGCTAATAAGTTAGGCGCAAACTGGAGCTATAATCACCCAAGTGAAATCTTTGCGGAAATGGCAAGCTTATCACCACTATTTGCACACGCAAACTATGAAGTGCTTGAAGGGTGGAACAGTTTCCACTGGGGAAGTTTTGATGGTACGAATACGCCGCTTCTATTCAAAGATGGATTTAACTTCCCGGACAAAAAGGCTCGTTTTGCGATAGCTGATTGGGTACGTCCTGCTGAATTCCCAGCAGAATACGATCTTCACATTAATAACGGCCGTATGCTTGAACATTTCCATGAAGGGAACATGACAAATAAATCAACTGGTATTCAATCGAAAGTACCAGGTGTTTTCGTCGAAGTTTCTCCAGAACTTGCAAGGGAACGCGGAGTGAAAACTGGTTCGTTAGTACGCCTTGTTTCTCCATTCGGAGCACTTAAATTACGTGCACTCGTAACGGATCGTGTAAAAGCGAATGAGCTGTATTTACCGATGAACTCGACAGATAATGAAACGGCGATTAATTTCTTAACAGGTCCTGCGGTCGATCAACGTACGAATACGCCTGCATATAAACAAACGAAAGTGCGTATGGAAGTGTTACAAGTAGAAGGTGAAAATCCGATGCCAAAAACGAACCCGCGTAATAAAAAGCGTCACCCTCAAAACGGTATTGCGGTAAATCGTAAGTGGGCTCGTCCAGGATACGTACATTTAACGGATAAAGTGAAACTTTAATCAGTGGGGGTTTTCTTTATTACCCACTGATTATTAGTTGAACCAATCGGGCGTTTACGGGCAGCCCGACCCCCACCTAACTTCTTTGCTTTCGCTGAATTTTGAGGTAGGGGTCTTATTGCCTGCAAATAGCGGGATAACTAGGGAGGAGAAAAGAATATGGCAGCACCTATTCAAGCGATCCAGAAGCAGGAGCTAACTGAGGAAGAACTTAAACAACAAAAACTCGAAGCTTTAAAAGAACTGCTAGCTAATAATGAAGATGCTTTAAATCAAATGTTTAATATAGTAGGTGAACTAAATGACATCGGGATGCTGGAAGCAGCAAATTCTATGTTGAAAGCGAAAGAACCAATCGCAAAAATTGTTCTAGGTCAAGTCACCCGTGAACCAGTTACAAATTTAATTAATAATATGATGGGCGCTGCAGGAGCTTTAACAGAACTTGATCCGGCACTTACGAAAAAGCTTATAGGTAGTGTATTAACAGGTATGGATGAAGGAAATCAGCATTTGCAAAGCAATAAAAAAGTAGGAATATTAGACCTTATGAAAGTACTGAAGGATCCAGATATTAATCGTGCTATCGGATTTGGTCTTCATTTCTTAAAAGGTATGGGTAAAGGGTTAAAAGAGGAATAGATAAGCAACAATAATAGTATTTCATATGTTGTTTGCGTACTTGAGATAATTGTAAAAGGTGATCCATTTCGTCTCATTATTAAATAGTTTAGGCGAAATGGTCATTTTGTTAAAATAGTTGTGATGGAATAACTAGGAAGGAATGAGAGTATGTCAAAAATGGTACATGAATTTAATGATATGATCCGAAAGCTTCGAAAAGAGTTGTTCGGGAAAGGGCCGGAAAGAATTCATACTGTATTTACCGAGAACATGGCGATTGCAACACTTTATGGGAATTTAACGCCTACTGAGAAATTTATTTCGGGAACTACGGATGGGGCGGAAATGGTTCATATGGCTCGAACGAAAATGATTCAAGAAGTGTATGTGGCTAATCCTCATGAACATTTAGAAGAACTTGTTGGTGCGAAGTTAGTTCATCTGTTTTCTGATATGAAAGTAGATGAAGATATTGCAGTTTCCGTGTTCGTTTTTGATAAAAATATAACGTGAGAGAAGGATGCTCATCGTGAAATCGATTCAGGTGGAACGGAAAATTTTTAAATATGAGCAAGGGGAATTTAAACATATAGAGGACAGCATTGTAACAGAGTTTCCTGTTACGGTTAAAATTAACGGCCAGGAATTTGTTACAATGGTTAGTACTCCAGAGTATATTGAAGATATGGTAATTGGCTTTTTAGCCTCTGAAGGCATTATCCGAAAGTATGAAGATATTGATGAAATATGGATGCAAGAAAAAGAAGGCTATGTACATGTAAAAACGACGAAAATCAATCCTTATTATCGTGACATACAAAACAAACGTTATATTACTTCGTGCTGTGGAATGAGTAGGCAAGGGTTTGTTTTTGCGAACGATGCGCTGACTGCGAAAGAAATGAATGATATTCGCGTAAAGATCTCTGCCGAGGATTGTTTTCGGTTAATGAATGATATGCAGCAATCTGCGTCTACGTTTCAACATACAGGCGGCGTTCATAATGCAGCTTTATGTAATGTGAGTGGAATTGTTTTAAGCCGTATGGATATAGGAAGACATAACGCTTTAGACAAAATTTACGGCTATTGTTTAAAAAATAACATTTCGATTGGTGATAAAATTATTGTTTTTAGTGGACGTATCTCTTCTGAAATTCTATTAAAAGTTGCGAAAATTGGCTGTGAAGTAATATTGTCAAAATCAGCTCCAACTGAGTTAGCATTAGAACTAGCGGAGCAGTTAGGGATTACTACAATAGGCTTCATTCGTAATAAATCTTTAAATGTATATACGCATCCAGAGCGGATTATAAATATAAAATAAGTAGAAACGAGGCAATAATCATGAAATCTGTTACATTAGACAAATTAGATCGTCCTTTAAAGGATTTACGTATTTCTGTTACTGATCGCTGTAATTTTCGCTGTCGATATTGTATGCCAGAAGAAATATTTGGTCGTGATTATTCTTTTTTGTCTAATGATAAAATTTTATCTTTTGATGAAATTGAAAGGATTACACGTATTTTCGTTTCTTTAGGTGTAAGAAAGTTACGTATTACCGGAGGAGAGCCTTTACTTCGAAAAGACTTACCTGAACTCATACAGCGGTTAAACGAAATTGATGGAGTAGAGGATATTGGTTTAACGACAAATGGATCATTACTTAAAAAGTTTGCTCCAGATTTATATAAGGCGGGTTTATCTCGTGTAACAGTTAGTTTAGACTCGTTAAATGAAGAACGATTCTCTTATTTAAATGGGAATAGAAGTAAAGTAAAAACGGTTCTTGCGGGAATACAGGCTGCAGCGGAAGCCGGAATGAAAATTAAAATGAACATGGTTGTCCAAAAAGGGAAAAATGAAGAAGACATCGTTCAGATGGCAGAGTACTTTAAAGAGAATAAGCATATCCTTCGGTTCATTGAATATATGGATGTCGGAAATTTTAACGGCTGGGAATTAGGTGAAGTAGTTTCTAAGCAGGAAATAGTAGAGATGATTCATAAAGTGATACCGCTTGAACATATTGAAGCGAACTATCCTGGTGAAGTTGCAACACGTTATCGTTATGTTGGTAGCGAAGAAGAAATAGGAATTATTTCTTCTGTAACGGATTCGTTCTGCTCATCATGTACAAGAGCGCGTATTTCTGCAGAAGGAAAATTGTATACATGTTTGTTTGCTTCTAAAGGAAACGATCTTAAAGAATTACTTCGCTTTGGATATACGGATGAGGAGATTACTAATGTTATTCGTGACATTTGGAATAATCGTTCAGACCGTTATTCAGACGAACGGTTAAGCAATACGAATAAAAAAGCAATGCCGAAAATTGAAATGTCGCATATCGGTGGCTGAGAAGCTACTAAGAATGTAGATTCTCTTTGTTAACGTAAATAGTGGGAAATGTGCAAGTTTTGTACACTTTCTATGAGTATAGTAAAAATGATGATTGATATTTCTGTAAGAGATATGCAGAGAGATTAAGCAGCATTCAAAAATCCTTACGATGATAAGGGTTTTTGGTGCTGCTTTTTTTAGATGAGAAAAATGGAGGAATTGGTTATGGCATTTCATAAACCGGAACAAATTGCTGCGCTTGTGATTGAATCCGGTGTTCAAAAGGTGAGGCAACCGCTATCAGCGATGCTTATTCTTGGTTTTTTAGGAGGAGCATTCATTTCATTAGGATTTTTACTTAATATTCGTGTTCTAGGTAATGTACCGGAGCAGTGGGGAAGTTTAGTCAATTTTATAGGAGGAGCGGTTTTTCCTATTGGACTTATGCTCGTTGTTTTAGCAGGAGGAGAATTAATTACGGGAAATATGATGTCGATGGCCATGGCACTGTATGCACGGAAAATTTCATTGAAACATGTGTTAAACAATTGGGCGTGGATCACTTTAACGAACTTCGCAGGTGCACTTTTCGTAGCGTATTGTTTCGGTCACCTTGGCGGGTTAACTGAAGGTGCCTATTTAAATAAAACGATAGCGATAGCTCAAGATAAATTACATGAATCTTTCGGAAGAACTTTAATTTTGGCAATTGGTTGTAACTGGCTCGTTTGCCTTGCAATTTGGTTAGCGTATGGAACGAACGATTTAATCGGAAAGATTGTTGGGATTTGGATTCCGATTATGGCATTTGTCGTAATTGGGTTTCAGCAAGTAGTAGCAAATATGTTTGTCATTTCAGCAGTTATTTTTGCGGGTCACCTTACGTGGATGGATCTTGCGAAAAACTTTGTGCCAGTCTTTATCGGAAATGTAATTGGCGGAGCTGGATTTGTTGGATTCGCTTATTTTTCTTGTTATCAGAAACAAAGTGCTACCGAAGAAGATGTATTGAAAAAATAACAGTATATGAAGCTGATTTTTACATGAAAGGAAGGTTACCTCATGATAGAGCGGTATTCACGACAACAGTTGTTCACTCCTATTGGAAAAGAAGGGCAAGAGAAGATTAGAAATAAGCATGTATTAATAATAGGGGCAGGTGCGTTAGGAAGTGCAAGTGCAGAAAGCTTTGTACGTGCAGGTATCGGGAAATTAACGATTATTGATCGCGATTACGTAGAATGGAGTAATTTACAGCGGCAACAACTTTACGCTGAACAAGATGCGATAGAAAAGTTGCCAAAAGCAATTGCAGCGCAGAATCGTCTCAAACAAATTAATTCAGACGTGCAAATTCAAGCTCTTGTAATGGATGCAAGAGTAGATAATATGGAAGCTTTACTAGGTGGTGTCGATGTCATTATTGATGCAACAGATAATTTCGATATTCGGTTCGTGATTAATGATACATCACAAAAATACAATATCCCTTGGATTTACGGTTCTTGTGTCGGAAGTTATGGCATGAGCTATACAATTATTCCGAAGAAAACACCGTGCTTACATTGCGTGTTGAAAAGTGTTCCTGTTACAGGGGCGACATGTGACACAGTTGGAATTATTAGTCCAGCTGTTCAAATCGTCGCAGCGTATCAAGTAGCAGAAGCATTCAAAGTTTTAGTAGAAGATTACACAGCAATTAGAAAAACTTTTTTAATGTTTGATATATGGAGTAATCAATATCATTCTATCAAACTAGGAAAAATCAAAACAGAAGACTGTCCTTCGTGCGGAACAAATAGAACTTATCCTTATTTATCATACGAAAATCAAACGAAGACAGCTGTTTTATGCGGAAGAAATACAGTTCAAATTAGACCGGCGCATAATAGACATTACAACTTTGATGAGTTAGAAAAAGTATTAAAGAACCACGGGAAAGTTGATCGGAATCCGTATTTGCTCTCTTGCCAATTAGAAGAGTATCGCATCGTCATTTTTCATGATGGTCGTGTATTTATTCATGGCACGAATGAAATTCAAAAAGCGAAACAACTATACTATCGGTTATTAGGATAATAGAGAGGGATTGGTAATGATGGAAAGAAGAGTGCCAATTACAGTTGAAGAGGCTGTTCATAAAGTGATGGCATTTGCTAATTGTGGTGTAAAAGAACTAGTACCACTGGAATTAGCATACGGACGTACGTTAGCAGACGATATAGTAGCGGATCACGATGTGCCTTCTTTCGACCGCTCACCATATGATGGATTTGCTATTAGGGCAGAAGATACTTCGCGGGCAAGTCGTGAGAATCCAATTGTATTTGAAGTAATCGGTGAAATTGGAGCAGGCTCTGTATTCCATAAAGAAGTAGAAGCGTTTCAAGCAGTTCGAATTATGACAGGGGCACAAATTCCGAAAGGATGTAACGCGGTCGTCATGCTAGAACTGACTCGTCATCGTCAATATGAGAATATCGGAAAAAGCTATATGGAAGTGAGGCGCTCATTTAAAGAAGGGGACAATATATCCTTTCAAGGTGAAGATGCACGTAAAGGAACTGTTCTCGCAAAAAGAGGTTGTTACATTACTCCAGGCATTTCTGCTCTTCTTGCCACATTCGGTTATAGCGAAGTACCAGTAGCGAAAAAGCCAATCATAGGACTATTAGCGACTGGGAGTGAACTTCTCGATGTAAATGAAGAACTACAACCTGGGAAAATCCGAAATAGTAATACGTATATGATATCGTCTCAAATTCGAAGAGCTGGTGGAAGAGTAAAATACTTTGGGAAGTTTAGCGACGATTTGCATACGTGCTACGAAGCAGTGAAAAGAGCGTTAAGCGAAGTGGATATGTTAATTACAACTGGTGGTGTTTCGGTAGGCGACTATGACTATTTGCCAGCTATATACGAAAGATTAGGCGCATCAGTTCTTTTTAATAAAGTAGCCATGCGGCCGGGTAGCGTCACGACTGTAGCACAATTAAATGGAAAATTATTATTCGGATTATCAGGTAATCCGTCTGCTTGTTACGTAGGCTTTGAGTTATTTGTAAAACCTAGCATACGGACGTATATGTTTAGCGAAACACCACATGTAAAACGAGAAAAGGCAATACTCGGAGAAGATTTTCTAAAACCGAATCCATTTACAAGATTTGTACGAGCTAAGCTTCAGTATAACGAAGGACAACTAATCGCTTATCCATCAGGATTTGATAAATCTAGTTCTGTTTCTTCATTAGCGGAATCAAATGTTTTTATCGTACTACTAGGCGGAACGAGAGGATATAAGAAAGGGATGTTTGTAGACATTCTCTTATTAGAAGATAACGAAGGCAGTGAATGGCCTTGGACATTACGTAAAGCGGGGAGAGGTTTTGATGGGACAAGCACGATTTGAAATTGTAGATACTCCCATTGTAGTGGAAGAAGTAACGGATAAAGTAGCAAGACGAGAAGCAGGGGCCATTACAACTTTTATTGGAACGGTAAGAGAAGTAACGAAAGGAAAACGAACGTTACATCTTGAGTATGAAGCTTATAAACCGATGGCAGTAAAAAAGCTTACTGAAATTGGAGAAGAAATTAAGAAACAGTGGCCGGATGCAAAAATAGCAATCACGCACCGGGTAGGACGACTAGAAATAATGAATATTGCCGTTGTCATTGCAGTATCGTCACCACATCGTAAAGTAGCGTACGAAGCGAATGAATACGCAATTGAACGTATAAAGAGAATCGTCCCAATTTGGAAAAAAGAATTTTGGGAAGATGGAACGGAGTGGATTGGAGATCAACTCGAAAATACTCCCTATCCAGAAGGAAAACCAAAGAAAGAAGAATGAGAGAATGATTACAATTTTACTGTTCGCAAATTTACGAGAAGAAGTTGGTTCAGAGAGATTAGAGATAATAGAAAAACGAGAGATGAATGTTCAGCAATTGAAAAAATGGCTGGAAGATAACTATCACTTACAAACGCTGGATACAGTTATGGTAGCAATTAATGAAGAATTTGTAACAGAAGAAGAAATCGTAAAAGTCGGAGATATCGTAGCGTTTATCCCGCCTGTAAGTGGAGGTTAATTCTTTCCATTCGAACATTTCATCTTTCATACGTTAAGGAGGATCATTATGAGTGAGTTTTCGCATTGGAACGAAGAGGGAAGAGCTAAAATGGTTGATATTTCTCAAAAGGATATTTCAACACGTACAGCTGTTGCGCAAAGTACAATTTCTTTATCAAATGAACTATTTGAAGCAATTCAAAGTGGTGGATTGAAAAAAGGAGACCCGCTCCAAGTAGCACAATTAGCTGGAATAATCGGTGCTAAAAAAACAGCGGATATTATTCCGATGTGTCACCCGATATTAATCCAAGGAACAGACTTTACGTTCCATTATGAAAAGTCAAGTGATGGGTATGAGTTAACGATACGAGCAACCGTAAAATGCAGTGGTAAAACAGGTGTAGAAATGGAAGCATTAACTGCTGTATCGATTGCCGCTCTTACTTTTTACGATATGTGTAAAGCTGTTGATAAAACGATGGTTATGAAAGAAATATATTTAGTTCAAAAAACGGGTGGGAAAAGCGGAGACTTTTTTCACAAGGTAAAATAATTACAATGGAAGGAATGTGTAGGATGATTACTCACGGACAAATTATGAACGCTTTAAGCCATGTAGAAGATCCAGAGTTACACAAAAGTATTGTGGAATTAAACATGGTTAGAAATATAAAAATAGATGGTACAGAAGTTGGGCTAGAAGTCGTTTTAACGATACAAGGTTGTCCGTTAAAGGCGAAAATTCAACAAGATATTGAAGAATCACTTCGAAATATTGGAGCATCGAAAGTTTCCTTAACATTCGGTTCAATGACGCCAGAAGAACGAGCAACATTAACAGCGTCTTTAAAGAAAGAGGCTAGAACAGAAACAGGTATGCCTAGTATGCTCCGACCTGATTCAAGGGTACGTTTTATTACTATAACAAGCGGAAAAGGGGGAGTCGGAAAATCAACTGTGACGATTAATCTTGCTACTGCGTTAGCGCGTATGGGCAAAAAGGTTGGGATTTTAGATGCAGATATATACGGGTTCAGTATCCCGGCAATGATGGAAACGAATGAAAAACCAACAATGATCGATCAAACAGCAATTCCAGTCGTAAGTCACGGTGTTAAAATTATGTCGATGGGATTCTTCACAGAAGGTAATAACCCAGTAATGTGGCGCGGGCCGATGTTAAACAAATGGATACAAAACTTCCTTGCGAACACGCACTGGGGAGAATTAGACTACCTTCTTCTAGATTTACCACCTGGAACAGGAGATGTTGCGATTGATGTTGCTGCGATGATTCCACAAGCGAAGGAAATTATCGTTACGACACCCCATAACGTAGCTTCATTTGTAGCTTCTAGAGTAGGAGTAATGGCAAAACATACGAAACACGATATTTTAGGTATCGTTGAAAATATGGCATATTACGAAGAACAAGATGGTTCAAGAAACTATCTCTTCGGAAAAGGTGGCGGCGAAATGTTAGCAGAACAACTGCAAACAGAAGTAATCGCCCAAATACCTTTTGCAAAACGTGAAGAAAATAAAGACTCATGTGTATATGACGAAGACTCGCTTGTTGGGGAAATGTTTACTTCTTTAGCGGAGGATATTATTTATAAAGGATAGGCTGATATAAAAGTGGGACACATAGCATATATGTATCTCCCTTTTATTTTTTTATGAAGTTATTGCAGTTTTAAAGGTTTTATTTAAAACTGCAATAACTTCGAAACCATTGCGGAATTTGATTGGCCTGTGAAACGATACTAAGTGCAACATTCATACGTCTCTCATTCTCATACAGCGACTGCCTAGCATCCATACTTAAAACATTCCTACTAATACGCATATTAGACACTTCTTATAGATCTATATATCCCGTGTTCTAGAGCTAATAAACAGCTATGAAGAGAAAACAGGGCTTATGCTCACTTTATCTTTTGGTTTTCATACACAGGACGAGGCTAAAGTAAGCCCTGACCGCTTCTAGATATGGCTAGAGCTTCTCTCCAGGCTAAAAAAAGGCTTTTAATCTATTTATATAGAAAAAACAAACCTCTCCGCAAGCAGAGAGGTTTGTTCATGAAACTAACTCAAATGGCTTATTGTAATAATTTAGAAACCATTTGTGGAGTTTGGTTTGCTTGAGAAAGCATGCTGATACCAGCTTCGTTCAAGATTTTGAACTTAGTCATCTCAGACATTTCTTTCGCCATATCGGCGTCTTCTACTTGAGAAGCAGCTGATGCCATGCTAGATGCTTGGCTCTTAAGGTTGTTTACGTTAAAGTCTAGACGGTTTAATGTAGCACCTAAAGTTGCACGGTTGTCTGCAATTAATTTAAGAGCTGCATCAATTTTTCCGATAGCATTAGAAGGGTCAATTGTATCAGTTCCAGGTACTGCAACAGTTCCGAAAGCAGTACTAATAGCTTTTGCTAGGTTAGATTTTTTAGCTGGATCGGCTTCATTAGCATAATCATCAAACGCCTTTTTCATTGCCGCTTTATCAGTATCACTATAAGCGTCTTTGATTTGTTCAAAAGATTCCTTAGCTGCTTGAACATCTAAATCAAGGATTGGTGCGTCAGCATTCGGTGTCGCAAGACGTTTAATTGTAGTTGTAGCAGTATCCAATTTAGCTTGAGAAAGTTTATCAGTACCAATTTTTAAAGTATCAATTCCTAATGCGTTTAATGTAGCACCTTGTAATTTAATCCCAATTTTAGTTCCTGAATTATCAGAGTCTAAAGTTTGGATTTTGATTTCTTTTGCTGCACCAGGAGCTGCATCTAACAGGTTAGTATCATTGAATTGTGTATTTTTAGCAATATAATCAATTTGTTCTTTTAATGCTTCAAATTCTTTTTGCATTGCTGCTTGGTTTTTGTCAGTATTTGTTTCACTTGCAGATTGGTTTCCTAGGTCACGCATACGAAGTAAAATATTAGATACAGAGTTTAAAGCTGAATCAGCTGTACGGATTAATGACATACCATCTTGTGTGTTGTTAGCAGCTACGTTTAGACCGCTTTCACGAGCACGCATACGAGTTGCGATTGCAAGACCTGCTGCATCGTCAGAAGCGTTGTTGATACGTTTACCGCTTGATAAACGGTCCATAGCGTTGCTCATTTTTGCTTGGTTTTGGCGCATGTACTCTTGAGTACGCATGCTGTTAATATTTGTATTGATTCTCATGTTAAGAACCCCCATTTTTTTATATTGACTTTTCTGCAAATCGAAAAACGGTAATATGCGAAAAAATCGATTTCGAGATTTATTGTAAGCCTTGCTATAACGGGTGTCAACTAAAAATTCGAATTAATAAATATAAAAAAATAACAGTTTAACAATATATTCATTTTTTTATTAAAATATTATTAAAAGGATTATTGCAAACTTTTTAAAAAAACTCTAATATTAGATTATCTTTGTTTACCGAAAAGGTGATATTATGGTAGTTGGAAATATAGTAAAAGAAGTTCTTGCATATAAAAAAGGACAGATGCAGCAAAAGTTAAGTAGTCCACAGGCGTTCGTTAGTAGTCGTTTCCAAGATCAATTGCAGAGTGAACCTGCGAAGGAGACGAAGGTTACTCCGCAAACGGCAAAAGTAGAAGATATGAGTCAGCCGGTACAATCTACGAAAATAGAAACGGTTGTTAATAAACCGGAAGAATCTATTAATAAAGTAGAGGAAGCGAGTAAGCCTGAGGAAAAAGCTGAAACGAAGCAAGTAGATGAAGTGCAAGTTGCACAAAAAGAGTTTGAACGACGTTTCCCCGAAACGAAAAATGAGCCTGCTGATACGTGGGGATTAACGAATAAATATAATATTCAGAAAATACGTTTTTCAAATGAAGGTAAGTATGAGGATATTATTGATCGCGTAAGCAATACATATGGAATTCCGAAAACGTTAATTCAAAAAATGATTGAAGTAGAGTCTAATTTTAATCCGAAAACGGTGTCACATGCAGGGGCGATGGGGCTGATGCAGCTTATGCCAGCGAATGTGAAAGAGATGGGTATAAAAAATCCATTCTCACCAGCTGAAAGTATTGAAGGCGGCGTGAAAGAGTTAAGTGGTTATTTAAAGAAAAATAACGGTGATCTCGTATTGGCGCTTGCTTCTTATAATGCTGGTCCTGGTAATGTGAGAAAGTACGGAGGCGTACCACCATTTAAAGAAACGCAAGGATATATTAAAAAAATATTAAATATCGACGTTTCGAAATAGAAAATTTCATTATATAAATAGAGAACATGAAATTTTTTTGAACATGATATGGGAGTTGGCTAGATTTGAAATTACAAGATGATATTCCGTTAACAATTTATTTTGAAATCGGAAATACGAAAAAGAAAATTGAAGATCTGCTTCATATTACGAAAGGTACATTGTATCGTCTTGAAAATTCAACGAAAAATACGGTGCGTCTTATGCTTGAGAATGAAGAGATTGGAACCGGAAAGATTTTGACGAAGAATGGGAAAATGTACGTTGAAATCGTTGAATTGAAAAGGTAGGGAAGGGGATTGTCATGAGTGGCGATAAATTAAGCCAAGAGCAAATTGATGCCCTGCTGAAGGCGGTGAATGAAGGCGAGGAAATGCCAGCTTTCGCACAAGAAGCAGGGAAGCAAGATAAATTTCAAGAGTATGATTTTAATAGACCAGAGAAGTTTGGTGTTGAACATTTACGTAGTTTGCAGGCGATTGCGTCTACATTTGGAAAGCAGACGTCACAGACGTTGTCAGCTCGTATGCGTATTCCAATTGAACTAGAGCCTTCAACGGTTGAGCAAGTTCCATTTACGAGTGAGTATGTAGAGAAAATGCCGAAAGATTATTATTTATATTGCGTTATTGATATCGGTTTACCAGAACTTGGAGAAATTGTTATTGAGATTGATTTAGCGTTCGTTATATATATTCATGAATGCTGGCTTGGTGGAGATAGTAAGCGTAATTTTACGATGCGTAGACCGTTAACGGCGTTTGAATTTTTAACGCTTGATAATATATTCTTGCTTCTTTGTAAAAATTTAGAGCAATCATTTGAAAGCGTTGTTGCGATTGAACCGAAGTTTGTAACGACGGAGACAGATCCGAATGCGCTGAAGATTACGACGGCAAGCGATATTATTTCATTACTGAATGTAAATATGAAAACAGAGTTTTGGAATACGACAGTTCGTATCGGTATTCCGTTCTTATCTGTTGAAGAAATTATGGATAAGTTAACGTCTGAAAATATTGTCGAACATTCTTCGGATAAGCGTAAAAAGTATACGTCTGAAGTAGAAGTGAAAGTAAATCAAGTGTATAAACCTGTCCATGTTGCAATTGGTGAGCAGAAGATGACAATGGGCGAGATCGAGCAAATTGAAGAAGGCGATATTATTCCGCTTCATACAAAGGTTTCAGACCAACTACGTGGTTATGTAGATGGAAAGCATAAATTTAATTGTTTTATCGGGAAAGATGGAACGCGTAAGGCGCTCCTATTTAAAAGTTTTATAGAGTAGGAGGATCCATATGAAGCATGAAGTATCTCCTGTGTCATTAATGGGATTAGAAGAATTTGCAGGGAAGCGAAATGAAGCGGGGAAGGCACATATTGATACCGTTTCAGACATTTCGATTGAACTTGGAGTAAAGCTTGGGAAGTCATCTATTACGCTTGGTGATGTGAAGCAATTAAAAGTTGGCGATGTTCTTGAAGTAGAGAAAAATTTAGGACATAAAGTAGATGTATATTTAAGTGATATGAAAGTCGGTATTGGTGAGGCAATAGTAATGGACGAGAAGTTTGGCATTATTATTTCTGAAATTGAAGCTGACAAGAAACACGCGGCGCTTATGAAGGCGCAAAATCAAATGCAGGATAAAGAGTAGAGGAGGAGTCATATGTCGTATATGACGACCTTATTTCAAGTCGTTTTACTGTTTGGTGCGCTCGGTTATGGTGCATATTATATGACGAAAAAGACGCGCAAACAGCAGTTTTTTAAGCAAGGTGAAAACGGCCATATTCAAGTGAAAGATGGTGTTTATTTAAATCATCAAACGAGCGCCTTTTTATTTGAAGTGGACGGGAAGCAAGTGTTTACTGTTATTAGTAATAATGGTGTGCAGTCTGTGCAATTAACAGGAACAGGAAATCAGTTTCAACAAGCGCTAGAAGACGCGGTGAAGAGTGAAACGAAAAAAGTAGAGGATCCATCATGAGAATAAAGAAACAGTTATCGTTATTTGCCGTTATTTTCGCATTTTCTATAATTTTTTCATTTGTTTTTGTAAATCCAGCGTATGCAGCCCCGAACGGTTTTATTAATTTCGAAAATGGAAAAGAGTTTACGAGTAATTCAAGTGTACAACTATTCGCGCTCGTTACCCTTCTATCATTATCTTCTTCTATCGTTCTATTATTTACGCATTTTACGTATTTTATGATTGTTCTTGGGATTACTCGTCAAGGGCTTGGGGTAATGAATTTACCACCGAACCAAGTGCTAGTTGGGCTCGCTTTATTTTTATCGCTATTTACGATGCAGCCAGTACTTGGTCAGTTAAAGAGTGACGTGTGGGACCCGATGACGAAAGAAAAAATAACAGTAAGTCAAGCTGCGGAGACGACAGCTCCGATTATGAAAGATTATATGTCGAAGCATACGTATAAGCACGATTTGAAAATGATGCTGAAAGTGCGCGGAGAAGAGTTGCCGAAAGATTTAAAGGATCTTTCATTGTTTACGCTTGTGCCATCCTTTACGTTAACGCAAATTCAAAAAGGTTTACTTACAGGGATGTTCATTTATTTAGCGTTTGTCTTTATTGATTTAATTATTAGTACACTTTTAATGTACCTTGGGATGATGATGGTACCGCCGATGATTTTAAGTTTACCATTTAAAATACTCGTTTTCGTATATTTAGGTGGATATACAAAAATCGTCGATATTATGTTTAAAACAGTCGCCTGAAGCGTTTGATGCTATGTGATAGGAGTCATATAAATGAATACGTCACCAATTATAGATATTTTCCAAACCTTTTTTTATAAAGGGGTTATGATTTTAATGCCGATTGCCGTTGTGAGTATGATTGTCGTTATTATTATCGCCGTTATTATGGCGATGATGCAAATTCAAGAGCAAACGCTGACGTTTTTACCGAAAATGGCGAGTATTGTGCTCGTTATTATCATTTTAGGTCCGTGGATGTTTCAAGAGTTAACGATGCTTATTTTAGATTTATTTGATAAAATCCCATCGCTATTGCGTTCGTACTAAGATAGGTGAACTGAAATGAATATGGAATTATGGGCGGCGACGTTTTTTGCGTTTTGTCGCATTACTTCATTTTTATATTTTCTACCGTTTTTCTCAGGTCGATCAATTCCGGCGATGGCAAAGGTTACATTTGGACTCGCTCTTTCGATTACAGTGGCAGATCAAGTGGATGTCTCTCACATAAAGACAGTTTGGGATGTAGCAGCTTATGCAGGAACGCAAATTGTAATTGGATTATCACTTTCAAAAATTGTAGAGATGCTGTGGAACATTCCGAAAATGGCAGGGCATATTTTAGACTTTGATATCGGTTTATCACAGGCGAGTTTATTTGATGTAAATGCAGGGTCACAGTCCACTTTGCTATCAACAATTTTTGATATATTTTTTCTTATTATTTTTATTTCACTTGGCGGCATTAACTATTTCGTTGCCACGATTTTAAAGTCGTTTCAATATACAGAGGCGATTTCAAAATTGTTGACGACTAGTTTTTTAGATAGTCTACTCGCAACGTTATTATTTGCAATTACATCAGCGGTTGAAATTGCTTTGCCACTTATGGGCAGTCTATTCATTATTAATTTCGTCCTTATTTTAATCGCAAAAAATGCACCGCAATTAAACGTTTTTATGAATGCGTACGTAATTAAAATAACGTGTGGTATTTTGTTTATTGCGATGAGTGTACCGATGCTCGGTTATGTGTTTAAAAATATGACAGACGTATTACTGGAAGAGTATACGAAACTATTTAACTTTTTCTTAACGAAGTAGGGGGACGCGCATGGCAAAGGATAATAAAACAGAAAAGGCCACCCCGCAGAAGCGTAAAAAATCGCGTGAAGAAGGGAATATCGCCCGGAGTAAAGATTTAAATAATTTATTTTCCATTCTTGTATTAGCAGTTGTCGTTTACTTTTTCGGAGATTGGCTCGGCTATGAGATTGCACATTCCGTAGCGGTACTGTTTGATCAAATTGGAAAAAATACAGATTCGACCGAGTATTTTTATTTAATGGGCATATTACTTCTGAAAGTATCGGCTCCTATATTAATACTTGTATATGCTTTTCATTTGTTCAATTATATGATTCAAGTTGGTTTCTTATTTTCTTCTAAAGTACTTAAGCCGAAAGCATCACGTATTAATCCGAAAAACTATTTTACGAGATTGTTTAGTCGTAAAAGTTTAGTAGATATTTTGAAATCACTGTTTTATATGGGATTAATCGGTTACGTTTCGTACGTTCTCTTTAAAAAGAATTTAGAGAAGATTGTTAGTATGATTGGATTTAACTGGACGGCGTCACTTACTGAAATTATTAGCCAAATTAAATTTATCTTTTTAGCCATTTTAATTATTTTAATCATTCTTTCTATTATTGATTTCATTTATCAAAAATGGGAGTACGAACAAGATATTAAGATGAAAAAAGAAGAAGTGAAAAGGGAGCATAAAGATAATGAAGGGGACCCGCAAGTAAAGGGGAAACGAAAAAACTTTATGCATGCCATCTTGCAAGGGACAATTGCGAAGAAGATGGATGGTGCAACGTTTATTGTGAACAACCCGACGCATATTTCAGTGGTGCTTCGTTACAATAAACAAGTTGATGCAGCGCCTATTGTCGTTGCAAAAGGGGAAGATGAGCTCGCATTATATATACGAACGCTTGCCCGTGAACAAGAAATACCAATGGTGGAAAACCGCCCGCTTGCTCGTTCTTTATATTATCAAGTCGAGGAAGACGAGACGATTCCAGAAGATTTATATGTAGCTGTAATTGAAGTTATGCGCTATTTAATTCAAACGAAAGAACTTGAAGTATAATAGCGCGTTTGGAGGGGATCTCTTTGTTTAAGATGGATTCTGCAAGAACCTATTTTTCTATTTTTTTAGCAGCGTCATTCGTTGTGGCGCTCTTAATTCCACTTCCACCATTTATACTTGATATCGTTATCGTTTTTCTACTAAGTATGTCAGTGCTTATTTATATGCGAGCTACAAGTATTAACGAGTGGGATGAATTAAAGTCATTTCCGACGATGTTGTTATTAATCGGGATTTTCCGCGTATCGATTAACGTTTCGACGACGCGAGCGATTTTAACAGACGGAAATGCGGGTCATGTTATTGAAGAGTTCGGCCAGTTCGTAATTGGCGGGAACTTATTAATTGGTATCGTTATTTTTATAGTATTAATCATATTCCAGTTTATCGTTGCAAACGGTGCGTCTCGTACAGCTGAAGTAGCAGCTCGTTTTACACTTGATTCTTTACCAGGGAAACAAATGTCTATCGATGCTGACTTGAATCAGCGTCTTATTACAGAAAAAGATGCACAGGCGAAACGAAAAAAATTAAATATGGAAACAGAGTTTTACGGAGCGATGGATGGTGCCGGAAAGTTCATTAAAGGGGACGTTATTTTCGGGATTGTCATTTTATTCGTAAACATTATTTTCGGTTTAATTGTCGGTATGATGCAGCAAGGAATGAGCTTTGCAGATGCGGCTATTCACTATACACAGTTAACTGTCGGTGACGGAATTGTAAACCAAATCGGTTCGTTAATGCTTGCGATTTCAACAGGTATTATCGTAACGCGTGTATTTGACGGTTCAGCTGATACAGTAACTGAAGGAATCTTTAAAGAGTTATTAGCGCATGAAGTTGTTGTATATGCACTCGGTGGTTTATTTATCGCAATGGGTGTTTTTACACCGTTACCATTTCTACCATTTGCTCTCGTTGGAGGCACGATTGTTTTCTTAGGAGTTCGTAATAAAAAGCGAATAAAGAAAGAAAAAGAAGACGAGCTTCAAAAAGAATTAGAAATGATTCAAGGCGATGAAGAGCAACTGCAACAAGTGGAAGATTCATTCGGCGTGTTTACAGATAAATATCCAATTATCGTAGAGCTCGGTTTAGATTTAGCGGCACTTGTAAAGCAGAAGATTAACGGGGAAACAGCTCGTGATAAAGTTGTTCTTATGAGGAAGTCGATTATTACTGACCTTGGTATTAACGTTCCTGGAATTAACTTTAAAGATAATACGAGCTTTAGACCACGCGGACGTTACATTATTCGTATTAAAGGTGCGAAGGCGGCTGAAGGTGTTTTAAAATCGGGTTATTTATTAGCACTGAAAACACCGAACGTAATGGCTGATTTAGATGCAGAGCCGGCGAAAGATCCAATTTTTGGTGAAGATGGATATTGGATTTTGGAGCATATGGTACAAGATGCACAAATGAAAGGCTATCAAGTGTTAGAGCCGCTTAGCATATTAATTACGCATTTAGATGTTGTCGTTAGACGTAACCTTCATGAGTTAATTCAGCGTCAACATGTGAAAGACTTGATTCACTCGCTTGAAACTGATAATGGCGTTTTATTAGAAGAAATTAAGAAGAAAGAAATCGATTTATCACTCGTTCAAAATGTTATTAAACAACTGCTGAAAGAAGGAATTTCAATCCGTGATTTACCGACAATTATTGAAGGTATTATTGACGGGAAAGAAATTTATCAAAACCATGTTGATGGTGTCACTGCATTTGTACGTGAATGTATTTCAAAAGTTATTTGTGAGAGTGCGAAAAATCCTGATGGGAAAATTTATGCAGCACTTTTCGCTGATTCAATCGAGTTAGATGCAGATGTTGTTAATAATTCATACCAAGGTTATTTATTAAACTGGGATCTAGATTTAGAAACGCGTGTAGTAGAGCAAGTACAGCGCGTTTTCAAACAAGCTCGTTTAATGGGAAGAGAGCCAGTATTATTAACACGCAGAAAAGATTTCAGGTTTGCGATTGTGAGACTTCTTGAACGTTATCAAATAGAAGCTAAAGTATTATGTATTAGTGAATTAGCACCAGAAATTGTTGTAGATCAAATTGCTTATATTGAATAGTAGGAGGTGAAGTAATGGAAAGTACAGAAAAAAAAGAAGCGTTAATGCGAATAAAAGCAGCTTCGAAAAATGAATTGTATCGAAAGTTATTTGACCAATATGGTACAGATTATTACTACGTTGTCGATGAAAGTGTAAAACGAAACATCCCGTTTTTTTGGAAGAAGAATTATGAAATGTTAGTCGCTTTTCCTGAAGATAAACAGGAAGAAAGTAACGAAGGCGTAACTCAATTTCATGAACAATTAATGGATGTTGTAGGTGAATCTTCAGAAGAAATCGTGAAGGTGAATGGAATTCAATCTGTCTTGCACAATTTAGAAAACGTAACGACTTCTATGTCATACGCAGCGATGCAAACAGGCAATAGTGAAGAATGGGCAAGAAAAAAAGAGAAACTATTACAACTGTTTGAAAATGGTATTGTCGTTGTGAAACGTACGGAGGAGACGAAGGTAGCTAAAAAACAGCCTGTTGTGAAACAAGCTATTCCTGTAAAGAAAGAAGAAGTAGTTATAAAAAAAGAAAAACAGGAATCTGTACCATTTATTATTCAAAAAGTAATTCGGATGTTAGAACAAAACGATGTGGAACAATATTTCATTCATGCATATGCTGAAAAATTAAAAGTGAAGTTTGAGAATGCAACGATGATTACAGAAGAAGAAGTCATCGGATACATATTGGAAGATATGAGATCTCATTTCAATACTGAAAACGTATTTGAAAAAGAGGTACAAACAATTGCATTAATCGGTCCAACTGGCGTTGGAAAAACGACGACACTTGCGAAAATGGCGTGGCAGTTTCACGGTAAGAAAAAAACGGTTGGTTTTATTACAACAGACCACTCTCGCATCGGAACGGTACAGCAACTGCAAGATTACGTAAAAACAATTGGAGCAGAAGTTATCGCTGTGCGAGATGAACCCGCAATGGCAAGAGCACTTACTTATTTTAAAGAAGAAGCCCGCGTCGATTATATTTTAATAGATACGGCTGGAAAGAATTATCGTACGTCAGATACGGTTGAAGAAATGATTGAGACGATGGGGCAAGTAGAGCCAGATTATATTTGTTTAACGTTATCTGCTTCTATGAAAAGTAAAGATATGATTGAAATCATTACGAATTTTAAAGATATTCATATTGATGGAATCGTATTTACGAAATTTGATGAAACAGCGAGTAGTGGTGAATTGTTAAAAATTCCAGCAGTATCATCAGCACCAATTGTATTAATGACAGACGGACAAGACGTGAAGCAACATATACATATCGCTACAGCTGAACATTTAGCAAAACAAATGTTACAAACATCGTAAGAAAAGAGGTGAAGAATAAGGCGCTTGCCTTATTCAAACGAGTATGAACGGTCTTTATATAGGTTCTATGGGTATGATGAATTACATGCAGCATATTAATGTTCATTCGAATAACGTCGCAAATGCCCAAACGACAGGATTTAAAGCAGAAAACATGACGTCTAAAGTATTTGATGTGCAAGACACATATCGCCGTGGAGACGGATCGGCGACAAATATCGGCTCGGTCGATTACGCTGTCGTACCAGCTGCGACGCATGTGAACTTAGTACAAGGAAATGTACAAATGACAAATAGTGCTACAGATTTCTTTTTAGACGACGGTGCGGCTGGCACATCATCATTTTTCGTTACATCTAAAAATGATGAAACATTTTTAACGAGAGACGGTAGTTTTACATTAAATAGTGATCGTTATTTACAAACAGCATCTGGTGCTTTCGTAATGGGTGAGAATAATGAACGTATTCGTATTCCAGAAGGAGCAAAGATAGCTGTACAAGCAGACGGTACATTATACGATGAAGTAACACAAAATAATATTGGCCGCTTGCAAACGAAAACAGTAGATGCAGAAACGAATGCTCGCCTTGTGCAACGAGAAAATAAAAGTTTTACACTAGCAGAAGGTAACCTCGCTGATTTACCGAACGGAACAGGAATAGTAAAAAATCATATGCTAGAAAATTCAAATGTGGATATGACGAAAGAGATGGCAGATCTTATGTCGAGTCAAAAAATGATTCAAGCATCGCAACGTATTATGACTTCGTTTGATAAAATTTATGAAAAAGAAGCAAATGAAATATTGAGATAAAGGACTCCCATTAGCGGGGGTCTTTTTTGTTATTGCATTTATTTCAGTAACATCATAAAATGATATTGATAATCATTATCGTTTTATGCGTTATAAAAAATACAAGATGTGATGGTCGCATCACTTGTTTAACTAGGTGAATTAAAAACTAAGGGGAAGGTGTGTACATATGTCTACAAAAAAACAGCTTTGCATTGGACTATGTTTGATTTCTAGAAAGAAAGAACAAGAGAATGAGTTTGATTCGGGAATTGATGAGCAAGTAGAGTTAGCGAAGCAAGCAGAAAAATCGAAGTTAGATTTTGTTTTTAAAGCGGATTATTTAGTGGCACATCCAGATTTAATTGCACGTAATAAGGGGAATGTAATTTTAGATCCAACATTACTTTTTACTTCAATTGCTTATGCGACAGAAAAGATTGGAGTGGTTACGACCGCTTCAACATCATTTTATCCACCATATATACTAGCGAGGCAACTACAATCTTTAAATTGGATTAGTAACGGCCGAGTAGGATGGAACATTGTCACATCAATTGATGGTGCTGAAAACTTCGGTGAGGCAGGGATGCCACCATCTGAGGAACGATACGCGAAAGCGGCAGAATGTACAGAGTTAGTAAGAAAACTTTGGAGGAGTCATCCTTATGAAGTTTTGAAAGAAGACAACGCAGATGTAATTAGAGAGATGGTACAGCCAATTGAGCATCGTGGTGAGCATTTTGAGGTGAAAGGTCCACTTAATATCCCGCAATATATTTCTGGGGAAATGCCTTTATTTCAAGCGGGTGCTTCAGAGTCTGGCCGGAATTTCGCTGCTTCTGTTGCGGATGCGATTTTTGCCGCAATGCCAGATGTAGAATCAGGAATCGAACTTCGTCAAGATTTAAGAAGAAGAGCAGAAAAGCATGGCCGAAAGCAAGATGATGTACGTGTATTGCCAGGTTTATATTTCTTTATTGGTGATTCATATGAAGAAGCACTAGAAATGCACAGGCAAGCTCATCAACACCTTACAAAAGAGAAGAGGTACGCTTTACTCGAAATGGTTCTTGGATTAGACGTTAGAGGGCTTCCATTAGAAAGTAAGGTTACTGAACATATGCTACCAAGTAGAAATCAAGCTGTACGTAGTAAAACGCATGCCGAATTATTACGGAATTTCATCATAAAAAATGAACCAACTGTTGAGCAAATACTAGAACGACCAGAAGTTGTTGGTTCTGCTCATTGGGTCGCTATTGGCACACCACAAGATATTTGTAAGCAAATTATGGAAAGATTTGAAGCAGGGGCACTAGATGGATTTATTGCAATTCCAGGCGGTCCTCCAAAATCATTGGATTTATTCTTTAGTGAAGTCATTCCTTTATTCGTGAGAGCAGGTGTATTTAGAGAAGAGTATACAGGTTCAACCTTACGTGAGCATTTGGAGGGTAATATATTAAATGCTCTACAGTTGAAATAATTCCTTATGCACAAAAAGCCTTTCAAAAGAAGGCTTTTTATTTCGAATAAAAATTCGGAATTATCAGTTGACTTGTAGAGGCTTCTTTTTTATATTAGTAGGTATAGCAATAACTACTAATGGAAAGTGAAATCGTAGTTTTGAAATTAGAGCTATATAAATTGTGAGGGGTTACCGATGGATGAAATAATAAAGGAGTTACAAAAGTTAGGTTTTTCCCAGTACGAATGTAAAGCGTATATTGGACTATTAAAACATTATCCAGTAACAGGTTATGAAGTTAGTAAACAAACAGGCGTACCTCGTTCGATGATTTATGAAGTACTTGGCAAGTTGATGGATAAAGGAGCGGTGCATATCGTTCCTTCTGAACCAGTGAAATATGTACCAGTGCCAGCTACGGAATTAATGGATCGAATGCGAAAAGATTTTGAAAAGTCCTTTGAATTTCTAAACCGAAAATTAAATTGTTTAGAACAAGAGCGACAAATTGATGTAATTTCGCATATTCGCTCAAATGATCGTGTTTTGAAAGAAATATGCAATATAATTAATAGAGCAAAAGAAGAGTTATGGATTTCTGTATGGGAAGATCAAGTGCAAGAGATTGAGCCATTCATTCATCAAAAGGAAGCGGAAGGCGTACATATTTTTTCAATTTTATTTGGTGCTCCAGAAACAAAAATAGGAGCGACATTTCACCATAATTATATGACACCTCACGTCGTTGAAAAGAGAATGGGTGGTCATTTAACTGTTATCGCGCGTGATGGGGAAGAAGTATTAATTGCTAACTTTTCAAATGATAGCACTTCATGGGCCGTTACAACGTACGATCCAGCTTTAGTTCTCGTCGCTACAGAATATGTTCGGCACGACATTATGGTGGAAGAGATTACGAAGGAGTTTGGAGCTGATAAATTAGATACATTATGGCGTGAAAACATAGATTTAGTTCATGTCGTAACAGGAAAACGTACTATAGAAGAAATGGAGGGAGATAATGGTGAATAAAGCTCAAGCACATATGACACTGCAGAGCGATGATTCATTTCAGCAAGGTGTAAAGGATTGTTTACCAACTGTATTTGGATATTTGAGCATCGGTATAGCGGCTGGTGTTATTGCGAAAACAGCAGGTTTCTCGATCATAGAAATTGCTTTTATGTCCACATTAATTTACGCAGGTTCTGCTCAGTTTATATTAGCAGGTATGTATGCAGCGGGTGCCCCAGCCTCGGCAATTATTTTTACTGTGTTCTTTGTTAATTTACGTCACTTATTAATGAGTGCTGCACTCGCACCTTACTTTACCAAGATACCTCTTTTTAAAAATTTAATAATTGGTTCGCAAATTACAGATGAAACTTTCGGCGTTGCAGTGCAACAAGCAGCACAAAAAGGCCATTTAGGCGAGAAATGGATGATGGGACTTAATGTAACAGCATATTTAAATTGGATTTTAGCTACAGTTCTCGGAGGGCTTTTTGGAGAGTGGATACCAGATCCTCATACGTACGGAATGGATTATGCGTTACCAGCGATGTTTATCGGATTATTTGTACTTCAGCTAATAAGTAGTAAACCGAAACTAGCCATTCATCTAAGTGTTGCAATTGTAGCGATTATTATCGCATACGTTTCACACTTATTTATGCCAGATAGTATAGCAGTTATTATCGCAACACTTTTAGCTGCGACAATCGGGGTGGTGATTGAAAAATGGAAGTAAGATTGGACGTATTATTCCTTTTACTAGCAGCCGGAGCTGTCACACTCGTACCACGTATTTTACCTCTTCTCGTATTTAGTAAACTACAAATTCCAGACTGGGGTTTAAAATGGTTAAATTACATACCAATTGCGATATTAGCAGCACTTTTAGCACAAGTATTATTTATGCATGAGACAGTGCAGTGGGATTATATCATTGCGGCAATCCCAACATTCTTCGTAGCGATATATACTCGTAGTTTATTAGGAACAGTATTAACAGGAGTCATTGTAATTATTTTGTTACGTTTATTTTTCTAAAAAGGATTCAGCTCATATAATAGCGAAAGGTGTAATAACATGAAATATATAGGGGTGGTGTTATGATACTTTTAACGATAGGAGCAATATTGTTAACGTTGTTTATTTTTTTTATTATCGGTTTTATTACGTTTATGATGTTTGTTGATAAGGCGACACCTCAAATTTATTACACACCTTGTGAAACTATGACAATAAAATCTAAAGGTAAAAATAGAAGGAAGAAAAGTTGAATGAAGGCTTTTCTTTCTTCTATTTTTCTTGCTTTATAATGTTCTATAAAACGTTATAGAACATGCTAATGTAAAAGGGAAGTCATGTTGAGGAATTGTTCGTTTCATAAATATATCTTAAAAAGGAATTCAATTTAATATCAAGTTTGTGTATAAATGTTCTATACACAAGGGTAAAGCCTTTTGATATACCATACCCTAAAATGACACCCATACAATTAAAAATTACATCGTTTATATCGACATATCGAAAAGTGAATCCGGCATAAAGTGCTGATAAAAGTTGTAGAATTTCTAACAAGAATCCTAAGAAAATTCCTGATAAAACAACTTGTTTGAAATTCGTCTTTTTTATGTAAGGAAAACCAAAGCCAAAAGGAATTGTTAGTAGTATATTAAGTAATGATGTTGTGATAGCGAAATGCTCCGTGTTGAATGGTATAAAATTAGCATCTCTCCAAACATTTTGTCCAATTTCTTTTTTCATATTTTCATCTATAATAATTGGGAATTGGGTATAATTAAGTACTACACAAAGGTACAAATAAAATATTGAAAAAAATAGTAAGTACATGTTCCTCTTTTTTAGGTGTAACTTAAAAAAGAGGAGTAAAAATAACCATATAATAAATGCTCCAATAAGAATAAAACCATCAAAGTCAATTAGCATGTTTAAAATCCCTCATATTTTCATATTTAAACTATGATGTCTATTATTAGACATCATAGTTTAGTAGCAATATTTTAATTAGATATTTTTCCGTTCCCTTTTACATTCTGTCCATCGTCATTTGTTTTCCAAATAAATAAGTAGTATTCATTTGAATTTGTATCAACACTGTATGCACCAGAGAAAGATTTATTTATGCCACCATTAACTGTTCCATAACTAGGGTCCGAACCCCATGCAGATCTGTACAGAGTATATTTTACATCGTAAGGTCCCATCGCTCCTCCATCAGTAGAATATACATATGCGCTCCCATTGATATATACACTTCCTTTAGACAGTGTGTGGAACTGTTTGTTTTTACTACCATCCACCACTCGATAGTCCATTTTAAAACTGTAACTACTAGATGCTGCTAATGTTGGTATAGCGAAACATGTCATTAAAGTTAAAGCTGTAATAATAGAAAAAATTTTTGTTTTCATGTTTTTCTCCCTGTTATTTTATTATTGAGAGGCCTTCTCAATAAAGATGATAATCCAATTAACTGTACGTGTAAATAATAAGATATAAAGATTTATAATTTTTACAATGGTTTTACAATCATTAAGAAAATGCCATATAGTTTCAATTTGTTTAAGATAAGATAGTTCAATTGTTAAAAAGTGATTAATGAATTCATTAAAATTGGTATGATTATATGTGGATCATGAATATACGACTTCAAAAGTATATTGAGGAGAATGAAGCAGCTGAACAATTCCTTGATACTATGAATTTCTAAGTTTAAAAGACTGTGGAATGATTTCAAGAAGAGAGTGTAAAATAGATGAGATATAATAATTACATAAAAATTAAGGAGAAATTAATAGACCTGAACTTGGTATTATACCAAGTTCAGGTCAAAGCTGTTAATGAAATAAAGTGATTAGGTTTTTACTACCATTTCACAGTCACATTCCCGAAAGAACTAACAAAAATAACCCAAATAGAAAACTAATAAAGTGAAACTTTAATCAGTGGGGGGTATCCCCCACTGATTATTAGCCTTCACCAATCGGGCGTTTACGGGCAGTTAATCTCTCACCTAACTTCTTTGCTTCAGCCGAATTTTGAGGTGGGAGTTTTACTGCCCGTTAATGCGGGATAAAAGAAAGAAAGCCGATAGATATGGAAAAAACACGATTGTTTTTCCATTCGCGTGTGAAAACGATTAAACCTAAAACGCAAAGGAAAAACCAAATGGGTAGGAATATAAATTGACTAACTTTCTCAGGTAGTAATGAATAAAAATTTGTTAAATATAATATCCAATTCGTAAAGAATAGAGTGCATACGATGAATGATTGTAAGTGTGGTCGGTTTAGAAAAGTTCCTTTTTTAACCGTCATAAAAATGAGAGCTAATGCTGAAATGAAGGGAATTATTATGAATATGAGTAATAGTAATGTTAGTGGCATATGAAACTCCTTTACAAGATTTCTCTCTGAAACTTATATTCTTTCTCAACAAGGCAGATGCGCAGGTGGAAATTTTCATACCATTGCTCACGGCCTCTTTTTTTCGCTTCTTTATGTAAGGCGTTCCTTTTCCAATTTTCAATTGCTTCAAGTGACTCCCAATAAGAAATTGTAATTCCGAGTCCCGAATTATCACGTGCACTTTCGACACCTAAAAATCCAGGTTGCTGTTTCGCAAGGTCTTCCATTTTTTCAGCAACGGTACTATAGTCTGTTGTATCATTGGATAGATTTGAAGTGAATATAACTGCATAATAGGGCTTGTTTTTTTCTAAATCATATTTCATTATTTTCCCCCCTTAATGTATAGTGCGAATAATTAATTCATAGTTTGTATTTTAGCAGGTTAAAAAAAGAAGTAGAAGATTCTTTTTTTAGGTGTTGTAAAACAGAGGATAGAAGGGATTTATATTAAGTAATCTAAAGTAAGAAAAACGCCACTTCAAAAAAAAGAAGTGGCATTTTTTATATTTCCTCTAAGCTATTAACTGGAACAGTTAATTCGCGTTTTGGATTTGTTACTTCATATATGCGGGCGGTTTCGTTGCTTTCATCGACGTGTTGAATCATAACAGGCATGCCTTGGAAACTGACATTGGCTTCTTCAGATGACTCGGAAAGCTCTTTTGCGCGTTGTATATTCATTTATATTCCTCCCATCATTATTATCTTTGCAAAAAAGGAGGAATAATATACCATTTCGAGACATTTTTAAAGTTTTTGTATTATTTGTAATGTTTCTTTAATAAAAGAAGAAAAGATGGAATCTGGATAGCTATCTATCGCTTGAACTGCTTCTTTTGCTTCTTTCAGAGCAGATTTTTTATCTTGAAGTTCTATATAGCAAAGAGCACGATAAGATCCAGCTGTTAATAACCACGATTGATCAAGTGGATGACTCATATAATCCGGTATGATAGCATGCTCTAATACTTCTAAAGCTTCCTCGTAACGTTTTAAACCATACAAATATTTTCCTTTTTCAAGATAATACAATCCATCGTCTTGAAAAATTGGTTCATCTTTTAGTTTTTCTCGAAATTGTTCTAAATGTTTTAATGCGATTGTATAATCATTCGTAATTGTATTGTAGTAATAAGCTTTTAATATATCTATATTTGCAGCGGATAAAGTATCTTCTGTAAAAATAGCAAATTGCTCAGATTTTTTTATGTAATATAAATATCTTTCTTTATCCGCCGTAATGATTTTTTGATAAGATAAAATACGATAAAAATCATCTGTTTTATAATACACTTGATGTTTTTTGGAAAAGGCAAGTGCATCTAAGATGACTCTTTCACATTTTTCATAATTGCCATATGCGAGTAAAATAATTGCTTCTTTTAAGTATAACTGTATATGTGTAATAAGATCCATTTCTAAATTCTTCGTTTTATATTCATCACGAATAATGGTAATCATCTGTAAACATTCTTTATATTTTTTACGTTTGAAGAGCATATAGTAAAACAGTAGTTTCGTTTCAGTGCTTTCTCGATATAAAGTATATTTTTCAAATATAGAAATAGCGGTTTCGACGTAATATTCAATATTATAATCGTTCATAATAGCTGCCCCAGTTATGAACTGTTTATATATACGAGCCGTATTTAAAGTAGAAGGTAGCTCTTTTTGAACGATAGGTAGTAAAGTATCATATACTTCATCGCATTTATTTGTCTTTATTAGTTCCTCCATTTTTTGAATGAGTTCTACAATTTCTCCATCATCTTCTTCTAGTAAAAAACTCATTTCACATCCAAGTTTATTAGCGATGTATTGTAATGTTTTCATGGAAGGTGTAGCTTTTCCGTTTTCAATTTGACTTAGCATACTTTTTGTCAGTTCTGAACCTGCTAGCCCAGTTTGAGTAAGTTTTTTTTCTTTTCGTAACGTTTTAATTTTTTCACCGAGAGTAGCCATATAATTGCTCCTTTATAACTGAAAAGTTAAATATAATTAAACTTTTTGTTGTAAAAATTGGAAAGATGATTATATAATAAGTTTAACACAGTTTAACTTTTAAGGGGAGAGTGTCATAATGGGGGATGTAAGTATAGTTCCAAATGATTGGAAAATGAAGATTGCAACGAGAAATATTATTTTAATGATGATTGGAAAAATGACGTCCTTGTTAGGGGCGGGTATTTATACGTTTGCAATGGGATTATACGTATTAAAGACAACTGGTTCAGGAATGGGGTTTGCAACTACTCTTATTTGCGGATCAATACCAAGAATGATCTGTGGCCCAATTGCAGGTGCTGTAGCTGACCGTGTGAACCGAAGATGGCTTGTAATTGGCACTGATTTATTAAGTAGCTTAACAATGCTTATCATGTTTATTCTTGCTACTATATTTGGACCATCACTTCTGTTTATTTATGTATCAGCGGCATTATTATCAATTTGTGCAAGTTTTTATTCTGTTTCATTAACTTCGTCTATTCCTAATTTAGTAGATGAGGAGCGTATTCAAAAAGCGAGTGCTTTAAATCAGACGGCATCATCTTTATCGAATATTTTAGCGCCGATTATTGGAGGAGTTGTATTTGGTTTCTTTTCAATCAAAACATTTTTCCTGTTAAATAGTATTACATTCTTTTTAGCAGTTATTGTACAATTATTCATCGTATTTGATTTATATAAAAAAGAATTGGCCGAAAGTAAAGAGCATTTCTTGACGAGTATAAAAGAAGGTTTTTCATATGTGAAACGACAGCATGAAATATATGGTTTAATGAAAATTGCAGTAGGGGTAAACTTTTTTGCGAGTGCACTTTTCGTTTCGCTTCCATATATTATTATTAAAAATTTGCATTTATCCTCGAAGCAACTCGGTGTTGTAGAGGGAATGTTAGCAGTCGGGATGCTAATTGGTGCAATTGTTTTATCAGTACGTAAAGAAGTGAATAATCCGTTTCGCTCTGTTTATATTGGACTGTTTTTATTTGCGGGCTTGAGTTTATGCACAGTCTTTCCGTTGTTAGTTATCATTCCGAAAGTAGCAAGTTTTATTTACTATATCACTTTTATGATTTTAACTGGTATATCAATGATGGTTGTAAATATCCCGATGCAAGTACATATGCAAAAGACGACAGATCCAAACTATTTAGGACGTGTATTCGGTCTACTTGAAACAATTTCTACTGCAATCGCACCGCTTGGAATGATTGTATATGGATTATTATTAGATATGTTGCCAACTAGCATTGTTATGATGACATTAGGTGGAGGATTATTGTTAGTTGTATTAGTTGGAGTAAAGCAGCATATGGCGAAAAAACAAGTGGATGTATCGGTTTAAAAGAAAATTTTAACAATATAAAAATGACCATATTAGTATTTTAGTTTTTGAAACTATTTTTCATGTATGTTACAGTAAAGTAAGCAGGCAAAGAAAAGGAGAAAACATCATGAGAAAATTAAGTTTTGTAATGCTTTTTCTGTTAGTCGTAATGGCTGGATGTAGTAATTATGACACGTATATTGAAACAGGTATGCAATCATTGAAAAATGAAAAATATAGTGATGCGATTATGTGGTTTGAAAAAGCGGAAAAAGAGAAATCAGGGAATGAAGCAAAGGCATATAAAGAAGTCGCTCAGTTACTAGATCGTGGTGCGACAGCATTAAAAGACGGTAAGTATTTAGAAACGAAAGATATTGCAAATGAAGTGTTACAAAAGAAAAAAGATGATGCACTTGAAAAAGCTGTGACATCAAATGCAGAGAATATGCTTCAAAAAGCAAAAGATGTGGAAGAGAAAGTAAATGAAAGAGTAGCGAAACGAAAAAAGGTAAATGAAGAAGGAATCGATAAATTAATTAAAGCTGTTGATAGTATAGATGATGTAAAAGAAAAAGAGAAAAAAGTTTCAGAAGCATTAGATAAGGCTGAAGAGGCACAAGCAAAAATTGAGGATAAGAAAAACAAATAGAGTTATAGTTTAAAAGGCTGTCGTGTATAACGACAGCCTTTTAATTTTTTTCTGCAAAAGAAGTAATGCTATGTAGTAAAAAAGAAATTATTTTAGAATTCCATCTGTCCTCATGATGAATGGTATAAATATTACGCTGAAATTCAAAATCAGGGATTGGTATATAGCATAGCTCATTTCGTTGTACTTCTTGCTCAATAGCAAGTTTTGAAATAAAGGCAACCCCATTACCATATTTTAAAATTTGTTTCATCGTTTCTAATGAATCTAGTTCAATTTCTGATTGGAATGTAATGTTATGCGCTAACGTCCATTGTGTAAGTAAATCTCTCGTTGTAGATGGGTTACGATGCAATAATATACGTTCTTTTTGGATATCTTGTAATGATACATTTGTTCTTTTAGAAAGATGATGTTCTTTGGAAAAGGCAAGAACAAGTGTATCAGGCATTACATTCATTTGTTTTAGAAGTGGTTCGTCAAACGGTGCCGCAGAAATTACCCCGAGATCAATTTCATGATTTTGTAGCATCGTTCGAATTTCAGGAGCTGTTTTTACTATGAGTGTTATTTTTATATTTGGAAATTCGCATTGAAATTGGTGAACAACTTCTGGTAAAAGATAAGTCGCGGGTACATAACTAGCACCAATTGTTATAGCGCCTTTATTAAAATCTTTAAACTCTTGTGTGACCCGCCTAGCTTCTTTCATAAGTGCATCTATTTTACAAGCATAATGATGCAACGCTTCACCAGCTTCTGTTAAGAAATACCTTCCGGAACGTAATTCAAATAAAGGCACACCAAGTTCCTCTTCTAAGCTTTTTATATGAAACGTAATAGTAGGTTGTTTAACGCCAAGTTTTTCTGCAACAATAGTAAGCTTTTTGTATTTCTTAATAAGCACTACAATTTCTAATTTTAAGAGATTCATGATAAGTTGGCCCCTTTTTCTTCTAACTATAGAAAAAATCTATAGAAATAAATAGTTTATTAGAGATTTTTTAATTTAATCTTTACAGTACATTAACATTCAGTATAAAACTTCCAGATAGAATGAAAGCAGGTTAAGAATGAGGGGAGAGAGGTGAAACGATGGATATTAAAATTCATGGATTAGAAAAGGCATTTGGGAAAACACAGGCGTTAAAGCCGTTACAGATTGTAATGAAAAAAGGGGAATTCACCACACTTTTAGGACCTTCAGGATGCGGGAAAACGACTTTACTTAGAATGATTGCAGGGCTTGAGGAACCGGATAAAGGTGAAATATATTTTGGAGATAAGTGCATGTATTCTTCTGCTAAAAAGATAAAAACATCTCCTCATGAGCGGAATATCGGCATGGTATTTCAAGATTTTGCTTTATGGCCGCATATGACTGTATTTGAAAATGTTGCATTTGGTTTAAGGGCTACAAAGCAAACGAATCAATTAAGAGAAAAGGTAGAAGATGCGATAAAGCGAGTTCGTTTGCAAGGTATGGAGAAAAGATATCCGCATGAACTCTCAGGTGGACAGCAGCAACGTGTCGCATTTGCTAGAGCAATTGTAACGAAACCTCATTTTATTTTGTTCGATGAACCGTTAAGTGCACTCGATGCAATTTTGCGAGAAGAAATGCGATTAGAACTTATGGACATCGTTCATTCAATTGGTTTAACGGCATTGTATGTAACACATGATCAAACAGAAGCTATGTCAATGTCAGACCAAATTATTGTCATGAAGCAGGGTGAAGTATTACAAAAAGGAACACCAGAAGACATTTATGTGAAACCGTCTCATGAATTTGTTGCAAAATTTGTTGGTAAGGCAAATTGGCTTGTAGAGGGGAAAAAAATGATTCGTCCAGAGCATGTGAGCTGGACAAAAAATGACTTGTGCGAAATGTATACAGGTGAAGTTCAGCACGTTACATATGTAGGAGAACGTTATGAAGTGAAAGTAAACATGGGGACACTCGGTGTATGGACAGCTTATCACAATAGTAAGCTAAGCGTTGGTAAACCGGTATCGTTATATGTACCAAAAAAATGTATTCATCATATAGGGGGAGAATCGTATGAAGAAATTCAGTTCGCTTAAGTCTTTATTTGTATGTACTTTACTATTTTTTGCTGTAGTAACAGGTTGTAGCTCAAAGACAGGCAGTGTAGATGCAAAAAATAAAAACGCTAATGAAAAGAAAATTGTTGTATATAGTGCAGGACCAAAAGGATTAGCAGAAAAAATTCAAAAGGACTTTGAAAAGAAAACAGGGATAAAAGTAGAAATGTTTCAAGGAACAACGGGTAAGATTTTAGCAAGAATGGAGGCTGAAAAGAAAAATCCAGTCGTTGACGTTGTCGTACTTGCTTCTTTACCAGCGATGGAAGGATTAAAAAAAGATGGGCAAACGTTAGCTTATAAAGAAGCAAAACAAGCTGATAAGCTTCGTTCTGAATGGTCGGATGATAAAGGACATTATTTTGGATATAGTGCTTCAGCATTAGGAATTGTGTATAACACAAAAAATGTGAAGACAGCACCTGAAGATTGGAGCGATATAACGAAAGGAGAATGGAAAGGGAAAGTGAATCTTCCAGATCCAGCACTTTCAGGTTCAGCTTTAGACTTTGTAACAGGATATGTGAAAAAGAATGGACAAGATGGATGGAATTTATTTGAACAGCTTAAGAAAAATGAAGTTACAGTAGCTGGGGCAAACCAAGAAGCGTTAGACCCAGTTGTAACAGGTGCGAAAGATATGGTAATCGCGGGTGTTGACTATATGACGTACAGTGCAAAAGCAAAGGGTGAACCGGTCGATATCGTATATCCAAAAAGCGGAACAGTCATTAGTCCACGTGCAGCAGGCATTATGAAGGATAGTAAAAATGTAGAAGGTGCAAAAGAGTTTATTGATTATTTATTATCAGATGATGTGCAAAAACAAGTTTCTAAAGCGTATTTGTTGCCCGGTAGAAAAGATATAAAAGCTGAAAATAGACCGAATGTAGAAGAGATTCCAGTATTAAATATTGATTGGAAAACAGTTGAGAAAGAACAAGATGAAATAGCAAAACAATTTAAGAAAGTATTTCAATAAGATGGTGATTACATGGTAAATCGATTCGTATCAGTAAGACAAGTTGGAATGACAGTAGCGTTGTTACTTGTGGCGATGTTAATCGTCATTCCGCTTTTTCTCATTTTATTTTCTAGTGTATATGAAAATAGCAGTTGGAATTTTTTAAAGCCTTTTGAAGTCATGCAGAGTGGTGGATTAGCTGGGATTTTTCTAAATTCGATGCTTCTAGGTGTACTCGTTGTAATAGGAGCTACAATATTTGCGTTTCCATTGGCGTTCATTATGAGCAAAACAGATGTAGGAAAGTATAGTAAGTTAGATATTGTTTTTATGATCCCATTTATGACCCCGCCCTATATCGGATCGATGGGCTGGATTTTGTTCATGCAACCTAACGGTTATTTTGAACAATTTTTTCCGGCTTTAAAGCCGATTTCATCATCGTTTTTTAGTTTAGGCGGTATGGTTTTAATTATGAGTCTGCATTTATTCCCATTCCTTTACTTCATGTTGAAAAACACGTTACTTCAGATTGGGAGTAGTAAAGAAGAAGCTGCAGCAGTTCATGGTGGCAGTTTTTTCTATCGTTTAAGAAAAATAATACTACCGTTATTGTTATCAAGTTATGTAATGGGTGCTTTACTCATTTTCGTAAAGACGATTGCTGAATTTGGAACACCAGCTACATTCGGACGTAGAATAGGATTCCATGTGTTAACATCTGAGATTCATAAATTTATCTCTAGTTGGCCGATTGATTTTGGCAGTGCCACAGCATTATCTTCTTTATTACTTAGTGCGTGTATGCTCATTTGGTATATGCAAAATGTATTGAATCGAAAGTATACATATGCAATGGTTAGTGGAAAAGGTGTGAAATCTAAAAGGTATACTTTGTCTATATTTGCGCGCGTTATAGCATGGGTTTATGTAATTGGCTTACTAATAGTAGCAATTGGAATCCCATACTTTTCTATACTTATTGCTTCTTTGTCGAAGTTAAGAGGCGGTGGCTTACATTTTAATAACTTTACAACAAGCCATTATGAAGCATTATTTACAATTGGTTCTCCGGGATTAGAAGCTTTATGGAACAGTTTTCTTTTTTCACTCGTAACGGCGATTGTTGCTGTAATTATTGGCGTATTTTTGGCGCTTATGATTCGAAAGGGGAAAAAGTCCTCTGAAAAATGGCTTGATATGTGCGGCATGTTACCGAATATGGTACCAGGAATAGTGATGGTTGTAGGGCTTATTTTATTTTGGAATTCACCCTATATGCCTATGTCAATTTACAATACACCAGTCATGGTTATCGTAACGTATGTTGTTCTCTTTTTACCTTATACGGTGCAGTATGTAAAAGCATCGCTCGGACAAATTGATGATTCTCTTGTACAGGTAGGAAGTATTTTTTCCGGGAATTATATTTATATTTTTAGAAAAATAATATTGCCGCTTATTATTCCAGGAATTCTTGCTGGATGGGCGATGACATTTACGATTTCGATAAGAGAGTTAGTAGCATCGCTTCTCGTACTACCTCCATCAGTAGAAACGTCAGCAACGTTTATTTTTGCTCAATTTGAACAAGGAGAAGTATCTATAGGAATGGCAATGGCTGTTGTTTCTGTTGGGCTTACAACAATGTGCTTATTACTTCTGCAACATATGGAGCAAAAACGAAAAGGGGTAGCATGATGAGGATGGAAGTATGGGGAGGAGCGGGAGAATACGGTCGTTCCTGCTATTTTGTAAAAAATAAAGAGACAAAAATAGTATTTGATTGTGGTATTAATCGATCATATGAGGATAGTTATCCTAAAATAGAAAGAGAAGTTGTTCCATTTTTGGATGCAGTATTTTTATCACATATTCATGAAGACCATACGATGGGTTTACCTTTATTGACGAAGTATGGATATAAGAAAAAAATTTGGACGACTCGTTATACGAAGGAGCAACTTCCAGCTTATTTTGAAAAATGGGGAAACCACAATCTTTCAAAAGGGTGGAATTTACCTTATAACGATCAAAATATTAAAGATTTAAATTATGTATGTATTGATGAGATTAGTAATCCAAATGAATGGATACAGATTACACCAACGTTGCGGTTTCAATGGGGGTATAGTGGGCATGTATTAGGAGCTGTTTGGTTTTTAGTGGATATGTGTAATACATACGTATTTTATTCTGGTGATTATTCAGCAGAATCTAATATACTACGAGCTAATTTACCTGAAAATTTGCGAAGCGATATAAAAATTGCAATTGTAGATGCCGCTTATCACACTGATGATGTTTCGCAAAATGAACGAGTGGACGAATTATGTGCAGAAATTGAACGAGTTGCGCACAATAAAGGAATAGCATTACTACCGTTACCTCCACTTGGTAGGGCACAAGATATAGTATTGTATTTATATGAACGATATAAAGAGTTTCCGCTTATAGTAGATAAAGAAATTTTGGTTGGTTTTGAAGAGATGTTCATATATAAAGATTGGCTAAAAAATAATGAAAAACTTGAACGGGTTGTGGAGAGTTTAAAAAGAAACATAATAGTTATGGATAATGACATTTGTATGCAAAATAGTTACGGAATAGTTGTAATGAGTGATGCGAATATGCAAACGAAACGAGCACAGTTGTATTATGAACAACTTCGGCATGAAGAACGAAATTCCATTATCTTTACTGGACATATTGCTAAAGGAAGTTTTGCAGAAAAAGTTATGAAAGAGTCTGTAAGGGATACATGTTGGGTAAAATGGGTTCCGTATAAAGTTCATCAAAGTATAAGTGACGTTAAAGCGATGTTAAATATATTATTACCAGAACATACGGTGTTAGTACATGCTTTGAAAGAGGATACGGATCGATTGCAGGAAAAGCTTAGCATAGCAGGATATGAAAATGTGTATTCACTTACTATGGAACGTATAAAAGTCATTTAAAAAGTAAAGGGGATATGTATATGAAAAAAGTATTTGTATTCGTAAACATTTTCTTTTGTTGTTTCCTTTATAACGTTAAGGAAGGATTTGCTGCTAGTCCAATGAAACCTAGTTTTGAAGTGAAGTTATTATTAAAGCCAGAACAAGTATTAGGTTATAACAAAGAGATAAAGCAAGAGGTACTAGAACATTTCCAGGCTGGTACAAATTATGAAAGAATACAAGTGCAATTTTTAGATACGGCGAATAAAAGTTTAAGTAATGAAGGTTGGTTTGCGAGGATCCGAAAGAAAGAATTTAGTAAAGATTTTGAGCTAACATATAAAAAGAGATACCCGATTCAAAATGGTATGATTCAAGATGCATTAGAAGTAGCTAAGAAGGATGGATTTGATAGTAAAACTGATAACTATGAGGCAGAAATAGATTGGGGATTTGAGAAGAAAACATTAAGTATTTCAAATAAGAAAAGTTATAGTGCTAAAGGATATGGAGTACTTGATTTACCAAACGAACGAGCCGCTCAAAACATGTTAATAGAAAAGTTGCCAGGGAAAATGAACAAATGGTTGTATACGAATTGGGGAGAAGAAATGCTCAAGAATTCTCGTATTTACGGTCCTGTATTAATGAAACGGTATACAGGGGAGTTTGAAAATATAAAAACGAATATTGAAGTTTGGCCACTAAGTAATACAGAGAAAATAGAAGATGATTTCGTAATAGAAGTGTCGTTTAAAACAAATGAGGAAAGTATTGCAACAAAACAAAGAGAATTATTAATGAAGAGTTTAGAACAAAAAGGATGGTTGTTACCGAAAGATAGTTTGAAGACAGAGCTTATTTTTCAGTAAATAGGAAAGAAGGGATCCATGTGCCATGGATTCCTTCTTCTAATATATGAGTATTAAGCTAAATCAGCTGACACGAACATATCATTATTTTGAAGGTTTTTAGAGCGTAAACTATAAGCAACTACCTTCTTTTTATGTTGTTTTACTACATCAACATGCTCTTCATGACTATAAATATAAAATGTAAAATCTTTTTTGCCACGTTTTGCATTGATAATTAAAGGAGTGCCTTCATTGTGTGGTGGTGCATAATAGCGATCTAAAAATAATCCTTCGTTAAAATCATGAATAATTTTGGATTTCTTTTCGCCTTCTAAGTTATTTCCATTGATTGTAACAGTCACATTCTCTTCTTCAAGTTGTGGATGTGTTTCGTACTTGCTAATAATGGATTCAATAGCAGAGTTAGGAAGGCTAGAAACAATAATTTTAAATGCTCCAAATACAACTAACATTACAATAAACCAAGTCGTCATAGTATTTCATCCCCTTTATCCCACAGTAACGGTCCGTAAAATCCTGGTTGGTGCGGGCTAATAATCAGTGTGGGATAGATACCCCGTACTGACTAAAATTTCATTTTATCCTATTTAACAATATAACTCATGTGGTAATAGTACATATGGTGAAGTTTTGTATAATTTGTGAAAAATATGCCATTTTTATGAACGAAATATTAGAAAAATCAATTTTGTTACAAAAAGTTGAAATCGAAGTATTTTAAAAGAAAAAGGTTTATAATAAAAATATAACTAATAACAACATTACTAATTATAAGGAAGTGTAACTATGAGTACTGTAACAATCGTATATGGTATTATTCTTTCTACAATTATTGTTTTATTTATTGTCGGGGTATCGCGTTATATTCATAAGTGGAAAGAAGGAGTTGCGAAATTAAATCACATTGAAGAAGAACTTAGTGATTTAATGTTACATCATGGTAAGTAAAAAGTTTATTTTTTAACTAAACAATGTGAAAAAAATCACAAAACATGCTCTCATCATGAAGGCATGTTTTTTTGTTATGTTGTTAATAGGCACATTTATAAAATTTCCCCATACGATACAGTGTAAAATCAGAAATGTTCGGAGCGGGAAAGAGGGATTGAATGAGTAATTCAGGTTATGTTACAGATAATAAAAATTTAAAGAAAAGCTCAGGAACGCCAAATCTTTTCTTTGATTCGAGAAAAAATGTCTTTTTTAAAAGAGATGAGAAAAACGTTGCATATGAAGTTACCTCAACGCAGTTACCTGCGATGATAGGAGGGGCGTTTGTTGATTTATTTATGACGAAAGGGCATATGCGGGAACCACATTGGCATCCGAATGCGTGGGAATTAGATGTTGTTGTATCAGGAGAAGCAGTTACATCCATTTTAAATCCAGAAACGAATCAATTGCAAAATTATCATGTGAAAGCGGGGCAAACTGTCTTTATTCCAATGGGATGGTGGCATTGGATTACAGCGGTAACAGAAGAAGTACAATTACATTTGTTCTTTAATAACGATCAGTTTGAAACAGCAGAGGGATCAGACATACTTAGATTAACACCGCCAGAAGTATTTCAAGCTGCATACGGTGTAAGTGCAGAAAAATTAGGAAAGGACCTTTCGCCAATTAAGGAGTCAGTTGTAATTGGTCCTCCTAACTCAAATCGACTAAATAGAGTTAAAGAAAGTGACGACTCAAATATAGTTGTTACGTTAAATGGACAAATAACATCATGTGAAATAGAGTAACTCTTTCTTTTTTTAGGAAGAGTTACTCTGTTTTGTATAATTTTGTATTTTTATTCGTTATAATTATTATATAGAAGGGAATTTATAGAGGGGGCATATTGTGAACATATTAAAGATTATAGGAATTGTTGCAGGAGTCATTATAGTAGCCGTTATAGCTTTCTTTTTTATTATGAAGTACTATTTGTCAAAAGAAGATCCTGATTACGTATTAAAGTACATAAAAGAACATAAAGATGATGAAACGTGTTCATTACTTATTAGAAAAAACGGTGAAGTAGTAACATCTATAAATGAAAATGTAAAATTACCATTAGCGAGTACGGCAAAAATCGTCATAGCAGTTGAATTTGCTAAGCAAGTGTCAGAAGGAAAAATAAGTCGAGATGAACAAATTTCATTGCAGGATTTAGAAAAATATTATGTTAAAAACACTGATGGTGGAGCGCATCCTGACTGGTTAGAAGATTCAAAAGTAAGAGAGTTAGTGCAAAATGGACAGATTGCTTTAGAAGAAGTGGCTAAAGGGATGATTCATTATAGTTCTAATGCGAATACAACGTATTTGTTAGATAAGCTTGGAATAGAAAGAGTAAATGATAGTTTAAAAGAGTTAGAACTTACTAGTCATGACAAGTTCTCTTCGTATACTGCTTCACTATATATGAGAGGGTATGTAGAAAAGGAGCTTAATGAGCCAGAAAATCAATCGTTAGAAATGATACGTAACATGTCTAATGATGAATATAATAAACACGTGTTACAAATACATGAATGGATGAAAGATGAAGGTGAATGGAAGAAACGTGATATACCATTAAAAATAGATATGGAATTCCAGCGTATTTGGTCAGATCGATTAGTGAGTGCAAATGCTAAAGATTATTTGAGTTTAATGGAAAAGATAAATAGTAGAAATTATTTTCCAAAATCAATGCAAGATGAAATTGATAATGTTTTTAAAGGAACAGTTGAAAATAGTAAGTTGGAATATGCTGGTCAAAAAGGTGGTTCTACCGCATTCGTATTGACAAAAAGTTTGTATACTACAGATAAGAAGGGAAATAAGGTTGAGGTTGTAATAATGTTTAATGATATAGATAATCAAATTACATACCAAAAGCTTAGAAATAATATAGATTACTTCATTCGAGATGCTATAACAGATGAAGAATTCAGAAGAAAGTTATAATGAAATAATTTTATTATGTAAACAAAAGAGAGCTTTTTAAAAGGCGCTCTTTTCTAGTCATGATACAGGATTTCCTATTTACTGCATGGAATATAGATTGAAACTAAGAAAGGAAGTTGAATAATGACTACAGTATATTTCGTTCGCCACGCTCACTCTACATATACAAAGGAAGAAAGGGAACGTCCCTTATCTGAAGAAGGTGAGATTGATGCAGGTAATGTAACAAGTTTGTTAAAGGATAAAAACATTGATGTTGTTATTTCTAGCCCGTATAAAAGGGCGATTCAAACCGTGCAAGGAATTGCGAATACATATAATTTATCAATACAACTGGAAGAAGATTTACGGGAAAGGTTATTAAGTAAAGAGCCAGTAACAGATTTTAACGATGCTATTCAGAAGGTATGGGAAGACTGGACTTTTGCATACGAAGGCGGAGAATCAAATGATGTAGCGCAAAGACGCGCTGTAATATGTATGCAAAGTATATTAAAAAAATATAAAGGTAAGAATATTGTAATAGGTACTCATGGGAATATTATGGTATTACTAATGAATTATTTTGATTCGAAATATGGTTTTCAGTTTTGGAAAACCCTTCATATGCCTGATGTGTATAAATTAACTTTTGATAATAATTGTTTCAGTTCTGCTGAAAGAATACAGTCTACAGATTATCAGATAAATAATTTGTAAAAGTTTATCAAAAAAAGAGGAAAGGGAGAAGGTATTGTAGAAGTATGACTTTGTAACATAAAAAATATTGGTTAAAGGAGGCTGTTTACATGTTTGAGAAAGAGAAAGAAGGGCTTATTGAAGTTCACAACGTATATGAAATCGCACCAGCAGATGGAGCAATTATAGGTATGGCAACGGAAGAAGAAATGGAGATTGCTGCTGAACTAGAGTTACAGTACTATGCCCATTCTCGTTTATTAGAAGCAAATATTCAGTTAGACGGTTCCTCCTATAAAGAGTTACTTCAGGAGTTCCAGGAGTACGAAAGAAAATCAATGAACTTTTGGAGAGCAATACATAAACGTTTAGCTGTGCCATGGGCATGGGTACTACGTATTGATGTTGCGAACGGTCCTATATATGTAAGCAATGGGAGTTCGTATTATGAAGAAGTCGATGATGAAGAAGACTATGAATAGATAAGTAAGGAAGCAGCTTTAGTTGCTTCCTTTTTTTATTTACAATAAGTGAATCGTTTCAATGATAGCATCTGGACGATCGTTTTCTATCCCGTGACTAGCATGTTCAGCCAAAATGTATTGGCTGTTTATTGAGAGATTTAATTGTTCACGAATAAGTTCTTGCCACATATCTTCAAGTTGTGTAGCTTCTTCTTTTGGCATACCGCCCTCAATCAATTGAGCAATAGAATATTGAGGATCTCTACCGATAACGATTAATGGTATTTCTAATGTTTTATGTTGTTTTTTTATTGAGCGAGCACAATTTTTCCACTCGGACAGTTCAGAAGCTGTCGCTTTATATAAGGAAGGAGATGTAGAAAATTTGATATGCTGTTTTGTTGTATTGACGAGCATAGATTTTAGTTCATTATAAAGTGCGTCTGCATCCATGTTGGAGTAAGTATAATATTTTTGTAGCCACATATCATCAGAATCAGTTTGATCAGAAACTGGTAAATGAAGCTCATCTAATCGGTGTAAGTTCATGGAAGTAGAATCAACTAAAAGAAGTGCTTGCAGCCTATCTTCATGTAACATTGCAAAATGTTGTGCGCATAAACCTCCATAGGAATGACCGATTAAAATGATTGGCTCATAAATATCTAGTTCATGTAGTAACATATGTAGTTCTTTTACAACTTGCATTGTTGTACGTCGATTAGTTCCTAGCTCACTTTTTCCGTAACCTGGGCGATGGTATGAAACAACTGTAAAGTGTTGTGAAAGCTCTTCTATAATAGGGAGCCAATCATAAAATGAGCAACTCATTCCTGTTTGAATGACTACAGTTTGTTTACTGTTACCTCTTATATATACTTCTACAGTTTGTCCAAATATCTCTATTGATCTATTAATAGTAATTCCCCCTAAGTTTGAAATACTTTTTGGCAAGTAAAGACGATACACCAGGCACATATGCCGAAGAGTATAGATGTACTAAGTGAAAAGGAGTTCTTTAAACCGATATAAACAATAAATAATAGTAGTGCAGATGCAGGAAATCCATATAATACGCCTAAAGCGAATTGACTTAATTCTTGTTTACTCCCACCTTCGAAAGAAATCCAAAATAGGCTTAGTAAACTAACGAGTGGAAGGGCAGCGATAAAGCCGCCTATCGTACTATAATGTTTAGCGACTTCAGTAATAACGCCGATAATAAGTGCCGAAACGATTACTTTAACGAGGAAATGCATATTTTGCCTCCTTCGCTAATAACGAAAAGGCTTTTTCAATTAATTGTTGTTCTTCTTTTGATAACTGTGATTCTAATATTTTTATCTTTTCTTTATCTAGTAAAGTATGCTTTTCTAATACTTCAATGCCTTCTTTCGTTAAAGTAAGGTTTACAACCCTTTCATCGTGTTTGTTTCTTTCTTTTATAATAAATCCTTTTTGAATAAGGCGCTTTACGTGTTCAGATGCTGTGTTATGAGAGAGACTAAGCTCAGTAGCAACTTTTCCAATTGTTATATCTTTCTCACGAGAAACGATTTGTAAAATACGAATAGCTTGGTGAGAAAGGTTGTCTTCATATTCATATCGTAAGTGATAATAAATACTTTCCCAATGTTGATTAATGTCTTTCATAATGATAAATCCTCCTATTTTTATATCGTATAGTAAGATATATTCGTTGATTCAGAAGTAAAATCCTTTTATTTTCATTAAAAATGTTGAAAAAGTTTATTTTTATTGAAATATAAGGTAATCTATGTGTAAAGGTATACATTTAGCAAGAGAGAGGATGATAGCTGTGAATACATTTAAATGGATTAGTCATGAAAAGATGTATGTAGATCAAATACATGTTGAAAAATGTGGTCCTCTTTCAGTCGGCGTATATGGAGGAAATCAAGAGAGTGATGCATATGAAAGAGGAGATGCAGTGCTAGCTTGGTGGGATCCGAAATTAGAATTTGAATTTGTTATGATTTTTGATACACATCATAAAACGAAAAATATACATTATATAATAGAAGCGATTTCAGAAAGAGAAGAAAAACTAAAAGAGTTATTTTCATACCCAATCCATTTAGCATTTCATCATACACATATGTATTTATTAGCGTTATTTACAGATGAGCTCTTTATCGAGAAATGTGACCAAGATGATGAGGAGCTTGCATGTTTAATTTGTTTACGAAAAGGCGAGTTCTTATATTGGCTATCAGTTGGTGATTGCTTCGCGTATTTATTCCATTCAGAGCAAAAGAAAAATGGAAAAGGTAGGCTAAATAAGCGTAAGAACTATGAGTATATAGGAAGAAAAAATGTTTTTGCAGCGAATACACCTTGTTTTACATCAGGGGTAAGGGGATTAGAAAAAGGTCAGAATCACATTGTAATGGCAACGGATGGTATTTTAGAGTGTGATAAACTAAAGTTTGATGATGATCAATCTTTAGTAGAAATATTACACGACGGATCTTGTTTACAGATTGAGCCTGTATTAACAAATGTACTTCAGTGGAAAGGTAGAGATTGTGCCACTATTATTGGATGGTCCATCGATACTGAAAATAGACAATGTGCCAATTAATAAATGAAAGGGAGTTCAAGGGTTTTTGTCCTTGAACTCCTTTTTGTTAAGCAATATGAATATGATACGTTTTTAACCATTCATTTACTTGTAGCATATACTCCATAGCACTTCTTGCTTCAAAATTGGTAATCTCTTTGTTACTTTGATCAGCAATTGCAAGTAATATGGAATGGTTAATGAGTGAGAAAACAGGATTGTTTTTATTGCTGCACATATCAAGCGTTAAATTGCGGATTGTTTGTAAATAGTGTGGATCCTGTGAAGTAGGGTAAGCGCTTTTTCTTCTATTTCGCACATCATCAGGTAAAGCCGGTTTCAGCGCTCTACGTAAAATTCCCTTTTCAATATTATCAATACTTTTTATGTTGAAAGGAACATTCCATAAATATTCAACTAGTCTATAATCGCAAAACGGTACACGAACTTCAAATCCTACAGCCATACTCATACGGTCTTTACGGTCGAGTAAGAACGGAAGGAATCGTGTTAAAAATAAATAAAACATTTGACGTTGTTTCGCGGATTTTTTACTTTCACCTTCAAGAGTAGGTACTTCAAGAGCAGCTTCATGGAATCGTTTATTAATATACTGCTCAGGATTACATTGAGTTGTGACGTCGTTTAATAATAGAGAAGATGTGTTTTTCCAGTTTGTTAACCACGGAAACTTATCTACATATAATAGTTCTTCTTGATGAAACCAAGGATATCCCCCGAATACTTCATCAGCAGATTCTCCAGATAAAGCTACGGTTGCATCTTTTTTCATTTCGCAAAATAGTAAATAAAGTGAAGTTTCCATTTCACCAGCACTGGGTAAATCTTTCGCGTGAAGGGGAACGAATAAGTGATTTGCTAACTCTTCAGCATTCACAATAATGTCATGATGCGACGTCCCTACATGTTCAGAAACACGTTTTACCCAAGGAGCATCTAGACCAGTTCGAGCAAATGTCAGTTCGAAATCTTTCGCGCTATTTAAAAAGTCGATTGAATATGTGTGAAGTGTTTTGTGTTCCTCTCTAAATTCTTTACCTGCCAGTGCAGTAATACCACTAGAATCTAATCCGCCTGATAACATACAAACGAGAGGAACATCGGCAATTAATTGTCTTTTTACTGTATCTTGTAAAATAGATAAAATATGTGATGATGTATCTTCAGTAGAATCTGTATGAATCTTACTTTCTAAATTCCAATACTTCTTAACTACTTTTTTATCACGTGTGAATGTTATAGAATGTCCAGCACGAACTTCTTGAATATGTTTAAAGACGCCACATCCTGGAGTTCGAAATAAGCCTAATCCAAATATTTCATTTATGCCGTCCGCATCAATTTCAGCAGGAACAGATGGATGAGCTAATAATGCTTTTATTTCAGATCCGAAAATAATACTGTCATTTCTTTCTGTATAAAAGAGTGGCTTTACGCCTAAATGATCACGTGCTAAAAACAGTTGTTGCTTCTGACCATCCCATAAGGCGAAAGCGAAAATTCCGTTTAAATGTTGTACGCAGTCTTCTTTCCATTCTAAATAAGCATGTAGTAACACTTCTGTATCTGAATGAGTTTCAAATGCATGCCCACATTTTTGAAGCTGTTCTCTCAGCTCACGAAAATTATAAATTTCTCCATTATAAGTAAGAGCATACGTATAATCACCGGCACGGAATGTTTTTGGCTGCGTCCCGCCTTCTGGGTCAATAACAATTAAACGTCGGTGTGCAAAAGCCGCATGAGGTGAAAACCAAAATCCTTCAGCATCAGGACCGCGATGCTGAATACTATTCGCCATCTTTTCTAAAATAACATGTTCATTTGAAAGATCTTTCTTCCAATCTACCCAACCTGTAATTCCACACATACAAATCTCATCTCCTAATTTAAAATTATAAAAGTAGATTAATTAAATGAAATGTACACTAGGTTAAAGAGTGTCTGCATAAATAGTGTACTACACTAATTGAATTACAGACTTGAGAAAATTTTCTTTGAATACATAGTTATATGAGACAATAGCTAAGGAAAAGTATTCCATTACATACAAAAAATAAAAAAAGATGAGAGAAAAAAATTTCCAAAACGTTATATAGGGTGTAAAAGCTTTTACAAAAAAATAAGGGGAATCGCTACATGAAATCAAATGAGAAAAATTTTATAAAAAGATTACAGCGGCAAAAAGAAGATGCGCTAGAATTTGTTGTCGATACATACTTACCACTCATAAAAGGAATCACGCACAAAGTACTTCTTCCAGTTCAAAATGATGGACTCATAGAGGAATGTGTAAATGATATATTTCTTTCCATTTGGAATAACGCAAATAAGTTTCATGGAGAGCCGAGTGATTTTAAAAAATGGATTGCAGCGATTGCAAAGTTTAAGGCGATTGATTATTACCGGAAAGCGACTAAAACAGTAGAAATTATTTCAGATGAGTTTCATATTAGTACAGAAAAATCGGCAGAAGATGAATTAATCGTTATGGAAGATAGGGAAGAGTTATTGAAGCTTATTAATCAATTAGAACCGTTAGATCAAAAGGTGTTCGTTATGAAATATCTTCTCGGTATGAAGACAGAGGAAATCGGTGACAAGTTAGGATTAACCAGGGCGGCGATCGATAATCGTGTGTACCGGGGAAAAAAGAAACTACAACAAAATGCTACGAATATTAGTTTTGGAGGTAGTGCAATATGAAAGACATTTATGAACTATTAAATGACATTGATATAGATGAAAAAGAACTTGAGGAAATTGAGGCCTCTGAAATTGAAAAAGGAAAAGTAAAACGTAATGTAAAACAATCGATACGTATGAAGAAAAAGATGAAAAGTTGGAAAAAGGGTGTCGCTGCTGCATCTATTTTAGTAGGGTTATCAGTTGCAACGCTTGGTATCGGGTTTCCTACATATGCCGGGGGATTGCCAATTGTAGGTGATATATTCCGATTTTTAGATAATGGTAGAACAGGACTATATGAAAATTATAAAGAGTTTTCGACTGAATTGAATATGACGAGAGAGAGTAATGGGGTTAAGGTTACAATTAATGATGCTGTGTTCGATGGTAGAACAATTACAATCACATATTCTATTGAGAGTGAAAAAGATTTAGGAGAGAAACCGTTCCTATTTGGAAGTCCGCAAGTTATGGGCTTTAATGGCGGAGGAGGTAGTTCGAACGTTTCAAAAGTTGGAGAGGGAAAATATGTAGGTATGACTACGATGAGTGGTCATGGTAGTGAAAGGTTAGATGTTGCAAATGTTTGGTGGGATATAGAGGCAATTGAGTTGGATTATGAAGGTAATGTAATAAAGGGGAACTGGAATTTCGCGCTTAGTTTAAAAGCAATGGATAGTACGGAAGTAAAGGTTAATAGGGTTTCTGAAAATGAATTAATAAAAGTAAATATAGACAAAATGGAAGTAACCCCAATGTCATTTATCGTTTTTTTCAATCAAGAAGAATCTAAGGCATTAAGAAGTATATGGGATAGTGCGGATGTTGAGTTAGAAATAAAAGATGATTTAGGAAATCATTATGCTGGTGAAGGAAATGGCGGAAGTAGTACAGTAGCAGAGCCACATAAAAGTAGTTGGAGTGCTACCTTCCAAAAGTTGAACGAAAATGCTACAAAGCTTATCGTTACACCTCGTGTGCACTTGCGAGTTCATACACCTGAAAATCATGGTGGAGTGGAGTATGTGAATGGGAAAGAGAAGAAAATAGAAGTACCGAAAAAAGAAGCGAAGAGTAAAGATATAGTGTTAGATGATATTGTCATTGATTTAAAGAAATAAATAAAGAGACTGCCTTAAATGAAGGCAGTCTCTTTTGCGTTAAGAATTAGTAACGAGTAACGCATGCGGATGCTGCGTTTTATATTCCTCTTTCCATGTAATGTTTAGTTGTTCCCACGTTTCACCGCTATCAGTGGATTGAAAGATGCCATTGTTATTTAAAGTGTAAAACGTATGTGGTTCGGCTGGATTTGTAGCAAACATCGAAATGACTGTACCAATTGCAGATGGTAGACCTTGCTGTACTTGCTGGAACGGAGTCTCTTTCGTTTTACGATAAATATAAGATTCATAAGGAATACGGTGATGAGCTAAATCAGCACTCGGTGCGGCAGAAACGAGAATTGTATCGCAATCAGCTGGATCGATAGCCATGCTGTATAAATAATGATGCTCAAGTCCGTCACTACATGAGATCCAGCTGTTTCCACTGTTATAACTTTCAAGATATGCGCGATCAGGTCCGCCCATAAATCCGTCACCACATGATGCATAAAGGCGATTTGGGGCTTCAGGGTGCATGAGTAATTGATGAGCATCGATAGGAGCACCGAATTTTTTATCAATCCATGTATGCCCTTTATCATTACTTTGAATAACAGCACCAGCTTCGATTGAAACATGGAGTGTATTTGGATTGTTTGGATCAACTGTAATCCAGCGTACGTGATGGGTAAAAGGTCTAGGCGGAAAAGCCCACGTATAGGAAGATAATAATGATTTCATATTTTTAAGTTCAGTCCACGTTTCACCACCATTTTCTGAACGGAATAAAGCACTCGGTTCTGTGCCGACATAAACGACGCCGTAGCCGTTAACTTGTTCATTTGAGCTTATCGTTATAGAAGTAATAGAAGAGTGTAAAATACCATCCTCTTTAGGGAAATCAAAGTAACGATATGAATCTCCAATTGGTCTCCATGAATCCCCGCCATCGTCACTTAGCCATAAACCTCGTCCAAATGTGCCGCAATATACACGATTTGTTTGGAATGGATCAACCACAATACAGGTAGGTTGCATATTTTGTAAATGATATGTGGTTTCATAGTTACCATATTGTTCTTTTACTACAACAAGTTCACGCTCCATGCAGAGAAATAGTCGTTTCAAGTTTGTAACCCCCTTAAAAATTCTTTCATTAGTAAACAATATGAAAATAAAAAAGAAGTAGTCTTGTTTTTAGTTGAGAAAAAGGACTTGTTTGAAAAGTAGCGAAGTTTGTATACAGAGGAAGCGGGATAAAGTGAAACTTTAATCAGTGGGGTATTGTTCATCTTCTATGGATTAGTAGCATTCACTATCGGGCGTTAATGGGGGATAAAGATAGGGAATGTGTTTCATAATAACATACAGATATTGCACTTAAAGGAGTATTTGTATGGGACACTCACATGATCACGGTCATTCAAAAAATAAAAAAGCGTTATTAATTGCCTTCTTATTAACAACAAGCTTTATGATTGCTGAAGTTATTGGCGGATTTGTAACAAATAGCTTAGCACTATTGTCTGACGCAGGGCATATGTTAAGTGATGCAGTATCCTTAGCTTTAAGTTTACTTGCGTTCAAGCTTGGGGAAAAAACGGCAACGGCTGCGAAAACATATGGGTATAAGCGAGTCGAAATGTTAGCGGCATTATGTAATGGTGTCGTTCTTATTGTCATTTCAGTATATATTTTTATTGAAGCAATTCGTCGTTTTAAGGAACCAGTTGAAATCGCTAGTAATGGAATGCTCATTATTGCTGTGCTTGGTCTGCTTATTAATATTGTATCAGCTTGGATATTAATGAGAGGCGGAGATGTGAAAGGTAATTTAAATTTAAGAAGTGCGTTCTTACATGTACTAGGCGATTTATTAGGTTCAGTTGGAGCGATTATTGCTGCGTTACTTATTAAATTTTTTGGATGGACTGCTGCAGATGCGGTTGCTAGTATTCTTGTGTCTATTTTAGTCATTATAAGTGGATGGCGTGTAACACGTGATACAGTTCATATATTAATGGAAGGTGCACCGCAGCACATAGATGCTGAAGAGGTGAAAAATACATTATTAAATATTACTATTGTAAAAGAAGTTCATGATTTACATATATGGTCTGTAACATCAGATTTTCAAGTATTAACTTGCCATCTTATTATCGAAGGTAATGAAACGCAAAGCGTATTGAAAGAAGCAACGGATGTATTAAAGGGGAAATTTCATGTAGAACATGTCACCATTCAAGTTGAAATAGAAGGTGAATTTAACCATAATGAGACAACTTGCAAAGTATGAAAGAAAAAGGGTATGAAAAAGTGTCATAACATTTTTCGCGTGGCATACATATATATAATGTGGCCACAAATACTTTGTAAGGTAAATATTTCATAAGATTACTTTACTTATTAAGAATCATCTTTTATAATCAAAAGTGGTAATTGATAAAGATTATCATTTTCAATGATCGTAGAAAGGAGTTTTTTAAAAGATGAGTAGTCAACTCCGTTTTGCTGTTGAAAATCGTAAGAGACATTTAATTGATGAGTTAATTGGAGCAGGGGTGTTTAAGATTCGCGACCGACAATTATACGAGCTATCTTTAGAGGAATTGGAAAAAGAGTACGAGCATATTGAAGATTACGCAAATATTCAGGCATAGCATATAGATTATTAAAGAAGGAGCTGGTTACACTTTTGTGTAACCAGCTTTATTATTTCATAGAAATTATTTTTTGTATTTCTTTCATTGGACGGAGCCAGTTTTGAGACATCATTTGTTCCATTCGTTTTTCATCCTGTTTTTGTAGTGCTTGAATTATAGAGTGATGTTCTTTAATAGATTGACTTGCAGGCACGAAGTTTTGGAAAAATAAATATTCAAGGCGTAAAATGTGAAGTTGCATATTTTCTAGAAAAGGTTCAATATATCGGTTTTTAGCAATAGAAGTAATTGTATTGTGAAATCGTATATCTAGTTCTAAAGCTTTTTTTGAATCTTTTTCATGTATAGATTGTTGAAAAGCATCATTTATCTCGGAAAGTAGTTTAATATCAGCGTCTGTAACTTTTTGCAGTGCTTGCTTTCCTATAATTGAGTGAAGACCAGCTATCGTCTCATAAATGATAGATACGTCGTCTAACTTAATAGGCGCGATTTTCGTTTTTTGCCCAGGTACCATTTCAACTAATCCAGAAAGCTCTAAAATTTGTAAAGCTTCTCTAACAGGTGTTCTGCTTACTCCTAGTGCTTCTGCCAATTCCCCATCATTTATTTTTTCATCAGGTCGTAAAACACCTTCTATAATCCAATCTTGCAGTTGATTTAAAACGAGTGACTTTGCTGAAACTCTTCCTGGTTTTTTATAATTTTGAGGGACAGGCATAGTGAATTCAATCCTTTCATTGTATATATTTCTTTTTCGTATTAACAAGCTTTAATTTTGGTTTTCCTTTATCCGGTTTTTGGCTTAATATGAGCACCATTACAATTACACAAAAAGCACCTAATAACTGAAAAGATTGAAACGGTACGTGCAAAATAAGCACAGAAGAAATAATAGCTGCGAGTGGTTCTGTACAGCCAAATAATGTTGTTTCTTTAGGCGTAAGGTATCTTATGCTATCTAAGTATAAATAAAATGCGATGAGTGTCCCGAAAATGACGACAAATGTAATGAGCGGGAGGGTACTTAGTTTTACATATTTCATAGTTGATAATAAAATGAATTCGTTTGTGGAAATAAAGTGTAAAATCGTTACGCCAATCCCCCCAATGATCATCCCCCATCCAACGATAACGGATGAAGACCACTTTTCTAACAATTCTTTTGAATACAAACTATAAAATGCAAGAGATAGTCCAGATAAAACGCCCCAAATGATAGCAGGTGTAGATACAGCTAAGTTATGAACAGAACCGTTTGTTAATAGGAGAAAAGTCCCTACTAATGAGAGGGTAATTGAAATATAATCAATTTTTGATGGACGAACGCTCCATTTGAGAAGTAAGTATACAGTGATAAATATAGGGGCTAAATATTGTAACAAAGTTGCAACAGCAGCGTTTCCTTCTTTAATAGAAGCGAAGTACGTGTACTGTACAGCAAGCATGCCTAAAAGACCGAACAAAATTATCTTATTGGCATCAGACTTTTGTTTCCAAATTCCAAATATTTCTTTTTTGTTCGCTCCGAATGATGACATAATGAGCAAAATAGCACCGGATATAAGCAAACGGATTGTAACTAACCATTCAGTAGAAACGTTTTCATACTGAAAAAGTTGTTGCGCAGCTGTTCCGGATAAGCCCCATAAACAAGCACCGATTACAACCATAATAATTCCTTTTAAACGATTTGAATCCATAAAATATATAAGTCCTCCTTTTTAAAAAAATATATTGAATACAATATGCAATATATCACAGAATGGAATATCAATAAACTGAAATTTCTAATTTGAAATAAAATTGTTTATCCCGCATTAACGGTCAGTAAGACTCCCACCTTGAAATTCGGCGAATGCGAGGAAGTTAGGTGGGAGTCGTGCTGCTCGTAAAAGTCCAATTGGTGAGGCTAATAATCAGTGGAGGATGGAAAAAACCCTACTGATTAAATTTTCATTTTATTAAGAACGATCATCTTTTTATGAAATATAATCATAATCGCGACGCCAAAAAAATAAAGATAAGAGTAATTTGGTTTGTTAAAAATATGTGTATAAGGAGATACGTGATGAACTGGGTTACTCATAAACCATCGTTTGAATTTGAAAATTTTAGTCCTATTATTCGGTCACAATCTGCGTGGAGTGGGCATTTAGATTTCGCATATGATTTAGTAAGATTTGAAGAACCAGCAACTTTAGTTGAGTTAGGTACGCATTTAGGTGCTTCCTTTTTTAGTTTTTGCCAGGGGGTAAAAGATGGTGGGTTAGCCACAAAATGTTTTGCTGTAGATACTTGGGCTGGAGATGGGCATACAGGTCCATATGGAGAAGGGGTTTTTCAAATAGTAGAAAAAGTGGTGAGGGATAACTACCTGAATATAGGGAATTTAATTCGGTCTACTTTTGATGATGCTCTGGATGAGTTTCAAGATGAAACGATAAATCTTTTGCATATTGATGGCTATCATACCTATGAAGCTGTTTCTCATGATTATAAAACATGGTTACCTAAAGTTGCGAAAAATGGTATTGTATTATTTCATGATATTGAAGTTAAAAACGGTGATTTCGGTGTGTATAAGTTTTGGGATGAGGTCAAGGTGAAATACCCTCATTTTCAGTTTGGGCATTCATATGGACTCGGAGTTTTATTTCCGAAAGGTTGTAGCGATAAGTTTTCGGAAATACTTAAAAATAAAGAAGAGATACAAAATATGTATAAATAAAAGAGGGGCATGCATCGATTAAATGATGTGTGCTCTTTTTTTATGTAGAAATATATTATTACATATGAGGTGAAAGCGGTAGTAAAAAGTTTTGTTGAGGCAAATATTAAAAAGGTTATTATGGGTTAATAATTAGTGGGGATGGATAAAACCCTCATTGATTAAAGTTTTATTTCATTAGGTGTTTTTATCTAAATAAATAAAATACAACATTTTTTATATTTTTCATTGCGAAAAGCGCAATCTACTTTTACAATAGAAAGGGTTGTGAATATATTATACTGGAAAAATAAATCGAAATAATATGAAAATTTTGTTTTGTCTTCGCTAATTGTATACTACATACACGTAAGACTACATACATCATGTTATCGACTTGTAAGGAGAGAAAAAAATGAAAAGTGTAAGATTACCATCGATGCTAGAAATTATTATTCTTTTATGCCTATTTCTTGCTGTCGTCTTTTCCTTCCAAACGATTTTTGATCTCCCAATTCAATTAGCGCTATTTATTTCATGGTTTTTAGTTATTGCGCTTGGATTAAGATTAGGATTTCGTTATCAAGAATTGCAAGATGCAATTACGAAAGGGATTTCTAATGGATTAGAAGCAATTCTTATTTTAGTTGCAGTTGGGGCTTTAATTGGAACGTGGATTGCTGGTGGGGTTGTACCTACATTAATTTATTATGGATTAGAATTCATTCACCCTAGCATATTCTTATTGGCAACTTTAATTATTTGTTCAATCACTTCTATCGCGACAGGAACATCATGGGGAACAGTTGGAACTGCAGGTATTGCTATGATGGCGATAGGTGAAGGGCTTGGATTACCACTTCCGCTTGTTGCGGGTGCAGTCCTTTCAGGAGCTTATTTCGGAGACAAATTATCACCACTTTCTGATAGCACAGTTCTTGCAGCTTCTATGGCGAAAGTAGATGTTATTGCTCACGTTCGAGCTATGCTCGTATTAGACGTTCCAGCTTATATTATTACCAGCATTATGTTTACTGTTGCTGGATGGATGTATGGCGGGGATAATGTAGATTTAAATAGAGTTGAGTTTTTAAAAGAATCTTTATTAAAGCACTTTGATATTAAAATATGGATGCTTGTTCCAGCGGTAATTGTTATTGTGCTATTGGCGATGAAGAAACCATCTATGCCAACAATTGCTATGGGAGCTTTAATTGGTGCGATTTGGGCAACACTTTTCCAAGGAATGAACTTTGGAGAGGCAATTGGAACAGCATATAACGGATTCTCAATTCAATCTGGTGTCGAGTTTGTCGATAAGTTATTAAACCGTGGTGGAATTAATGGTATGCTTGGTTCAGTAGCTGTTATTATTTTCGGATTAGGTTTTGGTGGATTACTTGAAAAGTTAGGTGTTCTAAAGGTAATCGTATCGAAATTTGAGAAGAAATTAAATTCTGCAGGTAATGTAACATTGTCTACATTAATCGTTGCGTTTTTAGCTAACATATTTGGTTGTGCGATGTACGTATCACTTATTTTAACACCAAAAATTATGGAAGAAAGCTATGATAAATTAAAAATAGATCGCCGCGTATTAGCACGTAACTCAGAAGTAGGTGGAACTTTGACTTCTGGTATGGTTCCATGGTCTGATAATGGTATTTTTATGGCTGGTATTTTAGGTGTATCAACATTATCATACGTTCCATTTATGTGGCTAAGCTTCGTATCACTCATTTTAGCAGTTATTTATGGATATACAGGCAAGTTCATTTGGTATGTAGATGATGCGGATAAAGGAAAGTAAGCATCATAAAAAATTACCTTCTGCGGTGGCGGAAGGTAATTTTTTTTATATGTATCAATGAGAATTCTTATCATTTGATGGAAAGTCTGTTAAAATAAAAGATGTAGGTATTTTATTTTCAAGGGGATGAAAAAATGGAGTACAGAATTGAAAGAGATACATTAGGAGAAATGAAAGTTCCAGCTGATAAATTATGGGCAGCACAAACGCAGCGTAGTAAGGAAAATTTTCCGATTGGAACAGAGCATATGCCGCTTGAAATTGTAAAAGCATTTGCGATTTTAAAGAAGAGTGCAGCGCTTAGTAATCAAAAATTAGGAAAGCTATCAGAAGAGAAGACGCAAGCAATTGTGGAAGCTGCTGATGAAGTTATCGCAGAAAAATGGAATGAACATTTTCCACTTGTCGTATGGCAAACGGGTAGTGGTACACAATCGAATATGAATGTAAATGAAGTAATTGCAAACCGCGGTAATCAAATTTTGAAAGAAAAGGGATCTGACGTACATATTCATCCGAATGATGACGTGAACATGTCTCAAAGTTCCAATGATACGTTCCCAACAGCACTTCATGTAGCGTGTGTAATTGCGGTAGAAAATCATGTATTGCCAGCTATTACGAAATTAAAAGAAACATTAGCAGAAAAAGTAACTGCATTTGAACATATTATTAAAATCGGTCGTACGCATTTACAAGATGCAACACCTTTAACGTTAGGACAAGAAATTAGCGGATGGCACCGTATGCTTGAAAAAACAGAGCGTATGATTGCAGATAGCAATACATATATGAAAGAATTAGCAATTGGTGGTACTGCGGTTGGAACTGGAATTAATGCGCACCCTAAATTTGGTGAGATGGTAGCGGAAGAAATTAGTCTGTTTACAGGTAAACAATTTGTTTCTGCACCAAATAAATTCCATGCGTTAACGAGCCATGATGAAGTCGTATTTGCACATGGAGCATTAAAAGCATTAGCTGCTGATTTAATGAAGATAGCTAACGATGTGCGCTGGCTTGCAAGTGGTCCACGAAGTGGTCTTGGGGAAATTATTATCCCTGCAAATGAACCAGGAAGCTCTATTATGCCAGGTAAAGTAAATCCAACGCAAAGTGAAGCATTAACAATGGTTGTAGCACAAGTTATGGGGAATGACACAACAATCGGATTTGCTGCGAGCCAAGGTAATTTTGAGCTAAACGTATTCAAACCAGTTATTGCTTACAACTTCCTGCAATCTGCTCACTTATTAGCGGATGCAACCGTTTCGTTTAATGATAAATGTGCAGTTGGTATTGAAGCAGATGAAGAAGTAATTAATGAAAATGTAAATCGTTCATTAATGCTTGTAACAGCGCTAAACCCACATATCGGGTATGAAAATGCCGCGAAAATTGCAAAGCATGCCCATAAAGAAGGGTTAACTTTAAAAGAAGCAGCATTGCAATCTGGACTACTAACAGAAGAGCAATTTGATGAGATCGTAGATCCGAAAAAAATGATTGCTCCGAAAGAATAATAGAAGAGGCCAAGATTCTTAATTTAGAATCTTGGTTTTTTTATCCTGCTGCCCATAAACGCCCGATTGGTGAAGGATAATAATTAGTGGGGGATGAACAAAACCCCACTGATTAAAGTTTCACTTTATCGCATATTAATTTTTAATTCCTTGCGGAAAAGTAAATACACATAAAGGGTCATATTTTTTACTGATTTTTCTTAATTTGTTCGCATGTGTCCCGTAATAAGCGTTCATATAATCTTTCAAATCGCTGTATGGGAAATTGATGAATGAGCCTTCTGTTATAGATTCTATATAGTCAAATCGGCTTTCTAACCATTGGGAATTATCCTTTTTAACAATTGGATCTTCCCATATAGTTTGGATGCCTAGAATATAATGTGCATCGCGGTAATAAAAAGCGCTCGCATCTTTACCTACATCTTGAATTTTTCCTCCAAGGGGGTAGAGACTTATAGCTGCAAAAATACTACCGGAAGCTCTATCTTCAATAAGACTAATAATTTTTTCGATTTCTTCCTCGTTATATTGTTTATGAACGAACCGGCCTGTAGATTTAAATTGTTCAGACGAGGGATATGAAGATTCTACAATGGCCATTGCTTCAAGAAAACTGATATATTGTAAATTCATCTTCACCCCGTTTATATTGAGTAAATCTTGTAGAATGAACGCTGCATCTTCTGGGGTACCGTAATATAAACCTCGTCCATATATTGCAAGTCCTTCCACAGCAGAGTTGTATATGCTCGCACCGATTGTCATCTTACTATTTAAATTTACTAGCCAGCTTTGCCATGTGTGAAGAAATTCCTTTTGGATGTCTACTGAAGTGTTAGGCCAATATAGTTCAACGAAAGTAACTTTATCAACTATTGGAGGGAGCTTAAAAGTTAGCGAAACAACGATGCCAAAATTTCCGCCACCTGCCCCGCGACAAGCCCAAAATAAGTCTTTATGGCAAGTTTCATTAGCTGTAATTACTTTACCTTTATAGTCAATTAATTCTAACTCTATTAAATTGTCACAACCAAGGCCGAAATACCTACTAGAATAGCCCCAACCTCCACCTAAAGTGTATCCACTTACTCCAACAGTTGGACAAGTTCCTCCTGGAAATGGGTAACCTTTTGAAGAGATAAAGTCATAGATTTGTTTATTTTGAGCACCACCTTGAATGACTAATGTATTTTTATGTTCATTAAGCTGCATACAGTTCATTTTACTTATATCAATTACGAGGACATTGTTTCCGACAGAATATCCTTCGTAATGGTGTCCACCAGAACGAATGCGAATAGCAATTTCATTTTTTCTCGCCCAAATAATCGCATTACTAACATCCCATTTCGTAAAACAATAAATGATAGCTAAAGGAAACTTTTGAATAGCTCGATTCCATTCTTGTCTAGCTTCTTCGTACTCACAATCATATCTTGTAATAATTTCACCTGTTAATCCTTCATAACTTAACTCATACATAATAAGCACCTTTCATTCATTTTGTGTAGTAGTTTGTTTTTCTAGAAATAGTGTATGTTCGTATCGTTTGTTTGTGATGAAGGCGTAGCATCTTTATGTAATAAAAAATAGACTAACTATTGGAGAGTTAGCCTGAGGGGAGGATATTCAATTCTTATATAGTTATCCTAATAGTATTGAACTGTCTCAAACAAAATTATTCATTTGAGGTACTATTGATTATTTTCACATTTGGCCAGTTTTCTTTTAAGAGTGAAATGAATTTCTCCTCTTCTTGTGGTACGAAAGATGTTAATGAGTCGAATAAATTATAATGAATTTCTATTTGTTGTCTTGTCCAATTTTCTGAACGAAGCTTTTTACCAGAGTATTTAATGTGGCGTACATTTTCAAATGGAATTTCAGTACGGAGTATGAAACCATGTTTAACAATAAGGGCAGATTCCGTTATTTTGTAATGAGAAAAATAGAAAGAAGAGAGATTCACGATATTTAAGAGCATCATGAGAGTGAAAAAAATAGAATTCTCATTTTGGAAGAATAGAGAAATGAAAAAAACAACTAAAAACAATGAGATTAAAATGATATGAAATGGATTTTTTTTCGCTTTAAATTTCAAGTAAATCACCTCGGTATACCAGTCATTAAAATAATTAAATCACAATATTGTAATGAAACGTAAAAATATGCAACATTACATATTCTTACGTTTCATTATTCGTGTAAACTTTTTTTGATGGGGTAAATTTGAATGGAGTTTTCAAAAGTGGAGTTGCATAAAATGATTTGCAGAAAAAGTATTAAAGTAATAGTCATAATTAGTTGTATGATGATTAGTGGTTGTTCAAATAGATTCGTTGAGGATGGAAATCGAAAACATGTATTTGTAAAAGCAAGTAAAGTTTTAGTAGAGGTTGTTTATAAAATATATAAAAGGTAAAAGGTGTTTTCGTATATGGAAACACCTTTTTTGTAGTTAAAATTGAATGCTGAAGTTTTGGAATGTGTGAATGCCGGTTCCATGTGGTTTGTAGCACTTAAATATTGAACAGCATATTTCACATCTTAATAATAAGTCGTTTCTAAAAACACATTCGCTGTTTGTTGGGATAAGTCCTTTTTATAACGTATAAATAGATATTTTTATAAAAGTTTGTAAAATAGGCAAACGAAACATTGAATTGTTTGCTTTTTGTATGGTAAGATGATGGAGTGGTAATAAACGTTATCGTAATTTGTTTATGGTTTTAATAAACCTTTTGGAGGAATGTTTAGTATGAGTGATATTTCAGAGAAGTTTTGGGATGCGTCGATAGAGGAATTGAAGAAAGGGTATGTATTTGACGAGGAAGCAGAGGAGTATGTTTGTTTAGCTTGTGGAGAAACGTTTATTAAAGGGGTTATTTATCAAGAGAATCAAGTTTTGTATGAAGCAGAGAAGTTTGTACAGTTGCATATTCAAAATGAGCATACATCTATGTTTGAATATTTATTAAATCTTGATAAAAAGTTTACAGGCTTAACTGATTTGCAAAAGAAAATGGTTCAGTTTTTCCATATGGGACTTAACGATAAAGAGATTGTAAAAGAAATGGATGGCGGGAGCACATCGACGATTCGCAATCATCGATTTACATTGCGCGAGAAAATGAAGCAAGCGAAAGTATTTTTAGCGTTAATGGAATTGTCAGAAGAAAAATCAAAAGTTCAAACTAAATTTGTACCGATTCATAGAACAGCTACGATGGTGGATGATCGATACAATATTACAGAGGAAGAAAATGCTGAAGTTTTAACAGCGCATTTTACAGAAGGTTTGGATGGACCGCTTTCTAAATTTCCGAAAAAGCAAAAGCGGAAATTAATTATATTACGTCATTTAGTGAAGAAATTCGATAGTAATAAAAAGTATACTGAAAAAGAAGTAAATACAGTTTTAGAAAATATATATCCGGATTTTGTAACTTTGAGAAGATATTTAATCGAATATGGTTTTTTAGATAGAACAGCTGATGGAAGCCAATATTGGGTGAAGTTATAAGAATGAAGAGAAGAAAATGAATAGATGCACATAATAAAAACAACTATACAAAGAGATTGAGGATTACAGATACGAAAAATATGCTAAAGTTCTATGATGAATTTGAAAATAGTGAGTAGAAGAAGCAATTACTTTGACGAGCAAACAGTATAGAAATGGTTGGAGTAATTACAATTATTTGAGCACGGATTTAACCGTGCAGATTTTAAATAAAAGGAGAAATGAAATTTGAAACCACCTACAGATAACAATAAAGAAGGTGTAGAGTCACAGAAGTCAGAAACGGAACATAAGCCGATATGGAAATCGATGTCCATGTTTTTAGTGCCGTTACTTTTAAGTAATGTATTACAGTCAGTTGGACAGTTATTTGGAATGGTAGTAGTAGGAAGATGGCTTGGCGTAAATGATCTAGCAGCTATATCGGCATTTTTCCCGTTATTTTTCCTACTCATTTCATTTGTAATTGGAATTGGTTCTGGTAGTTCAATTTTAATTGGTCAGGCATTTGGTGCTAAAAATGAGGAGCGCTTAAAAGCTATCGTTGGTACGACGCTTACGTTTACTTTTATTATCGGAGTCGTGTTGGCGATAATAGGTAGTATTTTTGCGATGGATATTATGCGTCTTATGGGAACGCCAGAAAATATTATTGAAATAAGTGTGCATTACGCAAGAATTTTATTTATATCTATGCCAGTATTATTTTTATATTTTGCATACACAACATTTATGAGAGGTACAGGAGATTCAAAAACGCCATTTTACTTTTTAATCGTAAGTACAGCGCTAAATATGATTTTATTACCAATTCTTATTTTTGGCTGGTTAGGAGCTCCGAAATTAGATGTTTACGGAGCAGCCTATGCTTCAGTTATATCTACAGTTATTACGTTTATTGTCATGCTAGTGTATTTAAAGAAGAAAAATCATCCACTACAATTAGACGGGACAGTAAGAAAATATCTTCGTATGGAATGGGAGTTATTAAAATTATTGTTACGCCTCGGTATTCCAGCGAGTATTAATATGATATTAGTTTCATTATCAGAGATCGCGGTAATCGCATTTGTAAATCGGTACGGTTCAGATGCAACAGCGGCGTATGGCGTTGTGAACCAAGTTGCAAGTTATGTACAAATGCCAGCGGTTAGCCTCGGTATTACAGTATCAATTTTTGCAGCGCAATCAATTGGTGCGAACCAATTTGATCGATTACAGAAAGTTGTTAAGGCCGGAATTATTATGAATTACATCATTGGTGGTGTATTAATATCTCTTATTTACTTGTTCTCAAGAGATATTTTAGCACTATTTTTAACAAGTCAAAATACAATTGACATTGCTCATAGTCTAATCATGATTACATTATGGAGCTACTTAATTTTCGGTCATGCACAAATTATTAGTGCGACAATGCGAGCAAGTGGTACTGTATTATGGCCAACTGTAATCAGTGTTGTATCAATTTGGCTTGTTGAAGTACCTGTGGCGTATTATCTTTCTTACCATACGACCCTTGGAATAGAAGGGATATGGATTGGGTATCCAGCTGCATTCATCGTCAGCTTAATATTACAGTATGCATATTATAAGCTTTCATGGCAGAAGAAACGAATTACACGATTAGTGAGTTAAAAGATGAAAATGTCCCTAAGTCATTATACTTAGGGACATTTTTTTATGAATACTTATAAATAACTTTTTAAAGTTATGTCAAAATGTTGTCTAATGAGTTCTCCATTATTCATATAAAACTCCCAAGCTGTATCTGGCTCACCGATAATTTCAAATGAACCTTCTGTAATATATAAAGCGCAATTATCCTCTAATGCAATACCTTCTATATTACCTTGGTGAGTTTGTAAAAACGTATGGAAGGCATTCATTCTATTTAATTGATTGTAATGGGGGCAAAATCTTTTGTTAACAATACCCCAGCCACAACTTTCTATATAACCGGAACCTTCATAATCTGAACGAATGCTAGATGTGAACCAGCACATAGCACCGGCACTATATCCTGCAATAAGTGTTCCTCGTTTTAAAGCAAATAGTAACTTTTCATCTAGTTTATGTTCTTTCCATTGTTCAAGCATGTGAACGTAATTTCCACCGCCAAGGTAAATTAAATCGGCAGAATGAATCATCTCATCTATTTCATATTTAGTAGGTGTTTCGGTTGAAATGCGTAAAATTTGAACCTCACAATGTAATTGCTTTTCAAATGTTGCTAAAAATAACTTTATATATCCTTCATCATCACGACTAGCTGTAGGAATGAATAATACTTTTGGGTATTGTTTATTCGTTAATTCTATAAGTCGTTCATTAATATGCAAGTGATTTGGATCTTGTAAATCACCGCCACCAATGACAGCTAATTTCATAGTAAAGCACCACCTAATAATATTTGTTATGTAAAAATTCGATAGTGGGGAGTTACATTCCTTCTGTGATTTAATGAATAAGGGGAAATAAAGTGAACAATATATTGAAATAGCATAAGGAGTCGATAGCTGTGGATAGAAAGGAATTAGAAGCAGTTTATCCCGCTATTTGCGGGCAGTAAACTCCAGCCTCAAAATTCGATTGGAGCAAAGCGGTTAGGTGGGAGCCCTGCGTCCCGTAAACGCCCGATTGGTGTGGGCTAATAATCAATGGGGGATGAACAAAATCCCCATTGATTAAAGTTTCACTTTATTGATATATAATACTGGAAAATATTGTTTCAAAATATGGGGACAATATGTTTAAATGAATATAACGACGTACTAATGAATGTTGAAAGAGTATTTATATTTAAAAAGTACAGGGAATACCAAAAGTTTTACAAAAGTGTTTTTTACTTTTTATAGGAACTTATTTTATAATATAGTTAAATTATATTAATATATTTATTAGCGTAGACTAAAAAGAGGGAGCGTGAAAGAGTGGATTTCCGATTTGAGTTCGCAGCGAAGGTGAAAGAATATTTAGATGATGAAAAAGATGAAAAAATAATAAAAGATGGACACAGAGATATAATTTATAAATATTTATATCCGTTAGAGAGTGAAATTGGAATTTTTAAAAACCCTAACTTTACTTTTTTTGCATCAGGAAGACGTTCACATATAGTATTAGAAAATATTGAATTTAAAACAGAAGTAAACGTAGAAAGTAATATAATTGAAATTACAAAAATAGTGGATAATGTGGTGATTCCATTAGATACTATCGTAGCTAAAGATCGAGAATTATTTGCACTTGGGCGTAATGAGAAATTTAGTGTGCAAATATTAGAATATTATCTCTATGATACATTTGGAGAGAAGTTAGGTTTACAATGAATCGAACGTGGTACAGATAACTAATTAGTGGAGATTAGGATTCATTTAAGTATCAGTTAATATCATTTATGTTTGACCTTCTATATATTTTATACTACAATCTGTAGTGTGAAAGGGGCCATACGATGTTTACTCAAAACTACAAGTTAAATGAGCAAGGGTTAAATCACTTTTTCGGACCGCTTGAAGCGAAAATAATGGAAATTGTTTGGGCTACTGAGGGTATTACCATTAAAGATGTGCAACAGAGATTAAGTGAAGAATCCCCGGTGAATTTTAATACTGTAATGACAGTTATGAACAGATTAGTAGAGAAAGCACATTTAGAAAAGCATATTGTGAAAAGAAGTGGTATGTATCGTACTACACAAACGAAGGAAGAATTTTTATCTAATCAAACGAAGAAAATGACACAGGAATTAATGGGTGAATTTGGAGATCTTGTTGTGAACCATATGATAGATGAGTTAGAACAAGCTGATCCATCTTTAATAAAAAAATTAGAAGAGAAATTAAGTCGGCTAAAAAAAGAGGACCGATAAAATGAAGTGGCAAATGCGTAAAATCGTTTTGTTAGCAGTGACTATTAGTGTGCTTTTTTTAAGCATGTTAGTATACTATGTTACATACCCATTTCTTTTTCAAAATAAAGCATTTTTCCTTTCTCAATTTTGTTTATTTGAATTACAAAAACATATGAGGGAACTATCAATACTTCGTATAATGATAGCCGGATTACTGTTATTTACTGTAATCATTATGAGTAAAAGAATTTGGAAGCAATTTTTTTATAGTAAAAGATTGAAAAGAAATCTCGTGTCTATTACTAGAAAAGGAAAGCAAGTGTACGTATTATCAACGTTACAGATTACGGCATTTACAATTGGATTATTTCGACCGAAAATTGTCATTTCAGAAGGAATGTTTCAGGCATTTTCTGAGGAAGAAATTGATGCGATTGTATTACATGAGGAATATCATCAAAAAAATCGAGATCCATTAAAGTTATTTTTCTTTACATTGTTAGCTGAGGGAATGATGTATATTCCTATATTAAAAGGGATGTTGCAGCGTTATCATGTATATCAAGAGCTATCAGCAGATAAATATGCGATGCAAAAAATGAAATCTTCATTTGAGCTAGGTAGTGCATTATTAAAGTTAATTAAAATAAAGACGATGGAAAATCAATGTATTACAGCGTCGTTTGCGAAAACCGCAATTAATTTACGAATTGAGCAAGTGTTGAATGAGAAAGTTGTTAAGCTGAATATGCCATTACATACAAATTCAGTATATGTAACATTAGGGCTATTTTGTATGTCGATTGTACTTATTGTCGGAGAGTGCATATAGCCTCTTTTTTTAATAATTAACACTACGCGTTGTAGTGTGTTTAGGAGGGATAAAATGAATGCGGCGGATTTAACAATTTGGCTAGTAGTAGGGGCTGGGATACTTTCATTTATATCACCATGTTCTTTACCGCTATATCCATCTTATTTATCATATATTACAGGTGTGTCTATTCAAGATTTAAAAGAAAATCGTGGGATTATGCAAAAGTCAGCGATTATACATACAGTATTTTTTATGATCGGTTTCTCGGTTATATTTTATGCGTTAGGTTTATCGGTGAGTTGGATTGGGATTACTTTTTCATCTAATCAAAGATTGATTCAGCAAATTGGTGGGGTTTTTATTGTTTTGATGGGGTTATTTATGACTGGATTGTTTCAGCCTAAGTGGCTTATGGCAGAGAAAAAAGTGCAGTATAGAAGTAAATCGACAGGATATATTCGTTCAATTTTGGTCGGCATGACATATGCAGCAGGATGGACACCGTGTGTTGGTCCGATATTTTCTGCAGTGCTTATGCTCGGAGCGACCAATCCTGAAAGTGCGCTTCTTTATATTACGGCATATACTCTTGGCTTTGCAGTTCCGTTTTTCGTGATGGCATTTTTTATTGGAAAGGTAAGATGGATTGTTACTTATGCCAATGTCATGATGAAAATCGGCGGTGGAATGATGATTTTAACAGGGGTTTTATTATATACAAATCAAATGACGAAAATTACAGCGTTCTTTATTCGTCTATTCGGCGGATTTACGGGATTTTAGAAATGAGGAGGAAGAAAAGTGAAGAAACTAATTGCTATTATACTAGCTGGGGCACTAATTTGGGCCGGAGTTAACTTTTATAATACTAAGAAAGAAGAAAAAGAAAGAAAAGCGAAACAAGCGGAGTTACAAGAGAAGGAAGTATTACCACAAGTGGGATTTAAAGCGCCGAACATAACATTAAAAGGATTAGATGGGAAGCTTTATTCGTTAAATGATGCAAAGGGAAAACCATATGTTATTAATTTTTGGGCATCATGGTGTGGTCCATGTGAAATGGAGGCTCCTGATCTAGTTCGTTTGTATGATAAATATAAGGAGGATGTTGAAATCTTTGCGGTAAATGCAACAATCGGGGATCCAGTACAAGAAGCGAGCGCATTTGCAGATCGTCACGGATTTAAATTTCCTGTTCTATTAGATATGGACGGAGTAGCTGGAATAGATTATAAAGTATTTTCTTTACCAACGACCTTTTTTGTTAATAAAGATGGAATTATTGTAGATCATGCACGAGGGGTATTACCTCCAGATCAATTAGAAGAGAAGTTTAAGAAAATAATTGAGAATTAAGAGGGGATTTCATAGTGATGGAGTGGATGGTGAGGTTACAACCCGTTTCTCTTATAATAGGAAGTTTATTTGGATTTACTCTAATGAAACTAAGGATGAAAAAGCAAAATATTCAATATGAAAAAATGATGGATGCAGTAACGAATGGCTTTCTTATCATTGTATTAGTATGGAAATTCGCACCGGCAATTTTAAATCCGGTATGGGCCATTGGGGCGCCAATGCCAGCATTATTAGCTGTAGGAAGTATTCAGCATATTATAGTAGGGTGCGTAATTGCGAGTATATATATTGTTTGGAAAAGTAAAAAAGAGCAATTTTCTCTTCGGATTTTACTTGATACATTACCTTTTGGATTTTGCGTGAGTATAATCTTTTATTTTATATTCCATCAAGAAGTAGGTGCACAAACGACACTGCCGTGGGGGATGAAAATATATGAATCAAAATTTTTGTATCATCCTATTTTCATGTATGAGATTATACTCGCGCTCGGTATAATTGGCTCGTTATGGATTAAAAATGAAAGATTAGGAAATGGAAAGAATATAAGCTTTTTTCTAATTTGCGAGGGAATTGCTCATATCATTATTTCACTTATTAGTGAACAAAATTCAGTTCTATTTGGTCTTTCAATACAGCAAATACTCAGTTTTTTTATTATTAGTTTAGGGATTTTATTAGTACCAAAAAAATAAAAGTAGCCATGCACGGAGAGCATGGCTATTTTTGTATCATCATATGAATTAAAAAATCGGCGGAGTAACAGAAAATAAAACAATCGCATTTTTCTCGAATTGATTTACCCATTTATGTTTTAAATAAGCTGGTATTTTTACGCTATCACCAGTTTCTAATGTGTATTCTTCTTCATTTAAGTGCAATGTGATTTTTCCGTCTAATACTAATGCTAATTCTTCACCTTTATGTTCTAGAACATTTTCTGATGAAGCAGTATTTGGTGGGATAGTCATAATTGCTGTTGCTAAATTTCCTGTGAAATCAGGTGATAACAATTCATATGATAAATTATCGATAATCATTTTTTTTCTTTTATGAGAACGTACAATTAAATCGTCTGTATTATTTTCTTCAAGTAAAAAACTAAATGTTGGAACATCAAGAGCTTTTGCAAGTACCTTTAATGTTTGAATAGAAGGGTTAGCAGAACCACGTTCAATTTGACTAAGCATTGATGGTGTGATTTCGGCCATCTTTGCTAATTCTTTACTAGTTAATCCTTTTTCTTTTCTTTGTTTTTCAATCTTTTTACCAATATCTATATTTTCCATAATAAATGCTCCTTAATAATTATTAAATTATATTTAAATAAATTAAATTGAAATTAACTAAAATGAATTATTTATGTTAAACTATATTAAAATTAATTTAATTATAATTTATTATATGGCTATCTACAAGGATATGAGGAGGAAGAGGAATGAAGGAGATAGAGGCATTAAAAGAGCAATATCCACTAGTAAATAACTTAATCGCAACAGAAGAAGTATTTTGGATAAACCCGAATATGGAAAAGTATGAAACAGCAATAAAAAATTCGCCACTTAATGAAGAACATGTAAAAGACGCGGAAGAGAGATTAAAGCGTTTTGCACCATATATTGCGAAAGTATTTCCTGAAACGAAAGAAACAGGCGGTATTATAGAATCACCTTTAGTGAAAATCTCTTCTATGAAACAATCTTTAGAGAAAAGTTATGGGAAACCTATTTTAGGGGAATTACTATTAAAATGTGATAGCGGGCTTCCGATATCAGGATCAATAAAAGCTAGAGGCGGAATATACGAAGTGCTGAAACATGCAGAGCAACTGGCACTTCAGCATGGAATGTTAACAGAGAAAGATGATTATTCAATTTTAGATAGTGATAGATTTAGAGGTTTCTTTGCGAAGTATTCAATTGCAGTAGGTTCTACTGGGAATTTAGGGCTTAGCATCGGTATTATGAGTGCGAAACTAGGTTTTAACGTGACTGTTCATATGTCAGCAGACGCAAAAGAATGGAAAAAAGATTTATTAAGAAGTAAAGGTGTAAACGTTATTGAATATGAAGCTGATTATAGTAAAGCAGTAGAAGAAGGAAGACTGCAAGCAGATACAGATCCTAGCTGTTATTTTGTTGATGATGAAAACTCGCATGATTTATTTTTAGGATACGCAGTAGCAGCGTCACGTTTACAAAAACAATTAGAAGAGTTAGAGATTGTAGTAGATGAAGAGCACCCTTTATTCGTTTATCTTCCGTGCGGAGTAGGGGGCGGACCTGGCGGAGTAGCATTCGGCTTAAAGTTATTGTATAAAGACAACGTACACTGTTTCTTTGCGGAGCCAACGCACTCTCCGTGTATGTTACTCGGTTTAATGACAGGGCTTCACGATAAAATCGCCGTTCAAGATATCGGGATTGATAATGTAACTGATGCGGATGGACTTGCGGTAGGAAGACCATCTGGATTTGTCGGTAAAACGATGGAACCATTTTTGAGTGGAAATTACACAGTAAGTGATGAGGAGTTATATAGATTATTAAAAGAACTGGCTGATACTGAAAATATTTATTTAGAGCCTTCTGCATTAGCGGGTATGATAGGGCCTTTGAATGTATGTAAAGCTGAAAATGAGTATTTACAAAAGCAACAGTTAACAGAGAAGGTGAAGAAAGGTACTCATATTGTGTGGGGAACTGGTGGGAGTATGGTTCCGGAAGACGTGATGAATGGGTATTATAAGAAAGGTTTGGAATTAACGTTAAAATAAAAATGAGGCTATTTACAGCCTCATTTTTTTCATGTGCATAAAATTCTTTGTTATTTTCGCATTAGTTCATTATAGTATAGATATAAAGGATTGCTAATATCGAATAAAAATAACAAAAAAGCTTTATTTTACATAATAAGAGGATGTGTATACGATGTCATTACAGACTAAATATATAGCGGGTATTTCGCTTGGGGTTATGGGCGTAGGTTTTGCGGCTTCCATCCCTTTTCAAGGAACGGTAGCTGGAGAAATTATACAAGGTGGATTTGAAGCTGGGTTAGTTGGTGGACTTGCGGATTGGTTTGCGGTTACAGCTTTATTCCGTCATCCGTTGGGAATCCCAATTCCACATACAGCATTATTACCGAAAAATCGTAAGCGGGTAACAAAGGGACTCGTTTCTACGTTAGAAAATGAATGGCTGACGAAAGACAGTATTACAAGTAAAGTAAAAGAAATGCAGCTAGCGCAAATGGTACTGCAAATTGCTGAGAAAGAGTTACAGTCTGACGCTGTGAAAAAAGGGATTGTAACAATTGCTGAGAAAGCGATTCTTCAAATAGATACGGAAAAATTAGCAGTTATTATTGAAAAAGAATTAAAAACGTATTTGCATACAATTAATACAAGTAACATATTACAAGTTCTCGTGGATCAATTAGTAGTGCAAGAATATGATGAAAAAACACTTGATTACATATTAGTAAAAGTGAAAGATTGGACAGCTCAAGATGAAGCACGTTATCAGCTCGGAAGCTTAGGCATGAAGGCGATGGAAAACATAAAAGTAGATGGATTCCTACAGTTTACTTTGAAATCGTTTATGAATATTGTTGATGAGGATAAAATCGGCGGCATTTTGCAGAAGTTTATCATTAGCAATATTAACAGCTTACAAGATGCAGATAATAGCACAAGGCAACTTATATTAGCGAAAATTCGTCAAGAGATTATAAATGTAAAAGAAAATGAATCTTTATTACAGGAATTAGAGAAGTGGAAAGAAAAATGGATTGCAAATTGGGATGCTACTGACAAAATAAAAGAGATGCTAGAGCAAGTACAGAGTAGGGCAGTTACTTTTGTGAAGAATGAAGAATTTGCTGATAAATATGTTGTTCCATTCTTACAAACACAAATGAATAAAATAAAAGAAGACGAATTGACTGTTCAAAAAATAGAAGATTGGTTACAAAAACAAGTTGTTACTATTGTTGAAAAGAATCATTCGAAAATTGGAAAGCTTGTGCAAGAAAACCTTGATAAGTTAGATGATAAAACATTAATCGAAATGATTGAAAATAATGTCGGTAAAGATTTGCAGTGGATTCGTGTGAACGGGGCTGTTTGTGGTTTTATGATTGGATTAATTTTAGAAGGAATAAAAGCGATTATATGAGAAAAACCTTCCACAATTGTGGAAGGTTTCTTATTTTTCGATAACGCTCATATTTAAATTATAAGCTTTCTCAATATTTAATTTGTACGTTCCATTTCCTGTTTTTATCGAGTTTTTATACCAATGTTCTTGCCCATTTAATTCTGGATTTTCTTCTGAAGAATTATTTTCTTTTTTCGCTAAATCTTCTACTTGTTCCCAAGGTGTGTTTCCGTGAGTTTCTTTTTGATTTGTTACGGCTGTTAAAGAAACATCACTTTCTTTAGTTAAATGAACAGATACGTTTGAACTGTTTTGTACAAACCAATTATTTTGTAATTGACCTGGATAAAGAGATAGTTCGTTATTCGAAGCGCGGATCTCTACATTTTTATTTTGCGGAAGAACGAGTGTTTGTTTCACCTGTGGTGCGAAGTTAAAAAACGTATGCTGAACCGGTAATGGTTTTAACGTTATATACATCGTTTCTCCAGCCGTTTGAACTGAAAGGAAATCATCTCTTTTTAAATTAGGTTTTTCATTTGTTTTTGTCGTCATTTCATATGTTCCAAAAAGATGAATTTGATTTGTATTATCACCCTCTATCGTTAGAGGGTGATGCCCCGCATCCACTACGATTTTTTTGATAGATTCAGGTATATCAAGTTGTCCGTCTGGAATATTACTCGTTTGTCTAGTTGTGTTAATAGAATGACGAACTTCTTCTAGCAATCCAGTTGATAATAAGCAGTAAAAAGCAATTCCAACACTTCCTAAAACTCCGATAAAGAAAATACTAAAAATATCATATTTAATAAATGAATGTTCCTTCTTAGAAAATAGAAGGTATAGTAAAATTTCAGCGCCAAGTATGATAAGTAAAACAGGCCACCAGGCTGTTAATGTATCTAATGCTTGAACTCCTTTTACGACTGAAAATAGTAAAAAGCAACCTAATGTAATAATGGAGAGCCCCATTGAGAATGTTCCAACGCGCCATGTTCTCATTCGTTTGTACCACCTTTGTTTTCTTTATTTCCAAGTAACAATTTAAAGCCGCCACCAATTAAAAGGAGAGCAACGATAGATGTTTGGAAATAGCGATAATATAGTTCGCTAAGATGAATATTAAATATAGTTGCAAAATAGTCATTCAAAATAGGAAGGACTGTTTGATCTAATAAATAATAACCACCGAGTGTAATTAACCCAATACCGATCCATCTTTGATGATTTATAAAATAGTCAATGATAGGTTCGTCATTTACACGTTCTTTTCCGTATTTTGCAGTTTGCTGTAACGCATCAAAAAAGCTATAGAACCAAATGATTGGTACTAAAAATAAAAACGCAGAAAGTCTTAATAAGTCGAGCAAATAAATAGATAGTAAAAAGGCTGCCATAAGCTGAAGACCACGGCGCTGTAAGCCTAAATACATATGTCCTGCTCCAGGAAACATTGCTAAAATGGAAGCGAATGTTTTATTTTTCTTTCCTTGTTCTCGGTGCTCTTCAAATTCTTCAAAAATAGTACGATCCACTAATTGCTCGCCGCGTTCTTTTTTCTGTAGTTGTTGAACAACATCGAAGAAATTATAAATCCATAAAACAGGTAATGTAATAAGAAAGATAAGGAAACTTCCTTGAGATGTTAAGAGTGCAACGAATATAATCATACTTCCGATTCCTGTGCAAGCGACTAAAAATGTAAGTCCGCGTTGCATAAGTCCTAATTGAAAATGACCAAGCCCAGGAATGATTGATAGAAGAATGATATAAAATCGTTCGCTTTCTTTAGAGGACTCTGTAAATTCTCCGGCTGCTTGTTTTTTCGATTGATTAATAATAGTGATAACTAAATCTAATAAATTGATCGCCCATAACACGACTAGTAAAAATAGAGAAAGAAAAGCAATATCACGCGCTCCTAATGCTATTGTACAAAATGCTGCAAGGATAAATAGAAATAAAGCCCCGCCGCTATATAAAATAAATCGTCCAAATTTCTTTAAATATAAATGTCCAAGCCCAGGAATTAGCCCTAACACAAGTGCTAAAAAGGGATTTTTATTCATGCTTTGAACCTCCGTCCTTTTTTGATGTGTCTACCGATTTGTTTACAATTTGTTGTGAGATAGAAGACTCGTTATGTTTTGAAGATTTCTCGAAATTTGATGTCGCTGTGAAAATATACTGGAATAAACCACTTACCATAAAAATAATTGTAGCCGCAGTCGCAATTATGTAGTGAATAATTGTGCGCTTTAGTGAGTTTGTTTTTATATTTTCATTAGATTGTAGTGTTTCAAAATTAATTTGCGTCATAACTTCGTTCGTAAATGAATCATCATTTATCATTGGAAGGTTTTCATGTTGTTCATCAATACTTTCCATATAAAGTGCTAAACAATGATCACATTCATAAAGATGTTCTTCCATAGATTCACGTTCATTGTTTGATATAACATCTAATGTATAATTGCGCCAATCTTCTTTTGAATAATGCATCATAGAAACTCTTCCTCCTTCCAATGTTTTTTAATCCATTTTCTTGCCCGATACAGTTTCATTTCGACTGTTTTCACTTCAATATTTTCTTGCAAAGCAATTTCTTGATAACTTTTTTCTTCTAAGTAATGTGCGAGAACGACGTCACGGTAATTGTCGGGAAGTTCTCGCAGTTTTTGAGCAATGAGTAATTTTTGCTCTTTCGTCAATAATAAAGCCTCAATATTATGAGAGGATTTTATATTTTCCGCAGTTTCTTTACATAAGGAGAGTTCTTCGTTTTCTCTAGCTTTTTTTCTCTTATAATCAATAGCGTGATTGGTGGCAATACGTGCCATCCACGTTTTTAATCCGCGAAATTGATAATTTGGGAGAGAGGCGTGAATTTTTACGAATACTTCTTGTGTAACATCTTTAGCATCTTCTTCATGTCTTAAAATAGAAAAGATAACTTGAAAAATATAATGACGATATGTTTGTACAAGGATACGAAAAGCATGTTCGCTTCCTTGTTGTGCTTTTTCAACTAATTGTTTTTCCTCAATCGGTCTCTCCCTCCTTTTTGACGCATTCTATTATATAGACGTAAGAAATGATAAGTCACCCTACACATGTTATAAAAAAAGAATAATATATTTTTAGCAGGAGGGCTATATGAAAAAGGTGTGAAAAAATGGTAAAGAGAAGTATATAATGAGCAAGAAGGAAATGTTACACAGAGAAAGGATGTGAATGTTAGTAGGGGAAGGTCCATACTAACAAACATGAAAATTAAAATATTAATAGCGGACGATAATTCTTTTATTAGAGAAGGCATGAAAATTATTTTAAATACATACGAAGAGTTTGAAGTATTAGATACTGTAAATGATGGGAAAGAGGCTGTAGCGTATTGTAAAAAGTATGAAGTTGATATCGCACTTTTAGATGTTCGTATGCCAAACATGAACGGGGTAGAGGCGACGAAGTTAATTTGTGAAGAGACAAAAACGAAGCCTCTCATTTTAACGACGTTTGATGATGATGAATATATTTTGGATGCAGTAAAAAACGGAGCGAAAGGTTATTTGTTAAAAAATAATGATCCGGAGCGTATTCGTGATGCGATAAAAGGAGTTTATAACGGTCAAACTGTTATGCAAGATGTAGTGCTTGATAAAATTAAGTCTAATTTAATGGAAAGTAAAGAGGAAGAATCTAAAATTGATAAGAGTCTTTTTACAGAAAGAGAGCTTAGTATTATCGCATTAATTGCGAAAGGCTTTTCGAATAAAGAAATTTCGAAGCAACTTTTCATATCTGAAGGAACGATTGCAAATTATATTACATCAGTTTTAGGGAAAACTGGACTAGAACATCGCACGCAAATTGCGATTTATTACTTAACAGGGAAAGTAGATTAATGTTATGGAATTTTGGTTAACTGTAAGTAAACTTATTGTCTTTTTATATATAGTGTTTAGCTACATTCATTTAAATGTTACGAACTTACCGTGGATTATACTTACTTTGCTTTTATATCTTTCTGTCAATGTGTTGATCTCTATATTTAAAAAAGATACGTACAAAAACATATTAACTTGTGTGTCAATTGGCGTAGTTATGTTATTTACATGGAAGGTTCATCCGTTTTTTATTTTGTTTTTACCTTTGAACTTATATGAAATTGCAAATTATTACATAAAAAAGAAATGGTTAATCTTTTTCATTATGATTCTTCCTATTATTTTTATAGGTGAAGGTATTCAAATGATGTATGGACTTATTAGTGCATTTTGTTTTTTTTCCTTAACGATAGCTCATCGCTATATAGCACGATTATTAAAACTAGAAATGCAAAATGATAAAATGAGAAAAGACATACAAAGACTTACGAAAAGTTTAAATGAAAATAAAGATTACATAAGGCAATCTGAATACACATTTAAATTAGAGGAAAGAAATCGACTATCTCAAGAAATTCATGATAAAATCGGTCACTCAATGACAGGTGCACTTATTCAAATGGAAGCAGCGAAGAGATTAATGGAAATAGATAAAGTGAAATCTGCTGAGTTATTACAAAATGCAATTCATATTTCAAAAGATGGAATTGAAAGCATTCGGATTACATTAAAAAATATGAAGCCACCAACTGAGCAAATTGGTATTCATCGTATGAAATTATTCATAGAGGAATTTGCCGGTAAGCATGATATAAATATTCCTTTCGTATATAAAGGGAATTTAGATATGATTTCACCGATTCAGTGGAAGATTATCGGTGAAAATGTTACGGAGGCACTAACAAACGCGATGAAATATGCTGATGCGACAGTCATTTCAATAGATATTCATGTACTGAACAAGATGGTGAAAGTACAAGTGAAGGATAATGGTAAAGGTGCAGCTCTTGTTAAGAAAGGCCTCGGTATTATGGGAATGGAGGAGCGAACAGCATCAGTAAACGGAAAAATTATTGTAGATGGAACAAGTGGTTTTTCAGTAACAATGTTATTGCCGATATAAGAGGATGAGACGAGGATGAATCATCTCATATGAAAAAAGTGAATAATCTCATGTGAAAAGGGTGAACTTCTGCACTGAGCAGGTTCATTCTTTTTGTTTATAATAAAAGCAGAGAAACCGAAATAGGGGTGAAATGATGAACACATTGGAAATTAAAAATTTAACGAAAAAATTTGGTGACTTCATCGCAGTAGATAATATGTCTTTATCTATTAAAGAAGGAGAGATATTTGGCTTTTTAGGATCAAATGGTGCTGGTAAAAGTACAACGATTAATATGATTGCTGGTTTGTTAAGAAGTAATGAAGGTGAAATTAGCATACTAGGAAAAAATATAAAGAAACATAATCGATTTGCGAAAATGAATATCGGTATCGTTCCGCAAGATATTGCGATTTATGAAGAGCTAACTGCCTATGAAAATGTGAAATTCTTTGCTGGATTGTATGGATTACGAGGAGCCGAGCTAAAAGCGAGAGTAGAGGAAGCACTTCAATTTGTAGGCCTTAGTGATAAACATAAAAGTTATCCGAAAAACTTTTCTGGCGGGATGAAACGAAGACTGAATATCGCTTGTGCAATCGCTCATAGACCGAAGTTAATTATTATGGATGAACCGACAGTTGGAATTGATCCGCAGTCAAGGAACTACATTCTTCAGTCTGTCCGAAAATTAAATGAAATGGGAAGTACGATTATTTATACGAGTCACTACATGGAAGAAGTAGAAGAGATTTGTACGAAAATAGCAATTGTCGATCACGGTAAAGTAATTGCAGAAGGAACGAAAGAACAGTTAAAAGCAATTATTACAGATACGAAAGATATTTGGATTGAAGTAAAGTCAGTAGAAAATTTAGATGTAGAAAATTTAAAAGAGATAAATGGTGTGAAAGCTGTTCAAATTGAAGAGAACGTAATCAAGGTAAACTCGGATGCAGGATTAAATAATTTAAATAAAATTATTCAGCATTTCATTAATCATGACATTGAAATTCGTTCGTTAGAGGAGCAGGCTCCAAACTTAGAAACAGTATTTCTTACGTTAACTGGAAGAAACTTACGAGATAAATAAAGGTAAATGAAGAAAAGGTAAAGGGAGGTTCATCAATTGAACATCTTTAACATTGCAGTGATGCACATTAAAAGAGATTTCAGGGACGTAAGAACTTTAGTTTTTATGTTAGCATTTCCGATTGTACTTATGCTTGTGTTAGGAACAGCGTTAACGAATGCATTTAATAGCGATAGTCAATCGTTTAAGGATATACAAGTGCTATATAAAGATGAAGCAAGTAGCACGTTTTCTCAATCATTTGAAGCATTTACGAAAGAAGTCGATAAATCAGGTATTCATTTTAAAAAAGCTTCCGAAGGTATAGATGGGAAAGAAGAAGTGAAGCAAAATAAATATGCTGCTTATGTAGAGTTAAATAAAGATGGTGCAAAATTTTATGGAAGTGACAAAAGTAGTATTGAGGGAAGTGTTGTGGAAGGCATGCTTACAACATTTGTTGATAAGTACAACGTAGTGGCCGAAGTTGCAAAAGTAGACCCGAGTAAGGTTAGCGCAGTTATTTCAAACGGAAATCATAATGATTATATTAAAGAAACATCTTTACAAGCTGCTAAAAAACCAGGTTCTATGGATTACTATGCGGTTGTAATGACGACGATGATTGCACTGTACGCTGCAATGGGGGCGAGTTTTTTAATTCGAGGAGAACGAATACGTAAAACAGGAGATCGTTTAATTGCAGCACCTATAAGTAAGGCTGAAATTTTCATTGGGAAAGTGCTCGGTAGTCTTGTAGCGAATGCACTTTGTCTATTACTTGTCGTATTATTTAGTAAATTTGTTTTTCAAGCGAATTGGGGCGACCATATTGGAATCATATTTATTATTTTACTAACAGAAGTCTTTTTAGCAATTAGCTTCGGTTTAGGAATCGGATATATTACAAAAACAGGTGAGGCATCTAGAGCGATTATTATGGTTGTTGTGCAATTAGCGTCTATTTTTGGTGGTGCGTATTTCGTAGTGGAAGAAAATTTCGTTACGAATTTATCACCATTAACGTGGGCAAACACAGCTATTATGAAAATTATTTATGCAAATGATGTAGGAGCGGCACTGCCGGTAATATCTTTAAATCTTGGGATTTCAGCAATCTTCTTATTAATTGCGATTATTGCATTACGTAGACGGGAGGGGCTATAGTATGAAAGATATTTTATGGCTCATACAAAAAACGTTATCTGTGCTTCTGAAAAATAAAAAGGGGTTACTCATTATTATTAGCTTGCCGATAATAGGAACGCTCATTTCCTTTTCGATATATGGGAATGTAGGGCAAGGAACGTTAAATATTGGGGTTATAAATAAAGAAAATCAACCTATCGCAAATGATACAGTGAAATTTTTAGAAGGACTCAATCATGTAAATGTTAGTAAAATTAAGGAATCTGAAGTGGAAGATAAACTCACTTCAAAAAAACTTGATGGTGTTATTACATTACAGTCTGGTTTTTCTGAAAGTGTTCGAGAAGGGAAACCGAGTCATATTGAGATTTCATCGATTAAAGGCGATCAAGTAACAGGATTTATAAAATCGTATTTATATAACTATGTTGATAACATCGCTGCGATTAGTAAAGTGGCAGGGGCCGATCAAAGTACGTTTAATAGTATGTACGCGGGTTATCAAAAAAGTTCATTTAAAGTAAAGTCTGAGACACTTGAAGATACTTCAAAAAATAAAGATATGACAAATCAAACGATGGGTTATCTTATTATGTTTATGTTATTTTCAGCAGTGAACTTATCAGGATTTATTTTAAAAGAAAAAGAGAACAGAACGTATTTTAGATTATTATCAACGCCGATTGACGGAAAGAAATTTATATTATCTAATGTCGCAGTAAATATGATGATATTAACAGTACAAATTGTAATTGCAGTATTCTTTATGACGAATGTTTTTCACACAACTATAAATATGCCTTTCATAGTTATGATTGGTGTGCTTATGATATTCGCTTTAATTGCAATTGGTTTATCATTAGTCATTGTGTCTTTTTCAAAAAGTTCAACTGCTTCAAATGCAATGCAAAATATAGTAATAGTACCAACATGTTTACTTGCTGGATGTTATTTCCCGTACGACATTATGCCGAAAGCAGTACAAAAAGTAGCTGATTTCCTTCCGCAGCGTTGGTTACTAGATACGATTTCAAAACTACAGCAAGGCATTCCATTTTCTGAGTTGTATTTAAATATTTTAATTTTATTCGCTTTCGCGATAGCATTCTTCTTAATTGCTATTTATAAGTTTGGAAGAAATAATGATGCGAGGAACTTCATTTAATGAAAAGGTGTGGCGCAATGCCACACCTTTTTTGTATTCGTAATTTAAAGTATCTTTTGTAATATAGGAATGCTTTTGTAGAGCACTTCGTTATGTGAAGCATGCATAACATATTTATTTCCCTCTAGAAGAAAAACGCTATGTAGAACAGCGTTGCCATCACCATATTTTGTAAGTATATCACCGACGACTTTTCCGTCTGTCCATTCCAGTTTTGAATGTGAAGGGACGACTTGTAGATATTGAATCGTTTCTACTCCATCTCCTGCAATGAGTGTAGTTTCAATATTTCTTTTCTCTATAATAAATCTATTTGCATTTAATGTATCGAGGAATGGATTTTTCGTTTTCATCTTACTATAAGGAAGAAATGTAATAGCAGAGCCGGATCTTATAAATAAATAATTTCCGTAATCTTTACAAGGAATAACATCTTGTAATCCTGGAAAGTAACGGTGTATCGCTTCAACTTTATTCATTTTGTGTAAGGTGCTTACGTAGTGAATGTACTGTTCCATATAAAAATGAACGATATTTATTTTAGAAGATGTATGTACTGGGAGAGCACCTCCAGTCCAATAACTATAATTGGGGGGAGATCCAGCGTTTGGTGTACAGAGTATAATAAGTTGCTCCACATCATTTTCATATTCTTCACTTTGAACGTAAGAACGTGCAAGAAGTCCACCCATACTATGACAAACTAAATTTAGTTTGTCGCACCCTGTAAATTTTTTAACATAGGCAATTGTTTTTAATAAATATTTTTGAGTGGAAAAAGCAATACGCTGACGCCAGTCATAAAAACAGATAAACAAGTTTTTATTTCGTTCATAGCCGATACTTTCTAACATTATAATGAATGGTTCATAAATAAACGAAGAAAGCCCAAAGTTCCAATTACCGGTACCAGGAATAATAATATTACTCATTGAACCGAAAAGACCTGGGATAAAAATAATAGGAGTTTTTCTTATTTTCATATTCTGCTCTCCTTTAACTTTGTAACATCCAAAAAGTAGGAAATGCATTTTGAATGAAAATTTATTTTAATGAAACACTACGAAATAGTAAGTAATATGAGTGGAAGGAAATCAAAATGATTAAAAAAATATTGCGAGTCACTTCTATTATTATTGCTATTTTCGTTGTTATTTTAATTTGGATGCATATTGACGTTACGCTCGGAAGGAAAATGGAAGCCGGGAAAAATATGCCGACAGAGTATGCACCTCATTATAGTGACTTTCAATTATATGTAGAAGGGAAGTCGTTTTATAAACAGTTATTTACTGATATAAGTGAAGCGAAGCGATCTATTTACACTTATTTTTATATTTTATCGGATGATAAAAGTAGCCATACTTTTTTAAACTTATTAAAGGAGAAGGCGAAAGAAGGAGTAAACGTCTATTTATCAGTTGATCGCATTAATGATTTATCATTTGAAAGAAAGATGAAAAATGAATTGCGGGAAAGTGGTGTACATTTTACATATAGTAGAAAACCTGAATTGCCATTCGGATTTTATTCACTTCACCATCGTAATCATCGTCGTATTACGACGATTGATGGGGAGATTGGCTATACGGGTGGCTTTAATATGGGGGATGAGTACTTAGGGAAAGATAAGCGATTTGGATATTGGCGTGACTATCATGTACGGATAAGAGGAGAAGGAGCGAAAGATTTAGAAGAACAGTTTGCTTTAGATTGGAAACGAGATACGAAAGAAGATATAAAAAGAAGTACGAATAAAGCGAGTAAAGGGAATACATTACATACGATGGTTAGCTACAATGGACATCATGTCGCTGAAAAATATATAAAGTTAATAAAACAAGCGAAACATTCAATTGTAATTACAACACCTTATTTTATAGCGAAAAATAAAGAATTAATGAATGCTTTAATTGGAGCGCAAAAACGTGGTGTTACAGTAAAAATACTATGGTCATATAAACCAGATATTCCTCTTATTAAAGAGGCAGCGTATCCTTATATTCGTCAAGCTGTTAATAACGGGATTACGGTATATGGTTATAAAAAAGGGATGTTTCATGGAAAGTTAATGCTGATTGATAATGAACTAACTGTTATCGGTACAACGAACATAACTGCACGTAGCTTCTATATTAATGATGAGATGAATTTGTATATTCATGGTGGACCTATCATAGCGCAAGTGAATGAGGCGTTAACGCAAGACATTGGTGATTCGAAAGAGATGACAGAAATATTTTTTGACAACTTATCTTTCTGGGAGCGTTGTAAGGAGAAAGTAGTTGGATGGGTTGATTTTTATTTGTGACGATTAACGAACAAAGGGTGTCTATAAAAGGCACCCTTTGTTAATGAAAAATACTATTTTTCATGCACAAGCATCGAAACATCATCATTAATCAACGTCCCAACATGTTCACCTAAACAAATTCTTTTCATAACGCCAGGCTCATCAAAGTTAAAGACGTGTGCCGGTAAATTATAATCTCGAGCAAGTAATAAAGCGGCTTGATCCATTACTTGTATGTTTTGCCTAACAATATCGTTATAGTTCAGTTTACTGTACATTTTCGCAGATTTGTTATGTTTCGGATCACTTGTAAAGACACCGTCTACTCCTTGTTTTGCGACTAAAATGGCGTCGCTATTCATTTCAATGGCTCTTTGTACACTTGGGTAATCTGTTGTAACGAATGGTTGCCCGTTACCACCACCGAATATGACAACATAACCGTTATCTAAATGATGTACTGCACGTAGGCGAATATATGGTTCAGCTACTGCATTAAAAGGGATGGAAGTCATAACGCGTACTTCTCTATCTGTTTTACTTGTTAAAACGCCGCGAAGCATTAAGCTGTTAATAATCGTACCTAGCGTACCGATATTATCAGCTTCTACACGATCAATTCCCCATTCTTCAGCTAGATGACCTCTGAAAATGTTACCGCCGCCGATGACAATGGATACTTCGATATCTAGGTCAATAATGGATATTATTTCGTTTGCGATATGTTCTAATCGTTTGGAGTTAAAGCTATTTCCAGATTGATCAGCAAGTGCGCCGCCACTTAGTTTAATTAGGACGCGTTTATATGGTTTCATAACAATTCCCCCTATATAGATTGCAATAAAAAAGGAACAAAGGCGAATGCCTTTGTTCCTTCGTAAGAAAATGAAATAGAAAAGAAATAGATATGATGAACTTCTTCACGTGATTTTTCATAACATCCACTCCTTTTCATCCCCATTTATTTAGAATACGTATATCTTTTAGATTATACGAAATAATCTGATGTTTTATCAAGGTTATTTTATTTCTTTTTTATAAAAAAGTGTCAATGAATATTATAAGAAATAAATTTGAATTTTTTGTGACGAACTTGTAGGTTTTTGTATGATTTTGTAGGTTCGCCTATATGATGTGTGAGTAAGCTTTTATAAATACGAAATGAAAGCGTTCGCATAAAAGGGGATGAACATAAATGAAAAAATTCGGATTGGCAACACAAATTTTTGTCGCACTTGTTTTAGGGATTGTAGTAGGGGCAGTCTTTTATGGCAATAAAACGGCGATTTCTTATATCACACCAATTGGGGATATATTTATTCATTTAATTAAGATGATTGTAGTACCAATTGTTATTTCAGCATTAATTGTTGCGGTAGCTGGTGTAGGTGATATGAAAAAGCTTGGGAAACTGGGTGGTAAGACAATTCTTTATTTCGAAATTATTACGACGATTGCTATTTTAATGGGATTACTTGCAGCAAATATATTCCAACCAGGTACTGGCGTTGATATGAGTAATTTACAGCAAAGTGATATTTCTTCTTATAAACAAACAGCAGATGCAACAGAGAAGAAAGGCTTTGCAGAAACGATTGTTCATATTGTACCGAAAAATATATTTGAGTCTATTACACAAGGTGACTTATTACCGATTATATTCTTCTCAGTACTATTCGGTTTAGGAGTTGCAGCAATCGGAGAAAAAGGAAAGCCTGTTTTTAACTTTTTTGAAGGTGTGCTCGAAGCGATGTTCTGGGTTACAAATCAAGTGATGAAATTCGCACCATTTGGTGTATTCGCATTAATTGCTGTTACGGTTGCAAAATTTGGTGTAGCAACACTACTTCCTTTAGGAAAACTAGTGCTAGCTGTATACGTAACTGTTATACTATTCGTTGTGATTGTATTAGGTATTAATGCGCGAATGGTTGGAGTAAATATTTTTACATTAATGAAAATTTTAAAAGAAGAACTTATTCTTTCATTTACGACAGCAAGTTCAGAAGCTGTTTTACCTAATATAATGAGAAAAATGGAAGAGTTCGGTTGTCCAAAGGCAGTTGCCTCTTTCGTAATTCCGACAGGTTATACATTTAACTTGACTGGATCAGCTATTTATCAAGCGTTAGCGGCATTGTTTGTTGCACAAATGTACGGTGTACACATGTCACTGACGGAGCAAATAACGCTATTATTCGTTCTCATGTTAACATCCAAAGGTATGGCGGGAGTTCCGGGTGCATCATTCGTTGTTGTATTAGCGACGTTAGGATCAATGGGCTTACCGCTAGAAGGCATCGCATTAATTGCGGGAATTGACCGCATTTTAGATATGATTCGCTCAGCTGTCAATGTATTAGGAAATGCATTAGCTGCCATTGTTATGTCGAAGTGGGAAGGCGAATTCGATGATGAGAAAGCAAAACAATATGTAGAAACGGTCAAACAAACAAAAGCAGCGTAAGAGATTGTTAAGGAGTGAGTAATCATGGCAACATTAACTGAAGTTAAAAATGGAGTACGAATTGAAAAAGATTTTTTAGGTGAAAAAGAAGTACCAAATTATGCGTACTACGGTGTACAAACAATGCGTGCAGTAGAGAATTTCCCGATTACAGGATACAAAGTTCATGAAGGTTTAATTAAAGCGTTAGCAATTGTAAAAAAAGCGGCAGCACTTGCTAATGCAGATGTAGGAAGATTGGAATTGAAAAAGGGTGGTGCTATCGTAGAAGCATCACAAGAAATCCTTGAGGGGAAATGGCATGATCATTTCATCGTTGATCCAATTCAGGGCGGTGCAGGAACTTCAATGAATATGAACGCAAATGAAGTCATTGCCAATCGTGCCCTTGAATTATTAGGAATGGAAAAGGGAGACTATGATTATATTAGTCCAAACAGTCATGTAAATATGGCACAATCAACAAACGATGCATTCCCAACAGCGATTCATATTGCAACATTAAATGCATTAGAAGGCTTATTACAAACAATGGGTTATATGCATGATGTATTTGAATTAAAAGCAGAACAGTTCGATCATGTTATTAAAATGGGTCGTACACATTTACAAGATGCTGTGCCAATTCGTCTTGGACAAGAATTTAAAGCATACTCCCGCGTACTTGAACGTGACATGAAACGTATCAAGCAATCACGTCAACATTTATATGAAGTGAACATGGGAGCAACTGCAGTTGGTACAGGCCTAAATGCAGATCCAGAATATATTGAAGCAGTTGTAAAACATTTAGCTACAATTAGTGAACTACCACTTGTTGGTGCAGAAGATTTAGTAGATGCAACTCAAAATACGGATGCGTACACTGAAGTATCTGCAGCACTTAAAGTATGTATGATGAACATGTCTAAAATTGCGAACGACCTTCGTCTAATGGCATCAGGTCCACGCGTTGGATTAGCGGAAATTATGCTACCAGCTCGTCAACCAGGTTCATCTATTATGCCAGGGAAAGTAAACCCTGTTATGCCAGAAGTAATTAATCAAATTGCGTTCCAAGTAATTGGTAACGACCATACAATTTGCCTTGCTTCAGAAGCAGGACAATTAGAATTAAATGTTATGGAACCAGTACTTGTTTTCAACTTACTTCAATCTATTAGCATTATGAATAACGGTTTCCGTGCCTTTACAGATAATTGCTTAAAAGGAATTGAAGCGAATGAAGATCGCTTAAAAGAGTACGTTGAGAAGAGTGTAGGAATTATTACAGCCGTGAATCCTCATATCGGCTATGAAGCAGCAGCTCGTGTTGCGAAAGAAGCAATTGCGACAGGGCAATCCGTTCGAGAACTATGTGTGAAAAATGGTGTATTGTCACAAGCAGAATTAGAGTTAATTCTAGATCCATTCGAAATGACACACCCAGGGATTGCAGGAGCAACTCTTTTAAAGAAAAATTAAAAGAAGAGGGGGACAATCCCCTCTTTTTTGTTTACAATATAGAAATGCTATATATGAATAGAGGTAGGGATGTTATGAGTAAGTTTACAGTGGCTTCTAATGGTGCATTAGAAACAACATTAAGAGGAGCAGAAGTATTATCAACACCACTTTTAAATAAAGGGGTAGCTTTCACACAAGAGGAAAGAGAAGAGTTAGGTTTAAAAGGGTTATTACCGCCAGCGGTTTTAACGTTAGAAGAACAAGCACGCCGAGCATATGAACAATTTAGTTCTCAGCCGGATGATTTATTAAAGAATGTATACTTAACAGCGTTACATGATCGAAATGAAGTGTTATTTTATCGTATTTTAACAGAGCATTTACGTGAAATGTTACCGATTGTATATACACCAACTGTAGGTGTAGCAATTCAAAGATATAGTCATGAATACCGTAAACCACGTGGCATTTATTTATCAATTAACGATCCATCAGGTATTGAAGATGCATTTGCAAATATCGGTGCAACAGCTGAAAACATTGATTTAGTCGTTGTAACGGATGGAGAAGGTATATTAGGAATTGGTGATTGGGGTGTTGGTGGAATTAACATCGCAATCGGGAAATTGGCTGTATATACGGCCGCAGTTGGAATCGATCCTAGCCGTGTATTACCGGTAATTTTAGATGTAGGTACAAATCGTGAGGAATTATTAAACAATCCATTTTATATTGGAAATCGTCACCCTCGTATAACAGGTGAAGCTTACGATGAATTTATTGATACGTTTGTTCAAGCGGTAAATAAACAATTCCCGAAAGCACTTCTACACTGGGAAGACTTCAGTTCTCGAAATGCACGAAAAATTTTAGATAAATATCGTCATGACGTTTGTACGTTTAATGATGATATTCAAGGTACAGGGGCAGTTTCACTTGCTGCTGTATTATCGGCAGTAAAAGCTTCTGGTGTACCGTTAAGTGAACACCGTGTAGTTGTGTTTGGTGCTGGTACGGCTGGAATCGGTATCGCAGATCAAGTAAGAGATGCAATGGTTCGTGTCGGCTTATCAGACGAAGAATCACATAATCGTTTCTGGTGTATTGACCGTAATGGGTTGGTTACAGATAATATGGAAGATCTTCTTGATTTCCAAATTCCATATGCAAGAAAAGAAGCTGAAGTAAGTGATTGGAAACAAAATGATGCTATCGGACTTGCTGAAGTTGTGAAACATGTAAAACCGACAATTTTAATTGGTACATCTACTGTTGCAGGCGCATTTAAAGAGGAAATTATTAAAGAAATGGCTTCTCACGTAGAAAGACCAATCATTTTACCAATGTCGAATCCAACGCCACTTGCTGAAGCGAAACCAGCAGATTTAATCGAGTGGACAGAAGGAAAAGCATTAGTTGCAACAGGAAGCCCGTTTGAACCGGTTACATATAACGGTGTAACGTATGTGATTGGACAGTCAAATAACGCACTTATTTTCCCAGGACTAGGTCTTGGTACAATTGTTGTTCGTGCAAGCGTCATGACGGATGGAATGTTCGCAGCAGCAGCAGAAGCAGTTGCAAGTATGGTAGATACAAGTCAGCCAGGAGCGCCTATTTTGCCAGAAGTTGAAGAGTTACGTAATATCTCTGAACTGGTTGCGATTGAAGTAGCGAAAGTCGCAGTTGCAGAAGGTGTTGCTAGAGAGAACTTAAGTGATGACGATATTAAGATTGCAGTAAAAGAAGCAATATGGGAACCGGAGTATCGCCAAATAAAAGCGGTAGAAAAGGTTAGAATATAGAAATAAAGCCCGTTTATAATTATAAGCGGGCTTTCACTTTTACAATTGAAAAAAAGCATAGGAAGTGGCACCTTTGAATTGGAATCAATTATGGAAGAAAGATATGTATCTTTTAATTATATTAATGGTTGTTGTTCCGATTGCTGGAGAGCTGAATTTTCATCCTTTTAATGATATGTTTCGTGTTAGTTTCGGGACACCACTTTTCTTCTTTTTATTACTATTTTTAAGAAGAGTGCCAGCAGCAGCTGCAGGTATTCTTGTAGGTATATCTGTAGTCTTATTTCGTGTATGTCTTGACTGGGTATTGCAAGGTTCATTCCATATGACAGAATCATTTTATTTGCGTTATCCTGTGTTCTTTTATTATTTTATTTATGGAAGTCTTTTTTCGCTTTGTAGGGTGAATAAGTTTCATCAGAAGCCAATTGTGATAGGATGTCTTGGAATTACAATTGAAATTATCGCAAGTATGTCTGAACTTGCGTTTTATCATATGTTAGTGCTGGGGACAACGATAACAGTTTCTGAAGTGAATAAACTAATTATTATTGCTATTTTCCGTAGTTTCTTTGCGCTTGGTTTTTTAAATATGATGAACTTGTATGAAACAAAATTAAAAGAATCACAAGTGCGAAAAGAAAATGAAAAAATGTTGCTGCATCTTTCTAACTTATATGTGGAATCTGTTCATTTGAAAAAAACGTTACAAAATGCGGAGTTAATTACACAAACAGCGTATCAATTATATCGGAATTTACAAGCGAACGATGATTCGAGTAGTAAAACAGCATTGAAAATAGCGGGAGAAGTACATGAAATAAAAAAGGATAATCAAAGAATTTTTGCAGGGTTATCTAAACTGTTATTAGATAAAAGTGTGGCTGAGTATGTAGAAGGACATGAGCTTGCGGAAATGATTGTGAGAATAAATGAGAAGTACGCTGAAATGTTGGGAAAAGATATACGTTTTTCTAAACATATAGAAGGTGAGCATGCAGAATATCATGTGTACACGGTCTTATCAATTTTTAATAATTTAGTTGCAAATGCAGTTGAAGCAATTGAGGGTAGAGGTCTCATTATTATTAAGCTATATAAACGAGATAAACATATATTCTTTGAAGTAATTGACGATGGTCCTGGTATTGCACAGAAGTATAAGAAATTAGTATTTAAGCCAGGATTTACTTCAAAGTATGATCAAGCGGGAACACCTTCAACAGGTATTGGACTTTCTTACATAAACGAAATGGTAACAGAGCTAGGTGGAGAAGTGAGATTAGAAGACCGAGAAACTGGCGGAGGGTGTAAGTTTGTCGTTTGTTTACCGGAGTGCAGTTTAAAGCGGGAAGGAGAATGAAGTTGTTTTATTATATCGTAGATGATGATGAAGTTTTCCGCTCCATGCTTTCACAAATTATTGAAGATGGAGATCTTGGGGAAGTAATTGGAGAATCGGAAGACGGAGCTTTTATTGAAGCGGATCAATTAAATTTTAAAAAAGTAGATATTTTATTTATTGATTTATTAATGCCAATGCGAGATGGGATTGAAACAGTTCGCCATATTGCATCCTCTTTTTCAGGGAAAATCATTATGATTTCTCAAGTTGAATCGAAACAGCTTATTGGTGAGGCGTATACACTTGGTGTTGAATATTATATTACGAAACCATTAAATAAAATTGAGGTTGTATCTGTTGTACGTAAAGTAATGGAACGTATTCGTTTAGAGCGCTCTATACATGATATTCAAAAATCATTGAATAACGTTTTTAAGTGGGAACAGCCGCAAGTTCGAAATGAGCCAATGCAGGTAGGAAAAAGAATAGCAGATTCAGGGCGCTATTTATTATCAGAACTCGGTATTGCGGGAGAGAATGGAAGTAAAGATTTACTTAGTATGTTGGAATATTTATATGGACAAGAAAAAGAGCAAACGTTTGAATTTGGATTTCCTGCGCTAAAAGATATCTTTCACCATATAACTATAAGAAAATTAGAGAATATAGCTTCAGATGCAGATATAGATAAGGAGAGAAAAGCATCTGAACAAAGGGTACGTAGAGCGATTTATCAATCGTTAAATCACTTAGCTTCCCTTGGATTAACAGACTTTTCAAATCCTAAATTTGAAAGCTATGCTCCGAAATTTTTTGATTTCACTATAGTTAGAAAACGGATGACAGAAATGACAAAAGATGAAGTAGCGGCTTCTGGTCATATACGTATTAATACGAAGAAGTTTATTCAAGTGTTGTATTTTGAGGCAAAACGGTTGATGGAGATAGAATGAAAAGAGATAAGTGTTTCAGATTGTAGACAAAGTCTTGTTCGAGTGACATTGAGTTTCTTGGTGCTTAACATGCTTTTGACTCTCTTTTTTAATTAGAGTTGGAATAGAAACAAAAAATAAATATAATATTGTTAATGCACCAACGGGGAGGAGGACAGGACATGAATAAAGAAGAAAAGGTCATAGTGGGTTTCAGGGACTTATATAATAAGATTGTTTGGCTTAATAAGGATAAGATGGAAGACAGTCTTAAGGGGTATAATTCTTCTGAAGTACATTGTATCGAATACATTGAAAAAAATGTAGATTCTAACGTGACAAAACTTGCGGAGTCCTTTTATATGACTCGCGGTGCCATAAGTAGAATAACTAAAAAACTTATAAAAAAAGGCCTTATCGAAAGTTATCAGAAGTCGGATAATAAGAAAGAAATCTATTTTAGGCTTACTGAACAAGGGAAAGTAATTTATAAAATACATGAGGATCTGCACAAAGAGTTTGAAGAACGGGATAAAGTTGTGTTTGATCAAGTAACCGAGGAAGAATTTGATAGTATACTTAGCTTCGTGGAAAAGTATAGTAGACATTTGGATACAGAAATAAAGAAACAAGGTGTACATATTAAGTCGTAATCTATTCAAAAAATAAAAATGAAACGGCAGGCAGTCCAAGGATGGACCGCCTTTTTTATTGTTGTAATTTTGTTGACAGGGAAACAAAATGGAGTTATTGTTTTGTTGATAAGGAAACAAAAATAACTGTTGGGGAGAGAATGAAAATGTCCAAATTCAGATCACATAATGAACATAATACGGAACGAGTCATAGATAAACACGCCTTACTATTCGGTCTCATCTCTGTGTTTCTTTGCGGAATAGGATTCAGCATTATAATACCTGTCGTTCCATTTTTAGTGCAGCCATATACAAGTAATTCGGCAGAACAAGCGGTCGTCGTTACGCTATTAACTTCTGTTTATGCAGTCTGCGTATTTTTTGCGGCTCCCGCACTTGGAGCTTTGAGTGATAAATATGGTCGTCGTCCATTACTTTTAGTATGCCTTTTCGGTTCCGCAATCGGGTACTTAGTTTTTGGCATAGGAGGAGCTCTATGGATACTATTTGCTGGGCGCATAATAGAAGGTATAACAGGAGGGAGCATAAGCACTATCTTCGCATATTTTGCAGATATTATTCCTCCAGAACAAAGAACGAAATACTTCGGATGGGTAAGTGCGGTTGTAGGAGTAGGCACTGTCATTGGACCAACTATAGGTGGATATCTTGCCAAGTTTGGTTATTCTGTACCTATGTATTTTGGAGCAATAATAACTTTATTAAATGTTGTTTATGGAATCTTATATATGCCTGAGAGCCTTGACAAAAATAATAGATTGAAAGAGATTACCTTTGTAAGATTGAATCCATTTACACAGCTTGCAAATATACTTTCCATGAAAAATTTAAAATGGCTACTTGTCTCAGCATTCTTACTTTGGATACCAAATGGATCTTTACAGGCAATTTTTTCACAATTTACAATGGATACTTTTAGTTGGAAGCCTGCGTTAATCGGACTTATGTTTTCAATTATGGGATTTCAAGATATCATTTCACAAAGTTTCATAATGCCAAAACTTTTGACAAAACTTACTGATAAACAGATAGCAATTCTCGGAATGGTTTCGGAGATTATAGGTTATAGTCTTATTGCAGCATCAGCTTTGTTCTCATTTTATCCGTTTCTTATCGCTGGAATGTTTATATTTGGTTTTGGTGATTCCATCTTTGGACCTTCATTCAATGGGATGCTCTCGAAGTCTGTCGATTCTAGTGAACAAGGAAGGATTCAAGGAGGTAGTCAATCTGTTCAAGCTTTAGCAAGAATGATTGGGCCGATCATTGGAGGGCAAATTTATGTTTCACTTGGGCATGCCGCACCTGCTTGTATGGGGATTATCCTTATAGTAGCCGCAATAACAGTCTTATATAAGGGCACGCATGAAAATATGTAAATTACGTACTTTATCCTCCTTTTATAGACAGTAAGCCCCTTGTATCAAAATTTGCACATCCATCTCAATGGTGTGTGTGAAAAACTTTTATTACTCTTCTTCATAAAATCATATCTTTTAAATTATTGATGCGATAGTCGGTAAAATTTTTACATGAATAATGTAGAAGATATTTAAATACTACGCTGGAAGCTTTCAGAATCGCCTGCATAATAGGCGGTTTTAACAAGTACTGAAACTCTATTTGCTTACAGTCTGAGGTGTTTATAAATAAGTATCTTTTTTGTTAAACCAACATTTTATATTTTCTCGTGAAGCATGTAAAATGTTAAGTAAGAGAAAATGGTTTTACAGTAAGGAAGTGTCAAAAAATGGGTTTTACATTAAATAAATCGATTATTAAAGAAGTATGCGGAGAAACCTCATATAAAAGAGGCGAAGCTTATTATAAATCAAATAAAGTAATAATAAATCATTATGATGAAAATAAAGAAATTTGCGAAGCGACGGTAAAAGGGAACGAAGATTTTCATGTTACAGTAGAAAAAGCTAAAAAAGGTGATGTTGTTGCGAAATGTAGTTGTCCTTCGTTAGCGTCTTTTCAAACATACTGTCAACATGTTGCGGCAGTATTGATACAAATAAATTATAATCAGCAAACCGGTGGAATGGTGCCTATTAGTAGCGGGAATATGAGTGGAAATGATCAATTAACAAGCGGGATGTTTCATTTATTTGCAGAAAAACCATTAAGACCAAAAAGTAAACAACACCGTTTTGATACACGTGAAATACTTCATGTTGAATTTATATGTACGCCAGTAGTTACGAAAAATGGTGGGGCACTGCTAGGTATTCAGTTTAAACTCGCCAAGATGTATTTTGTAAATCATATTAGAGAATTTCTTTCCAATGTGGAGAAAAGAGAGTCCTATAATTGTTCGAATAAATTTACATATACACCAGATGTACATAGCTTTAAGCAAGAAACGGATGCGATTATTCAGCAGCTCATTAAAATTTATCATAATGAAAAAATGTATGAGGATACACTGGAAGTACATGCAAAACAAGATGATAGTATGATTTTAATACCGCCAGCTTCATGGAAGGATATGCTTTCTTTACTTTCTAAAGTTGAGTTTGTGGGACTTAATCAAGATGGAAAATCTTTTCACGGTTTACAAATTTCAAAAGGGCTACTTCCTTTACATTTTGAGTTTAATAAAGGGAGTAACGGTGGGTTTACACTTTATATTGACGGCTTACAACAAGTAGAAGTAATGGATACGTATAGTTATGCTCTATTTGGAGGGAAACTGTATCAGTTGAATGCTGAGGATTGTAAGCGACTTATCGAATTACAAAAAATGATGAATCGTTCTAGTAGTAACCAATTGTATATTCCAGCAGATAAGATGGAGCACTTTGTAGCAAAAGTTGTACCAGGGTTAATGAAGCTAGGAACTGTGCGAATAGATGAGGTAGTATCAGATCGTGTTGAAACACCCGCATTAAAAGCAAAATTGTATTTAGATCGAGTGAAAAATCGTTTGTTAGCAGGTCTCGAATTTCATTATGGAAACGTCGTGATTAATCCGTTAGAAGAGGATGGGCAGCCATCTGTTTTTAATCGTGATGAGAAAAAGGAAAAAGAGATTTTAGACATTATGAGTGAAAGTGCCTTTGCGAAAACGGAAGGCGGTTATTTTATGCATAATGAAGAAGCTGAGTATAACTTTTTATATCATGCTGTTCCAACGTTAAAAGGTTTAGTTGATATTTATGCGACGTCAGCAATCAAATTACGAATTCATAAGGGAGACACAGCTCCTCTTATAAGAGTTAGAAGGAAAGAGAGAATTGATTGGTTATCATTCCGCTTTGATATAAAAGGTATTCCAGAGGCAGAAATTAAAGGGGTATTAGTGGCACTTGAAGAGAAACGAAAATATTATCGTTTAGCAAGTGGTGCTCTACTATCACTTGAGAGTAAAGAGTTTAATGATATTAATCAGTTTATAAAAGAATCTAGTATTCGAAAAGGATTTTTAAAGGGCGAAGAAATAGATGTCCCTCTTATTCGTAGTGTGAAATGGATGAATTCACTGCAAGAAGGAAACGTATTAAGTTTAGATGAGTCTGTTCAAGAATTGGTAGAGAACATTCAAAACCCTAAAAAGCTGAAGTTTGCGGTGCCAAGTGGCTTAGATGCGATAATGAGAGAGTATCAAACATACGGATTCCAGTGGATGAAAACACTTGCCTATTATCGTTTTGGCGGCATTTTAGCTGATGATATGGGACTGGGGAAAACGTTGCAAAGTATTGCTTTTATAGACTCTGTTTTGCCGGAAATTCGAGAGAAGAAACTGCCTATATTAGTTGTTTCTCCGTCGTCCCTCGTTTACAACTGGCTTAGTGAGTTAAAAAAATTCGCTCCACATATTAGAGCAGTTATTGCCGATGGAAATCAAGCAGAGCGCCGAAAAATTTTAAAAGATATAACGAAATTTGATGTTGTCATTACGTCATATCCTCTACTGAGAAGAGATATAAGGTTATATGAGCAGCCATTTCATACGCTATTTCTTGATGAAGCACAAGCGTTTAAAAATCATACGACGCAAACTGCAAGAGCGGTAAAAACAGTGCAGGCGGAGTACCGTTTTGGATTAACAGGAACACCTGTAGAAAATTCATTAGAAGAGCTATGGTCTATCTTCCACGTCGTCTTCCCAGAATTATTACCGGGAAGAAAAGAGTTCGGTGATTTAAGACGTGAAGATATTGCGAAGCGGGTAAAACCTTTCGTGTTAAGAAGGTTAAAGGGTGATGTATTACACGAACTCCCAGAAAAAATTGAGCACTTGCAATCATCAGAACTTTTACCAGATCAAAAGAGGCTTTACGCAGCTTATTTAGCAAAGTTAAGAGAAGAAACGTTAAAACATTTGGATAAAGATACGTTACGTAAAAATAAAATTCGGGTTTTAGCTGGTTTAACGAGACTACGGCAAATTTGTTGTCATCCTGCTTTGTTTGTTGATGACTATAAAGGTAGTTCAGCTAAATTTGATCAGCTGCTAGAAATTTTGGAGGAATGCAGAAGTACAGGGAAGAGAATTCTTATCTTTTCCCAATTTACGAAGATGCTTTCGATAATCGGACGTGAATTAAATCGTCAAGCAGTTCCATACTTTTATTTAGACGGGAGTACACCAGCGCAAGAACGTGTAGAGCTATGCAATCGGTTTAACGAAGGAGAAGGGGATCTATTTCTTATTTCGTTAAAAGCTGGTGGCACAGGACTAAATTTAACAGGTGCAGATACAGTTATATTGTACGACTTGTGGTGGAATCCAGCTGTTGAACAACAAGCTGCGGATAGAGCGTATCGAATGGGACAAAAAAATACAGTGCAAGTGATTAAGTTAGTAGCACATGGAACAATTGAAGAAAAAATGCACGAGTTACAAGAGAGTAAGAAAAATTTAATCGCTGAAATTATCGAGCCGGGAGAAGAGAAGTTATCTTCTATTACGGAGGAAGAAATCCGCGATATTCTTATGATTTAATATGCAAAAAGCTATGCTTTCATAGAGATGAAAGCATAGCTTTTTTGTTGTAATAATTATATTTTGTTTTGTACAAAGTAAAGAGATAAAGTGAAACTTTAAATAGTGGGAGTTGTTCGTCTCCCACTATTTATTTTATTTCTTTGTACCTTTGCTTTTGTATGGTTTTGCAGCTTTCTTTTTCGCACTTGATTGCCAACGGTTCCATCCTTTACTTCCTGTACCTTGTCCTACACCTTTTTTCGGTTTTGCTTTCGTTTTACTCATATGATCACTCCGTTATATAAAAAATCTGATTTGATAATAGCCAATGTTTTAGAAAAATACTATCGATAAATGACTATGCTTGCTTTAAATAAAAACAAACTGCTTGAATGCTATAGTATATCATGAAATTGCAAGTAAACTGAAAGGAATTATAAAGAAAATGAAAATAATAAGAAATACTGCGGATTCTATATTTCGAACAATCACACTAGTTGTTGTATATATGTTAGTTTCAATTAGTGAAATGTTTTTTGGATTGAAGAGACAAAGGAAATAAAAATGTTATATTAAGAACAGTCGATAAAGGCATAAAATAAAGAATTGAAAAATATTTTAAAACTTTTTGTTGACTTTATCGATTTTTTGTATAGAATAATCATTAATAAAATGTTTCAGAGATGTGACAATAAAACGACTATGAAAGGACGAGTAGTAGTAGGATGTAGTTTAAGCGAGTCAGGGACGGTGGGAGCCTGATACGAAGCCTATTATGAAGAACCTCCTGGAGTCGCTAACCGAAATCCTTTATAGGAAAGTAGACTTAGCCGGGAACTTCGCCGTTACAAGAAGAACAGTATCGAGATTTTTTAATCTCCGTATTGTATAAGTGAGCAACCTCTGTTGCTAATTTGGGTGGTACCGCGGAACCAAAGTCTTTCGTCCCAGTTTTTTGGGAAAGAAGGGCTTTTTTTGTTGGCTTCTTTTCACAACATCCAAACATTTTAGGAGGAAACCACCATGTATCAATCATTAATGACAGTAAGAGAGACTCAAATCGCAATTAAGGAAGTTAAAACATTTTTTGAGGATCAATTAGCAAAACGACTTGAACTATTCCGCGTATCTGCACCATTATTCGTAACGAAGAAATCAGGATTAAACGATCACTTAAACGGTGTAGAACGTCCAATTGAATTTGATATGTTACATTCAGGAGAAGAATTAGAAATTGTACATTCACTAGCGAAGTGGAAAAGATTCGCATTACATGAATACGGATATGAAGCTGGTGAAGGTTTATATACAAACATGAACGCGATTCGTCGTGATGAAGAACTTGATGCAACGCATTCCATTTATGTTGACCAATGGGATTGGGAAAAAATCGTTCAAAAAGAATGGCGTACTATCGATTACTTACAAAAAACAGTACAAACAATTTATGGAATATTCAAAGAATTGGAAGATCACTTATTTGAAAAGTATCCGTTCCTTGGAAAGTATTTACCAGAAGAAATTGTTTTCATTACTTCTCAAGAACTGGAAGATAAATATCCAGAATTAACACCGAAAGATCGTGAACATGCAATTGCGAAAGAACACGGTGCAGTCTTTATTATTGGAATTGGTGATGCACTCCGTTCAGGTGAAAAGCACGATGGACGCGCGTCCGATTATGATGATTGGAAATTAAACGGTGACATTTTATTCTGGCACCCAGTACTACAAGCTTCGTTCGAATTATCATCAATGGGAATTCGTGTTGATAGTAAAGCACTTGATGAGCAATTAACGAAAACTGGTGAAGACTTCAAACGTGAGTATGATTTCCATAAAGGTATTTTAGAAGACGTACTACCATTAACAATTGGTGGTGGTATCGGCCAATCAAGAATGTGTATGTACTTCTTACGTAAAGCACATATCGGTGAAGTTCAATCTTCTGTATGGCCTGATGATTTACGTGAAGCTTGTAAGAAAGAAAACATTCATTTGTTTTAATATAAGTGAGAGGGAGAGTGGCTCGAAAATAGAGTTACTCTCCCTTTTTTATTGTGTAAACTGGTGGTTTACAGTGAGTGTTACTAATAGTTTCTTTCTTTTTTATCTCCTTTTATGTAATAATTTGTTAAAGGAGGGGGCGTTATGAACTTGGGAGAACAATTAAAAAAATTACGAGAGTCAAAGGGTTTTTCGCAAGAGGATGTTGCAAAGAAAATTGGGGTAACTAGGCAAGCTGTGTATAAGTGGGAAAATGATAAAAGTTACCCTGACATTGATAATTTAATTTTATTGAGCGAAATGTACAACGTTACGCTCGATGAATTAATAAAAGGGAATCAAAACTTTAAAGAGAAAATACATATTGATGAAGAAGATGAGGATTTTGAGAAAGAGAATGAGTTTGGTTTTTATATTGGATTTGGTTTGCTAATTATGAGTGCTTTCATTGATTACGAAGGAATTCAAGAGATTTTATTAGGAATTGCACTATTCATGATGGTTTTTTACTCTGACGTGAAGAAAGTTATTTTGAATGAGTTCAGATCGTTTTTTAAAAGAAAAGATATATATGATAAGAAGTGAGAAGAGTCCGTTATATTTCCTAGGAAAGAGTATAACAAGTAATTGAATTGTTTTATAATGATTTTGGGATGTTGATAATGTTTTAAAAAGTTTAAACAAGCATAACCCCGTTCTAAAGCTAGGACGGGGTTCAAAATCTAAGTTTTATTAAGCGTAAAGTTCTTTCAAATATGTTTACTTCAGTAAAGACGTCTAATAAAACATTACTTATTTGTTACCGAGTTCTTCCGCTAAACCGATTAGAATTCCTTCGGTTCCACGAATGTAGCAGAGCCGATACGAGTTCTCATACTGAACTACTTCTCCAACGAGCTGAGCACCATGCTTAGTAAGTCTGGATACCATTTCGTCAATGTCCTCGACGGTGAACATGACGCGCAGATAACCGAGGGCGTTTACAGGAGCTGTCCGGTGATCTGCTATAGTAGGTGGGGTAAGAAATCGCGAAAGTTCAATTCGGCTGTGACCATCTGGCGTAACCATCATAGCAATCTCTACGCACTGAGAACCGAGTCCAGTTACGCGACCAGCCCATTCACCTTCGACAGTAGCTCGCCCTTCGAGTTTTAATCCAATCTCCTTGAAGAAAGAGATTGCGTTATCAAGAGATTCTACAACGATGCTGACATTGTCCATTCTTAGTAATCTGTTGTTTGCCATAGTCTTTATCTCCTTATGTGTAAAAATTTATCCCGCTATTTGCGGGCAATAAGACTCCCACCTCAAAATTCGGCGAATGCGAGGAAGTTAGGTGGGAGATAACTGCCCGATTGTTGAATAGAATGACTTGCTTCCGCTTTTTAACAATTTTATTGTTCTTCAAACGACTTTATTTTAAACTAAATAACCTTTTTCTCACTTTCCACTATGCAAACAGCTTTCTATTTATATAGGAAGGAAATAGATTCATATAATTTGTTGTAAGTTTTACTGGTGGAAATTAAATCATTTGCACTAAAGGTTCAATTTTCGCCATAAATGATTGATGAAGTGCTTCAACACCCGTTACTAAATGAAGACGGTCAATAACGACAGATACTTTAATTTCTGATGTACTTACCATTTTAATATGAATATCTTCTTCTTTTAAAGTAGTGAACATATTCGCAGCAACTCCTGGGTTAGATACCATACCAGATCCTACAATTGATACTTTTGCTAAATGATTTTCATGTTCTACAGATTCGTAGTGAAGTGCTTCTTGATTTTGTTCCAATACTTCTAATGTTTCTCTTAAATCATTAGAATGGATTGAGAAGGAGAGGTGAACAGTTCCTTCATTTGTAATACTTTGAATAATAATATCTACATTAATATGTGCTGCTGCTAATGTAGAGAAAACTGTTGAAAGTGCACCTTGTTCTAATCCTTTAATTGTGACGCGTGTAATATTATCCTCAAATGCAATACCTTTAACGATTGATTGTTGTTCCATGTTACATTCTCCCCTTACAATTGTTCCGTTTTCTTGTTCCATACTTGAGCGAACTTCTAAAATTACATTATGATTTTTAGCAAATTCAACAGCGCGTGGGTGTAATACGCCAGCACCGAGGTTGGCAAGCTCTAACATTTCGTCATAAGAAATTTCATCTAATTTATAAGCATCTTGTACAACTCGTGGATCAGTCGTATATACGCCGGTCACATCCGTATAAATATCACATTTTTTTGCTTTTAGTGCAGCAGCTAATGCGACAGCAGTCGTATCAGAGCCACCGCGGCCAAGTGTGGTAATTTCATTTTCTTCACTTACTCCTTGGAAACCAGCTACTATAACAATCGTGCCTTCAGTAAGGTGAGACTGAATACGAGTGGTGTTAATGTCAGTAATCCGTGCACTACTATGTACAGATTCTGTCGTAATACCAGCTTGCCATCCTGTTAATGAAATTGCGTTATAACCTTTTGTTTGTAGTGCCATTGTTAATAATGAAATAGTTACTTGTTCTCCTGTAGATAGGAGCATATCCATTTCACGTTTACTTGGATTTTCAGTAATAGCGTTAGCAAGTGCTACAAGTTTATCCGTACTTTTTCCCATTGCTGAAACGACAGAGACAATACTATGTCCTCGTTCATATTCTTCAATAATTAAATTTGCTACATGTTGAATGCGTTCGACGCTTCCGACAGAAGTACCGCCAAATTTTTGTACAATCGTTTCCATTACGAATTCCTTCTTTCGTCCATTTTTAAGAATAGGTTAGGACATATACAAATCCCAATATTCCTGTAGTTACCAGAGAGAAAAACAAAAAACACCATCTCAAATAAGTGAGGATGGTGCTGTTACAGGAAAAGGGAAACAGAAAACGGAGCTAATAAAAAAACCGCCAAAAAAGGAATATCATAAAAATGATATCTCTTTTTTGTAGATAGCTCTTCATACGTACACGTCTGTACATATGACAGTTCTGTTTCTATTCGAAAACAGCCCCAATTGATAAATGCAGAGAAATTTATCAATTTCGGCAACACTTCCTTTCCTCTAAAATCATAGACATCTCTGTGTCTCCTTTAGAATACTTATAAGCGTTGCAACCTCTATCTCACGTTTTAGGCGAGAGTGTATGATTTATGAAGTTGTTGGTAACATTTGTTTTATAATAATTTAAATTTTTCAGGGAATCAAGTGTTTTTTGTATTTTTTTGAAATTCTATCTTTTTATTAAATTAGTTTGTGAAAAATGTAGCAAAATCGATTCATTGCATGTACATTGAAAATATAGCGCATGGGAGGTGGAAGGATGAGGAAGAAAAAGCCTATTTATGTAGCCACAGAAATGAACACAACAATGGAGAAACTATGGGCATATACACAAGAGCCTGATATACATACAGAGTGGGATGCTCGTTTTACTGAGATTTCGTATTTAGAAAAAAAGGGGGAGAACCACAGAAGTTTTTATATAAAACAAAGATCGGATTTGGACTTGAAATAGCCGGAGAAGGGGAATCGATAGGTGAAATAAGAAAAGAAACTGGAGAACGCATTTCCTCTTTAAAATTTTGGACAGACAATCAATTATCACTTATACAAATAGGGCGTGGTTATTGGAAGTATACACCGAATGAAGAACATATTCATTTTGAAACGCAATATGATTATGATACGAGATTTGGTCGTATAGGAAATGTGATAGATTTATATGTTTTTCGTCCACTATTAGGTTGGGCGACAGCATGGAGTTTTGATGCTTTAAAATTATGGTTAGAAAAGGGACTTCATCCTAAGTTGCTAATTAGAAGAACGATGACGTATTGGCTAGTTTGCTTTTTATTTGCTTTCGTATGGTTATATCAAGGGATTGTACCGAAATTGATGTTTACTCATTCAGAAGAAGTAAAGATGCTTTCTGCACTAATCGGATCGAATGAAAGTAGTATTTTTATACTTAAAATAGTTGGATTTTTAGAAATAATATGGGGTGTTATGTGGCTATTGCCACTTCAAAAGCGAAAACTATTTATATTGCATATTATATTGTTGATAGTTTTAACATTAGCGGCAGGATCGACGAATATCGCTAGTTTTACGCAACCGTTTAATCCGATTACATTAAATTTTCTTCTAATAGGGTTATCGATTGTCGGTTATATAAATAGCACGAATTTGCCAAGCGCAAAAAATTGCAAGAGGACGAGAAAGGGATAAGTATATGGTTAATATTTATGAAAGATTATTAGGGGATTCTTATAAAAGGCTTCATCCAAAATTGCAGGAACGATATGCGATAACAAAGGAAAATAGCTTTATTGGGGAAGGGGAAATGGATGAAATTTATGGAGGATCTTTTTTCGTTAAATTAATATTAAAAATTACATCGAAGTTTCGAATGTTTTTCTCTGAGCGAGGGCAAAAAGTTCCGTTTGTGATACATAATACCGCTGAGCGAGATGAACATGGAAATGAGTTTGTACGGTGGAATCGTACTTTTTATTTTCATAATAAGAAAAGATATTTTAACGCTGTTATGCAGTTGGATGAAGAGAATAATGAAATTGTAGATTATTTTGGTGAGCCACATTTACTCGTTTCTACATTGAATTTTTATATTGATGAAAAAGACGGGATGCATATTTCTTCAAAGAAACAATGGTTTTTTATGTTTGGAAGAAAAATCCCGTTACCAAAATTTTTATATGGAGAGGCAAAAATTGTTGAAAGTTATGATGATGCACTGCAATGTTTTCGAATTCATGTACAAGTACGGAATCCGTTAATTGGTTCGTTATTTTCATATAAGGGAACATTTGTGGAAAGGGAATAAACGATATGAAAAATATACTATTTGGGCTTGCTTGCTATATTATTTTTCTAATATGTGAGTGGTCAAATGTAAACCCAGTTGAAGCAATTATTTTATTATCTATTTTGTTATTTATACCGATGTCTTTTTGTATTATTGACAAGAAAAAAAGAAATGGATCGTATGTATTATTTTATAAATTTGTATCGTTTTTATATCCAATCGCAGCAATCAGTGCAATGCTAGCTTTCGTAACAAATCACTATTTCTTTGCGCTACTTTGGTTTGCATATACAGGAATCGTTGCGTTATTTGGTGTAAGTAGATTGTTAGAAAGAGGATGGAAACCGATAGAAGAGACGGCTATCGATAGTGCGTTTATTTATTTGTTTTTAGGTGGTTTTTGGTTTTTTGCTTCAGTAGCAAAGGTTTCAATTATGCACTTTAGTTCTGACATTGTTTTACTTACAGCGGCACACTTTCATTACTCGGCATTTCTATTGCCGTTATCAGCTGGTTTACTTGGAAGGGAAAGAGAAAAGAGAAGTAAAGTGTATGATGCTATTATGTTTATCATAGTCATTTCACCTATGACAGTTGCGATAGGAATTACATACTCAAGGATATTTGAATTTTTTGCAGTGTTCATATATTTATGTGCGATTTATGGATATGGAGTTTACGTGTGGAGAACGAAATTCAATGCTATAAGTGCAAAGATTCTCCTTACTCTTTCATCCAGTACACTTATGGTAACAATAATGTTTTCACTCATATATTCATACGGAAATTTCAAACAAGTAATGACGATTACAATTGCACAAATGGTCTGGATTCACGGTGTTGTAAATGGAATTGGAGTAGCGTTACCAGCATTTGTTGGTTGGATGATTGAAAAGAGTACTCCGAATTATAAATATTACGGGAAACCAATGAGCAGGTTAAGAGGAACTGCGACAGTTGGTGAAGTATTTTTACATAACAGAAATTTAATAGATAGCAAGGAATACAAAGGTTTAGTTGATAAAATGAATGATTTTCATAGTGAGGCAGTTGACATGGCGAAGATTCCTTTAAGTATTACTCGTTTCTATGAAAATACAAAAGAGTATGAGTTACAATCGCATATAAAATGGAATCGTTGGTTCCGCCCGCTTGCATTTTGTTATGAGAAAATGAGTAAGCGTGTAGGACAAATACATTTAGGAATGGGCGGCAAGTGGGAAACGATGCATGGCTCTATCATTGGGATAATAGATGAGAGGGATGGAAGAGAAAATGTAAGGGCTTGGCTAAGAAAAAATGAAGCAGGGGAGACAATTTTTGTAGCTCTTTATTCAAAGCATACATACAAGAAAGATAAATATATGAATATCGCATTACCGTTACCATATTCAAATATGACTGGTATTTTGAAGTTATGCAATGATGATAATGCTTTAATCATTACAAGTAAGTTAAGAGAGAATGGCAGGGGAGATGAGGGGATTTATTTACATACTCGTTTCTTTACAATACGTTTACCATTAGCAGAGACTTTTATTATTAAAGAGAGCAAGGATCAAATATTAGAAGCTAATCATAGAATGTGGATATTTGGAGTTAAGTTTTTAGAAATTGATTATGAGATTAAGAAAATAGAGGGAAAGTAAGAAAAGCTTGGAGAGATTCCAAGCTTTTTTATGTATGCGTAATTGTCATAGCAACTTGTTTATCCAAGTCTGGGTCCCAGACACGCTGAATTTCAAACGTACCTTTTTCAAAAAATAATGGGAATCTCTCTTTAAACCAATCTTGCATAGGAAGATTGAGTGCTGTATCAATTGGCACCCATAATAATTCGCCTTCAGGAGGATTCAAAAGGAGTTCACCTTCAAATGAATCTGTCCAATAGTTAAATACCATATATCGAACATTTTCCTTAGGATTTACATATTCGTCTAACCCCTTGAAAGTTAAATTAGAAACGTGGAGTCCGGTCTCCTTTTTCGATTCTCGTATAGCAGCTTGTAATATGCTTTCTGGGAAATCTACTTTTCCACCAGGAGCTATGTAGCCAGGAAAACCTCGATGGTCGGGGCGTTTTATAAGTAAAGCGTCATTATTTCGCTGGATCATACACATTGTATAGATGCGGTGCTCGATATTATGAGAATTTTGAGGCATAATAATGTATTCTCCTTTATCTTTTTTTGATAATTTTACCATAACATAATAGTTTCTTATATAATTAAAAATAGAATATTATTAATTTTCGGTTATTCATTATAAAGTCTATAATCATTTGAAAAGAGGAGAGAGATATGCAAGGAGAAATACCAACAGAGAAAAATTTAGGTTATGTCGGTAAATTGTTATTGCCAGTTAAAGTGTCACCGCACTTTAAGTTTTTATGGATTGGGCAATTACTTTCGACTTTAGGTAGTTCGATAACGATGGTTATTCTGCCAGTCGTTGTGTATTCATTAACTGGTTCAACAGTTGTAATGGGAATGACTATGGCAATATACATGCTTCCTAATATTCTTGCGTTACCGTTTGCTGGATTAGTCGTGGATCGAATTGACCGGGTGAAATTGATGTTATTTACAGATATAATTCGCTGTATATTAATGCTCTTATTTGCAACACTTATATTTATGGACATTTTAACAATTCCACTTTTATATGTACTTGTTGCATTATATGGACTTATGGAAGGGATATTTCAGCCGGCATATTCAGCTGTAAGAGCGAAAGTATTTGTACCGGAAATTCGAAATGCAGCTAATGCATTAACGCAAATGAGTAATCAAGGAATACGATTAATTGGCCCAGCACTTGGTGGGTTAATAGTATCAGTTACATCTGCAGGGATAGGCTTAGGACTAGATGCAGCAACGTATTTGTTATCATTTTTATGTTTATTATTTTTAAAAGAAATTAAGTTTAAAAAAGTAAAACCCATTGAAAAGAGTAAGATCGATTACAAACAAGAGTTTATGGAAGGTATTTTAGTTTTAAAAAGTCATCCGTGGTTGTGGATTACCATTCTAGTCTTTTCTTTCGTTAATATTTGTTATGCAGGCGTTATCGTTGTATTAATTCCATGGTTGTTTAATGTTCATCATCATTTTGAAGCTTACGTGTATGGCTTAGGTATGGCTGCTTCTGGTGCTGGAGCTGTAATTGCAGCGCTAATTTTTGGTGGGAGGCAGCAGTGGCATAAGAGAGGATTACTTGCGTATGGCGGTGTCTTAATAAGTGGAATGGCACTATTAATTATGCCTTTCGTTTCTTGGGCACCTGCCTTAATTGGATTAATGGCAATTGAAGGATTCGGTATTATGATATTTGGGCTTATTTGGGAAACAAGTTTACAAGAGCTTGTACCAGAAGAAGCTTTTGGAAGAGTGGCAAGTCTTGATATGTTAGGCTCATTTGCTTTATTACCATTAGGGTATGTGATTGTAGGCTGGTTAGCTACTGTAATAGGTGGAAAGATAACAATTATAATGCTAGCTATTTTAGTACTCATAACAATTGGAATGGCATTGTCTGTACCAAGTATTCGGCGGTTCGATTGATTATGTAGGCAAAAAGGGGGATGGTATATGACTATAGAAAATCTACATGATTTAGTAGTACATGAGTTGGGATGTAAATACGTTTTGGGAGAAAAGGTATTTGAAGCAAGGAATTTCACGGTGTATATTGCTACTCCTATAGAAAATAAAATGACATATAATCGATTCATCTTAATTAAGCATTTGTCTAATGAAGAGCCTTCAGTACATGTTTGGGACAAAAAAATCTGTGTAGACGCTACAAAAATACATATTGCAAAAGAAGTGACAGAAGCAATTCAATCGGGTTTTGTAAATAAAGAGTAAGCCCTAATCAAATTAGGACTTACTCTTCATTAAACACAAATGTTTGCTTCATTTTTTTACTCTCATGTACTGGATGACCGTTGTAAGAGAAATTCTTTTCTTCCCAAGTAATGACAACTTTAAAATTATGGCTATTAAAGTCTAATGGGAATACCATGTAGTCAAAGCTTGTATGACTTTTTGAAACGTTGTTATTAGATGAAGTAGGATTAAAGGTAGCTTTAGATGTAGGTGTGTTATCAAGTATTTCCACCGATACATTTGCAACATCATTACCAATATTTTTTAAGAGTAAACTATATGTATCATATACACCTTGTTTTGGCTGCACGGCTTGCTTGTTTGAGTTATGAGATTTGTCAATTTCGATATACCACTGTTTAGACTTTGACGCAATTGGTAGTGATTGAAATGTGTATGCACTAGCTTGTATTGGTAGTGCTAAGCAGATTAGTGCAAAGAGAGAAAATATTTTTCGTTTCATCTTTAGAGAGCTCCCATTCTTTAAAGGATTTATTTGTTATTATCTTCTCTTTTTAAGATAATATACCATGTAGTTTAGGGGAGGGTATATTGAAAGAATTAGTAAGTATGGGAAGCAGCATGTTTCTACAACTGTTATTTTTGTATATATTTATTTCTGTTGTTTTATTGGAACTCAATCCATGGTATGCGGTAGTGGTTTATGTGGCTATTGCTATAATCAGTCTTCTGCTAGGGATATACTCGATTGCTTTCCCTATGAAGAGTAGCTTGAATACTATTTTTCTAACACTACCAGGTGGAATTATAATAACATTATTTCCAATATTAATTATTGGATTTACAGTGTTTGCTTACTTTTTACGAGAAGGAGATATTCCGCCTGTAATTCGTTTGTAGTATAAGTGAATCGATAGAGCTCCTATCTTTTCGTTATTAATCTTCCCAAGTATGTCACACGCACATTAAAAAAACAAGGAAACTGTGTAGAGATTTTTCGGCATAGTTTCCTTGTTTTTTTTGATTAATAATAAATGCTTGCTAAAGGATACGAAAAAGCATATCAGGGGGATTAATTTATTAATATAAAGTAGCGTCCAACTTATAAAAGATAGATATAGGTGGAGGGGTACGAGTATTAGTTAAAAGAGATACTAATATGAAAAAATTACCAATAAATATGTTAAAATAACATTGTCATATAACAAGGGGGATTCGTTTGATGGAAAAAGAGCATCTTGCTAAAGTAGATTTAACGAAAAGAATTGATTCGAAATCTAAGTACAATAAGAAACTTGAAAAATATCAAATGCGTTTATTGGCACTACAACAAATATTAAAAGAAGAGAAAATAGCCGTTATGATGGTTATGGAAGGTTGGGATGCGGCAGGTAAAGGCGGAGCAATTAAGCGAGTGACTGAACATCTTGATCCACGCGGATTCCAAGTAAATCCAATTGGAGCACCTGCTCCTCATGAAAAACGGTATCATTATTTGCAACGTTTTTGGCGGAAACTGCCTCAGTACGGGCAAATTACTATATTCGACCGTTCATGGTATGGGCGTGTATTAGTTGAACGTGTTGAAGGGTTTGCTACAAACGAAGAGTGGACGAGAGCGTATGGTGAAATTAATGATTTCGAAAAACTATTAACTGATGATCATTACATAATAGGAAAGTTTTTCTATCATATTAGTAAAGACGAACAGTTAAAGAGATTTACAGAAAGAGAGAACAACCCTCTTAAAAGGTGGAAAATTACAGACGAAGACTGGCGTAATCGTGAAAAATGGGATGAGTATGTCGAAGCAATGGAAGACATGTTTGAAAATACAAATAAGCCGAATGTAAAATGGCATATTATCGCGAGTAATGATAAATTATACGCCCGTTTGAAAACATTGAAAGTAATTATTTCATTGATTGAGGATTATTTCTTAGAGCATAATATAGAATTACCTTCTTATTATAATGAAATAAAAGAAGGAAAGAAAAAGAAAATTGAATCCGTGCAAGATGCAGGGGCTAAATAGTAAGAAGGTTTGTATAGGAAATATGGAGGGAAGCTGTCTTGTAATTTGGTTTTACCAAATTACAAGACAGCTTTTTAGTTGGAAGTATTTTATATAAAGCGAGTGTACCAATTATTTTAGTTTGTGCTGTAGTAAGTTTGTTGTTTTAGGAAGGGGAAGCTTTAAGAAAGAGTAGTAGGGGAATAGGCTAAATATGAATCGCATTTTAATTATGGAACGTTAGCTGTCAAAAAAATTTATAGAGTTATTTTGGGAACTCCTCGGTAATGGGCGAAACGTAAACCGTGGAGTTCTTTATTTTGTGATTATAGGCATATGTATCACTGTCATTAAGTATTTGCTTTCATTCATTATCCGTCAAGATCAAGTTTTCGAAGTTTAGAAAGGTAAACTGAATAATATTAATAAGTTGTATAATTGTTTTTTACATGTCATGAATGGGCACGTATCAAGTTCAAATAACGGATGCATAATATTATTTTCATAGGATTTTAAATATATTTTTCAAAGGGGTGTTCTTTAAATGTTTATAAAACCTATAAATTTAGCGATTCGATTTTTTCTAGAATTATGTGCTCTTGCATCACTATGTTACTGGGGCTTTCAATTTTGGGAAAGTGTATATGTGAAATTTATTTTTGGAATTGGCTCACCACTACTTTTTGCGACAATATGGGGGATTTTCATTGCACCTAAAGCATCATTAAAACTGCCAGAACCATATAGGTTTATGTTGGAAATCATATTGTTTGGAGTTACCTCACTTGCTCTATATGTTGTTGATCAAATAACCTTAGCTATTATTCTTGGAATGGTATTTGTAATAAATCGCACTTTAATCATTATTTGGAAACAATAATTTTTTTGCTAAGTTTCTTCACGAAAGGAACTTAGCATTATTTAAGGTGTAGGAGTAACGAAATATGGCTAAATTTAATCGCTTTAAATTTTGGGATTTTGTTGTTTTATAGTACATTAACAAGAGATATTAGTTTCATAGGGAGGGTGAGGAAATGATAGATACAGCAGATACTTTAATAAGTAAGCGTATGTATACAGAAGAAGAGCAACAAAAATTATATAAACGAACGTTAATAATCGTAAGTATTTCACAAATGTTTGGCGGAGCGGGATTAGCTGCTGGTATTACAGTAGGTGCACTTCTTGCACAGCAAATGCTTGGGACGGATGCGTATGCAGGATTACCGGCTGCTATGTTTACAATGGGATCTGCGGTAGCGGCTTTCTTTGTTGGGAAGTTATCGCAAAAATATGGTCGCCGAATAGGACTTGCAACAGGGTTTATAGTAGGGGGACTAGGGGCTATTGGAGTTGTATTGGCTGCGTTAACAAATAGTATTATTCTTTTACTAGTTTCTTTACTCATATACGGTGCAGGTACAGCGACGAATCTACAAGCTCGTTATGCTGGTACCGATTTAGCAGATAAGAAACAACGAGCAACTGCTATTAGTATTACGATGGTTATGACGACTTTTGGTGCGGTAGCTGGTCCAAATTTAGTAGGCGTAATGGGAGATTTTGCCCATTCAATTGGAATTCCTAACCTTGCTGGTCCTTTCATATTATCAGCAGCGGCATTTATACTTGCGGGTCTTTTTCTTTTTGTTATGCTTCGTCCAGACCCGTTAATTATTGCTAACATAATAGAAACATATAAACAAGAACATACATATAAAGGGCAACCAGTAACAGAAGAAATAATAGAGAATAAGCGTGGTGTTACCGTTGGAGCAATCGTTATGATACTTACTCAAGTAGTTATGGTTGCGATTATGACGATGACGCCAGTTCATATGGGACACCACGGTCATGGTTTAAGTGCAGTAGGTCTCGTGATTGGTTTTCATGTAGGTGCAATGTACCTTCCATCGCTTGTTACAGGAATGTTAATTGATAAAATTGGCCGTACTAAGATGAGTATAGCTGGTGGGGTGATTTTACTTGCAGCGGGTGTCATAGCTGCGATAGCACCGAGTGATTCTTTACTATTATTAATTGTTGCTCTTTCTTTACTTGGATTAGGATGGAATCTCGGATTGATTTGTGGTACAGCACAAATCGTTGACTCCACAACTCCTTCTACACGTGCTAAAACACAAGGGAAAATAGATGTTTTTATTGCGTTAGCCGGAGCTTCAGGTGGAGCGATGTCAGGAATGGTAGTAGCTAATTCCAGTTATGCGGCATTATCATTAGCGGGAGGAGTGTTAGCATTATTGCTAATTCCTGTTGTGATGTGGTCTCGGACAGGTGAATAAGCCTAAGATAAAAGAAGCAGCATTCAAAGGGAGGTAATCAATCTTTGAATGCTGTTTTTTTGCGATTAACTAATAGTTTAACTGGAATCGTTCATATATTTTGAGCTGTGATAGATATATTCAGGAAATCATTGATGTAATTTCATTTACCGTAATGTTAGCTGTATAAAAAAGTGTTAGTCTAAACCCCACTCCACAATAAGCCCTAAATGCGTAAGTCCACCACCAAATCCGTATAGCAAAAGTGTGTCTCCGTTATTTAATCTTCCTTTTTTTCTAGCTAAATCTAAAGCGAGTGGAATAGAGACGGAAGATGTATTCCCCATATCTTCCACACTCGTTAATGTTTTTTGAATAGATATTTTTGATTTTTCGCAAATAGATTCAATCATTCTTAAGTTAGCACTATGTGGTATGAACCATTCTATATCATCTATTTGCAAATTTGCAGTATGTAATAGTTCTTTTATGCCGTATGGTACTGTTCGTACAGCCCATTTATATACTTCTCTTCCATTTTGAACAATTTTTTCACTTGTTTGTAGTGGTGTGCCATTCATAGTAGTAGATAAGTTTGTTCTGTATAGATGAATGCCACCGTCACCGTTTGTTCCCATGTGAGCAGCGATAAAGCTTGGTTTGTTTTCATCTCTTTCTAATAAAATAGCTCCAGCGCCATCACCGAACAAAATACAGGACGTTCTATCGGTGTAATCAGTAACTTTAGATAATGTCTCTGTCGCTATGACGAGTACTTTTTGATGTGATCCAGAAGTGATTAAGCTATTACCGACATGCAGTCCGTATGTGAAACCAGCGCAAGTCGCATTTAAATCAAAAGCTAGTGTATGAGGTATGTTGAAGTATTGTTGTATTTGGCAAGCAACACTAGGGAAAACATAGTCAGCAGTAGTTGTAGCGACGATGATACAGTCAATATCCTCTAAGTTTTTCTTATATGTTGTACACAAATTTTCGATTGCTTTAATGGCTAAGTGTGAGGAGTATTCGTCTTCGTTAGCAATTCTTCTTTCTTTCATGCCTGTTCTTTGTACAATCCATTCATCATTCGTATGGACCATCTTTTCTAAATCGTTATTAGACAATACTTGATCTGGAACATAAGTACCAATTGCGGTAATACGAGATTTAGAATTCATAGGAACATCTCCTAACTTATTTTTATAACCTGATACTAATATCAGGTTATAAAAATGTCAATAAAGATTTTCTGTTTAATAAAATTAATATATTTTAATGAGTGGAAAGGGATTTGAGGAGTGATGTCCAAATAATATACGGAAAGCTTCTAAAATTGATACTTTGAAGGGGTCTGAGATTCTTGAAAAGAATCATTTATTTGTTGTCTCTTGTTTTAATTTGTAGCTTTACTTTTTTTATTTTGCCAGAGAAATCTTATGCTTGTGACTGTATTAATGTATCATCAGAAGATGCATTTCAAAAAAATGATGTGGTGTTTGAAGGTAAGGTGTTAGAAGTTCAAGAGAAAGGTGAAGGCGGAATTAAAACATTATTTGAAGTGAAGAAAATTTGGAAAGGGACAAGTTCTTCGCGAATTATTATATATACAAGTGTAAGTAGCTGTGCATTTCGTTTTGCAGAGGGAGGAGAGTACTTAGTCTTTTCTTCTTCTAGAGGAGAGGAAAAGTTAGAGACATCTATCTGCAGTGGAACGAAGAGATTAGATGAGGCAGAGATTGAGAAAAATGCTTTAAGTCATATTGCAAAAGAGTCTGTTCCGACGAAGAAAGTGTATTTAAAAGATGAAATGGTAAGCGGTTTAAGTTGGTGGCAAGTGACTATCATTTCTATAGGTGTGTTATTAATAATTGCTGTTGTTATTTTCATTGTGAGAAGAACTCGCAAAAAATGACGATTAAAGTAAAAATATAAAGATTTTCTTTCGGTTTCTATAGGTGGTTTAATCTTGTGAAAGCGAATTACTTATGCTACACTTTATTTAACTTAAAATGAACGGAGGGGCTTCCTTTGATCTTAATCAGATTACGTCTCAATACTTTGTGCCGATAATTGAATAGCGCTCAAAGGCTCTGTCTGTGTACAGAGTGAACGGGATTGGTCTGCCTATTTTAAAGGAACCCTTTATTAAGCTTATATGTGAAAAAGAGGGAGGGACGAATACGCCCTCTTTTTGTTTTGCCTTTATAAATAGAATGGGATAGTATAGGTGAACACTTGTTGGATACGTATACTATCTTGGGACTTTTTGACCATGTATAGGACGAAAGCACTGCTTTCTTCTATTTCTTTGGTGAACCCTTATCCGTTTACGAAAACACAGGCAGTGACCTGTGTTTTTTATTTTGCGTAATCGAAATGGAGGAATAAATATATGGAAGAATTATTACAAAGAGCAATATTAGTTGGAGTAAATTTAGGTAAGGAAGCTGATTTTGCATATTCGATGGAAGAGTTAGCAAATCTTACGGAAGCTTGTGATGTGGAAGTAATCGGTCAAGTGACGCAAAATTTACAACGAGTAAATCCGTCGCATTATATTGGAAAAGGGAAGATTGAAGAAGTAGCAGCGTATGTGAAAGAAGCAGATGCAAATATGGTCATCTTTAATGACGAATTATCTCCTTCACAAATTCGAAATTTAGAAGAGGATTTAGATTGTAAAGTAATTGATCGTACCATTTTAATTTTAGATATCTTTGCGCAACGTGCGAAAACGAAAGAAGCGCAGTTGCAAGTAGAAGTGGCCCATCTTCAGTACATGATGCCTCGTTTAATCGGTCTTCGTGAATCTTTAGGAAGACAAAGCGGGGGAGTTGGCACGAAAAATAAAGGTGTCGGTGAGAAGAAGTTGGAATTAGATCGTCGTAAAATTGAAGAACAAATTGCAGCTCTAAATAAAGAATTAGAGGCACTTGTTGCACAGCGTCAAACGCAGCGTAAACAACGTAAGAAAAATGAAATGCCAGTTGTATCATTAGTAGGATATACGAATGCAGGTAAATCAACGATAATGAATACAATGCTTGAAATTTTTAATGGTACTGTAGAAAAACAAGTATTTGAAAAAGATATGTTATTTGCGACGTTAGAGACATCTGTACGAAATATTGATTTGCCGGATAATAAATCATTTTTATTAACGGATACTGTTGGATTTGTAAGTAAATTACCGCATCATCTTGTGAAAGCCTTCCGTTCAACGCTAGAGGAAGTGGCAGAAGCGGATTTACTCATTCACGTTGTAGATTACTCAAATCCCAATTATGAGCAATTAATTGATATTACAAATGAAACGTTAAAGAAAATTGGCGTGGAAAATATCCCGACGATATATGCATATAACAAATCAGATTTGGTAGATGTTGAAATTCCGAAAGTGCAAGAAGATCGCGTTTATCTATCTGCGAAGAAACATGTTGGAATTAAAGAGCTTGTAGAAGTAGTTCGTTCACACATTTATAAAGAGTATACGAAGTGTGAAATGTTAATTCCGTATGATCAAGGGCAGGTAGTTTCGTATTTCAACAATCATGCACACGTTTTATCTACGAGTTATGAAAACGAAGGTACGAAAATGGCACTAGAATGTAAGACAAGTGATTATGAGAAATATAAGCGTTTTTCTATTTAATAAAAAAAGGCGACCCTAATATGTTTTAGGATCGTCTTTTTCTTCATAATTGCAAGCCTTCCTTTCGTCCTGCCTTAGTATAAAAGAAAATACAAAGAGTTCATATGAATAAATCCGACAAAGCAGATAGAAAAAATATATTTTTTAGAAGTTGAATTTCTGGAAAAAGAAATGAAACCAGTATAGAATAGAAATGTTTCAAAACTCAGAATTTATTCTGATTAAAGTCTAAATTTATTACAATAACTGTAATAAATATACATTTTGTACAGGAAGGAGAAATACACATATGCAGGCAGTTTCACAAAAAAATACAGTAGAAACACCGACAATATATCGAATATTATTTGCGATTAGTTTCGGACATTTTTTGAATGATTCGATGCAAGCAGTTGTGCCAGCGTTGTTTCCTATTTTGGAAAAAACGATGAATTTATCCTATATGCAAGTAGGGTGGATTGCGTTTGCGTTAAATATGACGTCATCGATTATGCAGCCGGTTTTTGGGATGTATTCAGATAAGAAGCCGTCACCATTTTTATTACCGCTCGGTATGTTTTCGAGTATGCTTGGGATGATTGGACTCGCATTTGCACCGAACTTTATAGTTGTTATTATTTCTGTTTTATTTATTGGATTAGGTTCCGCGGTCTTTCATCCGGAGGGCGCTCGTGTTGCTTATATGGCAGCCGGTGCAAAACGAGGTTTAGCACAAGCGATTTATCAAGTGGGGGGAAATACAGGGAATTCTCTAGCACCTATTTTTACAGCATTAATTTTCGTTCCGCTCGGTCAAATTGGTTCTTTAGGTTTTACAGCCTTTGCAGCAGTTGGAATTGTATTACTAATTTTCGTATCAAATTGGTATAAAAATGAATTAGCCACTGGTGCTGTAAGAAGGAAAAAGAGGGCTGCACTTGAGGCTGAAAATGCGATTGTAAGTACGCACATTAAATTTGTTATTATACTTCTTGTTTTTCTAACATTCGTACGTTCTTGGTACGGTGCTGGTATCGGGAATTTCTATCAATTTTATTTAATAGAGCATTACGGTTTATCTATAAAAAATGCACAGTATTTCGTCTTCGCTTTTATGATTGCTGGTGTATTAGGTACTTTCTTTGGTGGTCCGCTAGCGGATCGATTCGGTAAGAAAAAGATTATTGTCTTTTCGATGCTCGGTTCAGCGCCGCTTGCACTATTGTTACCTCACGTTTCTCTTATGTGGGTTGTACCGTTATTTTTATGCATTGGATTTATTAGCTCTAGTAGTTTTAGTGTAATCGTTGTATATGCTCAAGAACTTGTTCCAGGGAAAGTTGGAATGGTGTCAGGATTAATTGTCGGTCTTGCGTTTGGTCTTGGAGCATTAGGTGCTGTAGTCCTTGGGAAATTAGCTGATATGTATAGTCTTCAATTTATTATGCTATTATGTAGTGGTTTACCATTAATTGGACTTACTTCATTGTTACTGCCAAATGATAAGAAAACGATAGAATAGGGGATGCGCTATGAAATTATGTGAAAACGTTACAGAATTAATAGGAGATACACCTGTTGTCCGATTATCTAAATTTATTCCAGAGGACGCAGCGGATGTGTATGTAAAACTGGAAATGTTTAATCCGTCACGCAGTGTGAAAGATCGTGCTGCCTATAACTTAATTCATATTGCCGAGGAACACGGTCTCATTAAGCCAGGTGATACAATTATTGAACCGACAAGTGGAAATACAGGAATTGGCTTAGCGATGAATGCAGCTGCTAAAGGATATAAAGCTATTTTAATTATGCCAGATAATATGTCCAAAGAGCGTATTAATTTATTGAAAGCATACGGAGCAGAAGTAGTTTTAACACCAGCAGAACAAAGAATGCCAGGAGCAATTGCGAAGGCGGTAGAGTTACAAAAAGAAATTCCAAATAGTTTTATTCCGCAGCAATTTGAAAACCCAGCAAATCCGAATATTCATCGTTATACGACTGCACTTGAAATTTATGAACAAATGGATGGAGAACTTGATGCATTTGTAGCAACCGCAGGAACAGGCGGAACAATTACAGGGACCGGTGAAACGTTAAAAGAGAAACTACCAAACTTATATATTGCCGTAGTAGAACCGAAAGGATCACCAGTGTTATCTGGTGGTGTTCCAGGCCCTCATAAACTAGTCGGAACAAGCCCAGGGTTTATTCCCAAAAACTTAAATACAGAAGTGTATAACGAAATTATGCAAATTGCAGATGAAGAGGCATTAACTACAATGAGGAACTTGGCAAGACAAGAAGGATTACTAGTAGGGCCATCTTCAGGAGCTTCTGTTTACGCCGCAATAATGATAGCGAAGCGTTTAGGTGCTGGTAAAAAGGTTTTATGTATTGCACCTGATACAGGGGAACGCTATTTAAGTATGGGGCTATTTGAATAAAATTGATGGAAACACCTTAATAGTAAGGATGAAAATCCCCTATTAAGGTGTTTCTTTTAGAAAAATAGATAATGGGTGAGTGGGGAGAATGACAATGAAGCTATTGAAACCAACATACGAATATAGCGAACAAATTATGGAGTATAGGCAGGCATTTTTACATGCAGGAGAAGAACCGCACGGTAGTTGTTCTTTACAAAATTTTGATTCACTAGATGAATGGTTTGAAAAAGTGAGTATACAAGAAGTAGGAGAAAACTTACAAGCAAATCGAGTGCCATCTAGTCAGTTTTTAAGTTTTGAAAAAGGAGAACTTATCGGTTTTGTGAATATTAGACATCGATTAAATCCAGAATTATTGCTGGAAAGCGGTCATATCGGTTATAGTATCCATCCGAATAAACGTCGCCTAGGTTACGCGACAAAACAATTGAAACTTGCATTAAGTGAAGCGCAAAAGTTAGGGTTGAAGAAAGTGCTAATAACTTGTGATAAAGCTAATATTGGTTCGGCTAAAACGATTCAAAAGGTTGGCGGTGTGCTAGAAAATGAAGTAGTTTCTTCTAATTCTGGCGAAATTGTTCAGCGTTATTGGGTAGAAATATGATTTAGTGGAAATTTGAAAAGGTAATATAATGTTTAATATCGAAATAGATAAATGAAAAGTAAGGGGAGTACTGCAGTTTTAGGGGGAAATGCAATGGGATTAAAAGAGAAAGCGATAGAGATGTCGGAGATTTATAGGCAAAACCAGAAAGTCGAAGCTATTATTTTAGCAGGATCTGTAGCGAGAAAGTTAGAAGATGAACATTCAGATATTGAATTACATATTTTATGGTCAGAACCACCAGAGGATGAAGAGCGTCTAGGTCCAATTAATAATATTGGTGGAACGATTTTGTCATATCATCCTTACGAGGACGAAGAATGGTCGGAAACGTATTTGACGAAAGAAGGAATTAAACTAGAGATTAGTAACTTTTTAACATTGACAGTAGAAAAAAATATTTCAGAAGTTATAGAGCAGTATGATATAAATTATGAGAAACAATGTATTGTATCATCGGTTCATGATGGTGTGAGTTTGTATGGAGAAGTAAAAGTACATGCTCTAAAAGATAGAGTTGAAGCATTTCCAGAAGAACTGGCGAAAAGGATGATTTCAGAAAACCTTTGGTTAAGCAATCGTTGGCATAATCGAGAGGCGCTTTTAAAACGAAAAGACTGGCTTATGCTTTATGATGTTATTTGTGAAGTACAAAGGGATTTATTCGGTGTTTTATTCGGTTTGAATAGAATGTACGTGCACCATCCTGCGTTTAAATGGATGCCATATAATGTGGGACGAATGAGTATTAAACCTGAAAATTTATATGAGCGTATGGCGAATACGTTGATAGGGAAACCGGAGTATAGTGTACAGGAGTTAGAAGTGCTAATTGAAGAGGTATTACATTTAGTAGAACAATATGCTCCGGAGTTAAATATCGCGGAACAACAAAAGCGTATTCAATATGCGAAGTAAAAAAACAAGAGATGTAACAATGAGTTACATCTCTTGTTTTTTTATTTAACTAACTTTCCTAGTATAGGTAAACGTTGAATGCGATTACCGAGAATATGCGAAGCAAGTCCACTCGTTAATACGAATAAAAGATAAACAAGTCCTCCTGCTGATGCGCATATAAACACAATGATCAGTGATTCTATATAAGATTGTCCAGGAATAATCCAGCTTATAATTGCTCTTAATACAATTACAACAGCAGACATTGCTGCGGAGTAAATCGTAATTAGAAATACTGTTTTTGCTGTTTCGCCAATTTTAAATTTCGCAAACTTAACGATGCAGTATAACATAATAATATTTGAAACGAGATATCCAAGAATTGTTCCAAGTACAGCACCATGTCCACCGAATAAATGTAAGAGCGGTGTGTTCACCACAATTTTAACGAGAATACCGGCTGAGAATGCAATCATTGTTTTTCTTTGATAATCAATTCCTTGTAATACAGCGGCTGAAACTGTGAAAATTGCACTTAATACAGCAGAAGGCGCAAATGAAATTAAATATTGTGATCCACCAAGTGCAATTTCAGGATTTACATAAACCATGCGGAATGCATCGTAAGCGATACTAGCAAGACCGAATGCGGCTGGGATAGTGAAGAATAACAACACTTGAAATATCTTTGAAATTTGTCCTTGTAATTCATCTAGCTTCCCGCTTGTAAATGATTTCGTTATAGCCGGAATAATTGTTAATGAGAATCCAGTTGCAAGTGAAGCCGGAATCATAATTAACTTTTGGGCATAGTTCGTTATATAAGCGAAAACTGCATTCGCGGTTTCTAAAGGTTCTCCCATTGCTCTAAGGACATCAGCTACGGTATATTGATCTACTAACGTATAGAGCGGGATTGCAATGCCTACAAATACAATTGGAATTGCATAACGTAGTAATTCCATATAAATACTTCTTAACGGAATGTTTGATGATCTCGTTTTCAGCTCACCTTCAGGAGGTTTTAATCCATTATATTTTTTCCAGTACATCATTAAAATAGAGACGCTTGCAAGTGCCCCGATAACAGCACCAAATGTAGCAACTGCAACAGAAGAAGCTACTGAACCTCCTAATAGTTTTGAGACGATAAAACTACCAACTAAAATGAAAACGACACGTGCGATTTGTTCTACGACTTGAGAAACAGCACTTGGTTTCATATGTTGAAAACCTTGGAAATAACCACGTGTAACACTCATAGCTGGTACGATAATAAGCGCGAAGCTTAATGCTCGCATTGTAAGTGTTACGTCTGCGATAAATTGTGGATCTGGTGTTTTCGAGCGAATAATAAATTGTGATATGTACGGTGCTCCAATAAATAAAGTTAAAAATCCTAAAAAGCCCATAAACATCATTAATTTTACGCTCGAGTTATACAATTTTTTACTTGTACTATAATCACCAAGTGCATTATGTTTTGCAACAAATTTTGAGACGGCAATAGGAATACCAGCTGTTGAAAAGCTTAATAAAATACCGTACCAAGAGTATGCGTATCCATATAAAGCGACCCCTTGCGTTCCAACTAATAATTGAAAGGGGAAAAAGTATATAAAACCTAAAATTCGTGAAATCATTGTTGCACCACTTAATAAAGCGGTACCTTTTAAAACTTTTGAAGTAGACAAAATTCTTTCCTCCTACTCGTGCTGTCTTGCATTTATCGTATACTACTATAAACCTGCTAGAGAAGTTAATACAGTATAAACCATAAATGTTCTAATACTATTCATACAAAAGTCATATTTTGAATTTTTAAATAGAATGTAATGCATAAAATTTCAAAATATAAGTTGACACTATTTTTAATGTATGATAAAAATGATAGTAATCAATTCGGAAAATAATATTTGGGCAATGAAAGGGTATAGTAGTGAAAATCTCCCTATTTCAGAGAGCTGATGGTTGGTGTGAATCAGTATATAGATTATTCATGAAGTTCGTCCTGGAGCATCTTTCATAAATCTCACATTATGAGGAAATGAAAGACGGTAGTTTATACCGTTATCAAATAAAGTGGTGAAGATTGTTTCACAACTAGGGTGGTACCGCGATATTTATCGTCCCTACGTATTTACGTAGGGACGTTTTTTATTTAGGTCCTAATTTTGGTGTGGCTTCATAACTAGGGTGGTACCGCGATATTTTATCGTCCCTACGTATTTGCGTAGGGACGTTTTTTATTTAGGTCCTAACTTTGGTGTATCTTCACAACTAGGGTGGTACCGCGATATTTTTGTCGTCCCTACGTATTTACGTAGGGACGTTTTTTATTAGGGAGGAAGTGAACGTATTAGAAAAGAGTATGGATAGAACAATATAAATATCGGATTGTAAAACAGAAAAAGATAAAGATAAAGAGAGGAGATTAACAAATGAATTCACAGCAATGGACATCGAAATTAGGTTTCGTATTAGCTGCAGCAGGTTCAGCGATTGGTCTTGGAGCGATTTGGAAGTTCCCGTATATGGCCGGAATTGGAGGAGGCGGCGCGTTCTTCCTTATTTTCATCGGTTTCACATTATTAATTGGTTTACCGCTATTATTAGCTGAATTCGTTATCGGAAGAAGTACACAAAAAGAGGCCGTTGAGGCGTATAGCGAAATCGCACCAAAAACACTATGGCCTTGGTTAGGTAAATTAGGGATTGTAACTTGTTTCATACTACTTTCTTTCTACAGTGTTGTAGGGGGATGGATTTTACTATATTTATGGAATGCAATTACAGGTAGACTATGGGAAGGAAATGGGGCATACGAAGCTACGTTTGGTGAAATCATTTCCAATCCGTATTTAGCAGTTGGATCACAGCTATTATTCATCCTTATTACTATTTTTATCGTAAGTAAAGGTGTACAAAATGGTGTTGAAAAAGTAAATAAATATTTCATGCCAGCATTATTCGTATTATTCTTTGTACTAATTGTTCGTGCACTTACTTTAGACGGTGCTGGAGAAGGAGTTCGATTCTTCTTACAACCTGATTTCTCAAACGTAACGTCAGAAATCATTTTATATGCAATGGGGCAATCGTTCTTCTCGCTATCTGTTGGTGTAGCCGTTATGGTAACGTATAGCTCATACTTACCGAAAGAAGAAAGTTTACCGCGTTCAGCATTTTCTATCGTAGCTTTAACACTTGTTATTACATTACTTGCAGGGCTAGCGATTTTCCCAGTTGTATTCGCATTTGGAATGGAACCATCTCAAGGGCCGGGGCTATTGTTTATCGTACTGCCAGCTATTTTCAGTAAAATGGCGTTCGGGAAATTATTCTTCATTGTTTTCTTATTACTATTCTTCTTTGCTACTATTACATCAGCAATTTCGATGTTAGAAATTAGTGTTGCGTCTTTAACAACTAAAGGTAAAAGTAAAGGGAAACGTGAAAAAATGGCATTAATTGTTGGCTTGTTAATCTTTGTTGTAGGGGTTCCATCAGCCTTATCATTCGGTTTGTTAAGTGATGTGAAACCATTTGGGAAAACAATTTTTGATTTAGCAGACTATGCGGTTAGTAACATACTAATGCCACTTGGTGTTTTATTAGTTTCCATCTTTGTCCCTTTAAAAATGAAGAAAGATGTATTAATGAAAGAACTTGGTGTAAGTAAAAATAAAGGCTATAAACTGTTCGTATTATGGTTATTCTTACTTCGCTATATTGCACCAATTGCGATTATTATCGTATTCCTAAATGTACTTGGAATTATATAAAAGAAAGGTAGCGTATCGCTCTATGATACGCTACCTTTTTATTTTGCTCTTTTTTGTAATTCGTTTACTGTTACGAATTGATAGCCCTTCTTAGATAAAGAGTCTAAAATACCTTCAATGGTCTGTAAATTTTCATTAGACTCATCATACATAGAGTGTAATAAAATGATAGAACCTGGTTTTACATTTTTACTAACATATTCAATTTTATCAGCTGTAGATGTATAAAAAGTATCAGGTTCAAGGTCCCATGTGATTGTTTCGATATTGTTTTTATTTAAATAATAGGGCAGACCAATTAGCTTTTTACCGTTAGGTGGTCTAAAATCAATTTCGCCTGTAAATCCTGTTTGGCGGATTAATGAATTCGTTTTTTCTATTTCTTCTTTAATAAAAGAAGGTGTTTTAAAAACCATTCTGTTATGAGAGTATGTATGGTTTCCAATTTGGTGTCCAGATTGTACGATATCTTCTCCTAACGATAGGTTTTTCTCTAGTTCACTTCCGATTAAAAAGAAAGTAGCTTTTGCATTGTATGTATCTAGTAGTGGTAATATTTGTTTTACATTGTTCGTAGGGCCATCATCAAAAGTTAAAGCAATCACTTTTTCATTTGTTTCTACTCGGTTTGTTAAACCTCCAAACAATTGAAAACTTCTTGCGTTCATCAATTTGTATGTTCCGAATAATGCTACAGTAATAATGAATAATGTAACGATTGTAATGATAATATTCTTTTTCATAACGCAACCTCACTATACTTTTGGATTGGACTAAAAAGTATTATATCAAACTAAGTAACTTCGTGCTTTAAAAAGGATGTGGATGCAAGGGGAAGAAATTTATCATATAATAAAATGCAAAAGGTATATTAGGAGGTGTTTATATGGCGATTATAATTCAATTGCCAGACACTGCAGCGTCTCATGCAAAGCCAAGTATGGAAATGGCGATACTTTGCGTGGGGTAGACAAGTAATATACAATCGCCTAAATGAGCTCGTATCATTTTTTATATTTGGCTTTGCACCTTATTGAAATGAACCATAAAAAATAAGGGGCGAGCAGAAATGAAATACGTTAAAGCTGCGACGGTTTTACCAGAAAGTTTAATTGCTGAAATTCAAAAGTATATACAAGGTGAAACAATTTACATTCCAAAACAAGAAACAAAACATTGTAAATGGGGTACACAATCCGGAGGAAGAAAACAACTAGATGAAAGAAACAAAGCTATTAAAGAAGCGTTTAAAAGTGGAATTTCCATTCATCAACTTGCGGAGGAGCATTTTCTTTCCGGAGAAACGATTAAAAAGATTGTGTATTCTAAATGAAAATAAAAGAGTCTAGTTCAATTATTAAATTGAACTAGACTCTTTTTGTTTTGTATCTATTGGATATGAATGGGCAAGATAATAGAAAAAATGTGCCGGCTTTTTACTAAATAGAATATAGAGCATTTGAGTGAAAAGCAGAAAGGTGAGCATATATGAATCATCTAGGACAAATAACGATAGAACTATTTTTTGGTTTTTTTGTGCTATTGATTGCTACTAAAATATTAGGGAAGACACAAATTTCTCAGTTAACGCCATTTGATTTTATTTCTGCCATAGTTCTCGGAGAATTAGTAGGAAATACTATATATGATCCGGAAATAAAAGTATGGTCTATTTTATATGCAGTACTTGTATGGGTAGTGTTAATTTATACAATAGAAGTGATAACGCAAAAATTTAGAGGGACGAGAAGTTTTTTTGAAGGCTCTCCATCAATCATTATCCGTAATGGATATATTGACCGGGAACAACTAAGTTCAAATCATTTGGATATTAATCAACTACAACAAAAAGATATATTTTCAATCCGAGAAGTTGAATATATGATTTTGGAACCTAATGGAAACATAAGTGTTCTGAAGAAAAGCAAATATGAATCTCCTACTATAAATGATTTAAGTTTAAAACATAAACCTGTATACTTACCGATTTCATTAATTAGTGATGGAAAAGTAGTGAAAGATAATTTGAGGGAAGCAGGTTTTGATGAAGGATGGCTTTATAAACAAATAAAGAAAAAAGGGATTACTAAATTTGAAGATGTATTATATGCAGAATGGAAAACAGATGATGGTTTCTTTTGTCAGGAAATGCCTAGGTAGAACATAGTCAGAGTATGTAATGTTCATTTCTAAGTTATCTTTTACATATCAAGAAGCTGAATCATTGTATACAATAAGACTAGATCAACAATTTGTATGGAGTGATAAAGATGGAAGCTTTTATTAGAAGTGATCAATACAATTTTATAAAGTCACAAGCTTATATTTTAGCAAATGGACATGCGACGGCAAATGATAGAGGTGTAATTCAAGCGTTAAAATCACTTGCGATTGAAAAGATAATACATGTATTTGAAAATTTAACGGATGAACAGAAAGAGTTAATTGATAAGGTATTAACAGTTCAAAATAGAGAAGATGCAGAATCGTTTTTACTGAAAATAAATCCGTATGTCATTCCGTTTCAGGAAGTTACAGCGCAAACATTAAAAAAATTATTTCCTAAAGCGAAAAAATTAAAACTTCCTGATATGGAAGAACTGGACATGAAAGAATTATCTTATTTAAGCTGGATTGATAAAGGGTCAAGCAGGAAATTTATTATAGCGAAAAATGATAAAAATAAGTTTGTTGGTCTGCAAGGAACGTTCCAAAGTTTAAATAAAAAGAGCATTTGTTCATTATGTCATGGACATGAAGAAGTAGGGATGTTTTTAGTTGAAATTAAAGGTAATATACCAGGAACTTTCGTGAAAAAGGGAAACTATATTTGTAAAGATGGTGTAGCTTGTAATCAGAATATGAAATCGCTTGATAAGTTACAGGATTTTATTGAGAGACTAAAGAAATAAAAATAGAAGACCTCTAGTATTTAAACTGGAGGTTTTTATTTTTTGAAGAAGAAGTAATAGGTTCTTTTGGAGATGTAGATTTATAAAAAAATTAGTTCATTTATAATGAAATTTGATGAAAATATCTATTTGGATACAGTTGCTTATATGCAAGGAGGTAAAACATGAATTACATTTCACCGAAAGAAGAGGTGTTAAAAGTGAAGAGGTGGCCTAAAAATACGATAGCAGCGGGTCGTGGTCATACCGTTGCTCTTAAATCGGATGGCACGGTGGTAGCAGTGGGCCGAAATAAAGAAGGAGAATGCAATGTAAGTGGCTGGCGTGATATTGTATCGGTCGCAGCGGGCAATGTTCATATGGCGACGAACACGGGTAATGCTCATACAATCGGTCTTAAATGTGACAGTACTGCGGTTGCAGTGGGTTGGAATAATCATGACCAATGTGATGTGAATGATTGGCATAATATTGTATCGGTTGCGGCGGGGTGGCGCCGTACCATTGGCCTTAAACCGGATGGCACGGTGATAGCAGTGGGCCGAAATAAAGAAGGAGAATGTAATATAAGTAGCTGGCGTGATATTGTGGCGGTCGCGGTGGGTGACTGGCATACAGTCGGTCTTAAATTGGACGGAACGGTGACGACTGTGGGTAATAATCGATATGGCCAATGCAATGTAAGTAGCTGGCGTGATATTGTGGCGATAGCGGCGGGATATCTTCATACAGTTGGTATTACATCTGACGGTATGGTGACGGCAGTGGGTAATAATAAACGGGGGCAATGTGATGTAAGCGATTGGCGCGATATTGTGGCGATAGCGGCAGGGAGTAATCATACAATTGCTCTGAAATCAGATGGTACTGTGGCGGCAGTAGGTTGGAATGAGTATGGCCAATGTAATGTAAGTGATTGGCGTGATATTGTAGCGATAGCGGCTGGTTGTGCGCATACGGTTGGACTTAAATTAGATGGCACGGTGGTAGCAGTAGGTGATAATACATACGGTCAATGCGATGTAGGTAGTTGGCGCAGTATCCGATTGCCTGGTAAATAGTTTTTAATAACTATTTGTTGATAGATAATTTACAATAAATCACCAGTAATATTATTCTATTTTATGAGTAATTATGGAATAGGATATGTAGATAAGAATCCCTTTTTAAAAGAGGTTCTTATTCTTTTTTCGTAAAATGAGTGTCTAAATGGAATTTTTGAACAAACTTTATTTCAAAGCTACAGTAGAAAGTATAAATTACAAATAAAGCATAGGAGAGCTGAAGAAATGCTTAAAAAGTTTTTGCTTTCTTTACCGGATGTTTTACTTGTATGCATTGTTATCTACATAACATACACAACTACTCTTAGTTTTGTACAGATGTTAGTAATTTCAATTGCAATCGGAATCATCGGTGGTCTTGTTATAAGAATTTGTAAGGATGTATTCACGTATATAAGGTGGACAATTAAACAGAGGAAATGTTGAATAAGTTGTATTGCTATTAGGAGGAGATGAAATGACTAATAAAAAGAATAGAGTAAAAAACGAGATAGTACTTTGGACATTAACAGCGGTTGTTCTTTTAATTGTATGGTACTTTTTTCAAAGATAAAAACGCATCGCACTTTGAAAAAAAGCACGATGCGTTTTTATTATTTTTTTTGCCAATTTTCTTTTATAAAGTCTTCACGGCCAGATTCTTTTTGCTCAGTAGCATATTTCTCTGGATTCTTTTTATAGAAATGTTGATGGTATTCTTCGGCCTCATAAAAAGGTGCAGCCGGGCGAATTTCAGTCACGATTGGATCTTTAAACATACGGCTTTCTGCTAGCGTTTGCTTCGATTTTTCTGCAAGCTCTTTTTGTGTTTCATTATGATAAAAAATTGCTGTGCGGTAAGAGGGACCACGGTCAAAAAATTGTCCGCCATCATCAGTCGGATCGATTTGTGGCCAATATAAATCTAGTAATTTTTGATACGGGAAAATAGAAGGATCGAATGTAATTTGAACGACTTCTAAATGGCCAGATGTTCCAACTTTTACTTGTTCATATGTTGGATTTTCTATATGACCACCTGCATAGCCAGAAAGTACTTTATGAATACCAGGAAGTTCATCAAATGGTTTTACCATGCACCAAAAGCAACCACCTGCGAAGGTTGCGAGTTCGTATGTTTTTTCGGACATTGCTGTAATCCTCCTAAATGTATATGTTTTATATAGTATTATATAAATTGTTTTATTGCGCAATAAAAAAGATTTGAAAATATATGTTTTTTATAAACAAGATCCTCCGCTCACATCAATTAATTGTCCAGTAACCCAGCGGCTGTCTGGAGAGGCAAGAAAAGCAGCGGTATCGGCAATATCTTCTACTTCACCTAAGCGATTGAAGGCGGAAATAGTAGTAGCGTACTGTTTCATCATTGGGTCGCTCAATAGTTCTGCATTCATATCTGTTTTAATAAAGCCTGGAAGTATTGCATTTACTGTTATTCCTCGTGCTCCGAGTTGTTTTGCAAGCGTGAAAGTCATCGTGTTAATTGCACCTTTCGTCATACTATATGCAACGAAATCAGGCAAAGAAATGCGGGTGGCAGCTGATGAAATATTAATAATTCGGCTATTATCACGTAAACGTGGTAGTGCTTGTTGAATGATAAAGAATGGTGCTTTTGCATTTACTGAAACCATTCTATCAAAAAATTGTTCAGTCGTTTCTTCAATAAAAGCACCAGGACCGATTCCAGCGTTGTTTATTAAAATATCAAATTGTGTTCCACCAGTTCTTTTTTGTAGTTCGTTATCTAGAGAAATATACAGGTTATCTACACCGTGTAAAGATTCAAGATTTGCACCGATAGAAAAAGCTGATCCGCCATTTGATTGAATTTCATGAACAGTTTCTTCAGCATCTTTTTTTCGATTTCCATAATGAACAGCAACTAATGCACCGTCGTTTGCTAACCGTTTTGCGATAGCACGTCCAATTCCTCGGCTTGCTCCTGTAACTAATGCTATTTTACCTTTTAACATAGTTTTCTCATCTCCTCATAAATTGTATATGTTTTTAAGTTGTTTTTCTTTATGTAGTAATGCGAACATACTTAAGTAATATATGAGTATGTGTAAGAAGTTCATTCCGATTTTGTTTTGAGAAAAAATAAATATATTTCTGGTAAATAGAATGAATTTTAATGTTTTTCTAAAAACATGTTGACAATGGAAAGAACCGCGTCCTATAATACGTGTAACAAATAAAAGTTAATTAAGAATTTTCTAACTTTATATGTTGTATATGCAAAGAAGAGGAAAGTAGATGATTATGGTCGTTTCAGAGAGCTACTCCTAGGCTGTGAGAGTAGTAGCAATCGAATCATTGAAGATCACCTCGGAGCATCGCTTGCGAAAGGGAAACTGAGTAGAGGGCGGCGGCATCGTCTCCGGTAAAAGGACGGAGGTCTGATTGGACCTATGAAGCTTATATTTCGTGAGAAGTATAAGGAAGCTGAGTGGTAACGCGAAACTCTCGCCTCAGCAATCAAAGCTACTAATTTGTAGTAGTTGATTGCTGAGGCGAGAGTTTTTATTTTAAAAAATAGAATAAAAGAATGCGAGGAAGAGGAGAGTAAATGATAAAGATTGTTTCAGAGAGCCGCCCAAAGGCTGTGAGGGTGGTAACAATTGAATCATTGAAAATCACCTCGGAGCACTGCTTTTGAAGTTAGTAAAAAGTAGCGGAGTTGTTTCCGATAGAAAAACAAAAGTCTAATTGGACTTGCAGAGCTTATATTTCGTGAGAAGTGTAAGGAAGCTGAGTGGTACCACGAGTCTCTCGTCTCAGCAATGGATTGCTACAAGTGTGTAAGTAATCGATTGTTGAGACGAGTATATTTTTAAGGTTAGCATACTGAATATTCTGTTAAAAATACTCATCTCAGCAATCGATATAGAAATAGGTTGCAAAAATAGAGAGAAAAAAGAGGAGAGATGTGAGATGGGAAACCAGTACATTTATATGAATGGGGAATTTGTAGAAAAAGAAAAGGCAGTTGTTTCAGTATATGATCACGGCTTTTTATACGGGGACGGTGTATTTGAAGGGATTCGTAGTTACGGAGGAAATGTATTTTGTTTAAAAGAACATGTGAAACGATTATATGAATCGGCGAAATCTATTTTACTTACAATTCCAATGGCGGTTGACGAAATGGAAGAAGCAGTTTTACAAACATTGCAAAAAAATGAATACGCGGATGCCTACATTCGATTAATTGTTTCAAGAGGAAAAGGTGACTTAGGACTCGATCCGAGAAGTTGTGTGAAACCGAGCGTAATTATTATTGCAGAGCAATTAAAGTTATTCCCGCAGGAATTTTATGATAATGGACTAAGCGTTGTATCTGTTGCATCAAGACGTAATACACCAGATGCATTAGACCCACGTATTAAGTCAATGAACTATTTAAATAACGTACTTGTGAAAATTGAAGCCGCACAAGCAGGCGTACTTGAGGCACTTATGCTCAACCAACAAGGATATGTTTGTGAAGGATCTGGAGATAATGTTTTCATTGTGAAAGATGGAAAAGTGTTAACACCTCCTTCGTACTTAGGGGCGCTAGAAGGTATTACGAGAAATAGTGTGATTGAGTTATGTGAGCGACTTAATATTCCGTGTGAGGAAAGGCCGTTTACTCGCCATGACGTATATGTAGCAGATGAAGTGTTTTTAACAGGAACTGCAGCGGAACTAATTCCTGTAGTGAAAGTAGATTCAAGAGAAATTGGAGATGGAAAACCAGGAGATGTAACAAAAAGATTAACCGAAGAATTTAAAAAATTAACGAGAGAAAGAGGAGTACGTGTTCCAGGATTGGCGGAAAGTTTAGCGTAAATAGGGAGAGGAGTTAATTGAAATGGAGAAACAGTATACAGCATATGATGAACTGCAGAGTGAAGAAGCTACAGGTGCTGGACACGTTATTCAATGTTTGAAGAAATTAGGTGTAACGACTGTTTTCGGTTATCCGGGCGGCGCGATTTTACCAATATACGATGCGTTATACGAAAGTGGTTTAAAGCACGTGTTAACTCGTCATGAACAAGCTGCCATTCATGCGGCAGAAGGATATGCGAGAGCTTCGGGAAAGGTTGGGGTAGTCTTTGCTACCTCTGGCCCAGGGGCGACGAATTTAGTTACGGGTTTAGCAGATGCTTATATGGATTCGATTCCTTTAGTTGTCATTACAGGGCAAGTTGCAACGCCTTTAATTGGTAAAGACGGATTTCAAGAAGCGGATGTTGTCGGAATTACAGTACCTGTTACGAAGCATAATTACCAAGTTCGTGATGTAAATCATTTATCACGAACTGTGCAAGAAGCTTTTTACATCGCCGAAAGCGGGCGACCGGGACCGGTATTAATTGATATTCCAAAAGATGTTCAAAATGCAAATGTAACAAGTTTCTTTAATGAAGAAGTGGAGATTCTAGGATATAAACCAGAACCTTTTCCAGACAGTTTGAAACTGAGAGAGGTAGCAAAATCAATTTCAAAAGCAAAACGCCCACTCCTTTATATCGGGGGAGGCGTCATTCATTCAGGCGGATCTGAAGAACTCATCAAGTTTGCGAGGGAGAATCGTATTCCAGTCGTTTCAACTTTAATGGGACTGGGGGCATATCCGCCGGGAGATCCGTTGTTTTTAGGAATGCTCGGTATGCATGGAACGTACGCTGCAAATATGGCAGTAACAGAATGTGACTTATTACTGGCGTTAGGTGTTCGTTTCGATGATCGTGTAACAGGGAAATTAGAACTTTTTTCTCCGTATTCGAAAAAAGTACATATTGATATTGATCCTTCTGAGTTCCATAAAAATGTAACTGTAGAGCATCCGATTGTTGGTGATGTGAAAAAGGCGCTACATATGCTGTTACATATGTCTATTTATACACAAACAGATGAATGGCTTCAGAAAGTGAAGAAGTGGCAAGAAGAATATCCACTTTCATATAAGCAAAAAGAATTTGAGTTAAAACCACAGCATGTTATCAACTTAGTAAGTGAATTAACGAATGGTGAAGCGATTGTCACGACAGAGGTAGGACAGCATCAAATGTGGGCTGCTCACTTTTATAAAGCGAGAAAACCACGGACTTTTCTAACATCAGGGGGATTAGGGACGATGGGATTTGGTTTTCCAGCAGCAATTGGTGCTCAGCTTGCAAAAGAAGAAGAACTTGTCATCTGTATTGCTGGTGATGCTTCTTTCCAAATGAACATTCAAGAGCTGCAAACAATTGCTGAAAATAATATTCCTGTCAAAGTATTCATTATAAACAACAAATTTTTAGGAATGGTAAGGCAATGGCAAGAAATGTTTTATGAAAACCGTTTGTCGGAATCGAGAATTGGGTCACCAGATTTTGTGAAAGTAGCAGAAGCTTATGGTGTAAAAGGGCTAAGAGCAACAAATTCGTTTGAGGCGAAAAAGGTAATGTTAGAAGCGTTTTCTCATGAAGGTCCTGTCGTAGTTGACTTTTGTGTAGAAGAAGGTGAGAACGTCTTTCCAATGGTTCCGCCAAACAAAGGGAATAACGAAATGATTATGAAGAGGTGGGAAGAATGAGTCATACTTTTTCATTAGTTATTCATAACGATCCGAGCGTCTTATTACGTATAAGCGGAATTTTTGCTCGGCGTGGTTATTATATTTCTTCTTTAAATTTAAACGAAAGAGATACAAGTGGTGTTTCTGATATGAAACTAACAGCAGTTTGTACTGAAAATGAAGCAACGTTACTTGTCAGTCAGTTGAAAAAATTAATCAATGTACTGCAAGTAAATAAATTATAAGGAGTGTATGGAATATGAAAACTTATTATGAGAAAGATGCAAATTTAGAGCTATTAAAAGGGAAGACAGTTGCGGTAGTTGGATATGGATCTCAAGGTCATGCTCAAGCACAAAACTTACGAGATTCTGGTGTGGAAGTTGTAGTTGGTGTTCGTCCTGGTAAATCATATGAAGTAGCAAAAGCAGATGGGTTTGAAGTAATGTCCGTTTCAGAAGCGGTTCGAACCGCACAAGTTGTACAAATGTTATTGCCGGATGAACAGCAAGCGTATGTATATAAAACAGAAGTAGAAGAGAATCTTCGTGAAGGACAAATGTTACTTTTCTCACATGGATTTAATATTCACTTCGGGCAAATTAATCCGCCAAGTTACGTAGATGTAGCGATGGTCGCACCGAAGAGTCCAGGTCATCTCGTTCGCCGTGTCTTCCAAGAAGGAAATGGTGTTCCGGCATTAGTCGCAGTGCATCAAGACGCAACGGGGACAGCACTACATGTAGCATTAGCGTATGCAAAAGGTGTAGGTTGTACACGTGCAGGTGTAATTGAAACGACATTCCAAGAAGAAACAGAAACAGACTTATTCGGTGAGCAAGCAGTGCTTTGCGGAGGAGTAACAGCACTTGTGAAAGCTGGTTTTGAAACGTTAACGGAAGGTGGATATCGTCCTGAAATTGCATACTTTGAATGTTTACATGAATTAAAGTTAATTGTTGATTTAATGTATGAAGGCGGATTAACGAATATGCGCCATTCTATTTCAGATACGGCAGAGTTTGGAGATTATGTAACAGGATTGAGAATTGTTACAGATGAAACGAAGAAGGAAATGAAACGTGTTCTTGCAGAAATTCAGCAAGGTGAATTTGCGAAGAAATGGATTTTAGAAAATCAAGCAGGGCGTCCAACGTATAATGCGATGAAAAAAGCAGAACAAAATCATCAGCTAGAAAAAGTAGGAGCAGAGCTTCGTGAAATGATGAGCTGGATTAAGGAACCAGAAAAGAAAACGTTAGTAAAGAAATAGATTGAGAGAATATAAGTGAAAAATACGTAAGAGGGGATTTGACAAGATGAGAAGTGACATGATTAAAAAAGGTTTTGATAAAGCTCCGCATCGTAGTTTATTAAAAGCAACTGGTTTAAAAGATGAAGATTTTGATAAACCATTCATAGCAATTTGTAATTCTTTTATTGAAATTATTCCAGGTCATAAGCACTTAAATGAGTTTGGGAAACTTGTTAAAGAAGCAGTACGTGCAGCAGGCATGGTTCCATTTGAATTTAATACAATTGGAGTAGATGACGGTATTGCGATGGGTCATATCGGTATGCGTTATTCGCTTCCGAGTCGTGAAATCATTGCAGATTCAGTAGAAACAGTTGTAAATGCACACTGGTTTGATGGAATGATTTGTATTCCAAACTGTGACAAAATTACACCAGGTATGATGATGGCTGCACTTCGAATAAACATTCCAACTGTTTTCGTTTCAGGTGGTCCGATGGCAGCGGGGAAAACATCTAAAGGGGAAGTTGTCGATTTAAGTTCTGTTTTTGAAGGGGTAGGAGCCTATCAATCTGGGAAAATTTCAGAAGAAGAATTAAAGGATATTGAAGATCATGGCTGTCCATCTTGTGGTTCTTGTTCCGGTATGTTTACAGCGAACTCTATGAACTGTTTATGTGAAGTGTTAGGTTTAGCTCTTCCTGGTAACGGGAGTATTTTAGCGATTGATCCAAGACGTGAGGAGTTAATTAAACAAGCAGCAGAAAAATTAAAAATTTTAATTGAAAGAGATATTAAACCACGCGACATTGTAACAGAAGAAGCAATTGATGATGCGTTTGCACTTGATATGGCGATGGGTGGATCAACGAATACAGTATTACACACGTTAGCACTAGCACAAGAGGCAGGGTTAGATTACGATATGAACCGCATTGATGCAGTTTCAAGGCGTGTACCGCATTTATGTAAAGTAAGTCCAGCTTCTAATTGGCATATGGAAGATATCGATCGCGCAGGCGGGATTAGTGCAATTTTGAAAGAGATGAGCCGAAAAGAAGGGGTACTTCACCTTGATCGTATAACTGCTACTGGGCAAACATTAAGAGAAAACATTGCTCATGCAGAGATTCAAGATAAGGAAGTTATTCATTCTCTAGAAAATCCTCATAGTGAAGAAGGAGGATTACGTATATTAAAAGGAAACCTTGCGAAAGACGGAGCGGTTATTAAAAGCGGAGCAACAGAAGTAAAACGATTTGAAGGACCTTGCGTTATCTTTAATTCACAAGATGAGGCGCTTGCCGGCATTATGCTTGGGAAAGTTAAGAAAGGAGATGTAGTTGTTATTCGCTATGAAGGACCAAGAGGCGGACCTGGTATGCCGGAAATGTTAGCACCAACATCAGCAATTGCTGGTATGGGATTAGGAGCAGATGTTGCACTTTTAACTGATGGTCGCTTCTCTGGTGCTTCACGTGGTATTTCGGTAGGGCACATTTCACCAGAAGCAGCTGCTGGCGGAACGATTGCACTTCTTGAACAAGGAGATATTGTATGTATTGATGTTGAGGAACGCTTGTTAGAAGTGAGAGTTAGTGATGAGGAATTAGAGAAGCGTAAAAAAGGGTGGAAACGACCAGAACCAAAAGTGAAAACTGGGTGGCTTGGACGTTATGCACAAATGGTAACATCGGCGAATACAGGTGCAGTTCTAAAAATCCCGAATTTCGATTGAGCCAATTTAAAAGAGATAAGGATGATATGAAATGGTGCAGAAGGTAAAGGAGAGAGTGAAAATTGAAGATATCTTAATGGCTCATAATTGCATGAAAGATATCGTTATTAAAACACCGTTACAACGAGATTCAGTTTTATCTGAGAAATATGAATGTGACGTATATGTTAAGCGAGAAGATTTACAAGTTATTCGTTCTTTCAAAATTCGTGGTGCGTATAATTTAATTCAAAGTTTACCGAAAGAAAAGTTACAAAATGGTGTTGTTTGTGCAAGCGCTGGTAATCATGCACAAGGAGTTGTTTATACGTGTAATTTATTGAAGATTCCGTCAAAAATTTTCATGCCGACAACGACACCTAAGCAAAAAGTATCACAAGTTGAATTTTTCGGTGGTGATTTCGCAGACATTGTATTAGTTGGTGATACATTTGATAGTTCTTTCCAAGAGGCGCAGCGCTATTGTGTAGAAAATAGGATGACATTTGTACATCCGTTTGATGATCCGTATGTCGTTGCTGGTCAAGGAACAGTCGCTGTTGAAATTATGCATGATATGGAGAAACCAGTTGATTATATATTTACAGCAATTGGCGGTGGTGGATTAGCATCTGGTATTGGTACATATGTAAAGGGGGTTAGTCCTACTACAAAGGTAATCGGTGTAGAACCGATGGGAGCTGCATCTATGAAAGAAGCTTTTCTTCAAAATGAAAATGTTGCATTAGAAAAGATTGATAGTTTTGTTGATGGAGCAGCTGTTAAGAAGGTAGGAAAGTTAACTTTTGAAACATGTAAAGATGTAATTGATGACATAGTTTTAGTACCAGAGGGAAAGGTTTGTACGACGATTTTAGAACTGTATAAGAAAAATGCAATTGTAGCAGAGCCAGCTGGTGCGCTTTCTATTGCGGCACTTGATCTATACAGAGATGAAATAAAGGGAAAAACAGTTGTATGCACGTTAAGTGGTGGAAATAATGATATTGATAGAATGCAAGAAATGAAAGAACGATCCCTTATTCATGAAGGATTAAAGCACTATTTCATCATTGAATTTCCGCAACGTTCAGGAGCACTACGAGAGTTTCTTGATAAAGGATTAGGACCGGAAGATGATATTACTCGCTTTGAGTATATTAAGAAACATAATAAAGAAAATGGTCCAGCTTTAGTGGGGGTAGAATTAAAGCATAAGGAAGACTATGAAGCTTTAATTACTCGTTTTCAAGAAAATAACATTCAATTCGTGGAGCTTAATAAAAATCCTGTGCTGTTTGATTTACTTATTTAATAAAAGAAAAGAGTTAACATACAATTCTACTTGAAATAAAAAAGATAGATACAGGAGGGAAATCCTGCTTGTTCTATCTTTTTTATTCTTTGAAAGTTAAACGAAATACGCTCCATATTCAAGAAGGATAAAGCTAGTTAACCAAAAAAGTATTGCAATATGAATGATTACATACATTGTAAATTCAAAGGGAGTAAGTTTTCTCTCTCGCTTTATTTTTCTTAGAAGTCTAACAGAAAAAAATGAACATAAAAGCAGGATCGCTATAGATATTTTATACACGTTTTCTAATAGACTTATATTTTCTAATAAGTTTTTCAGCATATTCATCACCTATCCCGTAATGTATGTTACAGAGAAATGAATTTCGTGCTGTTTAGTTGCGTTTGTTTATTATTTTCCCAGTATCATCAATTTCTACATCAGTTGAAACCGTTTGTAAATATTGCAGTGCTTTTTTCTTTTCTTCTTCATTTACAGGAGAAACTTGGTTGTTGCGAATGATGTAAGGATTGAATGACATTTGGACATCCTTACCTTTAAAGGTTAAAGTTAATACACCTGTTTCGGCACTCTTTCCATTTACATAATTCGGGAATAAAAAGTTTCCTAACGAGTATGCGATAGGAACTTTATTGTAATACTCAAATCCTTGTAACCAATGCGGGTGACTTCCAACGATTGCATCAGCACCCGCCTCTACCATTTTTGGAACATATTGTTTCTGGTATTCTATTGGACGATTAGATTTTTCGACGCCCCAATGCATATAGACGATTACATAATCAGCATCTTTCTTTTGCTCTTGAATCGTTTTTGTTACAAGATCTAGGTCATATCCGTTTGCAACGCCGGGTTTATTGTCACCAGCTACCCAATTAAAGTTGGGCATAAAGCGTACAAAGGAAAGAAATTTAAACTTTTTTCCTTTTACAGTTAGTTCACGAGCAGTATAAGCATCTTCAGCATTTTTTCCGGCTCCAGTGTAAGGTAGTTTTAATTTTTCGACGTGAGAAATGGTGTCTAGTAGTCCATCTTGCCCATAATCAAGCGTATGGTTATTGCCAATGTTCACGATGTCATATCCGGTGTTTTTAATGGCTTGTAGTGTGGATGGATCACTTTTAATCCAAAATTGTTGCCCAGGTACTCTTTTTTCTCTCGTTGTAAATGCTGACTCTAAATTAACAAAAGAAATATCAGCTTTCGTTATTTCTTCTTTTACGTGTTGGAATGGATAATCAGCCCCATTTTTTTCGATTACGGGACGTAATTGCCAATCGAACATTGTATCACCAGAGAAGGTGAGTGTGATTTCAGGGTCTTCGGTTTTCTTTTCGCTTTTTGAAGCTGTTTTACTAGATTTGTTCTGCATATCAGGTTTGTCTTTCGCTTTTGAAATAAAAGAGTAGTTGATTAATAAAACAATTGGTGTAATGAAAAAGGCTATTAACAGAAATCGTTTTAGTAAAGTTTTCATAAATACCTTCCCTTTTGAGTTTATCCCGCAATTAGATTAACAATGAATCTACTAAAGGCAATCGGTCTTTGTATAGTTACAAAAAAATAGCGGGTTATGTAGTGAAAAACGTTTGTTAATATTCACAATATTACGTTAACATATAGGTAACCTGTAAATCAATGTATAAACCAAAATATAGAAATAAAGAATTCGAAGGGTGAAGAATGAGAAATGGTTATATTAGGAGCAGTTGTAAATGGGATTTGTATTATATTTGGTACTTTACTTGGTAAATTATTTAGTGCAATTCCAGAAAGTATGAAGGGAACAATTATGCATGCAATTGGTTTAGCGGTTACTGTACTTGGACTTCAAATGGCATTAAAAAGTGAAAATTTTCTTGTTGTCATACTAAGTTTAGTTATTGGTACGGTAATCGGAGAATGGCTACAATTAGAAGAAAGGTTAAAACTGTTAGGGGATTGGCTAGAAAATAAAGTTGGATCGAAAGGGAAAGGGAGCATATCAGAAGGCTTTGTAACAGCCACGCTTATTTTTGCAATCGGAGCGATGGGGATACTTGGTGCATTGGACAGTGGGATTCGCGGAAATCATGATATTTTATTTACAAAGGCGATTATCGATGGATTCATTTCTATTATATTAACGACAACTCTAGGAATTGGAGTGGTATTTTCAGCAATTCCAGTGATTTTATATGAGGGAGGTATTGCAGTTTTTGCAACACAAATTAATAGTTTTGTACCAGAGAAATTAATGAATCAATTTATAGTTGAAATGACAGCAACTGGTGGTATTATGATTTTTGCAATTGGATTAAACTTACTTGGATTCATTAAAATTAAAGTAGCAAATTTACTTCCAGGGATATTAGTAGTTGGAATAATTGTTTCAATTATATATATTTACGGCTTGATATCAAGTTATTAGGGGGAAGGGATGTATATGGAGGAATTTCAATTTACAAAACGTGCACATAAAATATTGAAGATTGCAACGCGAGAGGTTGAGTGTAATAAAGGTATTATTCATCCTATGCATCTATTTATAGGAGCTTGTAAGGAAGGTAATGGAGTTTGCGCGGAGTTACATATGTATTTATTTCACACGGTGGGTATGGATTTTTTAGCAAAGATATCGCTACTTCAACAATATTATGCAAATGAAATAGAATACATAAATGTTGGGGAGTTTAAAGTTTCAAATAAGACGATAGAAGTTTTACAAGTAGCAAAGAAACGGATGGACCGTTTTCAGCAAGTATTAATAAATGAAGGGCATGTTTTATATGCACTGTTTCAAGTTGATACAGTTATTGAAAAGGTTATAAGTAAAAACGTGCAAAAAGAGCTGCTGAGTATTACATCTGAGTCAAGAGACTTAACCGTTGATTTAAAAAGATTTAATCCTATTTATAATAATTTAAATTTTAATGTTAGAAGAGCTGTCTTTTCTGATTTTGAAAAGTTGGCACGTTTTGTTAAGGATGAATTTGGTGAACGTTGGTTAAAATCTTTAGATTGTGGATTTCGGACATATAAAGAGGAGTTGCCTATTTTTATTGCTGAGCAGGAAGGAGCAATCATTGGTTTCGCTTGTTACGATGTTGTGAGAGGAAAAAAAGGGTTGTTTGGCCCGATGGGTACAGCGAAACATAATCGTGTGAACGGTGTTGGGAAGACGTTATTGAATCATTGTTTATATAACATGAAGAAAAGCGGATATGAGTATGCAATTATAGGACAAGCAGGTCCGATTGAGTTTTATTATGTATAAATCAAATTACTAAACTTTTTCCAGGAAACGGTGTAGAATGGGTATCTAATGAAAGAAGGTGTGAAAATGGCCAGCTGGAAACGAAATTTAATGATTTGTTGGCTAGGTTGTTTTACCACTGCAGCCGGTATGAGTTTAGTAATTCCTTTTTTATCTTTTTATATTGAGGAATTAGGGGTGACCGGCACTTCTAGTATTGCACAGTGGTCGGGACTTGCATTTGGTGTAACATTTTTAATGGGTGCGATTGTATCACCGATATGGGGAAAGCTCGGTGATATACATGGACGGAAATTGATGCTTATACGTGCTAGCCTTGGTATGGCGATAATTATGACGCTTATGGGGTTTGTGACAGATGTGTATCAATTAGTCGTACTTCGGTTTTTAATGGGATCGGTATCAGGTTTCCTTTCTACAGCGATGACACTTATTGCTGCAGAAACTCCGCAAGAACATTCAGGTTGGGCAATTTCTACAATCTCAACTGGAGGCGTGAGCGGTTCGTTACTTGGGCCGATACTCGGAGGTTATTTGTCAGAGTTAATCGGAATGCGCCATGTTTTTCTAGTTACAGGAGCTTTCTTATTCCTGTCCTTTCTTATCGTCTTTTTCTTCTTACATGAGGAGAAACATTCTGCTAAAGAAAAAAAGGCACAGCCGAAAAAAGTATGGACGATGGTCCCTGCAAAACATTTAATAATAAGTTTATTTGTAGCAACGTTTATTATTCAGCTTGCAAATATGTCGATTCAACCTATTATTACGTTGTATGTAAAGCATTTGGCAGGACCAGGAACAGATCATATTGAAATGCTTGCAGGTGCAGTCATGTCTGCGACAGGATTAGCAGTTATTTTAGCAGCTCCTAAGCTAGGAAGATTATCAGATCATATTGGACCTCAAAAAACGTTAGTTGTAGCGTTGTTTGCTGCAGGAATTATTTTTATTCCGCAAGCATTTGTAACCTCAGCTTGGCAACTATTAATTCTTCGCTTTTTATTAGGTATTGCACAAGCAGGACTATTACCTTCCGTACAAACTCTACTAAAACAACATACGCCAACCCATGTAACGGGACGAATATTTGGATATAATCAATCATTTCAGTTTTTAGGAAATATGATTGGGCCAGTACTTGGTGGACAAATTGCAGCTCATGCAGGCTTCCAATATGTTTTCTTCTCTACATCATCACTATTATTTATTGCGTGCATTTGGGTTTATTTTCATAGTAAGAACGAAGAGGTATCAGAGAAACGACATTTGGAAGTTAGTTAACTATGTGAATGAAAAACAGAAAAAGGATGAAGCAATATTGCTTCATCCTTTTTCATTAAAATTGAAGGCAAAGATAACTTAATGTACCAAGCTCGTAGCTACGGTGAATGACCGTACCGTCGTTCTCACCACTACCCATCGCGATAAATAGAGGAACAAAATGTTCCGCTCTTGGTACAGCTAATTGTGCATGAGGAGCATTTCTTTCCCAGTTAAACAATGCATCTTTATCGCTAGTATGCATATGATTTATAATCCAATCATCAAATTCAATCGCCCATTGTTCCGGAGTTGTTTCATTCCATTTTAATGCTCGTAAATTATGAACAGTAACTCCGCTGCCGATTACTAAAATATCTTCTTGTCCAAGTCCTTTTAGTGCTTCTCCAATTTCAAATTGTTCTTTTGCAGGAAGGAATGGATTTACTGATATTTGTACGACAGGAATATTGGCTTCTGGGTACATACGATGCAGGAGTGTCCATGAGCCATGATCTAAACCTCTCGTCATATTATGATGGACTGGAATGCCTTTGTTTTTAAATTTTGTTTCTAGCATAGACGCAATGCTAGAAGAGCCTTTCGCATGATATTTGATTTCGTATAACTCAGGAGGAAAACCTCCAAAGTCATAAATTGTTTCATATACTTCATCTGAAGAGGAGATCGTTAATACTTCACTTTCCCAGTGAGCGGTAAAAATAACAATAGCTTTCGGTTTATATGTTTCTCCAAGTGTCTTTAAAAAGCGTGTATAGTCTGTATCTTGAATAGCAAGCATAGGTGATCCATGTGCTAAAAATAGTGAGGGCATCATGATTAAAACCTCCTAAAAATATATTAATTACTTTATGTAAGTAACTATATAATTTTATTTTGAATTCGTCAAGATAATAGTTTAATATGTAATCGGAAAAATAGATCATTTGTCATAATGAAAGCAATTGCATATAATACATAATAAGAATAATGAATGTTTATTCATTATAAAAAAAGATATACATAATAGATTTGGAGGCTGTCGGAATGAGCATACAGGAAAATTTCGTTACGGCATTGGATAAATCGGAAATTTACTTGCGTAAATGGTTACCAGAAGGAAATCCACGGGGAATTGTTCAAATTGCACATGGTATGACAGAACATGCAGGTGTTTATACAGAATTTATTGATGCTTTATTAGAAGCAGGATATGGTGTTTATGCTCATGATCATAAAGGGCATGGAAAAACAGTGAAAAGGGAAGAAGACTATGGTCATTTTGAACCAAATGTAGGTTGGAATCAGGCTGTGTCTGATGTTATCTTTGTTTCGGAAATCATAAAAGAAGAGCAGACATGCCCGTTATTTTTACTTGGACATAGTATGGGTTCTTTTTTATCAAGACGTGCTGTACAACTTAAAGGTGAATTATATGATGGATTCCTTATTTCAGGAACTGGTGGAAATCCAGGGCTTTTAGGAAGTATCGGTCATAAAGTAGCGACAATTGAGATGAAACTTCGCGGAAAGAAAACGAAAAGTCCGATGCTGAACTTCTTATCTTTCGGAAACTTCAACTCACACTTTAAGCCAAATCGTACGAAATTTGATTGGTTATCTTCAGATATTCATCAAGTTGATAATTATATTGCGGATCCGTTATGTGGATTCATTTGCACGACTAGTTTTTACCGAGAATTGTTTCATGGAGTTCTAGAAGTAAATAAAATAGAAGAATACAAGAAGACACCAAAAAATCTTCCAATACATATATTCTCTGGTGATCGTGATCCTGTTGGGGATATGGGGAAAGGTGTAAAAGAAGTATACGAAAACTATAAAAAATGTGGTGTGAAAGATGTAACACTTCGTTTATATGAAAATGGTAGACATGAAATGTTCCATGAAGTGAATAGAGAAGATGTATTTCAAGATTTGATTTCATGGTTAGATGAGCATATTGTATAAGAAGAAACCTCACTTCATGCTGAAGTGAGGTTTTTTGAAAAATTGGAGGATTGATTATGAGTGAATTTGTAAATAAAGAATATGTAGAAATAGATTTTCAAGATGTCTGGATAAAAGAAGAGGAATTGAAAAATTGTACCTTCATAAAATGCCGTTTTAGAGGGATAGATGCATCAGAAGTTTTTACTAAAAATTGTAATTTCATAGAATGTGATTTTACTGGTACTCTTTTTAATGCTTCTATCCATCAAGGAACTACGTTTGCTAATTGTAGGTTTTTTGGTACGAATTTATTTGTATCTAAGTTTGAAGAATGTAAAATGACTGGTTCGGATTTCGAAGAGGCGAATTTAGACGGAATAACAATTATATCAGGCGATTGGTCATATACGAATTTAAGGTTTGCAAACTTAAGTAAACAAATGTTAAAGGGTAACTAACTGTTACGATTTATTTAACCAATTATAACTAAAGTTAATTAAATATATCAGTAAGCCCTGCTAGTCAAGTGATTGGCTAGTAGTGAGGGTTAACTGCGGGCAATCCCTAAAGCTGATTGAACTACAACGTGGCTAGAAATGGTGAGCGTGAATGTTGCGAAAGCAGAAAAAATCAATCAGATCGTGCAAGGTTAAAACCTAAACACTAGAACAATGGGTCTTCCGCCTCGAATCATCTAAGTCAAAATTGATAAGATGAACGTTCAACGACTATCTCGTATAACTGACGAGAGTACACCACAAGCCTATGGTGGTGGAAAAATCCTCTATCTCTAAGTAGATAAACATATAGTCTGCGCTCATGTGAAAACATGAGAAGTTCATAAGAGAACTGGCTAAGGAATTGCGCCCTTAGTTGAACGAGATAAATTTAATTAAATCTATCAAGTCTCATTGAATCTACCGAATCTATGCATTATGGTAAATGCAATGAGAATAATAATGAAATTTTTACGAATTAGTCAGGTATCGGAATTAACAGGTTTGTATCCTAGTAGTCTTAGGAGAATGCTGATGGAACACGCTACTATTCAGAAGAATCAATCTTTCATTATCTAAAAGGTGAGTGCCCAAATAATCGCACAGTAAAGGAGTTAAATTCTGATGATATTGGCGAAGAAAGTCAGACTGATTCCAACGCCTGAACAAGAAAAAGTGCTTAGAAACCATGCTGGTGCTTCAAGATTTGCTTATAACTATTGTAAAAGAATGAGTGATAGATACTATAAGCTATTTGGAAAATCTGTTTCACAGTTAGCTTTACAGAAACGATTTACAAAGATCAAGAAGCGAAAGCGATATGAGTGGTTAAATGACATCAACGCACAAGTTCCCAAACAGGCTTCAAAAGATTTTGATACGGCGAGGAAACATTCGTTCAAAAAGTACAAAAATGGTTATCACACTTCTTATAAATCTAAAAAAGATTTAATCCAAGGATTTTATGCCAATTATGAAAGACTGATTATAGGAAAGAAAGTAGTTGATATTCAGTCTATTGGAGAAGTAAAAACAAGCCAACAACTACCAAGAAACAAAAAACCATCCAATCCAAGAGTTACATTTGATGGTCGTCACTGGTGGATTAGTGTAGGGTTCCAAGAAGACTTTGAATCACAAGAACTAACAAATGAGTCGATTGGTGTGGATGTTGGTTTAAAAGAGCTGTTTGTAGCTTCTAATGGTACGAAAGAACGAAATATAAACAAAGATGCCAAGGTAAAAAAACTTTTGAAAAGGAAAAAGTCAGTGCAAAGAGATATGTCTAGGAGATTTAAAAAAGGTGTAAAAATTCAATCCGCAGGATATGAAAAAGCTAAAACTGAGCACCTTCGGTTATCTAGGAAAATTACGAATATCCGAAATAACCATATCCATCAAGCAACAGCTAAATTGGTGAAAACCAAACCAATG